>NZ_JBIWKR010000004.1:0-365893 GCF_044765765.1 Streptomyces sp. NPDC102402
GTGCGCGCGGTCTCCTCCGGAGACACGACGCGACGGCCCTACGGGCCGTCAGGTTGCGGGGAGCTTCGCTCCCCTGGTGGGGCCTTCGGCCCTGAGGCTTCGTCACCTTCGGTGTCGAAGCGGACCCGAAGGGGCGGCCTTCGGCCTTCCCTTCTTGGGTCTGAACTACGGGCGCTACGCGCTTTTTTGGGGGCCTTCGGTCCTTGGTGGTCCATCATCTTCGATGATGGAGTCGGGCCTTCGGCCCGATGATTCGGCCTTCGGCCGAATGGCTGGCTACGGCTCGGGGTGGTCCGGGCGGTCGGGATCCCGCGGGCTCACGTCCCCACCTCATGGACTAGACCACTTTGGGTCATGGATCCAGCCGGCTTGAGCCGAGCACGACCCGGCTCCCTGACAGAGAAACCCCACCAGAGCCTTATCCATCATTCCTGAAAGCCCATCAAAAAAGATGCCCCGACCCACAACCTGGAAATTCACTCTCTACAAATAATTGACACTCAGTAGATTTCAGTCCGTCCTTCTGGCGAGAAAATCAAAGGGCGAAGACCGCCGCCGGCGTGTGATGGTTCAACAGCCGTGAGCTGTCCGACCGCGACGGAACGTACGCCTCGACTCAAGGGGCGTCGCCTGGATCGAAAAATGGGAAGGGCCTGCGGGGAAGACAGGTGGGAACACCGGGCCGGCAGGCCCCTCCGGCGGGCTCCCACGGCGTGGTCCAAGACGACGCCGTCTCAGCCGTCACACCCACCAGCCAGGAACGCATCAACGATCATCCGACAAGCCAGGCCCGCCAGGCCTCCACGCTCCCCTACAGCCGAACCAGGCTGCAGCCGGACCAGACATCCTCCAACACCCGGCCCCAGCCCCGCGCGAAAGAAAACACACCCACACCCCTACCCGGCAAACCACACACAACTCTCCCGCAGCAGCTGAGCAACCGCGGACGATACCGAGGCCGACGAGGCAAAGACACCCACGAACTACACACCCACCAACCCCTCAAAGCAGACACCCCCCTCCCACCCTGAACCCCAGACACACCCTGACAAACAGTCAGGCGTGCTCACCAGTCCAATCGCCTTCCCGGTCATGGAAAAAAACTCTCCCATGCGAATTCAGCCAATAGCAGTGCAGCAAGAAAGAAGAATTCAGCTCCGCTCGCGAACCTTGAGACCTCTATGCGGATTTCGCATCTCGTATTCGTTGCCCTCGGTCAGAACTGATGCCGCCGCCCCTCCCAGTTCACGGAAACCACAGTCGCGCAGCGTGGATCATGACCAGGCGCGGCGGGCGGTTACCGGGCGTATCGCTGTCATCGGGCAGGTGCGGACTGCTGGCAGCGCGTGGGCACGGCCGGCACGGCCGGAGCCGCTCCCCACTTCGGCGCCGTGGTCGTGGTGGTGGAGCGGGCGCGGGGCTGCGGTCAGGAAGACGCGGGGGCCGGTCACGGGG
Source organism: Streptomyces sp. NPDC102402 (assembly GCF_044765765.1). Taxonomy (NCBI): domain Bacteria; kingdom Bacillati; phylum Actinomycetota; class Actinomycetes; order Kitasatosporales; family Streptomycetaceae; genus Streptomyces; species Streptomyces sp. NPDC102402. The sequence continues at coordinate 1,456 of NZ_JBIWKR010000004.1, forward strand.
GTGCCGTCGGCGGGCGGGGAGGTCAGGGCGGCGAGCGTCGCAGCGACCAGGCGGCCGCTGACCTCGGAGACGGGCCCCTGCCTCCAGACGGGGCTGTCGATCAGGGTGCTCAGCCGGGCGCGCCGGTCCGCATCGCCATCCGCGCTGTTGGCGGTGTGGACCATACGGTAGGCGAGCAGGGGCCAAACCCGCTGGCGGGCGATCACCGGAGCCCACCTAGTCCCACTCGACCGGGCCGGGGCCCGGTTCGAGAACAGCATCCTGGTCGAACGCACCGAGAGCCACGCAGCCTGAGGAAGAATGCCCAGATGACCGTCTCCGACACCTACGGCACGAACTCCTACACAGCCAAGGAGTTGGCCGGCCTGCTCACCGACCGACTCGACGTGACCTTCACCGAACGCGAGAGCGACTACCTCGGCGTCTACTTCCTGGCCACCCTCGCCGACACGACCCGCGTCCAGGTCCAGCCGACCGCCATTCCCGGCGACGACGGGGAAGACGATCTCTACGACGACGAGCACCCCGACGTGTCGGTACTCCTGCTCGTCACCTCGTCGACCGCCGCCAAGCTCCTCAATGACGAACTCTCGGCGCCCGGAGGACTCACCAGGCTCCGATCAAATCGAAGCTGAGCAACTGCCGATCCACAAGTCTTGGCTACGGGGCGGGGGTGTAGGCGACGATGCTGTCCTCGCAGGGGCCCTCGGCGAACGCCTTCAGCGCCTCGAGCTCCGCGGCATCGGCGGCCAGCTGCCAGCGGAGCTTGGTGGACACCCACTCCCCCACGTACCGGCACTGCGCCTCCGGCGCCGGCGGGATCCACTCGGCCGGGTCCTGATCCGACTTCTGACGGTTCGTGCGAGCGGTCACCGCGACCAGCGACGTCGCCGCTCCCTGGTCGTTCGCGTACGCCTCACGCCGGGCCGCGGTCCAGGCCGAGGCACCGACTGGCGGGGAGCGTCATTCCAGAGGTGCGGTATTCGGGGCTGCCCATGGGTCGTCGTACACGTGGCCGTTGTCGGGGGAGGCGGATTCGTGCTGCTTTGCCCGGGGTCCTCGTTCCTCCTCCCGCTGGGTGGCTACATCGGGGATGGCGGTAATGGCTTCCGTGAAGCGACCTTGGCGGATCAGCAGTTCGGCCAGGTCGGTTGCGGCCCTTTTGCCGGGCAGTGAGTGCAGGAGGGTGATGGCCTCCTCGACGCGCGCGTCCTGGGCGAGCAGCCACGCGATGGTCACTTCGCGGTCCTCGACCTCATCGGTCGGTAGAGCCTCGATCTCCGCGATCGCTTCCCGGGCGCGTCCCGCCTCTCCCATCAGCCACCACCGGTTGGAGCGGAGCCAGTACGCCTCGTTCTCCGCGAGGAACTCGGGGCTGCGTCCCTGCGTGAGTCCGATCGCCTTGTCGTGTTGAGCCTGATCAGCAAGGAGGATCAGGGCCCCCTGGAGGAGGTTGCTGTCGTAGAGGTCGTCGAACGTGTGCTCTACCGCCTTGATGGCGTCGTCGAACCTGCCCTGGCGAATGAGTAGTTCCATCAGCATGCTCTCGTACCAGCCTGGAAGCCCGGCCGCGATCAGGCCGCGTAGGTACGCCTCCGCCTCTTCGGTTCGCCCCAGGCTCTCCAGGGCCCTCACGTATGGATGTACAGCGGAGTGCCTGTGGGTGTCGGCAAGCTTGCCGAGCTCCTCGATCCGGCCGCATCGGGCCAGCAGCTCAGCGTAGAACTCGACGGTGTTCAGCACCCCGTACCGGCGGGCGGCCACGTCCGCGCCGAGCAGCTGGATTGCCTGGTCCGTCCGTCCTGCGCGCTCCAGGACCCGGGCCTGTGCGGGCAGGACGGCCCACAGGGCGCGGAGGTCGTCCTGCTCCGGGTCACGCCGGAAGTCCTCGGCGATCGGATCCAGCAGCTCCAACACCCGCTCGTCACATCCGAGGCCGGCGGTCATCTCCACCAAGGCATCCAGCGCCCGCGGGTCGCGTAGGTGTGGGCCGAGTACACCGATCGCATCGTCCAGTTGCCCAGCACGCACGAGCATCTCGGCGTAGTCCCGCCAAGTGTCGAACGCATGCTCCTGCGGCTCCGCGGGGCGTGCCAGTTCCAGCGCCTGGTCGACGCGGCCCCACCGCCACAGGACGTCGGCGCCCGTCCGCACCGCCGGCTGCCATCCGGTAGCTGCGAAGGGCTCCACCACCGCCCAGGCCTGCCCGAACTCCCCTGCCGCGCACAGTCCCCGCACCGCACCCGCGACGCAGAACCAGTCCTCGCGCACCCGTGTCGCCTCCACCAGGGCCTCCAGGCCGCCGCGTTCGAGGATCTCGTCCACGAGCCGCGGCGGGACACCGCCGTGGTTGCTCAACTGCCACCGAAGATCATCTACATTCACGAGGACACGCTAGGGCACGTCACTGACACCACCTGGTGCGGGAACCTCGCTCTGCTGTGGCCCTCCGTCGAGTGCGGCTCGGCGAGAATCTGCTTCCCGGGTGGCCTGTCGGCCGACTGGCTCGCCTCGGCGGGCTTCAAGGTAGGCGGTCCAGTCGGTGGCGGCGCGTCGGCGCCATTGCTGGGCAGTGATGACGTGGAGGCCAAGCATGGGGGCGAGGATCGCGGGCGGCAGGTCCTGGGCGAGTTGGACCAGTGCGGTGGTGCGGGCCGGACGAACGGGGATGTGGTGAGCGGTCAGGCGCCGGGCAAGAACGGTGGACGAGAGGTGTCGGCCGGGCCGGGTGCCGGGGAAGAGCCATCGGCGTGGGATGTTCGCGGCCCAGCCGCCGGGCAACTCCTGCCGGGTGAGCTTGGTGAGAAGGAGGGCGAGGGGTTCGGGCAGCCGGATGGGGGTGCGGTCCAGGATGAGGACGGTGTGACCGTCGACGGTGGCCAGCGCGTCGGCGGGCAAGGCGGCAATGCGGGTGACGTGCTGGCCAAACAGGAGTAGGACGGTTCCGGCGGCGCGGACCTCCAGGGGCAACGCGGTGTCGGTGAGGCACTGCTGGAGGAGCTCCCAGTGGGAGTCCTCATCGAGGCCCTCGGGGTCGGCCTTCGGGCGGTGGGGGACGAGCAGGTCGCGGCTGTGGCCGCGGCGGGCGGCCCAGACCACGAAGTCGCGGACCTCGTAGTGGGTGCCGGGGCCGCTGGCGAGCCATGCATCGACCTCGTGCTGGGTGACGTCGGCGAGTGCCAGACCCCGCTCCCGCATGGCGGTAAGGAACGCGGCGGCCAGGTTGATCCGGGTGTAGGCCCAGCGAATGCGGTGCTTGAGGCCGGCCCGACGGTGCGCGCGCCCTGCGCGCCCGGGGCAGCAGTGACCAGCGGACGTAGGGGCGAAGGAGCAGGGCGTGTTCGGGACGGCGCTCCACGACCCGGGCAAGGTGGCGCTCGATCCGGGCGGGAAGCTCGTCGCGTTCGGGCAGGGCCTGATAGGCGACGAGGACCTCGCGCAGGTAGTCGATGGTCTGTGCGTCGCCGCGTGTCCCGCTGCGGGCCAGCGTCTCCAGGTCGTCGTGGGTCAGCGGCCGTCCGGTGAAGGCGAGGCCGGCCAGGAGCCGGCCGGAGTAGGAGTTGCGGATCCAGTTCAGCGCCGTCCGCGGTTGATCGCACTCGGCGAGCGCCGTGCGCATCCGTGCGTACTGGCCGTCCGGTGCTTCGGCCGCCGGGCCGAGAACGGCGTCGAGTTCGTCCTGGAGGGTGCAGCGGTCGCACAGCCCTCGGACCGTGTAGGAACGCGGGCTCGCGCACCGCGGGCACGCGTACGGGTCGCCGTGGCCCGTGCACGGGCCGCAGACCCGGCGGCGGCCGTCCGTGAAGGCGATCAGCACCCGCTCGTTTTGGCAGACCGGGCATGTGCCGGGGTGAGTGCGGGCCTCGCGGTAGCAGGGCTTGCAGACCGGGCCGAGCGGCCAACGCGCGCAGACGGGAGCATTCGTCTCGCACAACGCGCACCGGGCGGGTGGGCGCGGTCGGCAACTCGTACACGGGTCCAGGGCCGCTGGCTTGCCGCACGTCGAGCACGACCTGGTGGCGGAGATGTGGGCGCGCTGGCAGCTCGCGCACCGCTGGTTGGAGGGCCGGGGCCGGGTCTCTCCGCACACGCAGCAGGGACCGGTGTTGCCGCGGGCGGCGAGCACGCCCTCGCACCCGAGGCAGACCCGCCCGCCCGGCACCGCCCGTCGCAGCGGCCGCACACGTCCACAGCGCAGGCAGGACGGCGCCTTCACCCCGGTGATTCCGGCACCCGCAAGGGACGTGATCAGTGCCTGGGTCGAACGCGGCGCGTCGGAGGCCCCGCTGACCAGGGCATCGGGATGCAGGCGAAGGTGGTCGCGGATCCGGGTCCGGGCGGCCGGTGTCATGCCGGCGACGATCCGGGCCGCCTCCGGGGCCGGTAGCTCGGGGAGGAACGCGGTGATGCGGCCGGCGAGTTCCGTCCACTCCGGTGGCGGGGCCGACCGGCCGGTCACAGGCCGTCCGGGCGCCGGACGTGCACCCGCCTCGCTGGCGGGGCGACGGCCGAACCGTCCGTGTCGCCCGACGCTGTAGGTTTCGCGACCTGCCGGCGGACCTCCCGGATCTGGATGAGATCCGCTGGCGAGCAGTCCAGGATCCCGCACAGCGCGGCGAGCGTGTCCATCGACAGCCGCTGCGGTGGCTGCGTGACCAGCCGGAACACCTGCTCGCGCGACAGGTGAACTCCGTACTCCGCGAGCAGCGGCACCAGGTCCGTCGTCTGGTACATGTCCCGCCCGGCCATCAGCCGGCGCAGGTTCCACTCGAATCCCATCCTCTTCATCACCGCGACCCCAGTCCCTTTCCACCCGCGCGCTCCGTCCGACGCCGCAGCGACTCCTCCAGCAGCCGGTTGCGGTACTCGTCCGACACCCACGTGTACAACGCCGTCGTCGACGCATAGGCGTGGCCGACCTGCTCCTGGACGAACCGCTCCGGGTAGCCGAACTCGATCAGGTGCGTGATGTACGTGTGCCGTAGGCAGTGCAGGTCCAGCTCCGGCGGCAGGGCAGCGTGCTCGCGGACGATCGTGAACACCTCGTCCAGACGCCGCACTCCAAGCCGCCCACACCGTTCGGTCACCCACAGCGCTGGGTGCCCGCCCGGTGAGAAGCCGGGCCGGACTTCGTCCACCCACTCCTCAAGCACCGAGACGATCCAGTCGGCCTCCGGCACGGTGAGTACTGTCCGGCGCTTGGGCGGGCTGCCGCGAGAGGCCTTGCCGAACCGCACCTCCAGTGCGCCGAACCGGCCGTAGTCCTTCGCCCGCGGGTTGTGCCGCAGATCCGACAGGTCCAGCATTGACGTCTCACGGCGCCTGGTGCCGTACGCGTAGACCTGCTTGAGCATCACCGCGTCGCGCCACGCGGCCAGCACGCCCTTGCGGCGCCGCTTGCGCTTTTGCTCGACCCGGTCGTCGGCGGCGTCGAAGAGCGCCTGCAACTCGTCGTAGGTCAACGCCCGCCGGCCGGGCCGGCCCTCGAACTCGGCGACGTGGTCGGCGGTGTTCCAGCCGTGGCAGACCTGTACCGGGAACTGCCCGAACGCCTCCTCGCAGGCCTTGGCCCAGCCGTAGCGGCCGTCAGTGATAAACGCGCAGAACATCTGCAGGTCGCCCTGCTGCCCGCGAACCGTGGAGTGGGCCAACGGCGGGTCCAGCGACAGTTGGTGCGAGAAGTAGGCATCCACGTCCTCCGGCGTCCACTCCCATGGATACGTCGCGGTGAACAGTGCGAACCGGCGCACCAGGCTCAGCCAGTCATCGATCGTCTTCCTGGCCAGCAGCCGGCTCTGTTGCTGTTGCTCCCAGCCCCGCAGCATCGCCCCGAACATCGCCGGGCCCGGATCCAACGCCCGCACATTTCCTGGCACGACCAGCTGAATCGCACCCGGCACATCGATAGTCCGCACGGCCACCCCCACGGTTGCACTCGATGCAACATCGTGGCTTTTACTGTCCATCACACGAGGCCAGACGCCTCGGCGTCACCTGAACGAGCTACTGCCCGCAGGTCTTCGACCAGGTCAGGACCGTGCCCAGCTGGCCCCACTTTGATGCACCCGAAGCAACTCCGCCTATTTGGAGTCCCATGCCTCTGCGAGCGGAACCATGTGGTGGATGTCCAGGGCGCCGGGGTCGGTGACCTCCTGGCCGTCGTAGTACGACAGCCAGCTGCCGCCGGTCAGCTTGCACCCGGAAGCCACGGTCGGCGCCGTGGTCCCTTCCGTGAGCAGGCCCTCGTTACGGGTGTTGCACCCATCGGCCAGATCCCCGGAGTTCCAGTGCTTGAAGGACGAACGGGTTTACCCGGTGCGGTCCTCATCGACGACCGTGACCAGGCCGACGGCGTCGGCGAGCGTGGTCACCTCAGCAGCCCGAAGGCCCTGAGGAGCCTGGGCGGCCTGTGCCGGAGCGGAAACGACCAGCGGAACGAGAGCGAGGGAGAGCGCGCCGAAGCCGCGCAACAAGTTCTTGATCACCCCCGCGTTCTACCGGCCGTGCCACTCCTGCGGGTTGCCCGGGAGCGATCTCTCACCCGCACGGGCGTCGACATTCACCGCAGGAACGATTCGCGGTCCCACTCGCCGGGGCCCCGCGAAACATCAGAACCGCGGGCGCTCCGGCTCAACAAGGACGGCTCCATCAAAGGTGCTTGTGAGGCCGGTCGCGCTTTGCGCGCCCCCCGCCCGGGCGGTTTGGCCTCCAGAGCAGGTCAAGGCAGGTGGAGGGCCTGTGACACTCGGATCGCTGCGGAGGGAATGACCTGGCCATCGGGGGCGGGAGCCGTCCGCATGCCTTCCGTCGACCAAGGGAGAAGCGTGGCGAACGAGCTGAAGTACGGGGACAAGGTCCACCTGCAGAACGGCTACAACAGCTGGGCGGGCGGATACCTGGACACCAACGGCCACAGCACCGACGGCGGGGCGAAGTACGCGGTGTCCACAGCGGACTCGCCCACGCGGGGCCAGGGCACGGGAACCTGGGAGGTCCTCTCCGCCGCCGGCAAGGCCGTGGGTGTCAACGTGGTCAGCGGGGACCTGGTCTACCTGCGGAACCTGTACGGCGGCGACGGCGGCTACCTCGACACCAACGGGCACGCGAGCGCCGACCAGAAGAACGTCGGCGGCAAGTACAACGTCGCGACGTCCAAGGACCAGGACCGCGCCCCCGGCACCGGCCGCTGGCGCCTTTTCGCCCAGGCGTCCGCTCCCGGTGACCAGCAGGTCCGCACCGGCGACGTGATCCACCTGTGGAACACCTACGGCGACAACGGCGGCTTCCTGGAGACGAACGGAGGCGGACCTTCCGGCGGGAAGTACGACGTGTGCACCAACGCCTACTACAACCGGGCCCAGAACGTCGCGGACTGGAAACTCCACCGCGCGTAACCCGGCACCGGCGCCGCACACCACCTGCCGCCCATCCGACACCACACCGCGCCCGCCCCGGCCCTCACCGACCAGGGCGGGTGCGGTCCGTTCAGCAGGAAGGCCCCGCCGCGCGGTGACACCACGGCTGAGCCCACCGCGTTACGACGAAGACCCCGGACTTCGGCTTCGCGCCCGAACCCGGGCGTTGCGGTCGGCGGTCGCGCGGCGTTGCAGGGCGGCATCGGAGGCACACGTCCAGTCTGCGGCCGCGGCTTTCTCCTGAGAGGGCGTTACTGATGAGGGATGTGGATGCCGGCCGCGCGCAGGTTCCTTTCGACCAGGGCGTTCAACCGGGCGATGGAGGGCCCCTGGTCTTCCCGGTGGTGGTTGACCAGTCCGTACCGGGCGGCGGCGTCTGACTGGCTCTGAAACCCGGTCGGCATCGTCTGCAGCGCACGGTTGGTCAGCAGATTGGCGGCCACCTCGGAGGCGAGCCCGTCGATCCGTGGGTCGTCGGGATCCCAGGATCTGGCGTCCCAGCTGCGCTTGGTCAGCGCGATGAACTCGGGGTCGCCGAGCGAGTGCTCGAGGTGTGTCAGGAAGCTGTCGAAGATCTCCGGAATCAGTGCCCGGGCCAGCACCAGTCCCTCGCGTTGCACGGCCATGTAGTCGGTGCTGAAGCCGAGCTGGGTGAGTCGGTCCAAGATCGCGCAGGCCCGGTCGGGCAGCAGGGCCCGGTCGCTGTGGTCGAGCCGGTGCAGCGTGTCGCGGCGTGCGGTCAGGTCCTCGATCCGTTCGGTGAGTCGGCGATGGACGTCGTCCAGGGCAGCGGCGAACCGCTCGGGATCGGCGTCGAGCAGGTCGCCGATCTCGGCGAGCGGTACGCCGGCCCCGGCCAGGGTCCTGACCTGGATCAGCCGGAGCAGGTCGGCCGACCCGTACCGCCGGTAGCCGGAACCGTCACGGTCCGGCTCGGCGACCAGGCCGAGCCGGTGATAGTGCCGCACCGTCTTGATCGTGACGCTGACGAACGCCGCCGCCTGACCGATCGTGAGCCCGTTCGTCATCGGTTCAGCACACCTCCAGATCGTGGCCGGCCGCGGTCTCGGGGGGCGGGTTGCAGGCGATCACAGGGGCGAGGGTAGCGCGCAATGACCGGTGCCGGTCAGCCCATGGTCGCGATGGAGGTTGACCTTGACCTTGGGTCAGGGTGCACGCTCATCGCAAGGCCGCCTCGAAGGGGCCGGTAGCCGCCAGGCCAACTGTCGCGAGATTGAGGAATGACCATGAGCGAGTCCCTCCACACCACAGAGAACTCCGCTGCCGGACAGGATCGCCCGGAGCTGCAGAAGGCCATCCAGGAGATCGTGGATTCCGGTATTGCCGGGGTGTCGCTGCGCGTGAACGATGAGCGGGGCGAGTGGGTCGGCAGTGCGGGGGTGGCCGAGCTAGACGAGGTTGCCAAGCCGCCGGTCAACGGGTACGTCCGGATCGGTAGCAACACCAAGACCTTCACCGCGACCCTGGTGCTGCAACTGGTGGCCGAAGGCAAGATCGAACTGGACACTGCGGCGGCCGACTACCTCCCCGAGTTCGGGCTTGATCAGCGGATAACGGTGCGGATGCTGTTGCAGCACACCAGCGGGGTGTTCAACTTCACCGGCGAGCTCTTCGAGGACGGGGCGGTCGTAGCAGGGATCCCCTCCACCATCTCGGGCCAGGAGTGGGTGGACAACCGGTTCAAGACCTACCCGCCGGAAGAGCTGGTACGGCTGGCGTTGTCCAAGCCGGCCCGATTCGAGCCGGGGACGGACTGGAGCTACTCCAACACCAACTACGTTCTGGCCAGGCTGCTGATCGAGAAGGTCACCGGCCGCTCGTGTGCCGAGGAGACGCAGGAGCGGATCCTGGGGCCGCTCGGAATGTCGGACACCGTGACGCCGTACACCTCGCCGGAGATCCCCGAGCCGCACGCCCATGCCTACTACCGGTACGAGGAAGCCGGGCAGCAGAAGACGGTCGACATCACCCGCCAGAACCCCTCCTGGATCTCCGCCGGCGGAGACATGATCTCCACCACCCAGGACCTCCACACCTTCATCTCCGCACTGGCGGGCGGCAAGCTCCTGCCGGCCGGGCTGCTGGCCGAGATGCGCACGCCGCATCCCAAGAGCGGCTTCGGCCTGGGGCTGCGCGTGCAGGACACGGGCCCCAACGGCGGCACCCTCCTCTTCCACAACGGCGGCACCGCGGGCCACGCGGCGCTGATGTACAGCACGACCGACGGCAGCAAGACTCTCACCGCCTCGCTCAACTATGTGGACGACGCCTCGATGTCCCTGGCCGGGGCGTTCCTGAAGGCGATGGAGAGGCTCGTCAATGAGGTGTTCGGCGGCGAACAGGCCGGCTCGGCTGACGAGGTGGCCGAGCCGACGCAGCCGATGGACTAGGTGTTCTCCCCACAGAGGTTCGTGACGCGGCATTCTGATTGGCGCCCATTGGCATTCGTGGAGTTGGGAGCTGGGCGCCGGCGGGTGCTCCGTCGCTCGCGGCTTCCCGCGAAGTGCTCTCGCAGCACTTCCTTGGTCGCGGTTCAGCTGATTGTCCGCCTTCCACCCGGGTACTGGCTCGGTCGGCCACGGCAGGGTCCGGGCGAACTGATCACGCTCTTCCCGCCGGAGGGCTGCCCAGCCGACTGGCTGGGCAGCCCTCTGTCACATGGACCGGCTGGCGCCCGGCTCGAACCGGTGGACTGCCGCACCCGCCGGGCTTGAAGCCGGCCGGGTGTGGCGGCACAAGGGTGTGCGGGACGGCAGGGCCCGTAGTGAGGGTCAGGGGCAGGTGACCAGGACGATGGAGAGTGCGTTGCAGGTGACGGCGAATGACGCCGCCTCGATGGCAAGCGGCCGCCCATACCGGGCCTGGATGGCCGTCGGGCCTGCCGTGACGCAGCAGGAGGCTCTCACCGATCTTGGGTTTAAGGGGGCGTCGCAGCACCGTCTGTTCTAGGTGGTGAGTAGATCACGTGGACGCTCGGCTGGGGTATCCTAGCCGAGCGTCTTGCGTGGGCGGCCGTTGAGTTCCTGGGCGACGTGTTCAAGGTCTTCGGGACTGTGGACGCTCAGGTCGGTGCCCTTCGGGAAGTACTGCCGCAGCAGCTCGTTCGTGTTCTCGCTCGAGCCGCGCTGCCAGGGCGAGGCGGGGTCGCAGAAGTAGAGAGCCGGGCAAGGAAACGCTCCCTCAGCCTCGCAACATCATCGCGTCCAACGACCACGGCCCTCGCAACTCCCACAGATCGCGGGTGTTGCGAGGATCGTTAGAACCCAAGCATTAGATCCTCCAGTGGTCGTATCGCCACGGTAGCCGTCGTCGGGGCGCCGGAGGTGGGGGTCTCGCAGCCGGAGCAGGGCTGCCCGCGGTCTAGCCGTCGGCCTGGTCACCGGTCCCTCCGCGCCGAGGTGACCTTGTCGCCGAGTTCAGGGCATCGCCTCCGCACACCACTGGCGCACAGGCGGCGCGAACGCTCATCTCCGGCCGTGATTGAGCCAATGGGCGATGTCGGCGATGACGGCGGGGTCGACGTGCTGTGGAGTGCCGTATTCGGCGGGGGTGGATGGTCCTGCGCCGGGGAAGAACAGGTGGTTGTCGGCTCCGTAGACCCGGATGTCGGCTTCCGGGCGGCCGGCCAGGCCCGTCCGCCATCGCACGAGGTCGTTGGCGACGGTGACCTGGTAGTCGCGTCCTCCTTGGAGGATGAGCATCGGCTTGCTGAGTTTGGCTGCGATCGCGACCGGGTCGTAGTCACGCAGTTCGAGCCAGTACGGCGCGGACAGGCCGAACGGCAGATCCGCTGCGGGGGTCGAAGGCGTGAGCTCCGCACTGTCGACCAGGGCAGCCTGCCGCTGGAAGGTCTCGATGACCGCGGGTGGGACCTGGTCGGGGAGCACGGTGGCGAGGTAGCTGACGACGCGGACAGCGGCGTGGTGCATAGGCTGCGTGTCACCGGCCATGATCACCAGGCCCGCCACCGTGGGTGCGGCGACGGCGACGGCGGGGGCGACCTTGCCACCCATGCTGTGGCCGAGGACGAAGACCCGCTCGGGGTCCACCGAGCGGTGGCTACGCAGCAGGCCGACCGCGTCGACGGCATGCGGCACGTATTCCTGCGTCATCGTCAGGTTCGATGCCGCGGCAGCCTCGGGGTGTGCGTAGGTCGCCTTGTCAAAGCGCAGCACCGTTGCCCCGCGGCTGGCGAGCCCCCAGGCCAGGTCCTTGAGCGGTTTGTTCGGCCCGCTGGTCTCGTCGCGGTCGAACGGTCCACCACCGGCGAGCAGCACCACGCCGGGGCCGGGAGCCTGCCCGCGGGGGACGCTCACCGTGCCTGACACCGCGAGTGGGCCGGTGCCGACGGTGACCCCGTGCTCGCTCAAGCGGCCGGGCTCGGCATAGGCCGGTGGCATCCAAGCGAGTTCTGAGCCGGCCGTGGCCTCTGTCGCAGCGCCGTCGGGCATCCCATCACAACCTTTCTCAATGAATGCGAAAGGTAGCATGATGTGAGATCATTGCGGGATGGATTCCTTCGAACTCTTGGCCCATCCGGTGCGGTTGCGAGTGGTTCATGCGATGCGCGGCGGCAGGGAGCTGACCACTGCCGACCTGTGCGACCGCATCCGGGACGTCTCGAAGGCCACGGTCTACCGGCACGTCGACCTGCTCGCAGCCGGCGGAGTCCTGGAAGTCGCCCTGGAGCGGCGCGTGCGCGGCGCCGTCGAGCGCCGCTACCGGCTGCGCCGCGACCGCGCGGGGATCAATACGGACACGGTCAATTCGCTCTCGCTCGACGACCATCGCAGTGCATTCGCCGCCGCTCTGGCGGTCCTGACTGCCGAATTCACCGCGTATCTAGACCGCGACACGGCCGACCCGGTAGCCGACCTGGTCGGCTACCGGCAGCATGCCGTCTGGCTCAGCCCTGGGGAACTGCACGGGATGATCGACGGAATGCGGGAGGCTATCGCCCCCCACATGGCCAACGAGCCATCACCCGAGCGCACGCAGTACCTGATCAGCCCGATCCTCTTCCCCGTCGAAGCGCCACCGACGGAGACCGGCACCGATAACACCGCCGGGGGCAGCCGGAGCCCGGGGCCCGGCATCTGAGCCAGGTCGACAACTGCCCCCGTGCCCGGATTGCTCCGACGCCCAAGCCGCACGACCCATCGATGCGGCACGCGTGCAACGACCGGACCAGCCTACGTGTGGTCCCGCACGATGATCTTTCCGGTGTTCTTGCCGTGCAACATGCCCAGGAATGCGTCCACGATGTGCTCGAACCCGTCCACCACCGTCTGGTCCAGCGCTAGCGGGCCGCTCTGCAGATGGGGAACCGCGAACTCGAACAGCTCGTCCTGCAGGTCGCGGTAGTTGCTGACCAGGAAGCCCTCCATGCAGAGGCTCTTCTCCACGATGTCCGAGTAGTTGAAGTGCGGCGGGAGCGCGTCCGGGGTGTTGCAGCGGCTGATGGTGCGATCCGGACGACGCGCCCGAACTCACGCAGTGCGCCCACCGCAGCGGCCAGTTGTTCGCCGCATGCTCGCCCCCGTCCACGTACCCGGCTTCGGTTCAGCCGTCGCCGAGCACACGATGCTCGCCACCAGCAGCAAGCTCTCCTCGGACCAGATCGACTCCCTGAAGGCCGTCGCCGCCTACGAAGAGGCCGCCGAACGCGTCGGACAGGCCAACGGCCAGCTCACCGATGCCGACATCGACCACCTGCGCACCACCTGGTCCGAAGCCCTACCCCACCTCCCCACCACCACCGCCCCCTGACCCCGGTCCGCCCTTGGCGTCGCCGTCTGCCAGGTCGGGCATGAGTGCGGGCCAGCAGCCGGTGGTGGCTGCGGGCCCGCACCGGGGAACTGAGTGGGCGGGTCAGCTGCCCGTGAGATTGGCAGTTGCCACGCCCAAGAACCGGTCATGGGCGGCGCGTGCGGCTGTAACCACCGGCGTTCACGACTCGCCGAACCGCGGAACGTCGGCGTCGGTGGCGTCGATACGGAGAGCTGGTACCAGGTACGTATTCCGAGGCTGCGGTATTCGTAGGTCAGCGGGGACGAATCACGAACGTAGACGTGTATGCGACGCGAGGCGGACCAAGCTGGCGCCCCGGGGCTGTCCCGCCGATAACGGCCCTGGTTAGGCCGGGAGATGCCGGGTGTGGACGGCGGCCCGGGGTGGGGGTGCCGAATGTCGTTTGCGCGGCGGCAGGGTCGTGTCTAGCGTTACCGGCATGCGCCAGTAAGCCTGAAGTCCCTCATGCCACAGCCGTTCGTCGGCCCCTTCGCGATGTCCGACACCGGCATCTGCAGGCCCGGACTGCATGGATCGGCATGTCTGGTGCCAGGCAGGGCGCTCTCACCGTTCTTGATGACGAGCTCCTTCAGCGAACGTTCTCGACCCCTCCGAACCGGTACGGGCGTCGTCGCTGCCGTGCGCTTGAGATGGCGGTCTCCCATCACTTCGAGAGAACTGTGGAAGTACACCCCTGTTCGAAGAGCTGTCGTCACTCAACGCCCGTCCCGCCGTCTACTCGCAGGTCACGACCCCGGACCTGTGGACCGACGCCCACATCTCCGCGCGCATGCTCGCCGCGCACCTGGACCCGCGCGTCGACCTCTCTTCCTACCGGGAGGAGTACCTCGAAAAGGTCGTCGCCTGGATCATCAGCCGCTTCGATGTCCGGGCGGGTCTACGCGTCGCCGATTTCGGGTGCGGCCCGGGCCTCTACACCACCCGCCTCGCCAGCACCGGGGCGGACGTCACCGGGCTGGATCTGTCCTCGCGCTCGCTCGATCACGCCAGGTCACTCGCCCGCACGGAGGAACTGTCCGTCCGCTACCTGAAGCAGGACTACCTTTCGTATCAGGACGACGCACGGTACGACCTGATCATCATGGTGATGCGCGACTACTGCGCGCTGACCCCGGACGGGCGACGTGCCCTCCTGCGCACGGTCCGCGCACATCTCGACAGCGGTGGCTCCTTCGTCTTCGACGTCGACTCGAAGTCCGCGCTGGCCGACGTGCGCGAGCAGGCGACCTACGCGCCGTCCCTCATGGACGGATTCTGGTCCGACCAGCCCTACTTCGGCTTCCATCTGAAAGACACCCGCCATGTCGGACGTGAGCTTCCTCTGCGGATCGAGCGGAGGAAGTCACGTCCGACGTGGAACACCTTGCCACCGAAAGGAGTGTCCGCAGCCAGTCTTCTCAGAGGCGAAGCAAATGGCTCACGGACGGCGGGCGGACGTCTAGTCCATCGGTGCGGAGAAGATGAGCCGGGTTTCCGTGTTGCGGTATCCGGCGCGGGTGAACGCCGCTGCCATCGGTTGGTTGCCGAGGTCCGTCGTGGCGGTGATGCGTTCGGCACCGTCCGCGGCCTGGAAGCGGGTGATGGCCGCGAGGATCTCGGACACGTAGCCGCGGCCGCGCAGTTCGGGGACGACGCCGAGATAGCCGACGTTGCGGTTGTACGGGGTGGCCGACGGGATCGCGAGGCCGGCCAGGGTGCCGTCCGGAGTGTGCGCGAGACGCCACCATTCCCGCTTGCCGGGCCGGTCGAGGTAGAACTGCAGGCTCTCGCGTGCGGTGGCCTCACGGCCATTGGCCGCCTCGCCCTCCAGGGTGTGGGCGTCGAGTGTGCCCTCCGCCACTCGCAGCATCGCAGCGAGGAAGACGTCGTCGTCGGGTTCCGGGGAGAACACGAGTCGCTCGGGTTCGGCGGGCAGCGGCGCCTCGGGTGTCCACTCGAATTGCAGGCGTTCCACCTCAACTGTCAGTCCGGCCCGGCGGGCGGCTTCCTGGCGCCAGGTCACGGCGGCGATGTATTCAGGATCGTCCCGCCACGCGCCGGGCAGTCGCATGAGGTTGTACAGCGGCGGGGCCTGGGCGTCCACCTCGCGGAAAGCCCGATGCCCTGCGTCCAGGAGCGTGGCGCCCAGGGCGGCCCTCTCGGCACTGGGTACGTCGTCGGCTATCGCGAGGCAGTCGAGTGCGACCGGGTGGGCGCTGTCGCTCTGCCCCCACCACAGGGCACGGGCCAGCACGCGGCCGTCGGGGCTCCAGGCGGCCCAGGTCCACTCCGGACGGTACTGCTGCCGGGCGGCCTCCTCCCGGTAGGCGTCGGCAGGCAGGCGCCACACTGGTTCACGAGAGGTGAGGGCAAGAACTTGATCGAGCTCCGAGACGGAGTCCGAGACGGCGGACAAGCGAGGAGCAGTGCTGCTAGGAGAGGTCATTCACACAGCTTTCAGGCGTGAGGGCACCGGTCGGCGACGCGTTGGCGGGGCAACCGATGGTTTGGGGGGACGGCCGGGGCGCCAGGGGCCGCCGGTCGTGCGTCATGGCCGGCGCATATGGTCACCGGCCCCGGGTGATCTTGCCAAACGCATACGGGCAGGGCAATGGCGTTAGCTCGACGTTGCCACGGCAACGCTGCTATGCCTCTGACACCTGGGATGACGAATGGGCCCTGATCGAGTCCGTGTTCCAGGAGCAGTCGGCGTCCGCTGGCCTCGGCAGTGGCACCGAGGCCAGGGCCCGGCGGAGCCGGACGACCTCGATTCGTCCCTGGTTGGGTCCTCCGTACAGCGCGCCGTGTCCGCGTCGGTGCTCAGGTGCCAGAGCCAGGTCGACCAGCGTCCCGACCGCACCGTCCAGGGACCGGCCCGCTTCTATGATTGTCGGCGTGATTCGTGCGCGACTGTGCAAGGCAGGCTGACGGTGCGTGAGGCCATCTCTGATTCCGGCCCCGAGCATCACGCCATGCGATAGGTGGGATGGGTGCGGGTACTGCGAGCGCCAGAGCAGGGCTGCTATTGCCGTGCCGGGTAGGTCAGGCGGGCGGTGACGGCGCTGAGCCCGAGCAGGCCGAGCCCTGCTCCGGCGGTAAAGGCCATCACGGTGGTGGCGGAGGCGGCGAATCCGGTGAGGACACCCACGGGCGTGAGGCGGGCAAAGAGTGTCCAGCCACGCTGTCGGAGGGCGGCGAAGTGCCGGGCGAGCACGAGGAATGCGGCGCACAGCGCGAGGTAGCCGACCGCGCCGCTGAGCATGTGGATGGTGCCGTGTGCGCTCAGCGAGGTGACCCGGTCCTCGGGGGCACCAGCGGGGAACCCGGCCCCGGGGTCGGCGGGGAAGATCCCGGCGAGTAGGAACGAGGCGCCGAACGCGCAGAGCAGCCGGGGCGCCCAGGTGCTGCCTGGCGCATCGCGCAGGGCCTGCCGTATCGCGATCGCACCGGTGATGACGAGCAGGCCGGTGAGCAGGAAGACGGTGACCTGGATCCAGCCGAGGGCGCCGAGGCTGAGCTGGCTGAGGGCGTTGCGGGTGAAGTCGAACCCGTCCCGGGTCAGGCCCTGGGTCAGGCCCGCTGCGAGGAAGAGCGGGCCTGCCGCGATGCCGGCGGCCGACAGGAGCCGTGACACGGGACGGGCCGGGGGCACGTCGAGAGCGAGCGTCTTGGACATGTGGAGGTCTCTCCTGGTCGTGGGCAGAGGGGGCGGGCAGGCGGGGTCAGCGCGAGGCGGGGGTGTAGTGGGTTTCGATGACGCCGTTGGCGAAGGCGCGCGTGGCGGCCAGGTTCATGGGGATCTGGTCGCCGTCGGCGAGGGTGCGGCCGGTGCCGGCGATGACGGGGGCGATCTGCAGGTAGAGGTCGTCCAGCAGGCTGTTCTGCATGAGCCACTGGACGAGGGTGATGCTGCCGCCGACGTTGATGTTGTCGCCGGGCTGCTGCTTGAGGGCCCGGATCTGGTCGGCGATGTCGTCGCCTGTGATCAGGTGGCTGCCCTTCCACTGGCCGACTTCGGTGAGGGTGGAGGAGACGACGTACTTGGGTGCGGCGTTCAGCCAGTCGGCGGTGGGTATCTGGTCGTTGGTCATGTGCGGGAAGAACGAGCTCCACATCTGATAGGTGCTGCGGCCCAGCAGTGCGGTGTCGGCGTCGTCGAATAGCCGGGTCAGGGCCTCGGCCGTCTCGCCGGTGTTGTAGGGCATGCCCCACTTCTCCGGAGCCTCCACCACGCCGTCCATCGAGACGAACAGCCCTGCCACGATCCTGCGTCCAGCGGTCATGCGATCACTCCTCGGAAGAGTTGCCTGCGAAACTCGGCCGCAGTCGAATGAGAAGTGAGCTTGTCTTTTGCAAGCGTACTTTGTCAACCGAATCGTGGGCTAGAATTTGCATCATGGCGACTCGCGAGTACGGACAGTTCTGCGGCCTGGCCCGCGCGATGGAGATGATCGGCGAACGATGGGCCGTGCTGATCGTCCGCAACCTGCTCAGCGGACCCCAGCGCTACACGGACCTACGCAAGGGCCTGCCTGCCATCCCCACCAACATCCTGTCGACCCGTCTCAAGCAACTCGAAGAGGCAGGCCTGGCCACCCGCCGTGCACTGCCGCACCCCGAGCGCGCGGTCGTCTACGAACTCACCGACTACGGGCGGGACCTCGAACCGGCCCTCATCGCGCTGGGCCGCTGGGGAGCCCACACGATGGCCGAGCCCCGTCCCGGCGAAGCCATCACCGCCGACGCGGTGGCCATGTCCTTCCGCACCGCCTTCCGGCCCGAAACGGCACAGGGCACCACCGCCGGTTACGAGGTCCGCATGGGCGAGTTCACCATCCGCCTCCACATCACCAACGGTGCACTGAACGTCGGCTTCGGCGCACATCCTGCCCCCGACCTCATCGTCGAGCGCCTGTCCGGCCACCCGATCCGCGAGCTGATGAGCGGCAGCAAGACCCCTGGCGAAGTACTTGCTGACGGCAGCGTGCGCGCAGAAGGTGACCCCGCCCTTCTCGGTCGGTTCGCCGAGATGTTCCGCTTCTGACCAACAACCCCTTCCGGCAGGAACACGCTCTGGCCGAGGCCCAGGCCGAGCACCTGCGGGAGTAGCTGTGGCCAGGGGCGAGCACATCGCGTATCTCCAGCGGGCACTCGCAACATTGGTGCCGGCGCCGGAGCAGCCGGTGCTCGCGCAACCGTCGGTGCCGGAAAAGGCGCGGCCGGAGGGCGGGCGAATCCGCGGCGAGCCTCGAGGAGGGCCAGCGGACGGCGCCGATGGTGGCGGCAGGGGCTGACGGTGGGTCTGGACGTATCCTACGCCCGCGAGCACCGGGCCGACGACGTACCACTTCTGCGAACCGTCCGCGTGGTGGTCGACGATCGCGCTGCCACTGACATCGGCGTCGTAGAAGGCGCCGGAGTCCGTGTTGGTGACCCGGACGACGAGGTCACCACGGTAGGCGACCCGGGAGGGAGAGCCGTCCGGCCGCCGCTCCAGGACCCGCTGCACCACCTCGTCCACCACGGGCTCGGTATGGACCGGGACGTCGCAACGGGCCCCGGCCGGCAAGTCGGGGCCGGTTCCCACCCGCCGGGCCCGGGTGTCGGTATCGATCACCGGGCCAACAAGGCGCTGCCCGCCAGGTCACCGGCGGCGGACGGCGACCACGGAGACGAACAGGGCCGCCCGCCGACCAGGAAGCCGCCCATGGTCAGAGCGGCCGTCAGCGGATTCATGACGCCGGGCCGGACCCAGAGGAGAACGCCGACGCCCACGCACAGCGTCATACCCACCACACCGGACAGGACACCCAGCAGCGCCACCACCCACGGAGCGGTAGCCACAGGGGCGGCCGGGGCAGCAGGCGGGACAGATGCGGCGGCGGGCTGGGTCAGGTTCGAAGCGGTGCTCATGGTCTTCCCCCATCGGGATCGGTAGTGCGCTCGTTGAGCGCGCGGCCGGCCCGTGGCGTGGGGTCCAAGATGCGGCGGTCTGTGTTCCGGGTGAGCCTGGACGAAGTTTCGTCCTCGACTCGTCTGGGAGCACCATGATCGTCAAGATGTTGCATGACAAGGGCTTGCGGTCTGAGCACGCCTACGCCGCAGCGTTCGTCTCGATCGGCCTGTCGATCACTTCGTGGTGCGGGTCGATGAAGATGGAGCCAAGGGGGGTGGCGCGGGCCGACCGGTGGGGCATCTTCGTCGGCGAGTGGGCGCCCACGTTCTTCGGGCTGGGTTTGGCCCTGGCGCATTATGAGCACGAGGAAACCCCGCTGCACTCCGTGGCCCCATAACCAAGGCTCGACGACGAACGGCCCCCGCCGGGTGGCGGGGGCCGCGATGTTCTGCGGGGCGGCTGGTCGCTAGTGCGTCGACGGTGCGTAGTGGGCGGCCCGTACCCGCCGAAGCCACGCTTCGGCCGGTCCTTCATCCGGCTTGTCGGGTAGCACGCTGGTAGTGGAATCGAAGAGGGCTTCGTACTGCTGGAGCATGGGCAGGGCGACCGTTGCGTCGGCTGCGACCTGCTCCCCGAACGCGTGATACTCGTCGGGGTTTTCGACACGAATTCGTAGGTGACCAGTGGAGTACAGCTCGAAGCCCTGGTGACAAAGGCGTCGCAGGTGGCGGGCGTGCTTCTCGGTGCGCTTCCTCGTGTCGGCAGAGAACGATCCGTCGCCGCGGTCGTACAGCCGCTTGAACTGCTGGGTGGCGTAGCCGAGGTAGGCGTCGCGGACCCGTTTCGCGGAGAGCAGTGTCGAGCGGATCCCTATGAGTTCGTCGCCGAGCGGGGTCCGGACTTCATAGAGGTCCTCTGGTAGCCAGACGAGTTCCATGACGGTCGGGTTTCCGCCGAGGGCGAGCCGGCACCACTTTGCGGCCTCGTGGAGCGTCCGGTCGGGGTGGTTGGTGACGTGGGATTCCGTTGGCCGGTGCAGGCCGTGGAAGTCGGCGGTGTTGGCAGCGAACAGGCCTAGCCGGTCAATGTCGGATCCGGGGCGGGCCAGGCCGTAGGCGGTCGAGCCGACAATCCCTGAGAGCAGGACGTTCACTGATGATCCTTTGCTGGTTCGGCCGGCCGGTTCCACTAGCAGATGCGGGCGGGGTCCCCATGGCAGCAGAAGCACGACGTGCGGTCGAGCCGATATTCGACCGATGGCAAGTCGGGAACGCCCGCTGAATGCGGGCCGGTCGGTGACGCCACGGTGCTTTTCACGTCGCCTCTCGGGGCCCGAACCCCTTGGCGATCAGCCACCCGGCCAGCCCCAGCTCCCACGCGAACACCGGGAGTGCGGCGGCCGCCCCCGCCACGGAGAGCTGCTGGTAGGCCCCGAACATCACGGCTATGGCCGAGGCGCAGATCAGCGGCCCGCCAACCAGGCCGAGCACCGCGATGAAGCGCGGCACGAGCCGTGTGCGGTACGCAAGGTAGGCAAGCAGGACGCTGTTCAGGCCAAGGGCGATGTTGGGTCCGAGCAGGAACGTCCAGTCATGCACGGCCACCAGCGCGACGTCGGCGCCTGCCGTCGCCTCCGTATCCCGCCGCAGAGTGACAAGCGCCAGGACGGCGACGATCCCGAGGGTGATGACGACAGCCTCCAGCAGCCGCCCGAAGGCGTACCCGAGCGCGAGCCCCTCGCCGTGGCGCCGCAGGACGGGGAACAGTGCCGCCCCGGTACCGGCCACTGCCACCACCAGCACCACCTCGCAGAGCACCCCGAGCAGCGCCCGCATGTCGGCGCCTTGCGCGAGCCGGCCCTCCGCCGCTCCGAGCAGGGGGCGGTACAGAACGGCCCCGGCTATCGCGGCGGCCTCGGTCAGCAGGAACAGCGACCCGGTGGCCACCGCAGTTCTTCGATCCGGACTCATCTTCTCGGTACCTCTCGCTCGGTGGTGGTGTACGCCGTACACCTGGCGGAGTTTAAGTGTACGGCGTACACTCGTCAAGGAGAGGGCGTTGTCGAGGAGGGAAGAGGCCGACCGGAATGACCCAGCAGGAGGCCACACACCCGCATCGGACCCCCCTAAACAAGGACCGCGTCCTGCGCGCCGCCGTCGCGCTCGCCGACGCCACCGGCATCGACGCGCTCAGCATGCGCAGGCTCGCGCAGGAGCTGGCCGTCGTACCGATGGCCCTCTACAAGCACGTGGCCAACAAGGAGGAGCTGCTCGACGGCATGGTCGACACAGTGGTCGGCGAGATCGCCCCGCCGACTGCAAGCCCCGACTGGCAGAGCGCGGTCCGCGGGCGGATCCTCTCGGCCCGACGGGTCCTGTTGCGCCACCCCTGGGCGGCCCGGGTCATCGAGTCGCGGACCGGCCCCACCCCGGCCGTGCTGGCGTATCTGGACTCCATGGCCGGGAGCTTCCGGGAGGGCGGCCTCTCCGCCGACCTTACGCACCACGTCATGCACGCGATGGGCAGCCGCCTGCTGGGCTTCAGCCAGGAACTGTTCGACGCCCCGGCCCCCTCCGGCCCGCCGAGCCCCGAGCTGGCGGCGCACTACCCGCACATCGCGGAGCTGGCCGCGACGGCCGCACACGGCGGAGGTTCCCCGGTCGGTGGCGGCTGTGATGACCAGTTCGAGTTCGAATTCGCCCTCGACCTGCTCCTGGACGGCTTCGAAAGCCTCCGCTGCCAAGGCTGGACGTCCGCGCGGAAGGCGTAGCGGGTGCGGAGGGCTGATCCAGTGTTACATCGCAGACCAGGTGAACCTTGCTGGTCAGCCCCTCTCTGGAGCGGCCGTCGGGGCCGACAGGCGCAGCCCGATGGTCTCGCCAGGTCGTAGATCCTGCCCCACGGCCCGTACTCGACAGACACGTCCCGCAACGGAACACCGGTCCGGACCCGAAACCGTATGCCGTCGATCAACTGCCGCCGAGGTCAGACCGGCGGCCGCCCCACCTTCGCCCCGTTCGGCGGCTCCAGCACCGCCCGCTGCTCGTCCGTGAGATCTCCCCGCCCCATGCCCTCAGATCACTCATCACTCAAGATCAACTTTCGGTACACGACCTAAAGGTTGTTGCAGAAGGGTGGGTGTGGGCAGGCCGGTATGGCGTTTGACCTGCTGGTTCAGCCTGTCATGGCGAGGTTGTGCATGGTGGCGACGGCTTGGACGGCGTGGTGGAGTCCGTCTCCTCTCTGGCGGCAGTCGCGGAGGATTTTCCAGTTCTTCATGCGGGCGAAGGTGTGCTCGACGCGGGCGCGGACGCGTCGGTGTTCGGCGTCGCCCTCCTCTGGCCGCGCAGGAGTGGGCGTCCGGCTCTTCTGCGGTACGGGACGATCGTTCGCGGTGCGGCCCGTTGGACGTGCAGCGGGCCTCCGGCGGGGCCTGGCACTTCGGGCACCTGACGCCCCGCATGTGCCAGGTCCGGGCCGCCGTGCCACCGGTCGGTTGGTCGCTCCGCTCTTCCCGGCACTGCCGGAGTGGCCGGGAGCGGGCGTCGCTGTGGTGCAGGACTCCGCGCAAACGTTCGTCGCGTGGAAGCTGCCGCGTCCGGCCGGGGCCGAACCGGTGGCAAGGCCGTCTGCCCGCGAAGATGGCCACATGGACGATCTTCTGAAGTTCCTCGTCGCACGCATCATGGACGACAACCACGCGTATGCCTACGTGGCCGAGACCATGGGCGGAGAGGCCCTTCTCGACAGCCATCTCCCCATGCTCGATCTCGCCGAGCAACTGGCTCACGACTACAAGGCCATGGATCCCTCGGACTCCCGCGCGGCAGGGCTGGCATACGCCCTTCGAGTCATCGCCCAGTCATACGCTGAGCACTCCGCCTACCGCCAAGAATGGCGCCCATAGCCCTTCACGGAAACAGATCCCAGGCCGGCCACCGCACCGGCGGTCCCGCCCGCGAGCAGCATCTTCCAGATGCTGGGGCCCGGATCGGCTTCCAGGCCGGCGATGAACGCCGTCAGCAGGGCGAAGGACGCATACGTCACCACACGTGCCTGCCCCCTCGTCCCCCGCAAGCGGCAGGCCCTCCGAGTGCCCCGCACCTTCAGGTGCGGGGCACTCGATGTGGGGACGGCGCCCGCCCGGAAAAAGTCCGGGGCGGGCGCCTTAGACCAGCCGGGCGCTCGGCATCGGACGGCCGAGTGCCGCGGTGTGCGGGCGCGGACTCGAGGTTTCTCGAGAGAGGGGGTTAGGGGCAGGTGACCAGGATGATGGACAGTGCGTTGCAGGTGACGGCGGCGGTGTCGTTGGCGGGGTTGGTGTCGGTGGGTGCGGAGGCGGTGCGCTGGCCGGTGACGGTGACCGGGCCGAGGCTCAGCAGGCCGAGGGGGACGCGGAAGGTCTTGTTGACGCTCGCATTGTCGGCGATGGTTCCGTAGGTGCAGGTCACGGTGGAGGCGGCGGTGGTGCAGCCGGTGGAGAGGTTGGTGGCTGCGGCGCCCGGCGGGAGGGTCGCCTTCACGGTCGCGGAGGTGACCGCGTCGGGGCCGGTGTTGTGGGCGGTGAGGGTGTAGGTGATGTAGGGGGCCAGGATGCCCAGGCGCGGCTGGGCGGTGAGGTCGACGTCGATGTCCGCGGTCGGCGGGGTGGCGACGGTGGTGGACTGGGCCGCGGTGTTGTTGCCGGGGGCCGGGTCGGTCTCGGTGGCGTTGGCGGTGGTGGTGGCGGTCAGGGTGCCGGCCGCGGTCGGGGTCGCGTGCACAGTGATGGTGGCCGACGCGCCGTCGGCGACCGTGCCCAGGGCGCACGTGATAGTCGGCGCGGTGACGGCGCAGGAGCCCTGAGAGGCGCTCGCGGAGGTGATGGTGCGGGCGGTGCCGGAGAGGGTGACCGTGGCACTGGTGCCCGTGGCAGGGTCCGAGCCGTTGTTGCCGACGGTGGCGGTATAGGTGATCGGGTCGCCGGCGTTGACCGGGTCGGCGGAGTCGGCGACGGCCACGGTCAGGTCCGCCTCGGGTACCGCGGTGACGGCGGGGGCGAAGGCGACCGCATAGGGAAAGGAGCCGAGCGCAAAGGACGCGGTGACGGTGTTGGTGGCGGTGTCGATGACCGACATGGTGCCGGCGTAGCCGTTGGGGACGTACACCGAGGCGCCGTCGGGGGTGACCGCGGACTCGAACGGGCCGTTGCCGACGCCGACGGTGGCGACGACGGTGTTGCTGGTGGTGTCGATCACCGAGACTGAGGACGCGCTGTTGTTGCTGGCGTAGGCGCGGGTGCCGTCCGGGGACAGGGAGAGACCGAACGGGCCGATCCCGACGGGGACGGTCGCGGTGACGGTGTCGGTGGCGGTGTCGATCACCGAGACGGTGTGCGAGTTCTGGTTGCCGACATAGGCGCGGGTGCCGTCCGGGGTCACCTTGATGACGTTCGGCTTCTGGCCGACTCCGACGGTCGCGGTGACGGTGTTGCTGGTGGTGTCGATCACCGAGACCGTGTTGCCGTTGTTGTTGGAGACGTAGGCGCGGGTTCCGTCCGGGGACAGGGCGATGCCGAACGGAAGGGCGCCGACCGCGACGGTTCCGGTGACCGTGTTGGTCGTGGTGTCGACAACGGAGACGGTGTTCGCGCCGGAGTCGGCGGTGTAGAGGGTGCCGCCGTCCGGGGACACCGCGAGCTTGACGGGACCGGCGCCGACAGCGATGGTCGCGGTGACGGTATTGGTGGCGGTGTCGATCACCGACACCGAGGACGAGCCGTTGTTGGCGGCGTAGACGGACGCACCGTCCGGGGACACCGCCACCCCGATCGGGGAGGAACCGACGGGGATGGTCGCGACCACCGTGTTGGTGGCCGTATCGAGCGCCCTCACGGTGTTGTCGCCCAGGTCGGCGACGTACGCCACCGGGGCGGGCGCCGCTGCCTGCGCGGCGGGGGCGGGCAGCGCGACCAGCCCGGCGATGGCGAGCGCGCCGGCGGCAACCAGTGCGGAGAATCTTCGTCGCAGACGCGACGGGCGTAACGCGGAACGTGAGGACATCAGGTGCCTCAACCCTTCTTCGAGGCCCGCCCCGCGTCAGGATGTCGGAGGGGGCGACCCGCAGGGGCCGCGTGTTCACCGGCCCCCGGTCACCGCCACCGGGACGTACCCGCAACGGAGCGAACATCCCTGGCGGCCAACGGCGTTGGCCCCTTCGACTCGCCCAGCATGACACCCCGGGCTCCCGCGTCAGGTCGGAACGGGCACATACCCTCTCTCCCCACCCCGCGCAAACGGCCTGCCCTACCCCACGCGCCTGGACCACAGGGTCCGGCGGTGGGCCTCCGCGCAGCCGCGCCTGCAGCTCGGGTCGTCGCCTCGCTTGTCGGAGTTCCAGTCCCTGCGGGATACAGCCACGGCAGACCCGAGGGGTCCTCACCTGCTCGCCGGTGTACAGATGGGCCTTCGGCCGTGGGTCTGCTCCTCTCACCACCGCAGGTCAGCGGTGTCCATTGCGCAGATTGCGCAATCGAGTTCGCCCGCGCGTCGACTAGGGGGACATCCGGGCAGCTGTGCAGCCACTGCGTCTCGCCGAACGGCAGGACATCGGCTTGGGTGGCGTCGGTGCGAAGCCGTGCGCAGCGCAGCGGGTGACGCCACACGCCGTGGTCACGGGACACGTCGGCGCTGAACTCCGCGACCAGGACGGGGGCGACGAGGACCGGCTCCAAGGGGGTGCGGCTGTTCCGGGACGCGGTGAAGCGGACACCGGTCCACGGTGGTCCGGGCCGGCCGCAGTGAGGTGGTTGGCGAGGTCGCGGGCCGAGCCGGGCCTGAGCGGGACGGTCTTCCCCACCAGGCGTAGGCGGCCGGTGGTGTCGTAGCGGCCCAGCAGCAGGACCAGGGGGCGGAGCAGAGTGCCGGTGACGGCGCCGATGAGTGCTTCGGTGGTGCTCCTGCGGCACTGAGGGCGCTGCGCCGATCGAGTCGAACAGGGTGGCGGCGTCGCGCTCCGCGCCGGTGGACTGGCCCGTGATCTCCAGGCTGACCGCGCCGTGCGTCTGCTACGACGGACTGCGTGCAGCCGAGGTCAAGGAAAGCAAGGGCGGGCACCGCCCGGCCGTGGCGGCAACAAAGACCGGTGACGTGCGCACGGCGTGCCTGCACCACACCGACCAGTGGGAAGACGGGATCTCGCCCGGCCCCGGAACGAGGTCATCGAATCTCAGTGGAACTGAGCGTCCAACTGGAGGATGGAGGAGGCCCGCGCCGACCTGGACGCCGCACGGTCGGCCAACTGGCCTGACCCTGGCGCTGAACCAGCGCCAGGGCGAACGGCTCTGACCACGACGGCGGCGCGGCGCTGGCACTCTGCCGCACATCGCCGCCGTCCTTGGCGGCTCGGCGGTCAGGCCGGGCCCGCGGTCCCGGTTACGGTCACGGTGATGAACTCGGACGGGCGTACCGGGGCGAAACCGGCCTGCAGGACGACTTTGCCGGCCTTGACGTCCTCCTCGGTCATGGTGGCGCCCTGGCCGATCAGGACGTAGTACGCCGTATCCGCCGTGTTCCCCACCAGCCCGCCCTGCTGCCAGGTGTCGCGCAGGTAGGTGTCCGCCGTTGCTCGCAGTGTGTCCCATGTCGGCTGGCTGTTCGGCTCGGACGCCGCAGAGTTGAGAACCTTCTGCAGGTCGCGCTGCACCGTGTCGGCCAGCCGCCGCACATGAACGTACTTCCAGTCCCCCTCGGTCTCGTTGAGGGTGCGGGCGCCCCAGACGAGCGTGCCCTTGTCCGTGAACTCGCGCACGATGTTGACCGGCTTCGCCTCGCCCTGCTCCGCGTCGGTCACCGCCTGGGCCGGGCGCACACCGCCGTTCACCGTGACGTTCACCGGGGCCTTCCACACACCGCGCTCACTGTCGACGCGGCAGTAGATCCCGGCGACCGCGCCTACCGGGGGAACCGGCTGGGCGCCGTCTTCGGACGGGATCAGCCACGGGTGGTAGAGGGCAGCGTGCGCGCTCTGGCCGGCGTCCAGCTTGAACGCCCTCGCCACGTCACGTGCCTGCTGGGCGGTGTGGTCCCGGCCTGCGTGCAGGATGGCCATCGCCCGGTGAACCGCCGCGTAGGCGGTCACGGCCCTCGCCGTCTCGCCGGCCGCATCGGCACCGCCGTCCCACAGGCCGAGCGGCACCAGGATCGTCACATCGTCGAAGCCTTCGGCCGAGACCAGCGCCTGCTGAAGGGTCTTGCCGGCGGTGTTGGCCAGGTAGCAGCGAACGCCCCCGTTCTCGAAGTACTGACGCAGCACCCCGCCGGTCACCCCGGAGGTCGCCCCTTCACCGGCGGCACGGGAAAAGTCGGACCAGCTGTTGACCCGGGCCACACCCGCGAACGCTGTACCGAAGTCGGCGATGAACAACGGCACCGCAGTCGCGCCGGGGTACACCGGCATGCCGAACGAGGTGTTCTCCTCGATGTAGACACCGTGGAAGTTCACTGAATTCGCCATCGAACACTCCATCCAGACCACGACAGGACAAGGGCATGCGCCTCAGGGCCGTCATGCACGAGACATGACCGAGGACGCACCGCCTTACGGAGGGTAGTGCGGCCGCCACCTTCGGTGATCAAGCTTCCGCATCTCTGCCTGGGCTGTGGACCAGTTGATGTAACGAGATCACCCAGACGAAGTAGCGCCGCGAGCCCGATGCCCTACCGGCACATACGTCAGCCCTGGGCTGGCTGGTGCCGCATCAGACTGCCTTCGCCCTGTTTTGCGTTGTGACCTGTACGGTCCTCGGATCGGGAGAGTAGGTCCGACTTGTGCGGTCGAGTCCTAACTGCTGGTTCCGTAGGCGGCCATGAACATGTCCAGCAATCCGTCGACCACGTGCTCGTCGATGGGGCGGGTTGACAGCAGGCTGCGGTAGTACAGCGTGCCGCAAAGCACCTCGGCGGCGAATTCCAGATTCGCTTCCGCGGTCAGTTCACCGGTGCGCTGGGCGCGGGTGATTCGGTCGAGGGTGCTCTGCTCGACGGTGACCAGGAATCGCTCGTGAAGGGTCGCCCGCAGCATTGAATCGGCCTGCGCCTCGGCGATGACCGCGCGGTAGACGGGGCCGATCGGCGGGCTGGAGAGGGCAAGGCCCGAGCGTAGGAACTGTTCGCGCAAATCCGCGCGGACGTCCCCGGTGTCGCGGTAGTCCAGGTCGCTGGTCCACACGCGACTGAGCGCGTCGAGCAGCAGCGCCGACATGGACGGCCAGCGCCGGTAGATCGTGTGTTTTCCGACCCCGGCCTTTCGGCCGACCGCCTCGATGCTCAGGCCCGCGTATCCGACCTCCGCAGCCAGATCAAGGGTTACCTGCAGCAGCGCTTCGGTGCGCGCGGCGCCTCGGCGCCTCGGCGTGGCGGGCGTGTCGGTCATACCGCCATCCTAACGGCACATGGCGTGCCGTTGACAATGTCGAGAGCTGCACGCAGTATTCGAACTCGATCGGCACGCCGCGTGCCGATGTCGGATGTGGCGGCACGTCGTCGGCCACGCGCCCAAGATCCAGCACCTCAGACCCTTAAAGGGAGATCTGCCATGAGCAGCACCGAAAGCAGCACGCACGAGGGATTCACGACCGAGGAGCGGGCCGCGATGAAGGACCACGCCCAAGAGCTGAAGACGGCAGCCCGCCGCAGCTCGCGCGCGGACAAGGCCGCGGAGGCGGAGCGGGACGTGCTCGCGAAGATCGCCGATATGCAGGACTCGGACCGGATCATGGCTGAGCGGGTCCATGCAGTCATCACAGCCAGCGCCCCGGCCCTCGCGCCGAAGCTCTGGTACGGGATGCCCGCCTACGCACTGGACGGCAAGGTCGTGTGCTTCTTCCAGAGCGCGGAGAAGTTCAAGGCGCGCTACGCGACGCTCGGGTTCAGCGACCAGGCGAAGCTGGACGAGGGCACGATGTGGGCGGCCGGTTTCGCGCTGACCGAGGTGACGGCCGAGGTGGAGGCGCGGATCGGTGCGCTCGTGAAGCAGGCGGTGAGCTAAGGCGCGCCCGGTGAACGGGCTGGGCCTGTGGCACCTTGGCGAGCTCGGCGGCCTGGCGCTGCTGGCACAGCATCTCCTGCGCGCCTTCACTGACGACGTCGAGGCGCCAGGCTGACCAGAGCAGGTGGCAAATCCTGCTGCTCAGTCGCAGATGTGACGCGCCGTCCGAGTGCCGCTTCGGACGGCGCGCGTGCGCCAGGCTGGGCCGATGGCAGAGCGAGTGCGGGTCCGCGAGATCGATGACGCCGAGGGCAGACGGCTGCTCCAGATCATCCGCAGGGGAATCGGGTCGGTGGTGACCAGCGCGGCGGCCAACGCGACGACGGCCAGCGTGCCCAACTGCAGGACGCGTTCACCGGCGTGCCAGCCGGGCGGCGGGGGTTGGGCGGTCGCGTCGTGGCGGCCATCCAGGGCCCGTTGCACGGCAGCGGCCGCCCTGCGGGTCGGCAGGGGCTCCGTCATGACGCGATCGGCGCACGCGGCAGCACGTCAACGCCCCGGCCCGGTGACTCCAGAGAACTCCGGGCCGTCAGGCCCGGCTGCACCCCCCTCCCCGCTGCGCCCTGTATCCGGGCTGGAGTGCCTGTTTCTGGACCCCGTAACCGCAGGCCAGTGGTGCCAGTCCGGGACGAGAGCTTTCAGAAGCTCGGGGGCTGCTGCAATGGTCTCGTTCATCCGTCCGATCATGGCGTAGGACACCGACAATCAGGCCCGCCGAGCTCCAGGGCTGGGGAGCAGCGCCCAGCTACCTGGATGACGAAGTGGCCCGCACCCCCCATCACCTCAGCTCGTTCAGGCTGTCCACGGGCTCGGCTTGACTGCGCCGCAAGGGACTGCTCCTGGCATTCGCTGCGGCAAGCAGCGCGGAAGGCCGTGCCTGAGTGCGCGAACAGGCGATCTAGCCTGCTCCGTACCCAGGACACCGACGACCTTTTTGCCGCAGCGACAGCGCTGCAGAGACTTCCCGATGACACTCTCGGCGACGTCGCTGCCAGTCTCATGGCCGCGCACGACAGTGTCCGACAGGCAAGTTCCCTGTTGTGCCTGAGGCACCCTGCCCGGGACGAGGATGTGGCCATGGGCTGGCGCAGGACGGTGACTTTCACCCTGCCGATGCCGGGCGGCGAACCAGCTGACACACCCGTCCGCACCGGAGCCCTTCCTGCCCCTGTCCACCCGCACGGGAGACAAGCGGACCATCGAGCGGGCTACCGGGGTCGCCGCCGGGCCCGGACACAGGCATTCGCGCCAACACCTCGTTCCGCGCGCACACCGCATGCTTCGAAAGCGGATAGGGATCTGCTTCTCCGTGGGGGCAGGCGGACGCGCAAAGCGTCAACTGACGCCGTAATCCTGGCAGGGTGTCGGCTGGGCGTCACGGCAGCCCCCAAGGATTCGTCACTTCTGCGGGCCGGGCTGACCGGCGGTCTTCTTCCAGAGGCACCGTCAGGTGTGTTTCCTGAGTCCTCTGTTGACCTACGTTGCGCCTTCGGGAGGCCGCGCGATGCTCCTCGAACAGGCACACGATACGGTTTGCCTCGCATCCATCGGCCGCAGGACTTGAAGGCATCATTCACCGTGCCCCCGGGGGGACGGGTGCCTATGGCGCCACCGGCGTGCTGTTCTCTGCTGCGCCCGCTGTGACGTTCGAGGGCGAGGACTGGCGCGGACAACACTCCGTGGCTCTGCCTGCCGCGCGATGCCGTCCACGCCAGTTGTCACCCAGAGGAGCCCATCACCATGCCCCAGCACGAAGAGGCGGCGGCCGAGCGGAAAGACCCGACCCCTCAGAAGTGTGGCGCCGGCCTTCCGGACCGGGTTCCTGCGCCGGAGTCGAGTGAGCGGGATCCCGCGGCCGGATCCATGCCCGCCTCCGCTCCGGAACCGAGGGGCGGAGTGGCCGGAACCGAGGTCTCGACTGCCGGTACCGGCAGCACCGAAGCACCTGTGCAGCCGAAGAAGCCCGTGGCGGCCGAGGGCACCGCGAAGACCGGGAAGCCCGTGGAATCAGAGGAAGCAGGGCAGCCCGAAATAGCCGTGAATGCCGGAGGGGACAGGGATGCCGGAGGGGCCGGAGTTGCTGCCGGGGCCGCGCCGGTCGGGACGTCCCTGGCCTCCGAGGACGTTGAACGGACGGCCACGGCAGCCACCGGCACCAAGGGTGACGGGCCGCAATCCCGCCCCGCAACAACAGCTGCGGACGGCGGCGCACCCGCTCCCAAGGAAGTGGGCCGCCCCAGTAAGGCGCTACTGGCAGCCGCGGCGATCGTCGGTGTCCTGCTTGTCAGTGTCCCCTTTCTGATCGCCGCCGGGGACGACGGCGACGGTAGGGGCCCCGGTGCGAGCCAGGTCCCCGGCACGGTACTCGGGGGCGGCACGGACGCACCCGGATCCTTCACTGCGGCCTCACCCGATGCCCAGCAGGACGGGAGGACCAAGGCCGGCGGGGCCACGGTCCCGGGCAGCGGCCCGGAGGTGTCCGGCCCGGACTCGGACGAAGCCGACTCACCGGCGGGAGAAGGCATCCCGGAGAACGACACGAAGGCCGGGGCCGGCAAGGCCGGAACGGGCACCGCACCCGCCTCCACCGCAGACAAGCCCACTCCGGAATCCGGCACCTCCGCCCAGGCACCGAAGGCGCAGACCGCCTCCACCGTCGTATACACGGGGGTCGTGGGCCACGGTTGCCCCCTCCCGTCCGGTGGCGGCTACAAGCAGGTCAACTACTTCAGCGATGGCACAGCGGGCTGGTACACCCGCACGACCGGATCCTGGACAGGTGACGGGTGCAACGGCAGCTACGCTGCGGTACCCATGTCCGGCTCCACGGCCACGGACGCCAAGAGCAGGGTGATGTGGTGGTGGCGGCCAGGCACCGGAGCGCGTACGTGCCAGATCTCCGTGTTCATCCCGCACAGCAACACAACCCTGTACGTAGGAGGGCACCCCTCCACTTATCACGTGCTGGTCGACGCCAACGACCGGACGACGAAGTACAGCAGCTTCACCGTCAACCAGGCCGGTCTGCGCGGTCAGTGGGTCAACGCCGGCACGTTCCCGGTGAAGGGCTCCACCATCGGCGTGAAGCTCCTCGACCGGGGTGACGACTCGTCCAGCGGTTGGGGCAAGGCCCATCACGCGGCCGCGCAGATGAAGGCGACCTGCCGCTCCTGAGCGGCCGGCCGGCTCGGGGTCTGGCCCTCCGTCCAAGGCACTGCATGTTCGGAACAGATGCTCCAGCCCCGGCCTGTACCAGGTGGTCTCCATGTACCTGTGCCAGCGGCAGGGACGGGCTGTTGGGTCGGGTGGCCTTCTCCTTCCGCCTCCGGGGCACGGAGGCTCCGACACCGCGGCGCAGGCGCATCAGCACGCACGCCATGGACGTGGCGCATCAGTTCGGTCTCTTCCAGGGTGGCGCCGCTGTGAACGGCGCTCTCCAGCCGGCCCAAGTGCCGCTAAAGTTCTGTAACGCCAGCATTCTCGACGAGAGCAGGGCGCAGATCGTCGGCCACTTCTCTCGGTCGGCTTCTCGGGCAGGAGCGGCGACGGCAGTAGCCGGGCGGGGAGAGACACCGCGCTGTCGCCACGCGATGCGAGCATATCGGCCCATCTCCACCCCCAGGTCAGCCGTGTGCTGCGGTAACAGATACCTCGACAATCAAGAGGACTTCGGGCGCTCCGCAAGGTGCTGTGGATCCACCGAACGGTGGAGGCGTAAATCAACCAAGCTCAGACGCTACGGTCGATGTGGTGGGGTGCGGTGCGTCCGTAGCTTCGCGGTATGACCGCATTGGAAGTGCGAAATCTGCACAAGCGTTGCGGGCACCACGTTGCCGTCAATGACGTTTCTTTCGCCGTTGAAGAGGGGGCGATCATCGGGCCCAACGGCGCCGGCAAGACGACAACTGTCGAGTGCATCGCCGGGCTGCGAAAGCCGGGCTCAGGCTCGATCTCTGTGCTGGGGACCGACTCGGCCAAGGACCGGGCGGAGGTGCGTGAGCGACTCGGCGTGCAACTGCAGGAGAGCAGCTTCCCGGACGCGATCAAGGTCGCCGAAGCCCTCGAGCTCTACAGCGCCTTCTACGGGGACCCTGCCGACTGGCGCGAGCTCATGGAGCGCGTAGGTCTCACCCAGAAGCGCAACACGCAGTACAAGGCTCTCTCGGGCGGGCAGAAGCAGCGGCTTTCGATCGCGCTGGCCCTGGTCGGTAACCCGAAGGTCGCGATTCTCGACGAGCTCACGACGGGGCCGGACCCGCAGGCGAGGCGCGACACCTGGAGCCTCATTGAGCGGGTTCGTGACACGGGCGTCACGATCCTCCTTGTCACGCACTTCATGGATGAAGCGGAGCGCCTCAGCGACCGGATCGCCGTCATCGACGGTGGCCGGGTCGCCGCAGTGGATCGTGCGGACCACGGCCGCGGACATCATGCCGAGCCCGAGCAGTGCCGCACAGCCCACGACGAGGGCGACGAGGAACTCCAGGGGCCGCTCGGGCAGCGCGACATCCAGCACCGCCCACGCGAGGAAGATCAGGCCGGCCAAGCCCAGCCGGTGCTGGCACCGTGCGGGCACATCATCGCCGGAGCGAACTCCGCGACGGAGAGGACCGGCCCACCCGTGACCGCCGCCGCAGCTGTTCGTTGCCCACGCGTACGG
Source organism: Streptomyces sp. NPDC102402 (assembly GCF_044765765.1). Taxonomy (NCBI): domain Bacteria; kingdom Bacillati; phylum Actinomycetota; class Actinomycetes; order Kitasatosporales; family Streptomycetaceae; genus Streptomyces; species Streptomyces sp. NPDC102402. The sequence continues at coordinate 35,264 of NZ_JBIWKR010000004.1, forward strand.
CGGCCTGAGCCGCGGAGGCCAACGAACGTGGACAGGACAGCGAAGCTGATGAGTATGGACAGGACAGCCTGCCCCGGACAACCGCCCGTGCCGCCTGGCCCAGGAGTACTCGCCCACTCCCGCGCCCTTCGGTTCTGGCTGAACCCGGCCAACCTCGCCACCCGTCTCGACCAGGCAGGCCCGGTCGTCCGGACCAGGACCGGCCCGGCGACCGCCTTCCAGGTCAACGACCCGGCACTGCTACGCAAGGTAGGCAGTGATGAGGACACCTTCCGGTTCTGGGGCCCGGACCCGAGCCTGCGCGACTTCGCCGAGAACGGGGTGGTAGGCCTCGAGGGAGCCGCCCACCGGAAGCGGCGCGCCGTGATGAGGCCCGCGTTCACCGCGTCCCGGCTCACCGCTCTCGGGCCCAGCGTCCAGGCCCGTACCCGGCGGCTTCTCGCTGACCTGCCCTCGGACCGACCGCTCGACATGCAAGCGGAGATGAGTCGGCTCGCCGGCGGCCTCCTCGTCAGCTGTGTCCTCAACAGCGAGCTCACTCCCGACACCCTGTCCAAGATCGCGGCCGCCCGCTCCACACTGTCCAGCGGCATCTTCTGGCGCTACGCCCTCGCACCCTGGCCCTGGGTTCCCGTCCCCCGGCGCCGCGCCTGCCGCCGGGCGCTCGCCGAACTGGACGAGGCCGTCTACCAGGTGCAAGCCCGCCACCGGCCCGACCCGGACGGTAAGGACCTGATCTCCTTGCTCACAGCTGCCGCTCCCGGGAACCCTCACGTGGTGCAGCGCGACGTTCGCGCTCTGCTGATCGCCGGCTTGGAGACCAGCGCCTCCACCCTCGCCTGGACCTGCTACGAACTTGGCCGCCACCCGCACTACCAGCAAGCGCTCCAGGACGAAGCCAACGCCGCGCCCGATACGAGCCGCCTCCAAGCACACCACCTACCGCTCGCGACCGCCTTCATCCAAGAAGTCACCCGACTCCACGGCATCCCGTTCCTGGTCCGCCGCACCCGCCACCAGACCTGCCAGGGCGGTGTACGGATCCCAGCCGGAGCCGTGATCACCCTGCCCCTGGGGGCCCTACGCCGCGACAGGAACCGCTACCCCGACCCGGAAGTGTTCGACCCGCAGCGCTGGCTCCCTCACGCCGATCCGCCACCTGCCCCCGCCGCGCTGCTCGCCTACGGCCTGGGTCCCCGATACTGTCCCGGCGCAGCCGCGGCCGATGTCATGCTGCCCGTCGCCCTGGCGACCCTGGCCAGCTCGCGCACGCTGCGCCCGGCGCGGCCGGGCCGAAAGATCGGCGTGAGCCTGGAACTCACACCGACGCCCAAGGGCCTGACCATGTACGCCACACCATGCGAACCTCGGCTCGCCGGCACCAGGCCAGCGCCCGACACGAACATCGTTTCCCGTTCCGGGGTAGCTTCCACCGAGAGTGGACTCTCGTGACCCACGCCCTCCTGCGCCCCGCCGCTTGTGTCTGTGTAAGTGGAGCTGCTGGTGACAGCCGATGGACGTCAGCGGCGCGGGATGCTTGGTGCCTGGCGGCCGGTCGTGTATTCGGGACAGCTGCTCTATCTCAGATCCTGGCTTAATACTGCAACGGCGTTTGGTGTGACTGGTGGCCAGGTTGGGGACATCGCGTCCCGGAGATCAGTGTTGTGCGGCGAACATGGCTTCGATCTCCTTGAGCACGAGGTCGGGACGGTCCGTCGGCACCTCGTGGGAAGTTCCCTTGGCAGTGACGAGCGTCCGGTTCGGCGCCTGCTGGACGAACGAGGCGGCGGCGTCACGCCAGCGCTGGGCGTCCTCAGGAGACTCGGCGAACGGAGTCCTCTCCGAAACCAAGACCGTTGCCGGCACCGAAGCCGGCCACGTCACCTTGTGGAATGCCTTGTGCGCTGCGGCGAAGCCCTCTGCTGTGGAGATCAACTGGCGGTTCTCCGGCTTCTCGGGGTCCTTCTTAGCCGCATCGACGTCCGGCTGCGTCCCGGCTACGAGACGGGGAATCTCCTCGTCCGTGAAGAACTGCGGGAGATTGGCGTCGACCAGGACCGCACCGGAGAGCATCTCCGGGTTGTCCTGGGCCAGGTAGTTCGCGATCTCCCCTGCCTGGGAGTGAGATACCAAGGTCACGTCCTTGGCGACGCCCAGTTGCTTGAGTCCCGCCTTGAGGTCGCTGACGGCGCTCCGAACCTTCCACGCGCCAGGCACCACCTCGCTCTTGCCGAGACCGGCCCGGTCATACGTGATGACGGTGGCACCGGTGGCCGCGTGAAGCTTGGGGGCGATGTCCTTCCACTGCGAGGAGTACTCACCGCCGCCCGAATCCAGGACGATGACAGAGTCGTTACCCTGCGTGACATAGAAGGCCAAACGGTGACCCCCGTTGTCGACCATGTGCAGCTCCGCTTCGGCCGCCTTGGCGGATCCCGGGGAGGCGGACGAGGTGGCCGTGGAGCTGGAGGCGGAACCATTGTCGCTGCAGGCAGTGATGCCACCGGCCCCCAGAGCCAGCAAGGCGAGGGAGGACAGAACACGGGACGTGGAACGGCTCATACGGGGGGTGCGGGACACGAGTGATCCTTCGACGGCTTGAGGCGCTGTGGTACCTGTCCGATCATTCGGGAACCTGGCTGCCCACGGAATCCGGCTGGCACGTCTGTTGTGGTGCTGGTGGTACCAGCGACGGTGGTGGGGTTACCCCCCTGGTCCTTCGTCGACCCGTGTCTGCTCACCGATGAAGCCTGCCGCGTGTCCGCTTGGCTGCGCGCGGTGGCCGCGGGGACAGTGGACGTCACCGAACCTGATGCAGAAGGTGAGCTGCCGCCGGACACGTGGTTCGTCGAGCCGGCCGTGGCTTTCAGCCCCACCCATCGAGTCGCAGGTGGGACTGCGGTGATTCGCGTTCCTCCGTCTCCCTGGAGGAGCGGCACCTCCGCGGCAAAAGGGTGACGACAGGGCTGACATCTACCAGTACGTCGTGGAGGTCAGGTTGGACGACCCAGCGCTGCTTCACATCGCTGACCAGTGGGACCTCCGACTGGCTTCCCTCCCGCCCCACGGCACCCTGAAGAAGATACTCCGGCCTACGCAGCAAGGTCGTCCTGGTAACCCAAAAGCCCGTCGTCTTTGGCGGAAGCATCCTGACCAACGCCGTCTTCGGCCTCCGCCACCTCGTGCGCGCGTCCCGCCTGGACGAACCCACCAGCGCCCTGGAGGAGCGCGGCCGGGACACGGTGGAGGAATCGGTCGCCGCCTCCGCGGCAGCCGCACCTTTCTGCTCGTCCCACACACGATCCCGCGCAGGTTGGAGCGGCTCTGCTGCCGCACGGTTCGGCTCGAGCACCCGGATATCACGGCTCGCACATCGACAGCCGCCTGAGCGGAAAACGCACAGAGCAGAAGAATGAACGAGACCGGGACCGGCCCGTCGTGGCGCAATCACGACGAACCGGGCCCGGCGTCGTCGGTTCCGCGATGAGACAGCCTGCTGGCCTACTTGGGCACATCAGGCCCCATGGAGGCGGCACTCTGCTTCGCCCTGCGACTTCGCACGGTGGAGGACGTTTTTCCCCACACGTCGACCGAAAGCGTGGAACTGAGCCTGGACGGCACCGAGGCGCGGGGTCGCCGCCCCGGGGCGAACGGGCCAGGACGGCGCGCGTTGATCTCGGGGAAAGACGCGCCAACCGCCCCGACCTCAGTCGCACACAACGCCGTTGGGCGGTCGTTGCTCAGCACACCCGATGGCCCGGCAGGTGACTGCGTACCACCGAAACGCGCCGTCACACGCCCGGCACGCTCCGCCACACGGTTAATACCGCGTCAATTCCCTTGGCATACGAATCGCTCTGATGGGTCAATTCGGTTGTCTGCAGCAATGGGTGACGGCCCATCGAGTTCATTCGGGCACGTCTCCCTCCTGGGACTGGACTCAGCCCGTCCGGACGGGCTTCCGCACATCCCCATCCGCCGGCGGCCGAACGTGTCGGCGTAAGCCGGTTCGGGGCGTTCGTGGATCGCCACACTCAGTCGCTGCTCGGAGAAGGCTTCCGAGCGAGAGGAACCCTCACGCCTATCAGTCCCAACCAAGGCTCCACCAGCGGCGGAACAACCGTCACCATCACAGGCGTGAACCTGTCCGGCGCCGTGGCGGTCCACTTCGGAACCCGGACGGCCACGATCACCTCGAACACCCCGACATCGATCTCCGTCATCGCCCCTGCGGGCTGCGGCGTCGTCGACGTGAACGTGACGACCGCGGGAGGGACGAGCAACTCGCTGTCCTTCTTCTACATCAGCCCACCCATCGTGGCATCCATCGCCCCGGACTCCGGTCCGGCCTCGGGCGGCAACACAGTCGCCATCAACGGCTTCGGCCTCTCCACAGCCACCACCGTGTCTTTCGGCTCCAACAGCGCAACCCCGACGGTCGTCTCGGACAGCCAGCTGTCGGTGGTCGTTCCGGCCGGCAGCTCCAGCGGTTCCATCGACGTCACCGTCACCACCACCGGGGGCACGACCGCTCCGCTCACCTACGCGTATGCCGACGCGCCGACTCTGATCTCGCTCACACCCACCTCCGGGGCGGCGTCCGGCGGCACCTCTGTGACCGTCAACGGCACCGGCCTGTCATCCACCACGGCCGTCACCTTCGACGGCATCACCGCGTCCTTCGCAGTGCTGAACAGCACCACGCTGGTGGCCATCACACCGCCCGGCACCGCAGGTTCCGTCGATGTCGTCGTGACCACCGAGGGCGGGAGCGCCACCGCCAGCGGCGGCTTCACCTACGTGTCCGGCCCCGGCATCTGACGGCCTCCCGGACATACAGCCGCGCACGGCCCCGGTGAGCTCCTGTCCACCGGGGCCGTGCCCAGCGGAAGCGGTGCGGGCTCACGCACGCCCGCCCGCACCTCTTCCGTGCCCCCAGCTCGCGGCCAAGCCAGGCCGACCACACTACTCCCTGGAGTCACCGTGGCCCCTCCCGTCCTCACCTCGGTCCTACCCAACACGGGTCCGGCGGCGGGCACCAATCCCGTGACCCTGAACGGCAGCCAGTTCACCGGCGCCATCGCCGTCACGTTCGGATCCGCGGCCGCCCTGTCGTACACGGTCAACACACCCTCGACGATCACGGCGACGGTCCCGCCCGGAACCGGAACGGTCAACGTCACCGTGCGCACACCCGGCGGCCTCAGCAACACGATCATCTACGCCTACGCACCCACTCCGGCTCTCAGCGCGATCACACCGAACCAGGGCCCGACGTCCGGCGGGACCAGCGTGGTCCTCACGGGTAGCGGCCTGACCGGGACCACCGCCGTCACGTTCGGCAGTACTCCGGCGACCTCGTACACAGTCAACTCCGCCACCCAGATCACCGCAGTCACACCGGCCGGCACCGAATCCGTCGCGTGCACCGTCACCGGTCCCGGCGGCACCAGCAACTCCGTCATCTACACCTATCTGACGGCGCCGGCTCTCACCGCTCTCTCGCCCGCGCAGGGGCCCACGGGCGCAGGCACCGCAGTGACCCTGACAGGCACCGGGCTGACCACGACATCCGCGGTCCGCTTCGGCACCGCACCGGCGGCCTTCACCGTGGTGTCGGACACGACTGCGATCGCGATCGCCCCGGCAGGTCCGGCGGGTTCGGTGCTGGTGAGCGTCACGACGTCGGGCGGCACCAGCAACTCGCTCGCCTACCAGCGCGTCGCACCTCCCGCGATCTAGCTGGTCGCATCGGCGTCATCGGCCCGCTCCACGGCTCACTCCAGCGCATTCGAGCGAGCCGATGACTCGGGTGGGGCCACCGGGACCCGCGCCTACCGCACGTGTCATCAAAACCGGCCTAAGGTCACGCTCCGAACGGTCAGGCGAACCCGCCTGACGACCAGACCGAGGAGGCCCTTCAGTGAAAGCGTGTCTTGCACGTAAGGTCGGACTTGTGGTTGCCGTAGCGGCGGCCACAGTGCTGCCCCTCGCTCCGTCGGCTGCAGCCGCCGATCCGTCGTCGACCACCGTCCAGGCCACGCCCTCCTCGGCCGCGACCGGACAGCTGGTGGCCCTCGACGCGACGGTGACCTGCAGCTCGGACCCGAGCGGTGGCCTCGGCGTGTCGTTCTTCGACGGCCCGGACCTCCTGGCGACCGCACCCGTCTCCGCAGACGGACGCTCCTCACTGACCACCGGTTTCACGACCACCGGAACCCACACCATCACCGCCGCCTACAACGGCGACGACAGTTGCGACGCTTCGAACGGCACCACCACTGTCACCGTGTCCCAGGCCCCGTCTCCCCCGGCCGACAATCCGGGCTGCCTGCTGTGCGGGCTGATCGACTTCCACGTCGGGGACGTCCGCAACGAGGTCAACGTCAACAGCCACAATGTGACGCGCATCCGCAAGTAATCCCCGCCCGCCCTGGACGCCGCAGTGGTGGCTGTGTCGGGAAGTGCTGGCGAGTGCGCGGGGCCGGGCTTCCACGTGCTTGTGTACGGCGTCGGTGTACGCCTCGATGAGCGGGTGTATCCCCGGGCTCCGTGGACAGCTCAGGCTGGAAGAGCGTGGTGATGAAGAAGGGGTGGTCGGCGGGCTTGATGGCCCGCGGAGCGCCCTCGGAGTCCCCAGCCGCTGATGACCAGGTCGCTGCGCTCGATGGTATCGGCGAAGTCCGGGTTCAGGCCGTACTGGCAGTGGAACGTCTCCGTGGTGGCGCCGGCGTAGACGCCGGAAAGCCGGGTCCCGTCCCCGAGGTGGAGCGATGCCTGCTGGCCTTTGAGAGACAGCAGACCAACGGGATGATCACCGGGGTGGGGGTGTCGGCGTCGTTCGGACGCCTGCTCTGGGCCTCACCTGCCCTGCCGGGTGCCGTCCACGACAGTGGGGCCACACGCACCCACGGCATCATCGATGCTCCCACCCGAGCCGGCATCCGGACGTGGGCCGACAAGGGACATCAGGGAGCTCGGGGGACGATCCGGGTGCCTTACCGGGGCCGCTGGAGCACGCTCCCAGCGGCTCATGTGCGGCTTACTGATCGTTTCAAAGCGAGTTGAGCTGCCGGTCTCGCAATCGCCAATCTTGGTCGGCAGGGTGTCGGGACGCATGTTGATCTTGTTCCTGACGACCCGCGGGAGCGTGCGGCCGCTGCTGCCACCCTCTCCCGGCCGACGCCACCGACATCATGTGCGTGCTGCGGACCGAGTGCGGTGTCCGGCCACGCCTGCATGCCGCCCTGTCGGCCGAACTGCGCCACGTGGACCGTTGGGCCTGGACGACTGTGCCGTGGACGGCTCGCTCATCCGGACACTCGAAGACATCTCAACCTGAAACGGCCCGTCTGCGGCCGTGCGAGAAATCGGCGTCGGCTCGTCGGCCGGGTCAGCGTCCCTGTCGGGGCCCACGCTTCGGGTCGGCGGCCCCCACGGACGCCCGCCGCACGCAGGTCCATGAGCTCACCTGGGTGACCGACGGCAGGTGACATGCCGCCGATGGCGCAATGGAGCCGTGGGCTGCCGGGCTGGGTCACGCTGTGGGCGTTCGGCCGCTGTCACGTCGGGATCCCGCGGGTGTCCGGTGCGGCAGGTTTCGCCGGACCGCTGTTGCACAAGAGGCGAAGGGCGTCGTGAAACACTCCGGGATCGACTACGAGGCGGTTTTCCAGGCCCTGCCGGCCGCGGCGGCCCTGCTCACCACCGACCTGGTGTACGCAGACGTCAACGAGGCGTATCTGCGCGCGTCGGGGCGCACCCGTGGCCAGATCGTCGGCCGCTACATGTTCGATGTATTCCCGGACAACCCCAACGATCATGCCGCTACCGGCACGCGCAACCTGCAGGCGTCGCTGCTACGGGTGGCGGCCACCGGGGAGCGCGACGCCATGGCTCTGCAGCGCTACGACGTCGAGGACCCCGATCGTCCCGGCCGGTGGGAGGAGCGGTACTGGAGCCCGGTCAACGCCCCGGTCGTCGACGCGGACGGGCGGGTGACGCTGGTGCTGCACCGGGTGGAGGAGGTCACCGAACTGCTCCACGCCCGTAGCGGGCGCTTCGGCGGGGACCGGACCAGGGCCCTGGAGGCCGAGCTGTACACCCGCGCCCGGGAGCTCCAGGAGGTCAACGAGCGGCTGCGCCGGGCCCACGCCCGCGAACGCGAGGTCGCCCTGAGCCTGCAGTCCGCGATGCTCCCCGCGCCCGGGCCGCTGGGCCGCCGCGGCGCTGTGCGCTACCAGCCCGCAGTCGGGTCGCTGAACGTGTGCGGCGACTGGTTCGATCTGGCCGAACTGCCCGGCGGCTGTTTCGCGGTCGCGGTGGGCGACGTCGTCGGCCACGGCCTGACCGCGGCAGGCGTCATGGGTCAGCTCCGCAGTGCGCTCAGCGCAGCCGTCCGTGTGGCCGACGGCCCCGCGGCGGCCCTCGACGCGCTCGGCCTCTACGCCCGCTCGGTGGAGGGTGCCGAGTCCACCACCGCTTTGCAGACGGTGATCGACTGTGACAACCGCACCGTGACCTACAGCAGCGCCGGCCACCCCCCGCCCGCCCTGCTGCACGCCGACGGGGCAGTCGAGTTCCTCGACCGGGCCACCGACCCGCCGCTCGGCGCCCGCTTCGAGCACGTTCCGAGAGTCCAGGCCGAAGCGGCCTTCTCCGAGGGCGCAGCCCTCGTTCTCTACACCGACGGCCTGATCGAACGCCGCCACGAGGACATCGACACCGGCATGAACCGGCTCGCCGACTGCCTCGGTCGGCACGGAGAGGCGGATGCGGAGACCCTCGCGGACGCCCTGCTGGCGGAACTGATCCCCCCGGGTGGCAACACGGACGACACCGCCTTGGTCGTCGTCCGCCTGTGACCGAGCGCGCGCGGCAGCGTCCCGGACCTGCCCGCACACCCGGTGACGTGGCCTTGCGCGACGGGCCTCAGGGACGGCAGGCATCGGAGAGGGTGGAGTGGCAGGCACGATACCCCGAAGTGATCAGCTGGCGTAGACACTCTGATGCTCACCGGTCTCGTGCCGGTGCTGCTTGCCCGTCAACTCCCACTGGAGCGGGCGTTCTACGCGATTCCGGCCCTTGCGACCGCCCTGCAGCTACCAGTGCTGGCAGCGCAGGAAGCAGGGCGTGCCATGACCGGTCCGGGGTGGTCGCCCGACAGGAGCCGTGCCGGGCGGCGGCAGCTATCGATGGCGGCATCGGCGGCCTGCTCGGTCACGTCTCGCTGGCGGGGCAGGGTCAGGTCGCTGGGCGTCTCCCTCACGGTGGTCGCCGTCGCTGATGCGACGGCGTCGGAGCAATTGGTCATGAGGGGCCACCGAGGGCTGTGGCCTGGTGTCCGCGGGAAGGCGCGCGAGCCGCCGCTCGTGCAGGGACGTCACTGTTTGGTTTCGGTCGCGGTGGCGCGGGCCAGCAGGTGTCCCTCGGGGGCAGTGGGGACCTGCATCCGCGGCCACATATGGCGGACGATCACGTCCCGAAAGCCGTGCGCGGCGCTTGACCGGCCAAGCTTTCCAGGAAGCCGTTCCGGCGCGGCTTCTCGAGCCGCCGCCGAACGAAGCAATCAGGCCTCAGCCGGGAAGTGCGCGAGGAGCCGCTCTCGCTGGCGGGTTCCAAGACCCTGAATGCGGCGGGTCTCCGAGATGCCGAACTCGCTGAGGATCTGGCTAGCACGGATCTTCCCGATGCTGGGCAGTGCCTCCAGGCGGCGGCGCACGGGACTCCCGGCTACGACGGGATCGTCCCGCCTCAGGACATCATGCAGTGTGACCTGACAAGCAGCTCAAACGGGCCTTCTTCCTCCGCGTTCGCCGCCCTGGCCGACCCCGCCTCCCGCACCTGCTACGACAAGGAAGATCAGCCAGGGCGAGCACCACACCCAAGCCCTCCGCTGCCTCACGAGACGATAGACCGACCTGCACTTCGCGATGCTCCGCGACGGCACCTCCCTACGACCCTCAACCCGCCCCATCAGCTTGACCAAACCCGGGTCCCCCATAACGGAGCATGCGCCGAGTGCAAGGACCGACTCGACACGGCGTAAGCCGACTCGTCTCCCCTCTGACCAGGCGGCCGTAGGCGGGAGAATTTTCGACTGCCGTGCCGCTCACGGCCGGTTCCACCCCTTCCACGACAGGGCCTCAGCGCCGTCCTGCCCGGAGCGGCACCGCAGGAAGGCAGGCCGATGACAGACGAATACAATCGGGCTCATGTCGAAGCATGACGCGCTGCTTGTTGACGTTGCCGCCCTGGTGGAGTCCGGGCGCAGCAATCAGATGCCTCTGACCGTGGTTGCCGGTGGTGCTGTCATCACGGGCCGCCTGGCTCCCGAAGCCGTCTGGAGGCAGCGGGTGTCGGAGGTCCTTGCGGACTCGGCCCGCCTGAGTGACTTTTCTTCCATGTTCACCGCCGCTGCATCCGAGGAAGGGCCGCCTACGCATCTGCACTTCCACGTGGCTCGGATTCTGCAGGGCACGGTGGGGATCCCCGAGACGGGCGGGATGTACCGGGTCGCGATCGAGGACGTCAGTGCCTGGACGATGGGTGACTTCAGCTACTCCGACCACTGACCCACTGCCGTGCCGGGACACCTCGATACGTGGTGAGGGTCCGGCCGGGGTGCGTCGCCCGGACCCTCACCGCCGCGTACCGGCGGCTCGCATCTGTCCGTCGGTCAGGCAGCCACAGGGGCGCCGAGCATCGCGGAAGCCCGCTGCAACGGGCTGAGAATCCGGGTGGGGGCGGTGGCCGGGACTGGACCGCGGCAGGTGAAGCCGAGCTGGGTCATGGCCCGCAGGACTTCTCCGGCGCTGAAGTCGCGGCGGTCCTGGCGTGTGATGACCTGTCCGACCTGTTTGACGGGGTAGGTGCGTCGGCCGATGATCACGGACTCGCCGGAAGCGTGCTCGGGCTTGATGCCCTTCATCGATTCCAGGACGCCGCTCCTGGTCAGGTCGAACGGGAAGCGGGCGATGACACAGCGCATGATGCCTCACAGGAAGAGGAACGAAGAAGGAGTGGTTCTGCCCGGGGCCGGGACGGCTCAGCGGACGAGGGCGAGGACGCCCAGGGCACTGCCGTGTTCGTCGACCACAGGCAGGGCATCGACGTCGCTGTGGCGCATCATGTGCCTGGCTTCGGCCATGGTGGACACGGGCGAGGTGAACGGCCCTCGGTCGCCGAGGATGTCCCGCAGCTGGACCCTGTCCGAGTACGCGGAGCTGTCACGAACTGCTGCGAGCCGTGACTGGGTGACCAGCCCGGTGCACAGGCCGCTGTCGTCGCAGACCAGTAGATGCCCGGTGAGGGCACTGGCCATGACGGACAGGGCCACCTCGACGGTCATGTCGTCACAGACCTGCGGCCCGGCGGTCTCCATCGCGTCGGCCACCGTCCTGCCTGCCGCTGTGACTTCGGTCGAGCCGGGCTGCATCTGAACCAGCGTCAAAAGGTGCCTCCTGCACAGTTGGGTCAGCTTCCGGATCAGGACGTTCTCAGGCAGCCGCGTCGAAGGATGCCTGATGCGCGGTCACGCGCCGGGCCGCCGAGGTGGGGCTGCGCCGACCGCGTGAGGGCGCGCTGCGCCGGCGCCGCTCGACCACCGGCGCGGTGATCGTCACTGGAATGCCGGATGGGGCCTGGGCGCCGGTGATGCGGCCGAGTGCCTCTTCGCCGGAGCGGACCTGGGTGGTCTGGGGCACGATGCCGGCGGCGGTCATGAGCCGGGTCATGTCTCGGCGCTGGTTGGGGGTGACGAGGGTGACGACGCTGCCGGACTCCCCGGCCCGCGCGGTGCGGCCACCGCGGTGGAGGTAGTCCTTGTGATCGGTCGGCGGGTCCACGTTGACGACGAGGTCGAGGTTGTCGACGTGGATGCCGCGGGCGGCGACGTTCGTGGCCACGAGAACGGTGACGTGCCCTGTCTTGAACTGGGTCAGGGTCCGGGTGCGCTGCGACTGCGCCTTCCCGCCGTGCAGAGCGGCGGCCCTCACACCGCTGGCCAGCAGGTGGTCGGTGAGCTTGTCCACGGCCCGCTTGGTGTCCAGGAACATGATCACCCGGCCGTCGCGGGCTGCGATCTCGGTGGTCGTACGGTTCTTGTCCGCGCCGTGGACGTGGAGCACGTGATGCTCCATCGTGGTGACCGCACCGGCGGAGGGGTCGACGGAGTGGACGACCGGGTCGGTGAGGTAGCGGCGGACCAAGCGGTCGACGTTACGGTCCAGGGTGGCGGAGAACAGCATCCGCTGGCCCTCGGGGCGGACCTGGTCCAGCAGCGCGGTGACCTGGGGCATGAAACCCATGTCAGCCATCTGGTCGGCCTCGTCCAGCACAGTGATCGCGACCTGGTCGAGTTGACAGTCACCCCGGTCGATGAGGTCCTTGAGCCGGCCAGGCGTCGCCACGACGACCTCGGCACCACCGCGCAGCGCGTTGGCCTGCCGGCCGATGGACATGCCGCCGACGACGGTGGCCATGCGCAGCCTCACCGAGCGGGCGTACGGCGCCAGGGCGTCGGTCACCTGCTGGGCCAGCTCACGCGTCGGCACGAGGACCAGGGCCAACGGCTGCCGGGGCTCGGCACGCTGACCGGCGGTGCGGGCCAGCAGAGCCAGGCCGAAGGCGAGGGTCTTGCCGGAGCCGGTACGCCCACGTCCCAGGGCGTCGCGGCCCGCGAGGGTGTTGGGCAGGGTCGCCCCCTGGATCGGGAACGGAACGCTCACCCCCTGGGCGGTCAGCGCCGCCATCAACTGCCCCGGCATGTCGAGGTGGGCAAACGCCTCGACGGCAGGCAGGGCGGGAGTGACCGTGACCGGCAGAGCGAACTCGCCCTGAACCGCGGCAGGCCGCCGCCCATTGCCGGCCGAGCGGCCCGAACCGCCGGAACGCGCCGGGGCAGCGGAACGGGTCGAGGCGGTCGAGCTGAAGCGGCTACCGCCCCGGCCGGAGTCGGTGGCACGGCTGCGGGAAGAGCGATTGTTCGTACGTGTGGGGTTCATTCAGAACCTTCCTTGATACGGCACGTATCAAGGAATTCTCGCAGCGGAAGAACAGCGCGGGGAATCACAAGAACGAGCCGAGCGGAATGAGAAATAAAATGAGACCTGCGTTTCCCCTGAAGCGGGATGCAGACCATGAAATGAGTGACGCCATATCGGCGAGGCATCCAGTTCCACCGATAAGTGGAACTCGGAAGGAGTGGGGATCGAGAAGGCTTGCGGGCGGCGGTTTTTACCGCAGGTGGAACCACTCGCGGAGGGTGCCCGGAGGTGGGTCCGCACCCCGAAGGATGCGGGCCTCAGCTACGACGTGCGCGTCAGCGTCAGGCGGGGACGATGTTCTCGGCCGTCGGGCCCTTCTGGCTCGGTGCGATGTCGAAGGTGACTTTTTGGCCTTCGAGCAACTCGCGGAAACCCTGAGCGGCGATGTTTGAGAAGTGGGCGAACACGTCAGCGCCGCCACCGTCCTGCTCGATGAAGCCAAAACCCTTGGCCGCGTTGAACCACTTCACAGTGCCTGACGCCATATCATATCTCCTTAGGGGGGCAGGTACGTCGGAATCCGTGATGCACGGATTCCGCGTCGCCGCGATGATGCCCCGCCCGGAGAAGAAACCGGAAATACAATGAAGTTTCCGCTGGCCAAAGATACCACGCAGAAGCTTGAAGTTTTGGGAACCACAACTGCAACCGAGATCGACAGTAGCATGCCGTAATGGTCCGCGTACGATAAATAATTCCACTCTCTTCGCCGCGGTAAGAACACTCCCGGCGCGGCGCAGTGAACCCTCACGCCGTGGCCATAGATATCGACCATCCCCGAGCGCAGCGTTGCAGGAAAGACGCGTACCTTCACAGCGCGGGATACCGACCCCACGGATGCAGGTCCGCCCGTCAGAACGGGGAGTCAGGGAAGGCGCACCTGTTGCCCAACAGCCCAGTGGCACGGCCGACGGTCGTGGGCTGGGGCTGCGCGGCCCGCGATCTCGGCACACAGCACGGCCTGACCAGGCTGGAGCTCACGGTGGCCCGAAGGGCACATCACGAGCTGGGCGGTACGCGTCCGGGAAGCTGCCCTTGGCTCTGCAGGCGAAGCCCTCACTGTGTTGAAGCCTCCCCGCGGACGCCGCCCCGGCCAACCGATGGACTTCTTGCCTGGAGAGGCTGCGGCACGACAGAGTACTCACGCCGAGGACGAGGGCGCCCTTCCGGGCACGGCAACGGCAGGGGAACGACCATCGAGGGCACTTCCGGCAGGCAGGTTCGACACCTGCCGGTTTCCCGATGGACGGGCAGGACTTCAGGCCGAGGTCGGCGTGCCGGGCGGCTTGGTCCCTCGGTGGTGTTCGGCGTTGATGCGCTGGGCTTCCTCGAGCTGGTCTTCGAGGATGACGATGCGGCAGGCCGCCTCGATCGGAGACCCGGCGTCGACGAGTTCGCGGGCGCGGGCGGCGATGCGCAGCTGGTAGCGGGAGTAGCGGCGGTGGCCCCCCGGCGAACGCAGGGGTGTGATGAGGCGGGCCTCGCCGATGGCGCGGAGGAAGCCTTGGGTGGTGTGGAGCATGTCGGCGGCCCGGCCCATGGTGTAGGCGGGGTAGTCGTCGTCGTCGAGACGGCTGAAGGAGTCGTCTGCTGTCACTTGCACCTCTCTTGTGGAACACGCTGGAGGGGCCCCGGTGCCAAGTGGCACCGGGGCCCCGAAGGAACTGCTACACCATCTGCCGGCTCTGGTCCTGCGCCGGCCTTCTGTTTCCGCGAACCCGACCTGAACGCTGTGGCCGGGGGTGCGGGGATCGCGGTTGCTTGACCGGAGACCACCTCACTATCGATGTCCTGCGGTACCCGGACCGGCGTGGCGTCCGGGCGATCCTGATGGCGCCTGGTTCCTCCGTTCATCCCTCTGGGATCACTACCGGTACTGCGAACTGTGATGCCCGCTACTCAGTGGCCTGCGACAGCGCCGCATTCTCCGGCAGCCAGCCCCGTTGCCCGTCCTTCGTCTGCTCTGGCTTGGAACCCCACTGCCGAACCTCTCGATGCGCGCGCCCGCAGCCGACGCCTTCACCGAGGTACCACTCACGTACTGCACTGCTACTGCGTTAACCGCGGTCCTGCTCACGGCGGCCCCTGATCACTGCGGACCGCCCGGTCCGGTCGCCAGTCCCGTCGCCGTCCTGCACAAACTCCGGCCTCGAAACTCCGCCACCGCACCGTCCTGCGAACTGCAACTACCTGCGCTGCTGCCAGGCAGTTCCTCCCTGCCCGGCTCTGCTGTCCCTCTGGCTACAAGAGAAACCATAACCACACCACCACCCAATGTCTACCCTGACCGTCATAGATTTTCGCGTGCTCGGCAAGGAGGAAACCGACCTTGGCCAGTGACGCCGCAGCGTTCGCCGGACCAGGGGCTGGGCAGAAGCACTGTCCAGGCCGAACCAACTACGCCGAAGCAGAGAGCCTGTGGCCTGATGAGCGCGATGAGCCTCACCGTCACACCCGCCCACGCAGCGGCATCCGTCGCCGAAGCACGCGACAGCACCCGGACCTTCCTCCAGCGACTCCTGCGTCCGATCCCGTCAGAGACCGCCGACAGCGTGATCCTGGTCGTCTCGGAGCTCGTCACCAACGCCCTGCGCCACGGCGGCGGCACCTTCACACTGGACCTGAACGCGCACCCGGCCGACATCGAGGTGGCCGTGCACGACCGCAGCCCTCAGAGCCCCCGCATGCGCGCCCCCGATGTGGACGGCGCCACCGGAGGCTTCGGCTGGCCTATGGTCAACCGCCTCGCCCGCACCACAGCGGTCACCCGTCGGCCGTCCGGCGGCAAGACCCTCACCACTCTCATCGCCCGATAAGGCAGGCCCGGCAAGGCCGGCCCGAGCTTGGCGCTTTGCTGGAAGATGCTCAGCGCACAGCTCCCCGGAGGTGGGGCTCCGGGCGAGACAACGGGTGATGCTCAGCCAAGGGCTGTCTCCGGTCCCACCACAGCAACGGGCCACCATCAGCGGCGTTCAAAGCCGCCCAGACCACCCAGCCGCCCAACCCTCGGCCGCCCAGCAGCCCGCTGACGTAGCGCAAGAGGCGAACAAAGCCGCATTGCAGACCGTGGCCGGCCGAGAGGCAGTCATAGCCCTGGGGAGCCTCCGGGTGTCAGGCCCCTGCGTCGGGTGGGTGGGGTGGTGCGAAACTGACGGGTATGGATATCCGTCGCAGGAACAACGTCACCGTCACCGGCCGTACGGACGGGCCGGTGCTCCTGTTGGCGCATGGGTTCGGCTGTGACCAGAACATGTGGCGCCTGGTGGTTCCCGCGCTGGCTGAGAGCTACCGGGTGGTGCTCTTCGACTACGTCGGCTCGGGCCGGGCAGACCCGTCGGCCTGGGATGAGGAGCGCTACAGCTCGCTGGAGGGCTACGCCCAGGATGTGCTGGAGGTCTGTGGGGAGCTGGACCTGCGGGATGTGACGTTCGTGGGGCACTCGGTCAGCGCGATGGTCGGGGTGCTCGCGGCGGCGAAGGCGCCGCAGCACATTTCCCGTCTGGTGATGGTCGCGCCCTCGCCCTGCTACATCGACGACGACGGCTACCGGGGCGGATTCAGCGCCGAGGACATCGACGAGCTGCTGGAATCGCTGGAGTCGAACTATCTGGGCTGGTCTGCGGCAATGGCCCCGGTCATCATGGGCAACGCGGACCGGCCGGAACTCGGACAGGAGCTGGCGACCTCGTTCTGCGCGACCGACCCGGACATGGCCCGCGTCTTCGCCCGCACGACGTTCCTCTCCGACAGCCGCGCTGACCTCGAGACGGTCACGGCGGCGACGCTGATCCTGGAATGCACGCAGGACGTGATCGCTCCCCGCGAGGTCGGCGCCTACGTCCACGCGGCGATCCCCGGCAGCCGCCTGATGACCCTGAGGGCGACGGGGCACTGCCCGCAGCTGAGTGCTCCGCAAGCCACCGCTGAGGCGATCACCGACTTCCTCGGAGCGGCCTAATGATGTGCCGCACCGACCAGCCGGTGCCCGAGCCGGGTGAGGAGCAGGACGTGGACGCCACGGACGCGGCGTTCACGTCGCTGCTGGAGGACAGTGCCGAGGAGCTCTACGAGCAGGCCCCGTGCGGCTATCTGTCGACACTGATGGACGGCACCATCGCGAAGATCAACACCACCCTGTTGGACTGGCTGGGCCTGGACCGGTCCCGGGTGGTGGGGCGGATGCGGTTCACCGACCTGCTCACCGTGGGCGGCAAGCTGTACCACGAGACGCACTTCGCGCCGCTGCTGCAGATGAAAGGCGAGGTCAACGGCATCGCCCTGGACCTCAAGGCCGCCGGAAAGCAGCGAATGCCGGTACTGGTCACCTCAAAGGTGAAGACCAGCGAAAACGACGAGCCGCTGCTGGTCCGCACCACGGTATTCGACGCCCGCGAGCGCCGCGTCTACGAGGCGGAGCTGCTGCGAGGCCGCAAGGCGGCGGAGGAAGCCCACCGGCAGGCTGAAGCGGCCCACCAGCGCGCGGAGGCTGACCGGGCCCGGCTCCAGGAGGCGCTCGCCGTCCTCCAGCAGAGCCTGCTGCCCTCGCAGCTGCCCGCGGTTCCAGGACTGGAGGCCGCCTCCTACTACCACACGGCCTCCCCGGACCTGCTGGGCGGAGACTTCTACGACCTGTTCCCCCTGGGCGCCGGCCGGTGGGCATTCTTCCTCGGCGATGTGTGCGGCAAGGGCCCCCAAGCCGCCGCCGTCACCTCCCTGACCCGCTACACCCTGCGCGCCGCCGCCCTGCACGACGCCGACCCCGTCACCGTGCTGACCACGTTGAACACGGTCCTGCACGACCGATACTCCAGCGGCGAGGGCCGCTACTGCACCGCCATCTTCGGCGTCCTGGAACTCGACGACGGCCACGTCAGGGTGCACATGGCCTCCGGCGGCCACCCCTCCGCGCTGATCCAGCGCGCCGACGGCAACGCCGACTACCTCCCCACCCCCGGCGGGTTGCTCATCGGCGTCCTGCCGCAGGCCCCCTTCACCGCCGCCCACACCCGGCTGCTGCCGGGCGACACCCTCCTCCTCTACACCGACGGTCTGACCGAGGCACGCACCGGGCCAGACCGCGCACTGTACGGCGAGGAGGCCCTGCATTCTTTTGCCGCGGCTCAGCCGCCGGCGGGCCCGCAGGCCCTGATCGCCGCTCTGAGCGGGCTGCTCGCCTCCTTCGGCGACGGACTCGACGACGACACAGCGCTGCTCGCCCTCGGCGTGCCCGCCCCGCTTCCCACCACCGCGAGTGACAACCTGACATGAGCCCACTGACGATCACCGTCCGAGACGCCGCCACCGGCCCCGTCCTGAAGATCTCCGGCGACCTCGACCATGAGACCGCGCCTGAACTGCGCGAGGCCATGGACGGCCTGACCGTAGCCACAGGACGCCTGCTGGTCCTGGATCTGGCCGGCCTGGACTTCTGCGACTCCAGCGGAATCAGCGCTCTGCTGACGGCCCGAAACCTGGCCGGCGAACAAGGCGGCACCATCGCCCTGGCCGCCGTCCCCTCCCACACCGCCCGCATCCTGCGCATCACCGGCCTGGACCAGGTCCTCACCATCCACCCGGACGCCACAACAGCCATCGCCCGCAGCTCCGCCGCCAGCTGACCCTGTCATCCCGGATGGTCAGGTTCCTGGAATATCAGGAGCCTGAGTGCGCGTCCGGGCGCAGCGTCCACGGGGACCCGGAGCAGCCTGCCGGAGGGACAGGAGGCGAGGTCGGTGCTCTGAGCGGCCGGCCGTGCCTCGACAGGCGAACAGCAAGGCTCCGATTCACTCAAGAAGCAGGCGCTTGGACGCACGTGCGGTGACGTAGTCCTGCGCCCCGCCCGAGTGGTACCAGAGAGCTCCGATACACGGCCGCCGGTGGATGCCTCCGCAGCGAAGAGCTGCCGGGGCAGGGGGACGCCGTGTTGCGTTCAGAGGAATCATGGGAAAGGCCAGTTCGTCCTTTGTGCTCGTCAGTTGTGAGCGATGCTTGGGCGCTGTGACCGCAACTCTGCACCCCCCACTCCCCCAACCCGCTTCCAGCCCGATCGTGGCCCGTGCTCCAGCAGAAGTGCTGAGAGGGGCAGAGTTCACAGGGTGCGGTCAGGGTCCTGAGGCCGACACCGAGATGCCCAGACCTCGACCATTCCCAACGGCCCACCAGCCGGTGGTCCGCAGTCAGCCGATCCGCGCGCACACGTCGTCGGCGGACCCGCGGACCAGGTGCACCGACTTGTAGCCGGTGGCACTGATGTCCATGGTGTACACGCCGTCGAGCACGTACAGGCCACGTGCCAGGTTGCCGGCGTTCTCACCGACGCCCGCCAGCACCGGGCCGACGACGTACCACTTCTGCGAACCGTCCGCGTGGTGGTCGACGATCGCGCTGCCGCTGACATCGGCGTCGTAGAAGGCGCCGGAGTCCGTGTTGGTGACCCGGACGACGAGGTCACCACGGTAGGCGACCCGGGAGGGAGAGCCGTCCGGCCGCCGCTCCAGGACCCGCTGCACCACCTCGTCCACCACGGGCTCGGTATGGACCGGGACGTCGCAACGGGCCCCGGCCGGCACGTCGTACGGGGGCGTCGGGGCCGGTTCCCACCCGCCGGGCACGGACGACGCGGACGCGGGCGCCGTCCCGAGCGCCAGGGTAACGAGAACGGCTGCGGCAAGGAATACGCGTCGCACGGGGCCTCCATCGGGGAGACGAATCCGGCACGGCACACCCGCCTCCCCACCGGTCTGCCGCACAGCAGATTATGCCGCGCCCGGCTCCGGCTGTCAGTGGATGCGGCGCCCCCGATACTCGGCGACGACGGTGAGGTGGGCGGTGAGGTCCCGGGGCTGGGTTTCAGCGGGCGGTCGTCCCCGCCAGGCGTAGGGGACCGGTGGTGCCGGAGTGGCTCAGGAGCAGGGTTTGGGGCTGCGGGGAACGGTGGCTCCGCCGCGGTCATGCGGACTGTGCGTTGACCGGGCGCACTGGCGCCGCTGTTGCCGGACCGGGACTATCCGCGTACGGGCAGCCCGTAGGACGCCGCCAAGTGGCCGAGCGCCTCACTGAGCGCGGCCTGTTGGGGCGGGCTCAGTTCGGCGGCGAGTTTCGCGTCGAGGACGAGCGCTTTGTCGGTGCAGTCCGCGAGGAGTTCGCGTCCCTTGTCGGTGAGGCTCAGTATCTGGCGCCGGCGGTCGGTCGGGTCGCGGAGTCGCTCAATGGCACCCATGGACTCGAGGCGGTCGGCAAGGGACACCACGAGGCTGGGCGCCACTCGCATCAGCTTCGCGACCTCGAGCTGGGAGGCGGCCAGTCCCGAGTCGAGGACTCCCAGGAGGCCGACGTGCTTGGGCTTCAGGTCGTGGGCGTCCAGTGCCTCGGCGTATTGATCGGCGACCAGTGCGCCCAGGGTGCCGAGCCGGAAGCTGAGGGTCTCGGTCCACTTGACTTGGTTCACACATCGCATGCTACCTTCCTCAAACCATTCACGTACTGAATGATTTGAGGCGAGAATCATGATTGATCATCGCACTGTGCAGATAGTCTTCGCCGACCTGCAGGACAGCATCGTGGCGCTGAGCGGCACGAACAGCCCCGCGACCATCAGGCGCTCGAGCGGAGTGCTCGGCCAGGTCACGCAGACCCTGAACATCCCGTTCACCGTGTCGGTCGCACCCCGCCCAGGCGGGCCCGGCGTCATCGCCGAGCTTCCCGACGCATCTGCCTTCGTGCGTGACGGACCATGCTGCTGGGATGACCAGCCATGGTGCGCGGCAATCGCCGCCCACGCTCGCAGAACGCTGGTCATCTGCGGCGTGACCTCAGAGATCGTGGTCCTTCACACCGCACTCGACGCCCTGGCCGCCGGCTACGACGTGATCGTCCCGGTCGACGCGAGCGGCGGCCTGTCGGAGCGCACGGAGAACGCGGCACTCCGTCAGATCGAGAAGGCAGGCGGCACCGTGACCTCCGTAGCCGGCCTCGTCACAGGCATGGTGCGCGACTTCACCACCCCCACCGGCCGCAACGTCATCACCGCGCTGCACCACCTGGCGGGCTAGCGAGCACCGCCGCAGCCCCCGGCCGCAGCGCCCCCTCCCCGTCCGTGCCTCCGAAGGAGAGCCCCATGAAACTCGCACCCCATCTGCACCGCCTCGGCAACGATCTCGTGGCCTGCTACCTCATCGACACCTCCGAGGGCATCACCCTCATCGACGCCGGACTGCCCGGCCACTGGCGGGACCTTCAGCGCGAACTGCGCTCCTTGGGCAAGTCGGTCGACGACATCCGCGGCCTCGTACTGACCCACGGCGACTCCGACCACATCGGCTTCGCGGAACGCCTGCGAACCAACCACGGCGTGCCGGTGTTCGTGCACGCAGCCGATGCCGTACGCACCCGCACAGGAGAAAAACCCAAGGTCGCAATTGGCCCCATGCGCCTGGGCCCGGCCCTCGGCTTCCTCGGCTACTCCATCCGAAAGAACGGCCTGCGCCCCCGCTACGTCGGCGAGACCACCGAGATCGGCGACGGCGACATCCTGGACCTGCCCGGAAGCCCCGTCGTCGTAAGCATGCCGGGACACTCTCCCGGAAGCGTGGCGCTGCACGTCCCACTCGCCGACGCCGTCTTCGTCGGCGACGCGCTGACCACGCGGCACGTCCTCACCGGGCGCACAGGCCCTCAGCCGGCGCCCTTCACCGACAACCCTGCACAAGCACTCACCTCCCTCGCCCGAATCGCCGAGCTGTCGGCCTCCTGGGTGCTCCCCGGCCATGGCACCCCTTGGCGCACCTCACCAGCGGAAGTGAGCAGGATGGTCCAGTCGGCTTCGACCAGCACTCACACCTGAGCCCGGCACCCACGCGTGAACCACGCGACGCCCGGGAGGACATGTACCGGGTGCGGGGGCAACGGCCCTGCTCTGCTCCGACTCGGACCGTACGGAACTCCCCGACCAAGGACAGCCAGCTGCTGAGTCCCCCCGTCGGCCATGAGCCGGCAACGACGACGATGCTCACTCCGTCTCGCCGAAGAGCAAGACATCAGCCTCGACCGCCTCCAGACGGAGCCGCCCCAAGCGCAGAGGGTGGCGCGCCGGGCAGGGCGCGCCCCACAGCCGGGTCACACCCCGCCACAACGCCCGCACCCATGCCCCGCATCCGGCCTGCTGCCCCGCGTGGCCCGGCTTGCCGCCGCCGGCCGGCGGTCGGCAGCGGTATCGTCGAGACCCCGTCCTGACGGGGCATCGGACACCACTGTGGGGGCAGAACTGTGGCAGCTTCGGGGGCGGCGCGCGTCGTCGTATGGGTGGTCGCCGTCGTGGCGGGCGTGGTGTCGGCAGGGCTGATCGTGGCGCTGGTGGTGGACCCGGACATGGCCGACCGGACCGCCGGGGTCACCGGCGCGATCGTCGGGCTCGCCGCTTTCGTCCTCTCGGTCCTGACCCTCCTCCGCAGCCCCGGAACCGGCAGCGGTGGACGTCGGGTACGGGCCGGAAGGGGCGGGATCGCTGCCGGCGGGAACATCACCGGCAACGCCATCGGCGACCGGTCGAAGGTCATCGGGTCCCCGACACCGTCCGGGCCGGCACCTGCGGGTGGTCAGGGCACGGACGTTCAGGCCGGAAGGGACGGTATCGCCGCCGGCGGGAACATCACCGACAACGCAGTCGGCGACGGCAGCGAACGCCGATGACCCCCCGATGGCCACGCCGCCGCAAGGACGACGAAGCGACCGAACCGGCTGCATTGCCCGACACGGTCCCAGACGACCGGCGGGTGCCCCAGCGGCAGGTACGAGTAGCGGCCCGCAGCGGTGGGATCGCCGCCGGAGGCGACGCCTCCCACAACGCCGTCGGCCGGGGCAGCCAGATCATCGACAACCGGCAGACCCACATCTACCACGCTCCGCGTCTGGATCCAGATGTCTCCGAGTCGCCTCCACGGGTGGTGCCCGGTCAGCTGCCGCCAGTTCCGGCGCATTTCACCAACCGGAGCGCCGAAGCCGCGCTGATCGACGCGGCCTGGGACGAGCGTCGGGAAGGCGCTCCGGCGACAGTGGTGCTCAGCGGACCCGGAGGGTCGGGAAAGACCGCCCTGGCTTCCTGGTGGTGCCGCCGCGTGGCGGACCGCTTCCCGGACGGCCAGCTGTATGCGGATCTCGGTGGCTTCCGCGCAGAACCGTCGGCAACCGCTGAACAAGTCCTGCGCGGGTTCCTTCGCGCCTTGGGCGTCGCGCCCCGAAACGTGCCGGTCGGGACGGCGGACCAGGCCTCACTGTTCCGGTCGTTGACGGCGCAGTCGCGTTTGTTGGTACTGCTCGACAATGTGGCGTCCGCCGCACAAGTGGCGCCGCTGATACCGGGATCCGCGAACGCAATGGTCATGGTCACGAGCCGTCTGCGGGTGCCCGGCTTGCTGGCGCAAGGCGGTGTGCTGGTCGAGGTTGCGGTTCTGTCGCAGGAACACGCGACGGCCTTGCTCAGCCGTACGGTCGGCGCGGCCAGAGGGGATACCGAGAGACAGCAGCTCGAGGAACTGGCCAGGTTGTGCGGCCGGCTGCCGATCGCCCTGTGTGTGGCGGGGGCCCGGCTCGCATCGCGTCCCCACTGGCCTGTCAAACGTGTGGTGCGGGAGCTGGCCGATGAGCAGCAACGACTCGCGGCGCTGTCGCTCAGGGAGGGGTTGTCGGTCTCGAGCGTGTTCGACGTCTCCTATGAAGGCCTGACTTCGCGGCAGGCCCGTGCCTACCGGCGGTTGTCCCTTCATCCGGGGCCCAGCTTCGGTCTGGAGGTGGCTGCAGCGGCGGTGGAACTGCCGGATCACGAGGCCGCCGATGTGCTGGAGTCGTTGGTTGATGCCAACGTGCTGGAGGACTGCGGGGCCGACCGCTACCGCTTCCATGATCTTGTCCGGCTGCATGCCCAGAATTGCGTGACGGCAACGGATGGCGCATGCGTCAGCCGGTCGGTGCTGGAGCGGATCACGGAGCACTATCTGGCCTTGGCAGTGGCGGTCGAGCACACGGTGATGCCCGGGGAGTGGCACGTAGGTCCGGCATGGGGGCGGGTCCGGGAAGGGGACGCGCCCTTCGCGAACAGCGTGGAGGCGCTGGACTGTCTTGAGGGTGAACTCCCCCAACTGATGGCGGTGTTGCGGGCCGCTACGGAGCAGGGGTTGGACTCGCTGGTCTGGCAGCTGTGCGAGGCCATGTATGCGCTGTTCCTGCACCGCAAGCACTATCAGGCCTGGATCACCGCCTACGGAACGGGGGTGGAAGCAGCCGCCAGGTGCGGTAACGATGCGGCGAGGTCACGGATGCACCACCGGCGCGGGGTTGCCTTCCACAACCTGGCGCGGTCCCAGGACGCCTGCCGGGAAGGTACGGCCGCACTGGATGCCGCGCGGGCATCGGGGCATGTCCTGGCCGAGTCCGCGGCGCTCCAGTTGATCGGTATGGCCTCGCGGGCCATGGGCCGGTTCGACGAGGCGACGGACACGTTGCGGCAGGCGGTAGATCTCGATCGCCGGGCGGGGCATTTCCGCAGTGAGGCATTGGCCCAGCGGCTCCTGGGATCGGCACACCTGGCTGCCGGTCACATCGGTTCGGCGGTCGAGGCATTGGAAAAGGCATGCGAACTGGCGGCAGGTCTGCCCGATCCGCCGGTACTGGCGATGAGTCGCGTGTACCTGGCCGAAGCGCTGACCCGGGCCGGTCGTGCGCTCGAGGCTCAAGAACTGGCCCGGGCGGCGTGGGCAGTCATGGAGGACTCCGGTTCGAACCAGTACGCGGCCCGGATCATGATGGCTTGGGGGCACGCGGTTCACGCGCTCGGTGACAAGGCTGCGGCTCGGACGTACCTGCTGAAAGCGCGGGACTTCTTCATCGCGGCCGCTGTGCCGGACCTGCGACCGGTGGAGGAGGCACTGAGCCGGATCGAGACATGCTCCGCCGGGCTGGCGACTTTGCCGGCGGCCGACGGCGCGAACCCTGCCATCGGCCGCGATCCAGTTGCACCCGGCACGCGGGAGGGCAACACCGACCAGGTGGTGGACCACCCCCGCGGCGACGACGGGGAAGACCGGTGACCACCGGTGTCCACGTCCCGCCGGCACACATGAGGCCGCAGCACGGGCAGGCGCGCCGGGCATCGCTCCATCGCGCGTGCCAGGTACCGCAACGACACATGCGGGTGGCACACACAGCACGTGAAATCCCGCCACCGTCCGCCCGTATCCGCCTCACCGCCGAAAAGGCCCCGTCGAAGCACTGCACATCCGGCCCGGACCAGCCCCACCCCGCCCCGGCCACGCCACAAGTCCCCGACAATCACGCCCACGGACACACCGGGCAGTCACCCCAAGCCCACCAGCGCCCTCCCACCCCTCACCGCCCCCAACAACGTCACCACCCCCTACGAGCAGGATCGCCCGCACCTACGAGCAGGCAGGAGCGGGAACCCGGGGGGCATCCCGGGTTCCCGCTCCGCACCTCGCGTCACCCACATGACGGTGATGACCCGTGTATGACGGTGGTGGCGCCTACTTGGCGGCGGTGACCACTTCGAGGCCGTCCGCCACGATCCGGCCGTCGTGCAAAACCGTACGGTCGGTGCCGCGGTCCATGACGGCGCTGCTCGGCGTCTCGCCGTCGACGAGGAGCAGATCGGCACGGTCGCCGACCGCGAGGCCCGGCCGGTCGGTCACCCCGGCGAGGCGCGGGACGTCGTGGCTCATGATGGAGGCGCCGCCCATGCTCGCCACCGCGAGGCACATCTCGATGTGGTCGTCGCGGCGGAAGTTGTTGGTGAAGGCGAGCTGCCAGGTGCGGTCGAGCAGGTCGCAGTTGCCGTACGGGCTCCAGTAGTCGCGCTGGCCGTCCTCGCCGAGGCCGACGCGGACGCCGGCCTCGGTGAGCTGGACGAGCGAGAGTTGGCCGCGGCCCGCGGGGGCGACGGTGGCCATGGCGATGTCGAGCTCCGCGAACTCCTCGATGAGGCGACGGCTGGTGGATTCGTTCACCGAGCCGAGCTCGTAGGCGTGCGACATGGTGACCTTGCCCTGCATACCGAGCGCGCGCACCCGCTCCAGGATCAGATCCGTCGAGAAGACGCCCAGCTCGCCGGGCTCGTGCAGGTGGATGTCGACCTCGACGCCGTACTTCTCGGCAAGGCCGAAGACCACGTCGAGGTGGCCCTTGGGGTCACGGTCCAGGGTGCAGGGGTCGATGCCGCCCATCACGTCGGCGCCCGCCTTCAGCGAGGCCTCCAGGTAGTCGGCGGTGCCGGGCTCGCGCAGGATGCCGGCCTGCGGAAAGGTCATGATCTGGACGTCGGCGAGGTGCCCGAACTTCTCCTTGGCGGCGACGACCGCCTCGAACTTCTCCAGCTTGCAGTCCACGTCGACCTGTGCGTACGTGCGCACCCGCGTGGTACCGCGGGCGATCATGCGCTCCAGGGTGCCGGCCACCCGCTCGGGCAGGGCGACCTCGGCGTCGCGCCAGTTCTCGCGGTCGTTCATCGTCATCGCCCACACGCCGGGGCCGCCGGTGTGCGGGCGGAACGGCAGGCCGACGCGGGTGGAGTCCAGGTGGACATGGACGTCGCTGAAGGCCGGGAGGAGCAGGCGGCCGCGGCCCTCGACGTCCTCCGCGGCGGGCGTGGCCGCCGGGTCGTGCGGGCGGATCGCGGCGATGCGGGTGCCGTCGAGCTGGACGTCGCTGCGCTCGCCGCCCCAGGGGCGGACGTCACGGATGAGCATGTGGTGCAACTTCCTTACGTTGTCGGTCAGTCGGCGGGTGTCGGGTCAGTGGCGGGCGGCAACGGCCCGGTCGGCGAAGTGGCAGGCGGGTTGTTCGTCACTCGCCACCGGCGGCACCTCCCCCGCACAGCGCGCCTGTTCGGCCTCGCCGAGGGTGGGGCGCAGCGGGCAGCGTGTGCGGAACACGCAGCCGGAGGGCGGGTTCGCCGGGGTGGGCAGGTCTCCGCTGAGCCGGATCCTGCGGCCCCGGTCGGCGTCCGGGTCGGGCTGGGGCACGGCGGAGAGCAGGGCCCGGGTGTAGGGGTGGCGGGGGTGGTCGAAGACTTCCCGGGTCGCTCCACTCTCCATGACCTTGCCCAGGTACATGACGGCGACACGGTCGGCGAAGTGCCGTACGACGGACAGGTCGTGGGCGATGAAGAGGTAGGAGACGCCGGTGTCGGCCTGGATGTCCTGGAGGAGGTTGACGACCTGCGCCTGGACCGAGACGTCGAGGGCGGAGACCGGTTCGTCGCAGATGATCAGGCGCGGTTCGAGCGCGAGGGCGCGGGCGATGCCGACGCGCTGCTTCTGCCCGCCGGAGAACTCGTGCGGGAACCGGTTGTAGTGGTCGGGGCGCAGGCCCACCCGGTCCATCAGTTCCCGTACGCGCGTTTTGATCCCGCCGGCCGGGTCGATGCCCTGGGCATGCAGCGGGGCGGCGATGGCGGCGCCGACGGTCTGCCTGGGATTGAGGGACGAGGTGGGGTTCTGGAACACCATCTGGACCTGGCGCCGGTACTCCTGCGCCTCGGCCCGCTTCATCGCGCCGATGTCGCGGCCGTCGAGGCGGACGGTGCCCGAGGTGGGTTCGAGGAGGCGCATCAGCAGCCGCCCGGTGGTGGACTTTCCGCACCCCGACTCGCCGACGATGCCGAGGGTCTGTCCCGCGCCGACGGAGAAGCTGACGCCGTCGACGGCCTTGATCGGGGCGCCGCCGCGGCCCATCAGGCCGCCCCTGCCCGGGAAGTGCTTGGTCAGGCCCTCGGCCTCAAGCAGCGGGGTCTGCTCGGGGGTGGTCATCGCGCGGCCTCCTCGGTGGTGTCGCCGACGGTGTCCCCGGTGGTTCTCCCGGCGGCGGCGTGATGCTCCTGGTGGCACCGGGACGGATGGTCGGCCGCCTCGGCCGTGATGAAGGCCGGCCGCTCGCTGTGGCACAGCCCGTCGGGCACGAGGTGGGTCTGCGGGCAGCGGTCGGCGAAGAGGCACCCGGTGGGCAGTGCGGTGAGCGACGGCGGGAAGCCGGGGATGGGGCGCAGCCGCTCGGCGTTGTCGCCGAGTGTCGGCATGGAGGCGAGCAGGCCCTGGGTGTAGGGGTGGCGCGGGTCCCGGAACAGCTCGCGCACGCTGCCCCGCTCCACGCACTGTCCGCCGTACATGACGGCGACATGGTGGCAGACCTCGGCGACGACGCCGAGGTCGTGGGTGACGAGGAGGACGGCGGTGCCGGTCTCCTGCTGGAGTTCGCCGAGCAGGTCGAGGATCTGCGCCTGCACGGTGACGTCGAGAGCGGTCGTCGGCTCGTCGGCGATGAGCAGTTCGGGTTCGCAGACGAGCGCCATGGCGATCATCGCGCGCTGGCGCATGCCGCCGGAGAACTCGTGCGGGAAGGCGCCGGCCCGCCGCTTCGGGTCGGGGATGCCGACCCGGCCGAGCATGTCGACGGCGACGGCGAGCGCGGCCTTGCGCGACACCTTGTTGTGGACGCGGTACGCCTCGGCGATCTGTGCGCCGACGGTGTGGAAGGGGTGCATCGCGGAGAGCGGGTCCTGGAAGATCATGGCGATCTTCTTGCCACGCCAGGTCCGCATCCGTTCCTCGGACAGGGAGTTGAGGTCGGTGCCGTCGAGCAGTATCTCGCCGGTGACCTGTGCCCGGCTCTCCTTGAGGAGGCCCATCAGCGCCTGGCTGGTGACGGTCTTGCCGGAGCCGGACTCGCCGACGAGGCCGACGGTCTCGCCCCGGTTCAGGGTGAGGTCCATGCCGTTGACGGCGTGCACGAGTCCGTCGTCGGTGGGGAAGGCGACGCGCAAGTCGCTGATACGGAGCAGGGGTTGCTCGGTGGGGGTGGACATCAGGCGGCCCTCACTCGCGGGTCGATGACGGCGTAGACGGCGTCGACGACGACGTTGGCGACGATGATGAAGAAGGCGGCGAGCAGGGTGATCGCCATGGTCACGGGCAGATCGCCGGCCTGCGCGGCCCGTACGGCGGTGAAGCCGACTCCGGGAACGGAGAAGATCTGCTCGGTGAGGACCGCGCCGCCGAGCAGCAGGCCGATGTCGAGGCCCAGCATGGTGACGACGGGGGTGAGTCCGGCGCGGGCGCCGTGCCGGACGACCATCACGGTTTTCGACAGGCCCTTGGAGCGGGCGGTGCGCATGAAGTCCTCGCCGAGCGTCTCCAGCATGGAGCTGCGGGTGACGCGGATGTACTGGGCGCTGAACAGGACGGCGAGCGCGACCCAGGGCAGCAGATAGTTCTGGGACCAGCCGCCGAACCCGGCGGGGCCGAACGGTGAGGTGATGGCGTTCGTCGTGAACGGCAGCAGGTCGAACGTCGAGACGAAGACGAGGAGCAGGAGCAGGCCGGTGACCGGGATCGGCAGGGACACGCCGATGGAGGCGGCGCCGACGATCACCTTGTCGGTGAGCTTGTTCTTGCGCAGCGCGGCCAGCGTGCCGAGGGTGACGCCGGCGACTGTCCACAGGACGATCGCTCCGACGGAGACGGAGACCGTGTACGGCAGGGCGCGTTCCAGTACGGCGGTGACGTCCTCGTTCGTCTGGAAGGACTTGCCGAAGCAGGGCCACTCGCACAGCGACTGCGCGCCGGCCGCGCCGATCGTCCGCCCGTGGAACAGGCCGGACATGTAGGTCAGGTACTGGGTGAGGAAGGGCTTGTCCATGCCGAGGGCGACGCGCGCCTCGGCGACGCGTTCGGGCGTGCACTCCTGGCCGCAGGCCGCGGCGGCGGGGTCGGCGGGCCCGAACTGGAACAGGCTGAAGGTGACGAAGCTGATGACGATCAGCAGGACGACGGTGGCGCCGAGACGCCGTAGCAGAAAGGCGGGCATGGTCACCCCTTCCTGGACTCGACCGAGACGGTCGACAGGTCGATGGAGCCGAAGAAGTAGCCGACCTGCGCGTTGCGGATGCGGGATCCGACGACGCTGCGGGTGACGCTCCTGATCAGCGGGACGAGCGGGTAGTCCTGCATGCCCCGGTCGAAGAGCGTCGCCCACTTGCGGCCGAGGTCCTCGCTCGTTCCGTTCTCGCCGCGCAGTGCGTACATGGCGCGGGCGATCTCCGGGTCGTAGTAGCGGGGGATGTTGGAGAAGCCGAAGGACTTGCCGTCGACGCTCGGGCCCAGGTTCGGGTCGACGGTCGTGCGCACCGAGCCGCTGTCGGCGCCGCCGCACCAGCCGCTGCGGGCGATGTCCGGCATGTTCTCGCCGGCGAGCGTCGTGTAGTAGTTCGCGGCGGGGATGGCGCGCAGTTCGAGGTCGATGCCTATCTGCTTCAGGTTCTGCTGGAGCGAGGTGCCCATGTTCTTGAAGCGGGGCGTCGCGTCGGCGTACCCGTAGACGAGCTTCTTGGGGTAGTCGCGGCCCTTGAGGAGCTTCCTGGCCGCCGCCACCCGGGGCTGCCCGGACGGGGTGAGGGCCGTGTGCTGGGTGACGTATCCGCGCTGGTCGGGGTTGATGTAGGACTGGGTGAGCTTGCCGAAGCGGGCGCCGCCGTACTGGAGGTGGATGGCCTTGCGGTCGATGGCGAGGGCGATCGCCTCGCGGACGGCCGGGTCCTTGATGGACTCGGTGTTGAAGTCCAGGACGTCGGTGCAGCCGATCAGTCCGGAGGCGGTGCGCCGTGCGACGTTCGCCGTGTCGAGTTTCGCCGCGTCGGACGCCTGGAGGCCGCCCGCGCTGTCGAGGGTGAGGGCTGTCGCGTCGGAGTCGGCGAGGAGTTGCTGGCTGATGGTCGACTGGGCGGTGGAGAGGCTGAAGGTGAAGGTGTCCGGCAGCGCGGTGCGGTTCGGGTCGGTCGCCGGGTCCCATTCGGGGTTGCGCACAAGCTGCATGGAGCGGCCGCGGTCGTAGTGCTTGATCTTGTACGGGCCGGTGGACACCGGGTGGTTGGTGTAGTCGAGCTTGGTGTCCTTCGCCCGGGGCACGGGGGCGGTGTTGGAGCGCGAGACGAGTGCGGGGAACTCGGCGAAGGGCTGCTTCAGTCTGAAGACGACCGTACGGCCGTCAGGCGTCTCGATGCCCTTGAAGTCACCGGCGGAGCCCTTGGCGTAGGGGCCCTTGTAGCCGTCGTCGGACAGGGCCGCGTTCAGTTCCTGCGGCGCCTGTGTGTAGACGTCGCGGGCGTAGGTCCGCTCGACGCCGTACTTGACGTCCTTGGCGGTGATCGGTGAGCCGTCCTCGAACTTGAGCCCTTTCTTCAGGGTGTATGTCCAGGTCAGTCCGTCCTTGGACACCTTGCCGAGGTCGGTGGCGAGGTCGGGGACGATCTTCGGGGGCTTGCCCGCCTCCTCCTTCGCCATGGTGAGGGTGCGGTAGTAGAGCTGGCCGACGTTGGCCGTCTGGACGTAGTTGCTGTTGCCCGGGTCGAGGGTCTGAAAGTCGGTGGACATCAGGACGTTGACGTTGCCGCCCCGGGTCGTGTCGCCCTCGCCGACCTTGACGGCCTCGAAGGCGTCGGCGGGAGCGCGGGAGCCCGAGCCGGGTGCGGGCCTGGGGCCGCCGCACGCGGTGAGGGTCAGTCCGGTCGCCGCCGCCAGGGCAAGCGCCGCTGTGGTGCGTCGATTCACTGGTGCTCCTGGTTTTCCTGGTGGTGCCGGCCGGGGTCAGCCACGGGAGGACTTGGGGTCGAGGGCGTCGCGGACGGCGTCGCCGAGCAGGTTGAAGGCGAGGACCGTGATCACCAGGGCGCCGGCGGGGACGGCGAGGAACCAGGGGTCGGTCAGGTACCAGTTGCCGGCCTGGGCGGCGTTGAGCATCTGGCCCCACGACGGGGTGGGGTCTTTCACACCGACGCCGAGGAAGGAGAGCGCGGCCTCGGCGGTGATGTTCGTGGGGATCATCATCGTGGCGTAGACGAGGACGACACCCATGACGTTGGGGACGATCTGGCGCAGGATGATCGAGCGGTGCGAGGCCCCGTAGGCGCGGGCCGCCTCGACGAACTCCTGCTCGCGGATGGACAGCACCTGGCCGCGGACGACGCGTGCGAGATAGGCCCAGCCGAAGAAGCCGAGGATGATCACGAGCGAGGCGATCGGCAGCAGGCTGCCGTCGCCGAGCGCCGTGTCGCCGAGCCGGGACTGCAGGATCGGCGTGAGTGAGAGCACGAGCAGCAGGTGCGGGAAGGCCAGGAAGAGGTCCATGATCCGACTGATCACCATGTCGACCTTGCCGCCGAAGTAGCCGGCGGCCGCGCCGAGCACGGTACCCAGGACGACGGAGACGGCGGTCGCGAGCAGCGCGATGATCAGGGAGACCTGAGCGCCGTGTGCCATGCGGGCGAAGAGGTCGCGGCCGAGGCCCGGTTCGACGCCGAGCCAGTGGTCGGCGGAGGGGAAGCGGTAGTAGGACAGCGGGAGTCCTGGCGTGCCGTAGTCGTCGAGGACGTCCGGGCTGGTGCGGGTGGTGTAGGGGTCCTGGCCTTCGATCGCGGTGAGCAGTGGGGCGAGCGCCGCGAACAGGATCATGAGGACCACCACGGCGAGCGCGGCGAGCGCGATCTTGCTGCGCCGGATGCGCAGCCATGCCGTGCCGAGCAGGGAGCGGGCGGCGATGGCGGGCGGGGCCGAAGCCGCCGCGGGTGGCGGGGAGCCGGGCACGCCTCCGGCATCGGCGTCGGAGGGCTGCCGCGCGGGCAGCACAGGGGAATCCGTCACGTCGGGAGATCCGTTCGGCGCTCGGGGGAAGGTTGACCGGACGGTATACCAGGAAGCCGCCGGCGCGAAAGAGGTGACCAGTTTCCGGTATACCGAAGCAGTCGACCAGTGCAGATAACTGGGCAATTCGCCAGAGAAGGGCTTCCTGTCGTCGCAGCGACCCGCCTGCTCTTCCGATTCGGTATACCAACTCGTACGATCGGGAACCCGACGGACGGTGAGCCGCACGCGTCCGCGGACACGGACCCCAGGAGGCACCATGCGCACCCGCTGGCGCGCCCGGCACATCCTCGCCCACCAGGACGGCGGCCACGCGCTGCTGCGGGACGGCGAGGTGGTGTGGGAGGACGACACCGTCGTGTACGTCGGGCCGCGCTACCAGGGCGCTGTCGACGAGGAGCGCGACCTGGGCGAATCCCTGGTCATGCCGGGGCTCATCGACCTCGACGCGCTCACCGACATCGACCATCTCGTGATCGACTCCTGGGCCGGCGCCGAGCGGGGCAAGGGCCTGCAGTGGTCGCTCGACTACTTCACCCACCGCCGCCACGACGTGTTCACCCCGCGGGAGCGGGCGACGATCCGCGCGTACGCCCTCGCCCAGCTCGCACTGCACGGCATCACCACGTTCATGCCGATCGCCTCCGAGGTGCACAGCCGCTGGGCGGAGCCGTACGAGGAACTGGTCGACATGGCGCGGACCGCGCGCGGGATCGGACTGCGCGGATACCTCGGTCCCGCCTACCGTTCGGGCGTCAACGTCGTCCTGCCCGACGGCACACGCGACGTCGCCTTCGACGAGGAGGAGGGCCGTGCGGGCCTGCGCGACGCGGTCCGCTTCCTGGACCATCTCGCGGAACTCGACGACCCGCTGCTGACCGGCGTCCTGCTGCCCTGCCGCATCGAGACGCTCACCGAGGAACTGCTCGGCGAGACGGCACGGATCGGGCGGGAACGCGGCGTCCTGATCCGGCTGCACGCACTCCAGGGCCTGGTCGAGCGCGACATCATCCGGCACCGGCATGGCCTGTCGCCCCTCGAACTCCTCCAAAAACACGACCTGTTGAACCCGAACCTGCTGATCCCGCACACCGTCACCATCGACCGGCACCCCTCGGTACACGGTGAGGACCGCGGCGATCTGGCGCTGCTCGCCGCCAGCGGCGTCTCGGTGATCCACTGCCCGCAGACATCACTGCGCTACGGCGAGATGCTGCACTCGTTCCGCGCGTACCGCGAGGCCGGGGTGAACCTGTGCCTGGGCACGGACTCCTTCCCGCCGGACCTGATCCGCGGCATGGACACCGGCGTGCACCTGGCCAAGATCGCCGAGGGCCGCTCGGACGCCGCACCCGCCGAACAGTACGTGGAGGCTGCCACCCTGGGCGGTGCCCGCGCCCTGGGCCGCGACGACCTGGGCCGGATCGCGCCAGGCGCCCAGGCCGACCTGGTCGCCTTCTCGCTCGACGACATCCGCGACGGCGTGCTGGACGACCCGGTGCGCACGTTCCTGCTCAACGGCACGGCACGACAGGCGACGGACTCGGTAGTCGCGGGCCGCCCGGTCCTGGTGGACGGTGGCCTGCCCGGGACCGACCTGGAGGCCCTGCGGCGCGACTCCCAGGTGCTCTTCGAGCGGATGCGGGCGGCCTACAGCGAGCGCGACGTGGAACGCCGCGAGACGGCCGAGCTTTTCCCGGCCACCTTCCCGGCATTCAGCACTCCGGAGCGGGAGGCCAGTGCGTGACAAGCATCGAGGCGGCCGAACCTCCCGGCTCCCACGTGGCACGCACCGAGGAACTGATCAGGACCGGCATCCACTCCGGGACGTACACCCCCGGTACGCGGCTGCGTGAGCGCGAACTCGCGCAGACGCTCGGCGTCTCGCGCGTCCCGGTGCGCGAGGCCCTGATGCGTCTCGCCACCGAGGGACTCGTCGTCCTGGAACCGCGGCGCGGCGCACACGTGCGCCGGCTCACCCTCCGCGACATCGACGAACTCTTCGACCTGCGGCTGAGCCTGGAGGTGTTCGCCGCGCGGCGGGCCGCCGAGATCGTCGCACGCGGAGGCAGCCACGACGTGTTGCGCAAAGTACTGGACGAGGCCGGAGCGGCGACCGCACGCGGGGACGCAGCAGGCATCGCCGCCACGAACACCGCCTTCCACGCCGAGCTCATCACCATGACCGGGAACCGGCTGCTCCAGTCCTCCTTCCAGCCCTCCCTGGGCCTGATGCACTGGCTGTTCCGCCTCACCGGCACCGAACGCGGCGCCGAGCAGCACTGCGCCGAGCACCGACAGATCTGCGACGCGATCGGCGCCGGCCGCCCGCGCCTCGCCGAAGCACTGACGTTCTCCCACATCGACATCCGACGCGAGCCCGTGATGCGATCCCTGGCCCAGACGCTGCCCGCGGACTGATCCCGGATATGGACGGCGTCCTGCTGAAGGCCGCGCTCACTAACGGTTCCTTCCGATACCCGCGCACACGCGTGCCGATCCTCAGGCCGGAGGGTGAACGTGACAGTTACTCTCCCTCCGCCTTCGACCGCGGATCCAGGCGGCCAGGGACGCGGCGGGCCAGGTCGACCGGGAAGTCTCAGCGGACTCCACAGCTGTGCGGGCCCACCAGCACCCCACCGCCGCGCGGAAGGCGCCGGCGGTCGCGGTCCCTCATAGAGAGGATCGCCGGGGGGACGAGGGTGGGACGAACCGGGTCGATCGGGCGATGAGGAAACCGGCAGTCCGGCTGGAGGAAATGGTCAGATCGGCGAGTGTCCGGGACGCTCCCGCGGCGGATTCACCATTAGGATCCACCTTGCCGTCGATGGGCGTGCCAGCCACTCCCCCTCGCCCCGGCACCCGGACACTACGGCCACGGCCCCCAGCTCGAGCCAGGCGCTGTTTCCCGGATCATGTGCGGAGCCATGAGGGCTGCGAGGGCGGCGGTTGTGAGGTGGATGCATCCGCGCTTGCCACAGCAAGTGGCCACGGCCCGGGACTCCGATGCCCCTCACTGCAGGGCTCCTGCGCGGCGGCCCTCGGCGAGCAGCGTTTCCACCAGCTGCGATTTCACGCCCGGTGCCAGGAACGTGAGGGGTTTGGCCGCCCGGTTCCGGTGGATCTCCATGCGGTGCGCTCCCATGTAAAGGTCCACGACCGTTGTCTGCTGGATGCCGGTCACGTCGCTCCAGGCCACGGAATCGGTCACCCGGCCGAAGCGGTTGGTCACGGCCACCCCCTCCGCCAGGAGGTAGCACCGGTTCATGCCGAGCCGGGCGGTCAGCAGACGCCACCCCAACGTCACGGTGTAGACCGCGATCACCACCGCCGTCGTCCAGGCGAGGTTCCCGTCGACCTGATCGGGGGTGAACACGGTGAAACCGGCCATGACGACCCAGGCGATCAGCAGGAATCCCCGGAGTATCTGCAGCAGGGTGCCCGCGACCGGGGTCATGAGAGCGTAGTCCCCTCGGATCGGACCGAGACTCAGTCCGGACACACGAGTGCGCACGATTCCCCCATCAGCCAGATCCAGCCCCAAGCCCTGACACGCGCTCAGCAAACCAGGGCATACCCCTACGCGCGAGAGATCGAACAGACTTGACCTGAATCGCGCCGGGCTGGAGCCAGCACAAGGACACCGAGGCGCCACTGACCGACACCGCCGTCGCGAGCATCACCATGCACGAAGCCGCCGCCTCCCCACCCACACCCAACAGCGTCAACGAAGTCGAACAGATGGCCCGCTGAACCGTGACCCACCAACTCGGCCGCCTGCGGGTGCCCCGGACGCTGTGGGGGCGTGTCCGGGGCACCGTGTGGAAGGCGCTTCAGCGGGGCCGGTGCCGGGCCCTTGGCGGGGCAGGGGCGCCGCGGCGTCTTTCGGAACCTGGGCGTGACGCGCTTACATGCTCAAGTAGACCTGGAAGCCGGCTTCCGTACCGAGCCAGAGAATGGCGTCGCCGTCGAGGGCGGGCGAGACGAAAACGTGATCCTCTCCGTTGGCGCCGTCGACACGGACCTCGACGCGCTCCAGACACCAGGCGTCGCTCCCACCCCGGTTGTCGAACCGGATGTAGACCGGCATGTCCAGTGCCACGGCCAACGGGATGTTCTGCGGGTCGTTGACGTTGGCGTACTCGACGTTGGCGTCCCCGCCGAAGACGAACGAGTCGTCCGCGCCGGGCTCGAAGTCGGATCGCTCGGTGCCGCACCGGAACTCCCGGCCCGCGACCCCCAGGTACACCTCGCTGGAACCCTGCGCACCCGGCTCCCAGTCCTCGGTACGGCCCGCGCGGTCCCTCGTCGCGGTACGGATCTTCGCTTCGATGCGCTTGATCATCTCAGGCATTTCAACTCCTTGCGGTCGGCGTTCACCGCCTCTCAGTAACCAAGTGTGACGGATCAGTGACTTTTCGTACAGAGCGCATGTGACGCCACCCCCTCCCGGGCCCCGCTTCCAGAAGCCCCCGCCGTCCTTCCGCACGCCGGTTTGCAGCCAGCCCGCCCCACACACCAAGGGCTGTCACCTTCTCCGAACTACTGGGCATGCGCCGAGGCCCTGCCCGGCGAGCTTGCGGAGCTGGGATCGAAACCGCAGCTCGACTGTTCCTCGCACCGCTCAAGTAGCGGGACGTCAAGCCCGAAGCCTCGCGCAGACACCCGTTGTTAGCCTGTGATCACGGT
Organism: Streptomyces sp. NPDC102402; assembly: GCF_044765765.1. Lineage (NCBI taxonomy): Bacteria > Bacillati > Actinomycetota > Actinomycetes > Kitasatosporales > Streptomycetaceae > Streptomyces > Streptomyces sp. NPDC102402. The sequence continues at coordinate 72,693 of NZ_JBIWKR010000004.1, forward strand.
CTCGCATACTTCTCAGATGGACACACCAAGAGCTTCCTGGCTCAACACCACTCACGACTGGGCCAGCACCGTCGACCTTGACCATCTCGACCACATCCGCAAGAACTCCGCCGCCTTTGCCCCCGGCGGCATCCTGCATCTGATCCTGGAAGTCGTCGCCTATGTGGCAGACGAGGCCGAAGCCGGCCACGGCGGTCTCTGTCAAATCACCCTCTACTCAGATGGCTCGGTGGCCGTCGCCGACAACGGACGGGGCACCGACACACGCCTCGATGAGCTTGGTCGCATAGTGAAGAAGCCGGTCATGGCCACGAAGGACCTCCGGTTCTTCGACAACCCTGGTGCGCCGTCCCTCCCCGACACACATATTCGCCGCGGCATGTCTGTTGTCGCTGCACTCAGCACGTGGCTCATCCATACCAACCGCCGTCTCAACGGTTCCTGGACTCAGCGGTACGAACACGGCGTGCCTACTACTGACCTGCGACCGATCGCTGATGACCTCACGACCGGGACCACCGTGCACTTTCTCCCAGACGAGCCATTGCGTATCGCCAGAAACACCTGGTTCGACCTGGCACAGCTGACCCAGTCGTGGCAACCCCTCTCCCTCGAAGTAGACGACCGTCGAGGCACGTAAGGCAGTCACTACTCAGCAGCCGTCGCGTCATCAACCCCCTTCAGGGACTCGTGCAGCGCCTCTGACGGCCTTGGGTGCTCCGAAGGCTCATCCACTGCAGTGGTGCGAGCAACGATCTCCCGGAAGGTAGGAATGCCTAAGGGATTGCAGATACCCGCTCTGACCTGCGAAGACAGCTGAGTTAGTTCGGCTAACAGGCCGGAAGACGCACCACGGCAGGTCAGCAATGCTGATTGCGCAGTCGAGGGCGCCGCCCTCGCTCGGGGTCGGGCTGCGCCGGCGGTGCCGGCGGTGCCAACTCAGCCTTGCAGCCCGGTCTTCTGCCTGCGGACCTCGCACGACTCGATGTCCGGCTCCGCCGATCCATCATCGCGTCCTCCCTGGAGATGAGCCCCACCAGGTCACGGAAAGCGCCGCAGGGCCACCGAGGAGGAGCGATGCGGCTTGCTTTTGCACAGCATCTCGTCCGGGCCCGGGCCCGCTCCCGCCGGCTTGCCGGTCCGCAACGAGGGCGCATGGTGTCCACGAGCGAGAACACTCCGTCGGCGTGGAAGGCGATATAACCGATCTTCAGCAACGCCCGGCTGCTTGACTTGCCCCGGATGTCGTGCAGCCGCATGTGGGGGGTGTTGCAGAGCCTGGCGGTGTGCTGGTCAGGGTACGCGTGATGAGCAGGGCTTTCGGCACGTTGTCCGAAGCCCTGCAGGACGACTCCTGGTCCGGACAGGACACCGTCCCGGTGATCAGCCCCGATGCCCTGTCGCCTGACGGAATGGCCGAGGTACTGTCCGAGGTCCTTCAGCGACCTGCCCGCTTCCAGCAGGTCGACGCCCACACCCACAAGGCGACGATGATGCAGTACGGGATGAGCGAGACGTTCGCACAGAGTCTGGACATGGCCGCTGCCCAGAGCGACGGCATCTACGAGGCCGAGCAGGCATTGGCTTCACCCGCCCCCACCAGCTTCCGCCAGTGGCGCGAGGAGGTACGCAAGCCCGCCACCCATGCCTGAGCGGCCGGACTGCGGTGTGGCCCGCCGCGCGCCGAGAGCCAGTGCGGGTGATCTTCAGGAGGTCACCCGCACCTGGGAAGGGAGATGCCTCATCCCCCAGTCGGCCCGCCGGAAGTAGTCCTGCAAGATCCTGCCGGGCACCGTACGGCGCCGTCACGGGGCGACTTCGCACTCCACGAGGTGTCCGGGCAGTCGCCCGCGCTTTACCGGCGCGGCCTGCCCTTTCGTGCCGAGGGTGAGATTCCAGCGGAACTTGGCGGCGATCCAGTCGCAGGCGTAGGCGCACTGCGCGGACCGGCTGGCGGAAGCCACCGGCCGGGGCCCTTGTCACTCCTGGGCCGGTTCGACCTGGCGGTCACCGCGACGAGGCCGCGTCCGCTGCCCAGATCCTCAGCGTACTGCTCACGCCGTTTCGCGGTCCGTCTCGAGGCTCCGAGTGGCGGGGAGCGTCGCTCCAACTGTGCTGCATCCGGAGCTGTCGGTGGTGCCGTCCTGGCGTCGTGGCGAGCGCTATGGTAATCGCCGTGGACGCTACTGATCTTGACTACCGGGTCCGGACACGGTCCGGCTGTATACCGCCGGAGCTGGTCTCGCGGCTGCTCGAACACGGCCATGCCGACGTGGTGGAGCTGCAGGCCGGACGCGGGGAGTGGTTCTGCGCGCTGGCGTGGGCTCGGGTGCTGGGTAATCAGGGCCGAGAGACGGAGGCGTTGGAGGCGCTCGCCCCGTACGTGGTGACGGGCTGGTGGAAGGCTGTTGTCTCCGCGGCCGAGCTGCTGGAGAGCTGGGGCCGCATCGACGAGGCGATCGAGATCATCCGGATCCGCACGGAAGCCGGGCACCCGAAGGCCTTGGAGGCCTACACGAGGCTGCTCGCGCGGCACGGCCGCGCCGAGGAGGCGTTCAACCTGCTCGTGCCGCACGTCGACGACTGGGTGCTCGCCACCGCCCTGGTCGACGTCGCCTCCGTCGCCGGCCGCGACGAGGAAGCTGCCGCGCTGCTCGCCGACCGGATTCGGGCCGACCACTGCTGCGACGGCCCTTGGTGCTGCGGCAGCCTCGATCCCGACACGGTGCTTGGCCTGCTCGCGACGATCCGCGAGCGCCAGGGCTACCTCGATGAGGCCATCGGTCTGCTCCGTCGCCGACAGGTCACGTCTGTCAACAGTCAGGACCAACTCGCCGACTTGTTGGCCCGGCACGGCCGGATCGAGGAACTGCGCGCCTACGCAGCGGTGGACGGACATGAGGAGGCCGTACAGCAGCTGGCGGAGCTGCTGGAGAAGGACGGCGACGTGGAGGGCGCAATCGCCGTATATGAGCGGGCTGACGGCCCTGCGGCCCGGAACCCGAACTCGGCTTACGAGCTCGCGCAGCTCCTGGCCCGACACGGACGGGGTGGAGAGGCGATCGCCGTGATGCGCGCCCAGGCCGATGCCCACCACAGCGATGACTGGATTCTCCACGCCTTGTCCCAGCTGTGCCTCGACCAGGGTTGCCCCGCCGAGGGACTCGTCCACCTCGACGCCCTCGCCGCCGAGCGCGGGGGTGAGGACGAGTGGGAGTTGTACTGGATGCGCTTGCCGCTGATCGCCGCCTGCAGTGGGGTTGACGAGGCGGTTGAACGGGCCCGGACCCACCCTGAGGGCAATACCTGGTACGCGGCGGAGCACATTGCACACCTTTTCGCCGGTGCCGGGCGCATCGAGGAAGCCGTTGTCGTCCTCCAGCAGCACGACCGCGGGGTAAGCCATGACCTCGCCGGCTACCTCGTCGACCTCGGCCGCGTTGAGGAGGCCCTGGTCATCGTGTTGCACAGAAGCCCCCCGCCACCGCTCGTGCCGACGACGCACCTGTGGTCCGACGAGCCACCCTTCTGAAGTGCTGGCCGAGTGCTGACCGAGTGCCGGCGATGTCGGCCATCATTCGATGGTTGACGGGGCTGCCTTGCGGTTGGCGGCAGCCTGCACTGGTGGGCCACCGTCCCGGGTAGACATCCGGGCTTCGAGGTAGGCAGTCCAGTCGGTGGCCTCGCGGCGCCTCCAGTACTCGGCGGTAATCGCGCGGAGTCCGAGCAGAGGCGCGAGGACGGCCGGTGGCAGGCCCTCAGCCGGCTGAACCAGTGCGGTGATGCGGGCCGGAGGGAAAGTCGTGGGCGGCCAGGCGCCGGGCGAGGCCGGCGGAAGAAAGGTGCCTGCCGGAGAGGGTGCCGGGGAAGAACTGTCTCGCCCGGGTCTCGCCGCAGGCCGCGCAGGCCCCACGTTGCCGCGCATCGCGAGTGCGCCTTCGCAGACCCGGCCGCCCGGCACGAGCACGCGCAACGGGCCCACACGCCCGCAGCACAGGCAGGCCGCACCCTGCAAGATCCCGGATCTCGGTGGACACCACATCCATACGGCGCACACCGAGCCGACCACACCACTCCGACACCCCACAACGCTGAATGCGCCCCAGGCAAGAAGAAACCGCGTACCTCGGGACGTTCCACCCGGCCTCCGGCACCGCCCTGGCACCGGCGACGGAACTCGCGCTCTCCGGACCTCTGGCGACCAGCGTCTGACACCGCCTGACCTGACGAGGGCCGGCCGCGCACCCTGGACACCGACTGGCCCCTGGAGTCGGCCGCCGATCTCTGTAAGTACGAGTCGGTGCCCAAAGTTCAAAGCCTGACCGGCTCCTGGTGGCGGGGCCGAGGACCGGCCCATCGCCTTGTACCGGGGCCGTCGGTCTCGCTGCGCCTCAGTGCCTCGAAGCGCACGTGTACGGCGGTCTCGGCCCCGGGTGGGGGCTGATGCGCCGGCATCCTCGGATCCGCGAAGCCGGCGGGTCGGCGGGCCGTGAGGGGCTTGACCGGGAAGCGCCCGAAAGGAGGCGATGTCCGCGCCGAGCGAACAGCGGCCGGGCTCCCCGAGGGAGTCCGGCCGCCGCGTTCAGCGATTCAGTTGTTCAGCGCCCATGCCAGCCAGGCGCAAGGCCGGATCGGCGTAGGAGCCGGTTCAGCAGTTGCCCGTCGGGCGGTCCCGCTTCACCACGTTGGTGTAGCCGGTGGTGCCGTCCAGCCACAGGACGCGCTGGCCCTCGTCGGCCGATGCGTAAGCCTGCTCGCCGCGGTTGCAGGAGACGCGCTGGGCGCCGCCCTTGCCGTCGGGCGCCATCTGGTAGAGCTTCGCCAGGGTCTCGTTGGCATACCACGTGGCCGGCGGGAGCGAGGTGACGGTGACCGCGTCATCCGAGGCCGTCAGCGTGTAGGCGTAGAGCGAGCCCGTGCCGGACTCCGGGGCGATGGTGAGCGGGTTCGAGCCATCGACGTTCGCGCGGCGTACCGCGGCCTGGCCGGTGTCGGTGACGTCGTTGTCCTCGATCCAGAAGACACCGTCGTCGGTGATCGCGGTCTGGCCGATACCCATGGTGTCATCGGGGGTGGGCATCGCCGTCTTGGTGCCGGTGGCTCCGTCGAAGACCTCGACGCCGACCTTCATGTTGCCGTTCGCGTCAGGGGCGACCTTGGCGTAGGCGATCTTGCCGTCCTTGATGGAGGGCAGACCCGAGATGTTGTAGGGACGTCCGCCGTCGACGAGACCGGTCGCGCCGGTCTTCATGTTGACGTACCGGACGTTCGTGACGCCGAACTGCGGGTTGAGGGCTGTGTAGGCGACCCAGTCCCCGTCCACGACGAGCCCGGAGACGTCGCTGCCGATACCGTCGACCTGCTTCGCGAGGCCGCCCTTGACGGGGCGGGCCATGATGCGGATGCCCATGCTGCTGTACTGGGCCCACACCACGGTCTTGCCATCGGTGTCCGCGTAGACGTTGTAATCGCCGTTGTTGCTGCTCATCAGCTGCGGCGTGCCCTTGCCGGACGTGTTGCCCAGCCACACCGAGTACGGCTCGCTGCCGTCCTCGTTGGAGTTGGAGACGGCGTACTTGCCGCCGCCCGCGCCGACGCCGGTGCTGGCGATGTTGACCTTGGCCGTGATCAGGTCGGTGTCGACGCCGAGCGCCTTCTCCCAGCCGGGCACGATGCCGTGCGCGTCGAAGGAGCGCGTGACGATCTTCAGCTGGGCCTTGGTGGCACCCAGCTCCTTTGCCGCGGCGATGACCGCGGCGCGGCCCTCGGTGAAGCCGTCCAGCGGAGTCATGTACGCGGACAGGGCGCGGTAGACGATCTGGTCGGCGAACTCCGCGTCGAGGTCCTGGCGCATGTCCCACAGGGAGCCGGAGAAGATCGTGGAGTTGAGGTGCACGCCGCCGTTGTCACCGCCAAAGGTGGTGCCTATGAAGTTCTTCGACGTGGTGGCACCGTCGTTGAGGTCACGCAGTGCGCACTCGCGGGGGCCCGCGGTGGTGCACAGGTCCTCGCCGAGCAGGCCGGCATCCGGGTCGTCCATGGAGACGTCGCCGGCCTCCAGGTCGATGGCGTTGCCGAAGTAGTCGGCGATCGCCTCGTTCATCGCACCGGACTGGCCCGCGTAGACGAGGTTCGCGGTGTGCTCGACCACGCCGTGGGTCATTTCATGGCCGACGACGTCGGTGTCGGCGGAGAAGGTGCGGTAGTCGCCGCCGCCCTGGCCGTACACCATCTTGGCGCCGTCCCAGAAGGCGTTGTTGTACGGCTGGCCGTTGGAGACGACGCCGACCAGGGAGTAGATGTAGCCGTCCTTGCCGTCGAGCCCGGCCCGGCCGAAGTGGGACTTGTAGTAGTCGTAGACCTTGCCGGCCGCCCAGTGGGCGTCGATCGCACCGGCGTCGGTGAAGTCCTCGCCGAGCTCGGGCGTGGTGGACTGGAACGTCTTGATACCCGTGGGCCAGGCGCCCGGCCCGGACGCGGCGGCGGCCTCGCGGCCCCGGGCGTCGTAGGTCGAGAGCATGGCGCCGTAGAGGGCGGGAGAGTCGGCAGCGCGCTTGCTGTAGTCGATCATCTGGTAGATGCCCTTGGTGTCCTTGTACAGGTTCACCTCGGTCTTCTCACCGTTGTAGCGCGTTCCGCTGCCCTTGACGACGAGCTCGTCGCCGGCGGGGAGGGCCGCCTCGGGCGTCGTGCCCGTCGTGCCCGTCGCGCCGGCGGCAGCCGTGGCGGTGCCTGCCGCACCGAACGTCTTGATGTCGCTGTACTGCATGACCGGGAAGCCGGAGTGCGCGTCGATGTAGACCTGCTGCTTCACCGGCTGCCCGTCGGCCGGGCTGATGCCGGTGACGGTTATCCGCCGGGTCAGTACACCGGTGCCCTGCGGGAGGATCGTGACGCCCTCGGCGGTGCCGGTGAGCTTCGGCGCACCGGACTTCTCGCCCTTGGCGGGCGCCTTCATCAGGCCGCCGCCGAGCTGCGAACCGACCGCGGCGACCGCGCGCTCGATGGCGGTCTTCTCGGAGACCTTCGGGGTGACCGTGCCCAGCTCGAGCTGGGTGAAGTAGTTGCCGGACGTGCCGGTGACGGCACGCTTGCCGTCCTTCTTCGCCATCCGGACGACATACTGGCCACCGAGGACCGAGACGCCCTTGTACTTCTGCTGGAGACGGACCGTCTCCTTGCCGCCCTTCTCGGTGGTGGTACCGAGGGTGGCCAGGTCCTTCGCCGTGGTGTCCGCGATGTGGTAGCGGCCGGCCTTGGCCTTGAGGTGGCCGCGGGCGGCGTCGGCGGCCGGAGCGGTGGCCGAGACCTGCTCGTTCAGCCCGGTCACGAGCGACGGGGTGTCCGTCTCGGTTCCCGGGGTGACATCGGATGCCGCGGTCGCCGGGGCGGTGTCCGCGTGGGCGGCGGGCATGGCCGTCATGACGAGACCGGCGGCGGCGAGCAGTGCCGCCACGCCTTGGCCGACGCCCATGCCGCCACTAGCTGCTGACGGTCTGCCGGCTCTGCTGCGTGCTGAGCTCCGCACGATGGTTCCCTCCAGTGGCACGAAATTGCTTCACGAGGTCTTCGCTGCCGCCATGGAAGTGGGAGTGCGGGGCATAAACAATGTGCGGCCGGTGGCCACTTGTGAGCGTGCACACTTCTCTGCACCTGCACCGTCCGGTGCGTACGTGGCCGATACACGGTCTTAACGCCCCTGGTACGGATGGTGCCCCTCGCTATGTGTTCGGCCGAGGTGGGTGGGTGCCTGGCAGGAAGATGTCCGGCGCTCCTCCTGCCATGGGCGATGAAGCGCCCTCGGCCGCAGCACGTTGACCGGACGCCGGCGTTCGACCACGCGTGTGCCCCAACCGGGTGAGGACGGCAGGGTGCCGCAACCGCGGTTCCAGCACCGCACCCGTTCAAGCAATGAATGAAGCCGGGTCAGCAGGCCGACCTACCGTTCACAAGAACCCTCTGGCTTCTGCCGGGCGGTCCTCGGCATGCCCTGCCATCGCTCGGCTTTGCGCGGTACGGTGCCGCGATGCTCCATCCATTTCGCCAGCCTGCGCGAGCGGGGAACGCCGCCTGCTGTCAGTGTCGGGGTGGGGCGGAGGCCCCTTGGACGCGTCGGCCCCCATGCCCGATGGCGCCGAAATGAAGCCCGCCGTTTTGCGCTGTGCACCGGACGGTGAGGACCGCAGTCGAGGGGCGGGCTTCTGTTGCTCGACACATGCACGCGGGCCAGTTCGCACTCGGCGTCAGCCGGGACGATTCCGAGCATCGGAATTGTCTGTTCGGGCCAGGTATCGCGCTCAGTCACAGCCGCTGTGACTGAGCACTGGATCTGTCCGATGAGCACTGGGCTTTGTGGCGCTGCGCATGCGAGTCGGCGGCCAGGCCGGCCCTCGCCGAGGCTGAGCGGGGGGAACACACGCGTGAGCGTGGACCGAAAAGGTTTGTCATGGGGGTCACACGTCGACGATGATTACCTCATGACGACCAGAAAGGGCCATGCCTTCTAGGCGCCCCGCTTCGCTCTCCACCGCACGCGCACCGCCGACCGCCGCTCATCGCAGCGCCCGAACGCCGTGACCGCCCACCCAGGAGAGCCCGCCCGTGCAGAAGACCGCCCTCGTTCCCTACGCCCACCTCCCCCGAAGGCACCATGCCCGCCACGTCCTGACCAGTACCGTCGACGTCTTCGGCGTCGCCCACTGGCTGCTTGCCGACCGCGCTCCGCAGCCTGGCGTCGATGTCCTGCCCTTCGACGCGCTGGTCGTCTCCGTTCACCCGGGCGGCGACGTCGAACTCACCGAGCTGAGCGCCCTGCGGGCCCGCTGGCCGCACCTGGACCGCCTGCCCGACGGCGGGTTCGTCGTGGCAGCCTCCCGCGCCCGCCGGTACGAAGACGCGGACCAGGTCCAGGTCTTCGACGCACTCGGCCGCGAGACCTCGTCCTTCTCCGTCGGGGACGCCATCGAGCGCCTGCTCGTGGACGAGGCCGGCCACATCTGGGTCGGGCACTTCGACGAGAACCCGGTCGGAATCCGCTGCTGGAGCCCCGTAGGCCACATGTACTGGACGTCAGACGGCGCAAGCATCCCCGGCCTTTTCGACTGCTACGCCCTGAACGTGTCGGGCACCACCGCCTGGGCATGCCCGTACACGGACTTCCCGCTCGTCGAGATACGCCCCAACCGGCCCGGCCGGCCCGTGAAGGTGTGGGCGAACCGCGTGCGGGGTGCCCAAGCGGTGGCCGTCCACGGCGAGCGGGTCGCCTTCTACGACGGCTACGGCGATGAGCGGGACCGACTCGCCCACGGAGAGCTCACCGAAACATCCGTCGAGCCGAGGGACGTCGGTTTGCTCACCCTGCCCGACGGCCCCCTCCCCGGCCGCCGCCGGGTCGTCGGCCGAGGAAGCAGGATCTACGTCCAGGCCGAGCCGTTCACCGCGTGGGGCGTGTTCGACCTCAGCAGCTGAGTGCTGGGAGACCGATTCCACCCCCCGTGCCCCTGGGCGGGAGGGTGTCGCGGGCCCGCGTGGGCATCGATTTTACGGGCGGCCTCAACACCACGCGGGCTCCCCCAGGGGCGGGTCAGAGGCTGGGTTCAGGAGTCGGGGTGCGCGTCCGTCCGGAGTCGCCACGCGGCCCCGGGGCAGCCTGCCGGCAGGGGCGGGAAGCGGTGGCCTTTCACGTCGGTGCTCCAGTGGTGACCTGCCCCGCAGTCACACTCATAGATCCCGCTCTCCGGCACGACCTCGCCCGGATGCCACGACGTCTGTTCCTCGCTCATGTGTCCGGTGTACGACGCCCGGCTGCGGGGCGCGACCCGGCATGTCGTGGCCGACGCGGAGTCGCACCCCGTGAAGAGGCCTGGAACCCGGCGGGCAGAACAGCAGCGTGGAAGGCGCGAGTCGTGCCGGGCAGGCCATCACCCGTTTGCCGTAACGCCCACTGCGGTGCCCCGCAGGTCGGCGCACGCTCGGAGGATGGGCCGGCCCCGTGCTGGGAGGCCCGGATGATCCCGGTGGGCGCGTTCTCAACGCCCGCTGGTCCCGGGGTGGCGCGCTGATGTTCGGTTCAACCCAACATGCGAACTCCGTGCACGGCGTGATGCGGGCCGGTATGAGCGCGGTGCACGTGGTGAGCGATGACGTGGACGCGGTGCACGGCGGGTCGGTGCCGGGGGCTCGGCGGTTCTCGAACCGCCGCACGAGACCCGGTTCGCGTCGGGTGCTGCGGCGTATGTGTGCACGGTGCGGGATCCCGGGGGCAACCTGTGGACCTTCGGCACCTACCGCAGCCCCTCGCCGGCCTCTTGAACGGCTGATGACCCCGGCATGTGTGCCGGGGTCATCAGGTGTGGAGCTGCGGGATCGGGGTCAGTGGCTGGTGAGTTCGCCGGTGAGCTTGCCGTGGAGGTCGGCGCTCGGGGCGTTCAGGCCGATGATCTCAACGGTCTTGCCGCGCTGCTTGTACTTGGTCTCGATGGCATCGAGTGCGGCGACCGAGGAGGCGTCCCAGATGTGGGCGGCGGACAGGTCGATGACGACCTTGTCGGGGTCGCCTGCGTAGTTGAACTGGCCGACGAGGTCGTTGGAGGAGGCGAAGAACAACTCACCGGTCACGGAATAGACGACGGTGGTGTGGTCGGGGTCGGTGACGGCGGTGACGCGGGCGAGGTGGGCGACTCGCTTGGCGAAGATGACCATGGCGGTCACGGAGCCGACGACGACGCCGATGGCGAGGTTGGAGGTGGCGACCACCACGATGACGGTGATGACCATGACGGCGATCTCACCGGTGGGCATCCGCTTCAGCGTCTTGGGGGCGATGGAGTGCCAGTCGAACGTCGCGAACGACACCATCACCATCACGGCCACCAGGGCGGCCATGGGAATGTCGGAGACGACAGGCCCGAAGACGATGCACAGCACCATCAGGAACGAGCCCGCCAAGAATGTCGACAGGCGGGTGCGGGCGCCGGAGACCTTCACGTTGATCATCGTCTGGCCGATCATGGCGCAGCCGCCCATGCCGCCGAAGAAACCGGTGACGATGTTGGCGATGCCCTGGCCGATGGACTCGCGAGTCTTGGAGGAGTGGGTGTCGGTGATGTCATCGACCAGCTTGGCCGTCATCAGGGACTCCATCAGGCCGACCAGCGCCATCGCCAGTGCGTAGGGGGCGATGGTGGTCAGGGTGTCCATCGTGAACGGCACGTCCGGCAAACCGGGGACCGGCAGGGAGGAGGGCAGTTCGCCCTTGTCGCCCACTGTCGGGACGGCGATGCCGGCCGCGAGCGTGATGACGGTGAGGATGACGATGGAGACCAGCGGGGCCGGGATCACCTTCGTGACCTTCGGGAAGAAGACCATGAGCGCCAGGCCGCCGATGATCAGCGGGTATACGGCCCAGGGCACGTCGTGCATCTCCGGGACCTGGGCCATGAAGATCAGGATGGCGAGGGCGTTGACGAAGCCGACCATTACCGAGCGGGGTACGAACCGCATCAGCTTCGCCACCCCGAGCGCCCCGAGGGCGACCTGGATGATCCCGGCCAGGATGACGGCGGCGATCAGGTAGCCCAGGCCGTGCTCACGGTTCAGGGGGGCGATGACGAGCGCGACAGCGCCGGTGGCGGCGGAGATCATCGCGCGACGGCCACCGACGATCGAGATGACCACGGCCATGGTGAACGAGGCGAACAGCCCGAGCGCCGGGTCGACGCCAGCGATGATCGAGAACGAGATCGCCTCGGGAATCAGGGCGAGGGCGACGACCAGGCCGGCGAGGACCTCGGTGCGCCAGACCTTGGGGTTGTTCAGCCAGTCCGGTCGCAGGCCACGAAGACGCGCGGCGGGAGTCAGCAGGGAAGAAGACAAGGAAGAAGGAACCTGTCGTGCTCAGGCACAAGCCCGCCGGCAGGCCGGGCGCGTGCGGGAAGGGTACGCAGGGGGCCGGAGCGGAACCCCGCGGACGACCCGCAGGGCGGGCCGGAAGTCGAAGGGGACGGAGCCGGCGCGGGTGTGCGGTCGGCGGCTCACATCGGGGTGCGACGGGTCACGGCGGGCAGGCGGCGGCGATCGGCGACAAGGGCACGCGCACGCTTCTCTCCTGCGGGATCGGATCTTCGCCGGGGGGCGTCGTCGGCCCGGAACGGCATTCATGGGGCGGCGGGACCGCCTTCTCCGTCATCAACTCTACCTTAACGTTAGAGTAGAGGTCGGCGGGGCCGCACGGGACGCGGGCCAGCCAGGACGAGAAGGGCCAGGGCCACAGGCGTGGACGACAAGCACATGCAGATCGGCGAAGTCGCCGCACGGACGGAACTGTCCCTGCGCACCATCCGCCACTACGAGGAAACCGGACTCGTCATCCCCTCCGCCCGCTCCCAGGGAGGCTTCCGCCTCTACACCGAGACCGACGTGCAGCGGCTCATGGTCATCCGCCGCATGAAGCCCCTCGGCTTCACCCTGGACGAGATGCGCGACCTCCTCGACATCACCGACCGCCTCGACGCCGCCGAGCCGGCCGACAGCACCGAACGCCGAGCACTGCTGGAACGCGTCGAGACCTACGAACAGGCCGCCGCCCGGAAAATCGAAGAGCTGCGAACCCAGCTGACCCGCGCCGAAGACTTCGCCACCACCCTCCGCACCCGCCTCCAGAAGGCTCCGGGCGGGGAGACCGCTCCCCGCACTGCCGAATTGCCCGCCTGACCCGGCCGGCCAAAAGCCGCACCCGGTGCCACTCGGGACACTCCGGTCACTTCAGCGAGACGCACGCCTTCGCGGACGGGCCCTTGAACTCGATGCAGATCCGAGTACCGCACGGGTACACCGGGCGCGTATTCCCGTCCCTGCTCCTGGCATCTCGACGAAGGTGCCACCCGCACGCCGCACGCGCTTCCAGCCGCCGCCGGGCTTCCACGTGCCGCCGGGCTTCCTGACCAGCCACCGGTCGGTACCGGAACTCATATCCTCCCGCGAGGCGTGCGCCCAGCCCACACCCCGGACCGAGGAACCGCGCTTGCCCCAGTAGTGGGCCACAGCCCCCGGGCGGCAGCCAGGGCCCCTCCCCGCGCAGTCCCTGCCCCGCTTGTCCACGTAGGCCCGAGCCGTCGTGGACGCGGATGCTGCAGGACGACGGCCAAATTGGCATCCCGCGGCGCGACGTTCCCCGGATCCTCGGTCCGCGGAAGCCCAGCAGGCGAGTTCGTCCGCGGTCGGGAACGGATGCGGTCGTGAGGAGCACACTCTGCGGTGTCGCTGGACGCGCCGTTCTGCCCTGGTTCCCTGAACACGCACCCAATCAGCTGAGCGTGCACGGATTCCCGTGCAGAAATCAGGCAGAAAGGTGAGCGTGCGAGGGACCGGTCAGGGAGGTGGCGCGAGGGCGGGGTCCGGAAGCGGAGGGCTGCCGAGGCGAGCGAGGTGCTCTCGAGCCTCAGCGGTGCTCCGCGGGTTGGCGTCGGCGAGGGAGAGGCAGCGGAGGAAGGCCTGATGGGCCTGTTCTCGCCGCCCGGCGGCAAGGTGCGCTTTCCCCAGGGATGTCACGTGGAAGCTTTCGAGGGCCGTGTTGCCACTGTCGCGGCTGAGGGCGACGGCGGTCTGCAGGTGGGCGACGGCGTCGTCCCAGCACTCCAGGAGGCTGTAGGCGTCCCCCAGCCTCGAGTGTTCACTTGTCCGGGTGAATTCGGCGATGTGCGGCTCCAGGCGGTCTTCGGCTTCGTCGAGGAAGCTGAGCGTGCGGGTGATGACGTCGATGGCTTCCTCCGCCCGTCCGGCGTGCAGCAGCGCAAGGCCATGACCCGACTTCGCCTGGAGTGAACCGGTGAGGTCACCAGCGGCCTCGAACAGCTGGGCTGCCCTGCTGTTGTGGTCAACGGCCGGGTTGTACTCGCGGAGCCGTCTCAGGGCCCAGGAGATGTACATGTGGGCCCACCCCTCCTGGACCAGGTCGCCGGAGCGTCGCGCGGCGGCGAGGGCCTGGCTCGAGCGGGTGAGACTGTCATGGTGACGGCCTTCGCACACGAGCATGGCCCAGGCGTGGTGGTTGAGATGGGTGGCTTCCAGAAGTGGGTCGCCGAGGGCCTCGGCGGAGTTCGCCGCGGTGCCGAAGACCTCAGGCCAATGACCCCAGAAGATCCACTGGTCGGAGAACCAGTGCATGGCCGCGGCGACCTCCACGACGGTTCCGTGCTCCCCGGCACCGGCGGCATGGCGCAGCGCGGCCAGCCACTCGGGCCCCTCGGCCTGCAGCCACCGGCGGGCGTTCTCGGCGCTGGACAGGTCGACGGCGCCCTGCCAGGTGGCCGGCGGAGCGCCGTGATCGGGTTCGAACCAACGGCCCGCCACGATCGCGGTCTCCAGCAGCCAGCGGTGCACCGCGCCGCGGGCCCGCGTGGCGTCCGCGGCGGACTCGTCCGCATCCAGCCGGGTGCGGGCGTACAGCCGCAGCAGATCGTGGAAGCGGTAGCGGTCGCCGTCCGCGCCCAGAAGCCCCGCCTCCACCAGTTCCTCAAGGGTGTCCTCGGTGTCGAACAGTGGCTGGCCGATCAGCTGGGCTGCGCAGGCCGCGCTAATGTCCGGGCCGTGGAGAAGGGAGAGCAGCCGGAACAGGCGGGCCGCTGAGGGGGTGAGCTGGCGGTAGGACAGGTCGAAGGCGGCCGACACCCGCACGTCGCCGGCCGCCAGTGTGTCCAGGCGTCGTTCCTCCAGGCCGAGGCGGTCGGTGAGGCGGCGCACGCTCCAGCCGGTGCGGGTGGCCAGCCAGTTGCCCGCGATCCGGAGGGCCAGGGGCAGGTGCCCGCATCGATGGGCGACCTCGGCGAGCCCCGCCGGGTCGCTCCCCGCTCGCTCGGATCCCACCATGGTGGTCAGGAACGCGGTGGCTTCCTCTGTGCTCAGTTCCCCCAGCGGTAGGCGGTGCACGCTCTCCAGGCCGGTGAGCATGCGCCGGCTGGTCACCACCACCAAGCCGGCGCCGGTGCCGGGCAGCAGCGGCCGGACCTGCGCCTCGTCGCGGGCGTTGTCCAGCAGCAGGAGATACCGCCGGTCGGCCAGCGTCTGGCGGTACAGCTCGGAGTGTGCCGACGGCCCGGCCTTCGCCAGGTCCCGGTCCGCCACACCGAGGGCCTTGAGCACACCGAGAATCAGTTCGCTCGGCGCGGGCGGGGCGTCGTCCATGCCACGCAGGTCCACCAACAGCTGCCCGTCCGGGAACAGGCCGGCCAGCTCCCGGGCGGCGTGCAGCGCGAGCGTGGTCTTTCCGGTTCCCGGTGGCCCGGACACGACGGCCACCACGGGCCGCCCGGTTGCTTCCTCCGTACGCCCCGCGAGTTCGGCCAGCCGGACGAGCTGTTGCTTGCGCCCCACGAAGTCGTCAATTCCGCGCGGAAAGGCCCGCACTCCTGCCGGGCTGTACCCCGGGCTGCGACCTGCCCGGGCAGCAGCCAGCAGCCGCTCCCGTTCCGCGTCACCCAGCCCCAGCCCGTCGGCGAGCGCGGCGACGGTCCGCCGCTGCGGAGCCGCTCGCCGGCCGCGCTCCAGATCGCCGATGCCCCTCACACTCACTCCCGATGCCTCGGCCAGAGCTTCGATCGTCAGGGATGCCCCCAGCCGCATCCTTCTCAGCAGCGCACCGAACGCTGCGTCGTCACCGGTCACCCTGGCCCCTTGCACCCCGGCTCGTACGGAATGCCCGAGCACGATGGGAATTATCTCAGGACGCGAGCGGCCCGGCCTCGGGTGAGTGGCAGGAGTCGGCCGGACCGGATGCCCTGGCCCGGAGCCGGACCGGGACTCCCCCGGCCCGGGTGTCCCGGCCGGGGAGGGAAGTGCTCCCACGGTCAACGCCTTGCGCGCTGGCGACCCACCACGTACCGCCGCACCTGCTTACGGTGCGCTCGTCCCACGGCGGCGGGGGCGGTTCCTCCACGTCGCCGTCGCCGTCGCCGTCGCCGTCGCCGTCGCCGTCGCCGTCGCCGTCGCCAAAGGGTGATCCACGTCTACCAGCATGCGGATCGCTGGCAGGCGCGGACACCAGTTCCGCCCAGCCCGCTGCTCGTGAACGGGCCGGCGGCCGTCCGGCTTCGCACACCGTCGATGGCGTGGTACGTCTCCGCCCTGCCAGGCACAGGCCGCTGCCGAGTCAGAGCAGCCCCGCCGACGGCGCGCCCGACGCAGGCTCGCTCCGGAGACCGGAAGCACCTTCGTCGTCTCTGCTTCCTCCTTCCTCTGGTCTTCCAGGAGGAGCACGGTCACGCACCGCCGGCCCTGGACCCCACGGGCCGTTGCCGCCCCTGACGACGCCGGTGCTGCTCGGGATCACCCTCGCAGTCACCCGTGGCCTTCAGCGCTCCGGCCGCCGTCCGGATCGGACCACAGCCGGGAGCCGGTGTGGGCCCGACGTCCGCAGTGTGGGCGGGAGGGCCGCACCGGCTTCGCCCGCGCCCGAGAAGTACTGCGTCCACGGGACAGGGACGGTGCGTTCTCGGTCAACGGACGACGTCCGAGCATGGCTACCGTGGCGTTCGACCACACCCGAACGTCGCCGGGGCACTGCCGGATGCATGGCGCCGCCTCCCCACCCCGGCGCGGATGGCCATGAGCACTAAACCGTCACCTCGAGACCGCCGGCCAGCGCCGGACTCCGCCTGGGCCCCCCTGGCCGGGCGAGTCTTCCGCGCGTTGTGGATCGCGCAACTGGTCTCCAACATCGGCAGCTGGATGCAGACGGTGGGGGCACAGTGGTTGCTGATCGGTGAGAGTGCCGCACTGGTGACGCTCGTTCAGACGGCCTCCAGTCTGCCTGTCGTACTGCTGGCCCTGCCCTCGGGAGTCCTGGCGGACCGCTACGACCGTCGCGGAGTGCTCCTGGCCGCGCAAGGCGCCATGCTCGCCGTCTCCACCGTGCTCGCCGTGCTTGCCTTCATGGACGCGCTCACTCCGCAACTGCTGCTCGGCCTCACCTTCCTGCTGGGTTGCGGCACCGCTCTGATGGGTCCCGCCTGGCAGGCGATCCAGCCGGAACTCGTGGAGCGTCGGCACCTGGGTGAGGCGGCTGCTCTCGGAGCCATGAACATGAACCTCGCGCGAGCCGTCGGCCCGGCCGTCGGGGGTGCCGTGGTCGCGGCAGCGGGCGCCGGCTGGGTCTTCGCCTTCAACGCGGTGTCCTACCTTGGCATCGCGGCGGTTCTCATGTTCTGGAGGCGGCCTCCGACGCAGTCGCCCCCGGTTCGGCGCGAGCGGCTCCTGACGGCACTGCACGCCGGCCGCCGCTACGTGTGGAACGCGCCCGGCGTCCGCCGGGTCCTGCTGCGGACGCTGCTGTTCATCCCCGGTGGCGCCGCGTTGTGGTCGCTGCTGCCTCTGGTCGCGAGCCGCTCGCTGGGCCTGGGCCCGCAAGGTTACGGGGTGTTGCTCGGGGCGGTCGGCGTCGGCGCGGTGGGCGGAGCCTTCCTGCTCCCGGCCGCGCACCGTTCTCTCGGCGCCAACGGCGTACTCGCCGCGGGTGCGGCCGTATACGCCGGCGTGCTGGTGGTCTTGGCCACGGTGCGGGTCCCCTGGCTCGCGGTGGTCGTCCTGCTGCCGGCCGGCCTGGCCTGGATCGGTGTGCTGTCAACTCTCAACGCCGCCCTCCAGACGAGGTTGCCGGGCTGGGTGAGGGCCCGGGGGCTGGCCGTCTACCTCCTGCTCTTCCAGGGCGGCCAGGCACTGGCGGCACCGGTGTGGGGCGCGCTGGCCGATGGCCCTGGGCTCACCTTCGCCCTCCTGGCGGGCAGCGGGCTGCTGTTGGTCGGTGCGGTGAGCGTGCGCCGCTGGCCGCTCCACGGCATGGAGGGCATCGACCCCAGCCCGTCCGATCACTGGCCCGTTCCGCCCCTGGTGTTCGTTCCGGGCCCAGCGGACGGGCCCGTGCTGGTCTCCGTCGAGTACCGGGTCGCCGCCGGGGACAGGGCCGCCTTCACGGAGTGCATGGACCACGTGGCCCGTTCACGTCGGCGTACGGGAGCCCTCACCTGGGGGCTCTATCAGGACGGCAACGATGCCGAGAGGTTCGTCGAGCACTACGTGGTCGCCTCGTGGTCGGAGCATCTCGCCCAGCACCACGGCAGGCTCACGGCGACCGACCGGCGTCACGAGGGGCGCGCTCGCCATTTGCTCGTGGAGGGCACAACCCCAAGAGTGACCCACGCCTTCGATACGGCCGGGGGCCCGGTGGTACCCGGCAGGCAGGAGACGGTGGTCCCGGAGCAGGCGTCGGGCCGCTGACGCCCGATGGGCCTGCCGGGGACGGCACGGCCGTGCCCGAAAGGACGGAACTGGCCCCCGCCGAGACCGCATCAGCCGGGGCCCGCCTTCGGCCGGGCTCGGCCCGTGGCCTGAGGGGGCGAGTCAGCTGATGCCGGTGGGGTCGGACTCCCGGCGAAGCCGCTCGAAGGGGCTGCGCCGGGCATGCGCCCAATTCACGGATCAGCACGTCGGGCGGCCGTCCGGCCAGGGCCGGGATCCGCACCTTCCCTCGACGGCACCATGGACTCGCTCAGCGGGCGGCGTCCAGGATCAGCTCCGTGACGGCGCGGGGATGACCCGCGGCGACCGCGTGGGGGTGCGAAGCGTGTCGGAACGGGCAGACACGGGCCCGTTCGGCCATCCACCGTTCGGGCGGCCGGCGGGATGTTGCGGTCCCCGGTGGCTACGAAATACCAGTTCGGGATTCCCCATTACGCAGCTGTGGTCGCCCTCTCGCTCAGGGCAACCACCATGATCGGCCGCTTGCCGGAGGCCATCACCTGGTTGGTCAATACGAGGACGTCGGCAGCGAACTCCTCGCGGAACAGGTGCCTCTCGATGGATCGGCTCCTCGCCTCTCCCTCCGCCATGAGACGGGTAGGACCGGAGCGACATGGCCTGCCCTCACATGCTGCCCGGGAATCTGTCCGTCAGTTCCCCCAGTTGCCCGCACTCGCCCCGATGTCCGGCACGCAGACGGCTGGAGAACGAGCGCCTTGACCCGTGGTTGTCGAGCCTCAGCCTCGCGATGGCCGATCCGCGGTGCGCGGTAGGAGTGCCCCGCGAGCACGAGAGCGCCCGGCACGCTGTCCAGGACACTGCGTGCAGGCGGCGTCACTCCGGTGGCGTGGCGGGGCCACGGATGCCGCGCTGGGAGTCGCCAGGGTGGCAACGCCGGCCAGCAGTGACGGCGTGGCGGGATATCGGTGAGTTCGTCGGGTTGTCTTCTACAGAGCCGCGAGGATGTGTTCCCGGACGGCGCGGGGTGTGTGGGCGGGGCCCCCAGGGCCCGGCCGCCCGTGGCCGCGGACGGACGGACGGTCGGGCAGTCGGGCGGTCGGGGGCGGCGGAGAACAGCAGCCGTCCCACCCTCGGCGGACCAGGAGGAGCCACGGCGACGAGGAACGGCTGCTGGCCCCCGGAGGGGCAGTGCCCGGGGCGACGACGGACAAGCGGCGTCGGCGTCAGGCGCTCGTCGCCCGGACGGCCTCCTCGATCAGCTCGAGGACGCGCTCGGGGTGGGCAAGCATCACCAGGTGTGAGGATTCGACCTCGACGATGGTCATGCCGGCGCGCTGGTAGCCGAAGCGCTCCACTTCCGGGTTGATGGTGCGGTCGGCTGCGGCGACCAGACCCCAGGAGGGCTTCGTCTTCCATGCGGCGGCCGGGGCCTTCTCGCCGAAGGCCTGCGCGGCCAGCGGACGCTGGGAGACGGCCAGGACGGAGGCGAGGTGGGGGTCGACATCGGCGGCGAAGATCGCGGGGAATGCGTCGGTCCGGACCGACACGTCGGTTCCCGGAGTGGTGGATCCCTCCACCGGGAAGGGGGTGTAGACGAGCGCGCCCGAGAGGTCGGAGTCGGGGAAGCCACCCTGCAGTTCGCCCAGGCTCTCACCCTCCTCAAGGGCGTAACCGGCCAGATAGACCAGAGCTCTGACGTTGTCCTCCACGCCGGCGACGGTGATGATGGCACCGCCGTAGGAGTGCCCGACCAGCACCACCGGTCCGGGTATCTGGCGGACGACCGAGGCGATGTAGGCGGAGTCACCGAGCAGGCTGCGGTTGGGCACGGCCGGGGCCACGACGTCCAGGCCGCGGGCGGTCAGTTCGGGAATGATCCGGGAGAAGCTGGACGCGTCGGCGAAGGCGCCGTGGACCAGAACGACGGTCGGGCTGTCGGGGCGGGACATGGGACAACTCCTGGTTGCGGTGATAGTGACCGGCCGACAGGCGGCCGGGCAGGCGGGGTGGATGCGCCCCCCTCTGGGGGGAAGCGGAGCGGCGCCCGGAGACACCGACGGCCGCCGTGGGGGCGGTTCGTCCTGAGCGCGCGTACGCGCGCTCAGGACGGCGGTCGGCCGGGTCACCTCTGCCGGACGGACACGCGCGAGCGTCTCCGGGCCGGGCGAGTGGACCCAGGCGTGCCCCGCACACTAGGGCCGGCGAGTGGGGGCACCTTGACTGTCGGCGCATCACGTGTGGCCTTTCCGTGCTTGCAGGAGCGAGATGCTGGCGAGCAGCGCTCGAGGCCCTGTCCTGCTCAGAGGCCGTGTCATTTGCCGTCGATCGGTAGGCTCTGGCCGAGATGATCATGGATGACAAGACCGAGACCACCTGCCGGATCTGCGGGTACGACGATGGCCAAGCGGTGTTCAACGAGTACGGCGTACCGCAGTACGTCATCTGCCCCTGCTGCTACAACGAATCCGGCATCGGCGATGACAACGTGTCGCAGGTCCGCGAGCTGCGTGGATACTGGGTCGCCAGTGGCGCCCGGTGGCACGACCCGAAGTTCCGTTCAGCCGACTGGGACCTGCTGACGCGGCTCGCCAACATTCCGCCCGAGTGGCGCTGACCTGGAGTGTCGAAGAGTTCTACTATCTGGCGAGTCGCCGGTAGCAGATGAGGGTAGCGGCGATACCGGCGAAGGCGGGGAAGTGGCCGGCCTTGCGCTAGTAGCGACGGTGCAGACCTGACGGCACGGCTGACACCGTGTCGGCCGTGGCTCTGGAGAGCCACGGGATGAGGCATGGGATACTCGATCATGCCTGTGACCAACCCGTGGCTGGCTGGCCCGTCGCCGAAGAAGCGGCTCGATCGCGAGCGTCTGGAAGAACGAATACTCAACCTGCTGTCGTCGCAGAACATGTGTGTGCTCGCGACGGCAGGGCCGGAAGGGCCGCTCGCGACGCCAGTGCGGTATTTCCACCTTGGCTTCACGGTGATGTTCAGCACGGCGCCCGTTTCTCCGAAGATGAGGAACCTCGCCGCCGACCCCCGGGTGTCGGTGGGGATCTTCGCTCCGCTGGTCGGGCAGGCCAGCAGCCGAGGGGTTCAGCTCTTCGGGCGAGCTCGCGTGCTGTCTGAGGACGACCCCGATTTCGAGCACTACTGGCCAGCGTTCCGCTGGCAGTCCGACCATGTCGAGCGGTCGTGTTCTCTCGACGAACCCCAGTCAGGCCCTCTGGTCGTGATCGAAGCCGAGCGGATCGTCTATACCGAGCACTGGTTGCGGCGCGAGGGTTTCACGCCGCGTCAGTTCTGGACCAGGAATGTCTGACCTCATCTTCGCAGTTCTCGTCCTGGCGGCCCTCCTGGCAGGGCTGTGGAAGCTGCGTCACGGCGCAGGAGCTCCATGGCACGCGCAGCCCATTGCGCTCGTCGGTGCCGCTGGTGCGGCCGGCGGAACCGCCGTCGTGGTGTGGGGGGTCGGCGCCTTCGCAGGAGGTCTGGACAATCGGGAGACCTGCGAGCTCAACAGTCACACCAGCTACGACCAGGCATGGCGTGTCCGCACGGGGGCGGATGGCACGTCCCTCTTCCCGTTGGCCAACGCATGCAACGAGCACGTCAGTCTCGTGCCCGCGTGGGTGAACCCCACGATCGTCGTTCTCGCAGTACTCGCCGTCAGCGCTCTTGCCCTTGCCCTGTTCCGCATCGCTTCTGTGATCTTCCACAGGCAAGAAGCCGGTCTCCGCGTGAAACGATCAGCTCCCGGAGTCCGCGCATTTCGTCACCTGGGAAATGCCTCCGACGGCGGCCGGAGCAAGAACCTCGGCCGTCCTCATTCTTGCTGATCAGACGTGTTTTGGGCATATCTGGCCACCCGTCGGGCGGTCAGCTTCACGAAGGTGCGTGGTCAAGAGCTGTCCAGTTCCGCAATGATCGGCTGGGCGCCCGGCCTCAAGGGCGCGGAGCCAGGTCGGCATGATGTCCGCTGTGATGAACAGTGCAGACCTGCAGCCCGCCCGGATAGCGGGATACAGCGGTGGCCCCCTGGCGTACCGGGCGGGGCTCCTGGACGAGCCGCTCTTCTGGCTGGGGCACCTCTCTTCGTGTGTCCAGAGCGAGGAGGCCGAGGAACTGCTGTTCGGCGCGGACTACGAGGCGGCCGGCGACTTCCAGCGTCGACTCCGGGAGCAGGCCCGGTGGCCGGCGTTCACGATTCCGCTCGCGGCTGACCATCGTCTTCACGTGGTCTACCGGACTGTCGCGGACGACACCGGAACCGACTACCTCCTCCACCACCCCGACTGGGGCCAGGCCGAACTCCTCGCCCGGGATGACGGGCACTTCATGGGTCCTGGCCTGTCCTGGCCCGAGCTCGTGGCAGCTACGGACAACATGTTGCCCGGCGGCAGCACCACCGATCCCGACTCCCGTCTGTTGCTCCTGCTGCCTGCGTTCGGCGACGACGCAGTACCCGACGGCGCTGTCGGCCGCCTGGCGGATGCGCTCAGCGCCCGCACGGGCGTGGAGTACCCCGAGGCCCTCGCCTCTGCTCTCCTGGAGGACCAAGGGGCTCCCGGCCCCGCGCGCTGGACGTCGGCCGGGAGCGGATTCTGCGTGAACGATGGCGAGTACTCCTTCCGCAACCCTGCCAACCTCTTCGCCCTGTCAGCCGGTCGCCTGGCTCAGGTGGCCACTGCGCTGGCGCCTCGATCCACACAGGGGGCGACCGGGGAGTCGACCGCTGGAAGGACCGGGCCCCACTGGTCACGCAGTACTGGCGCACGAACCTGACAGGGCGCCGGATCGCCCCGCTGTTACGGGCCTCCAAGTCGGCGGCGGACCGGATCATCGACCACCTGAGCGTCCTCACGGATCTGAGGACGCTCGACCATGCCTGACGGCGTCGAGATCCCGCAGGGAGATCTGCTCGACGAACGCGATCGAGCCCGTCAACTCCCGCGTCCGCAGGGCCGCGGACTCCTCCCCGAACGAGGCCGCGGCCCTCAAGTGCGTCTGCATGGACCTGGTGGGCCTGGCTTCCACCGGCAAGGGCCCGTCAGCAACGGACCATGCGCTGGAAGGCGCCCCTGAGCACCTTGCAGATGAGCACCTTGCAGATAGCCCTCGCGGGCTGACTCGTCCCCACCCGGGCCCGCCGACGGTCCCCTGCAAAGCTGGATCAGCCACACCCGAGACGGCGCCTGTCAGTGCTGTCTCTCCTCAGCAGGGTCGCTGCGCCGGTGGGCGGCCATCAGCAGGGTGCTGGGCCGCACGGTTGCTCCGGCGACGGGCCGTACCTCCAGGTGCGAAGTGGGTTCGAAGCGTATGCGCCGGACGATGGTCGCCAGGGCGGTGACCAGTTCGGTGAGGGCGAACCGGTCTCCGATGCACTTGTGCTTGCCCGCCCCGAAGGGAAGGAACGCCCCGGGCGTGAACGCTTGGGCCTGCGCCTCGTCCAGCCAGCGGTCGGGCTTGAAGGTGAGAGGGTCCGGGAACAGTTCGGGATCACGGTGCAGGGCGTGCTGGCAGTAGGCGAGCTCGGTACCGGCGGGGACCGACCATGGCCCCAGGCGCGTCCGGGTGACGGTGCGACGGGTGACGAGCCAGCCCGTGTGATGCAACCTCAGTGTTTCCCGGATGACGCGATCGAGGCAGGGCAGCCGAGGAAGATCGTCGAACGTGACGGGCCGGCCGTCGAGGACGGCGTCGAGTTCGTCCAGGACTTCCCGTTCGATGGCGGCGTTGCGGGTGATCTCGTGGAGCGCCCAGGACAGTACCGAAGCGGTCGTCTCGGTTCCCGCCACGGCCAGAGTGAGGATTTCCGAGCTGATTTGGTGCGCGGTCAGCTGCTGACCCGCCTCCTCGTCCGTGGCATGGAGCAGCAGGGACAGCATGTCACCGGTGTCCTGTCCCGATTCCTGGAGTTCGGCCACGGCATGGTGGATGGTGGCCCGGACTGCGTCCCTGGCGGCGTTGAAGCGGCGGTTGAAGGGGAGGGGAATCCGCTCCATCCAGTCGGGCAGCATGACGCGTGCGCCGACGCCGTTCATGACCACTGACAGGTCGTCGCGCAGTCGGCGGAACGTTGCCTCGTCCAAGCTGCCGGCGAAGACGGTCTTGACGAGCATGTCGAGCGACAGCTTGACCATGGCCTCGCGGACGTCGAGTTGCCGACCGGGGATCCAGGTGCCGACGGCGGCGTCGGTCTCCGCCCGCATGATGTCGACGTAACGGGAGATCTGCGTGCGGGCGAAGGCCGGTTGGAGCTGGCGTCGTTTGCGGACGTGCTCCTGTCCCGCTGCGGTGACGACGGAGTCGCCCAGCAACTGGCCCATCTTTTCGAAGAACCGGCCTTTGTCGAGGCTGGGGCCCAGATCGATCAGCATGGTACGGATGAGGCCGGGGTCTTGGACGATCAGTGTGCGGGTACCGGGCTGCAGTGTGATCTCGACCAGCGGGCCGTATCTGGTGCGCAATGAGGCGACGAAGCCGAGGTTGTCGCGTATGAGCTGTATCGCGTGACCCAGCAGCGGAACCGAGCCTGCCGCTCTGGGGATGGGGGGAGGCGTTACGAGCGTCACGAGTGCATGCCACCTTTCAAGCCGATCTTGGCTCCCTATCGGTTCCCTGGTCACGCCTGAGAGCAATCTGCCCTGAGGAGTGGTCTACGCCACTTGGGCAGGAGTTTGCTGAGTTCTCCACTGGGAAGCGCCACAGTTTTCGCAGGTAGGCGGGGTGTACCGTCGAGCCGCCTGCGGATCACGGGGCTGTGAGGGTCTTGTCGACAGCAGGTGAAGTAGTTGTGGCACTGCGTGCGTGTCGGGCCCGGACAAGGCGTGGGTGGCGTGATTTCGCCGTGCGCCTCAGCGATGACGCGTTGGCAGGCCGCGCGGACGTGAAGGGATTGGGGACCGGTGGAGGATCAGCGGCACTCCGTTCCGGACCGGGAAAATGTCCATGCGCGGCATCACGGACCCCCAATCCCCCACTCCGTGCGCAGGTGCACGGGTTGGATCCAGCTGGAGCACGAGCACTCGATGGGTGCGCAGCGGTCCGGGCCGACTCCTTCTGCCGTGCTCAAGCAGCGATCGTCCCGGCTTGAAGTGGGCGCGGTTCCGGGCTGAGTCGGGCCGGCCCGGCGTGAAAGGGATGCGGGACGAACCTTCTGTGGGCGAGGATGTTCGCCGTGAAGACTCGAAGCCCCTCTGCGAAGCGACAGCGCTGGCTGAAGGTCCAGATCTGGGAGACCGTGTCCGGCGGGGATCGCCGGGTTTGCGCCGTCTGCGGGACGACCGTCGGGTCGTACCAGTACCGCTTCCATCCACCCGAGTCTTCGATGTTCGAGCGGTGTATCGGGCTCGCGTGGTGTTCCGGCTGCCGGATCTACTGGGGCAACATGGTGCACGTTCCCCGGAGGCACGTCCTCATCGACGCCCTGGCCACGCTTCCGCATGAGCAACGCGAACGGCTTCAACGGTCCGAAGCACGGCTGGTTGACTTCCTGGACCACCAGGCCCGGGACGGCATGCCTTAGGGACTGTCCGACGGGTCGTGTGACGCTCCTGCCGGGAACTCGTTCCGGTGGGACGCGGGGCGCTCGCGGGGCGGGCTCACCAGCAAGATGCGCCTTGTCTGGGAAGGCGGGTGTCGCCCGCCCGGGTTTGTCATCACGCCCGGCCGGTGCGGGGACGCACCGCAGATGATTCCCGTCCTGGAAGGAATGTCCGAGCCGTCGCCACACGCTGCGACAAGCGGGCGTACGTCTTCCACGGAACAGTCACCTTGGCGGCGATCCGCCTATGGCTGCGTCGGTGAAGCACGCGCTCAGAGGTCCTTGGCCCCCGGGTAACAGTGGCGTAGTTCGCTCAGTACGCCCTCGTCGACAGCCCTGATGTCCCAGGAGGAACTGTCGAATTCGGTCAGGACGAGCGCCAGCTCGTCCTGGGCGAACCCACGTGCTTCGGCGTCGATCAACTGGAGGAAGGGGGTCGTCAGTGACAACAAGGTCAACGTGTCCATGCCTGCGTCGGCGGACAGCCTCTCCATCTCGACACACCGGGGGTCGACGATCTCGTCGAACTCGACGCGCCAGGTCAGGTCCAGGCCGAAGCTGCCGAGGCGAACCAGTAGCTCAGCCAGCGTCACATAGTGTTTTCCGTGCCAGGCAGGAAACGTGATCCCCTTCATCCCCGCTTCTACTTGAGCTGTATCGCGTGCCATGCGGCCCCCTTCGTTCAGCGAACAGTAGGCCACATCCCTGATCAGCTCATACGACCCACCGGACAGGCCTCAGCCCTCCCGGACAGGGGACGATTCGGGTGCGTTCTGCCTCGTCGTCCGCTGCTGTTCGGCTCGGTCCTGTGCGAGGCGGGACGGAAGAGCGGCAGACCCCGGCCGCGATCATTCCGTAGCGGTCGATCCCCGGAGCCATGGCGGCGCGGGTCTCGAACCCGCTCCGTAAGCAGCATCAACAGCCCGGACTTGTGGCGAAGTCCTGGCCGATTGCCCGGATTCGCGTCCCGGTCCGCCGGCCTGTCCCTGCGGTCGCCCACCGCTGCGGCGGGATGTGATCGCCGCTGCCGCCGATCGCTCCAGGGCGGGCGGTTCAGGCGGCTGGTGGCCCCGGACGCCCACGATCCGCGCGACAGGCCGGGTCTTCTGGTCGTCAACGACCGAGCGCTACCAGGGGTGTGCTCACTCCGTCGCCGATGCGACCACCGAAGACGGCGTCCGCCCCGGGCGATGCCTTCGCAGTCCTCATCGACCCGCACCCGATACGCCGCACGCCGTACAGCGAGTTTCACGGCTCAGAGGTCGCTGTCGATTCCTGTGACCACAGGCGTTCCCAGAAACGCGTCCTGCTCGGCGAACCCCGTCTCCCTCAGCGCCCTGGCAACAAGTTCCACGGCATGCAGTTCCGCCTCGTACCGGTCCGGGGCATCGACTTCGAGCCGAACGGAGAAGGTTCCCTCATCGTTGAGGGTGAGCAGGTCGAGCCCCTCGTTCTCGCTCAGGGCCGTGTGCTGCGTGGCCAGTTTGCGTTCGAGGGCTGCCTGGGAGGTCTCTGCTACGTCGACGACGAAGGTTCCAGGGACGGTGATGACAAAGGTGGTCATGACAGCTCCTCACGTATGGTGCGCAACTGATTTCCGTCCTGTTCCGGCTTCCCTCGTTTCCGGGAATCACCGCGACACCCATTCAGGTCGGAGGCTCCTCGTGAAATCAACCGCCCTGCTCGGAGTCCCATCCGTGGACGGGCGGCCCGGTCGGTGGACAGACAGACCGAAGGCAACGGCAGGAGGATGTGCAGAGTCCGGTGGGCCGATCCTCCGGCCGGAAACGGAAGGCCCGTTCAACTCCCCCGGACTCATCAGCGCGCTTCCCGCCCCGCCGGGGACACGCGCGGCGGGACGGGAGCCGCCTTGGCGCTACTCTCCTGGGGCTGGTCCAGGTGCCGGGTGACGCCTCAACGCCGGGCGTGGCGGATCTTCAACCGTCCGAATCCCATGGTGCCGGAGATCCGGATCTCAGGCCCGCCTGGCCGGGAGCGCTGCGGGGCCCTGTAACGCAGGTCCTTCCACCCGGTGTGCAAACCCTCGATGTCGACGATCGCGTCGCGGGGCACCGTGATCCTGGCCCTGCCGGTGCCGAGCTGCAACTCGATGTCGACTGCCGGATGCTCGAAGACCGCCCGGGAGAGATCCAGTCGCACCCTTCCGAACGCGGACGCGATCTTGAGGTTCCGGGGGACCCGCCACGCGCCGCCCCGCTGGATCCGTCCGCCGGCGGCTGCGATCGTCGATGTGGTGCCCGGGTGTTCCTCGGGGAGTGAGACCAGCGCCGACACCAGCTCGCTCCGCACCTCGGCGGTGAGTACCTGATGGAGGAGTTCGTCCAACTCCTCGTGCGGGATGAGCCCCTCGGCGTAGGCGCCCTGAAGGCGCTGCACGGCCTTGTCACGTTCGGCTTCGCCGATCATTGGCTCCGAGCCGTTCGGTGGGGAGGTCACCGTTTCACCCTACTGCCGCACCGGCGATACGAACACGCCGAGGAGCCGAGCAGGGCATCTCCTGGAAAGGTGGTGCGGCCGGCGCTCCTGCCGGAGGGGTGCGACCGGGCGCCGCGGCCAGGCTCACTCAGCGGATCCCACGTGTTTCACGGGCATCACGGTCAAGTCCCGGATGGCGGAAACTGTGGCCCTTTCAAGCAGCGTGCCACCGAGACCTGTTGTGCACGGGAGTACTGCCCTTACGCTCCCACCAGCCGCTGAGGTGGACAGGTCCGGTGCCGTCAGGGGCATTCGTTCTCCAGGTGTACGGCCTGATGCCACTGTCCTGTCCCCGCCCGGTACCCCGGGACCGTTGTCCTTGGGGCGCCCCGATCCCCCTCACCCCCATCACCCCCATCACCCCAGAGGTCGTCCCCCCATGACAGAGCTCGACCGTCGTAGGTTCCTGCAGATCGCCGGAGGCACTGCGGCCTTCGCGATGCTCAACGAGAGCATCGCGCGGGCCGCCGCGATTCCGGCGCAGGGCAGTACCGGATCGATCCAGGACATCGAGCACATCGTCGTCCTGATGCAGGAGAATCGTTCCTTCGATCATTACTTCGGGGCGATGAGGGGCGTGCGAGGCTTCGGGGACCCCCGGCCGGTGCTCCAGGACAACGGAAAGTCCGTCTTCCACCAGTCCGACGGCACGAAGGACATCCTCCCGTTCAACCCGCAGGTGGCCGACCTCGGGATGCGGTTCCTGGAGGGGCTGGACCACGACTGGGCCGGCGGCCACGAGGCGTACGCCAACGGCAAGTACGACAAGTGGGTGCCTGCCAAGACGGCCACGACCATGTCGTACATGACACGGAAGGACATCCCCTTCCACTACGCCCTCGCCGACGCGTTCACGGTCTGCGACGCCTACCACTGCTCGTTCATCGGAGCCACCGACCCCAACCGCTACTACCTCTGGTCGGGCCACACCGGCAACGACGGCACGGGCGGGGGCCCGGTTCTCGGAAACCAGGAGGCCGGATACAGCTGGAAGACCTACCCCGAGCGACTGGAGGCCGCCGGGGTCCCGTGGAAGATCTACCAGGACATCGGCGACGGGCTGGACGCCGCCGGGTCCTGGGGCTGGATCGACGACGCCTTCCGCGGCAACTACGGCGACAACTCCCTGCTGTACTTCAACAGCTTCCGCGATGCCCGGCCCAGCAGCGCCCTGTACGAGAAGGCCCGCACCGGCACCGACGTGAAGGCGGGCGGTACGTACTTCGACCGGCTGCGTACGGACGTGGTCGACGGGACCCTCCCGAAGGTCTCCTGGATCGCCGCTCCCGAAGCCTTCAGCGAGCACGCGAACTGGCCGACCAACTTCGGCGCCTGGTACATCTCTCAGGTCCTGGACGCATTGACGGCGAATCCGGCGGTGTGGGCGAAGACCGCCCTGTTCATCACCTACGACGAGAACGACGGCTTCTTCGACCACGTCGTCCCGCCGTACCCGCCGGCCTCCGCTGCCTGGGGCCTGTCCACGGCAGATGTGTCGAAGGACCTGTACGCGGGCGGCAACGGTTACGCGGCGGGACCGTACGGGCTCGGCCCTCGCGTGCCGATGATCGTGGTGTCGCCGTGGAGCAAGGGCGGGTACGTCTGCTCCGAGACGTTCGATCACACCTCGGTGATCCGTTTCATGGAGAAGCGTTTCGGGGTGCGGGAGCCCAACATCTCTCCCTGGCGCCGGACCGTCTGCGGGGACCTGACCTCAGCCTTCGACTTCACCCGCGCGGACGCGGCCCCCGCCGCGCTGCCCTCGACGGCCCAGTACCTGCCGCCGGACAGGAACCGTCACCCGTCGTACCACCCGACCCCGCCGGCCACGGGCTCCCTTCCGGGGCAGGAGGCCGGATCCAGGCCGGCCCGCGCCCTCGGCTACCAGCCGTACGTGGACGGCCGGGCCACCGTCTCCACCGGCAAGTTCACTCTGACCTTCGCGGGCGGGCCCACGCTGGGCGCCCACTTCCACAGCACCTCGGGCAACCGCACGGACGGCCCCTGGCCGTACACCGTGGACGCGGGCAGGACACTCTCGGACACCTGGAGCACCAGCACTTCCACCGGCAACCGGATCGATCTCACGGTCTGGGGCCCGAACGGTTTTCTCCGCGCCTGGCAGGGGCCGGTGAAGAAGGCCGGTCCCGAGGTCACGGCCCGCCACGTGACGGCGAGCGGCAATCTGGCGCTCAGCATGACCAACTCCGGCTCGTCCGCGGTCAACCTGACGGTGACCAACGCCTACGGCAGCACGGCTCAGACCTTCAAGGTCAACGCCGGTGCGACCGTCTCCCACACGGTCGATCTGCGCGGTTCCGCCCGCTGGTACGACGTCGAGGTCGTCTCCGACGCCGACGCCACTTTCCTGCGCCGCTTCGCGGGCCATGTGGAGACAGGGGCTCCTGGCGTCTCCGACCCGGCGATCAAGACGGTCTGACGCAGCCTGTCCGGAGTGCTCGGCGGCCGCCGTTCCAGGACCTTCAGGCCCTGGGGCGGCGGCGGGCGTTTCGCGGCAAGCGGTCGCGGGGTGCCGGACGGGTTGGCGGGTTCGAACACGCCGACAACGGCCCCGGCGGCGATGCCCCAGCCGGTCGGCGTCACGCGGGGCCGTCGTCGGTGGCCGTCGGCGTCACGCCCGGGCTGTCGCCAGTGGGGCCGTGGTCAGACCTGCGGTCGAGCGCTGTCCGGCCATCGCGATGACGACGAAAGGGGGGCCGACACCTCGAACGCTCCTCACTGATACTCCCGGACCGCGCGCACCCGCGCAGCCGATTGATTGATTTTGTTCGTAACACGCTTCCTTCGAGCATCTATTGACACGCGAGCGACGTCACGGCCAGAGTCGTCCCCGCCAGTGCAGCCGGTCACGCATCGAGGAGTGTCTCGCCATGCCCCACATCCCTGCCGTCTCACGCCGCTTGCTGCTCGGAGGAACGCTGGCCACGGGAGCCGTCGCAGCCGGCCTCGGACCGGCCACCGGCGCGGCAGCGGCCACGAGCACGACACCGGCGGCCTCGGGAGCGGAGGGAGCGGTTCCGGCCCCTTCCCGCCGCTCCGGTCAGAAGTCGATGATCAACGTGCCGTTCGAGCCCCACAAGACCGTCCGCGTCGGTGTGATCGGGCTGGGCAACCGAGGATCCGGCATGACCACGGGCTGGTCCGTCG
Source organism: Streptomyces sp. NPDC102402 (assembly GCF_044765765.1). Classification (NCBI taxonomy): domain Bacteria; kingdom Bacillati; phylum Actinomycetota; class Actinomycetes; order Kitasatosporales; family Streptomycetaceae; genus Streptomyces; species Streptomyces sp. NPDC102402. Next base: position 104,149 of record NZ_JBIWKR010000004.1, read on the forward strand.
TGCCCGGCTGTCTCGTCACCGCCGTCTGCGACATCCGGGCCGACCGCGCCGAGCGAACCGCTGACGGCCTGGTGGCCGCCGGGAAGCCCCGCCCCGCGGAGTACGGCGGGTCGGCGGACGCCTACGCCAAGATGCTGCGGCGTGACGACATCGACCTCGTCTACATCGCCACACCCTGGGAATTCCACTACGAGCAGGGCAAGTCGGCGCTCCTCGCCGGGAAACACGTCGTCGTCGAGCTGCCCATCGCGACCGAGCTCCGCGAGCTGTGGGACCTCGTGGACACCTCGGAGCGCACCCGCAGGAATCTGATGCTGTCGGAGAACTGCAGTTACGGCCGCAACGAGCTGGCCATGCTCAAGATGGCGCACGAGGGCCTGTTCGGGGACGTCACGAACGGGCACGGCGGGTACCTGCACGACCTGCGCGAACTGCTCTTCTCCGACACGTACTACACCGACGCGTGGCGCAGGCGCTGGCACACGCGGAGCACCGCCTCCTTCTACGCCATGCACGGCCTGGCGCCGATCGCCGCCGCCATGGACATCAACCGCGGCGACCGCATGACGACGCTCAAGGCCACCTCCACCGCTCCGAAGGGCCTCGCCGACTACCGGGAGCGCTTCGTGCCCAAGTCGCATCCGTCCTGGCGCGAGACGTACATCAACGGGGACCTGGTGAGCTGTGCGATCGAGACGGCCAAGGGCAGGACGATCAGGGCCGAGCACGACGTGAGTTCGCCCCGCCCCTACAGCCGTATCAACTCGCTCGCCGGCAGCCGGGGCATCTTCGAGGACTACGCCGGTACGTCGACGACGGGCGGACGCATCTACGTCGAGCCGGACCACAGCGGCCACTCCTGGCGGGACTTCGACACGTACCTCAAGGAGTTCGACCACTGGCTGTGGAAGACGATCGGCGACGACGCCGCGAACAACGGCGGGCACGGTGGCATGGACTACGTCCTCCAGTGGCGCACGGTGCAGTTGATGCGCGCGGGGCTGGTGCCCGACATCGACGTGTACGACTCGGCCTCCTGGTGCGCACCGGTCCCCCTGAGTGTCATGTCCCTGGAGAACAAGGGACGTCCGGTCGCTGTCCCGGACTTCACCCGGGGCAGCTGGGTCAATCTGCGCCCCGGCCTCGACTCGCGCAGCACGGAGATGCCGCCGGTGTCCTGACCCGTGGGCAGCCCGGGCACCCGGTGTGCCCGGGAATTCGGATGTATCGGCCATGGAGACATTCGGTCACTCGAAGGAGCAGACGATGAGATCAGCACAACGGACGGGTGCGCTCAGAACCCTGGCGGTGGCCCTCACCACGGCCGGCGCGACCGCCCTCGTCCCCGCCCAGGCGACTGCGGCCGCCTCTGAAGCCCCGGCAGCGGCGACAGAGGTGACCATCTCTCCTGTGGACCTCGACGGTCCGGCCATCTCCGCTGTGAAGGTCACGGTCAAGAACGCCGGTTCCCAGCGGCTCCGTTCGCTCAGGGTCGCGTTCGCCGGGCCGACGGGCTGGGCCGTGCAGCCGGCCGTCCAGACCGTGGGCGGGTCCCTCGCGACCGGCAGGTCGGCCGACGCCACCTTCCGGATCCAGGTGCCGGAGAGGCGCGCCGGCTTCGCCCTCCGGACCTTCACCGCTACTGCGACCTACCAGGGCGGGGACGGCCGGGGCGCCGCCACCGGGACCCGCACCGAGCGCTCCGGTTCCCCGCAGGCGAGCCTGGCGGCGGCGTACAACAACGTCGCCATCACCGACGAGTCCGCGACCGGTCCGGGCGACTACGACGGCGAGGGCAACAGCTTCTCCGCACAGAAACTGGCGGCGGCGGGCCTGCCCCGGGGCGCGGCGGTCGAAGCCCTGGGTGCCGAGCTGGCCTGGCCCGACGTGGCGGCCGGGACCAAGGACAACGTGGCGAGCTCGGGGCAGGCGGTGAGGCTCTCCGGGAAGGGCAGCAAGCTCGTCTTCCTCGGCTCGGGCGTCACGAGCGGCGCGACGGGGAACGCCACCGCGTACTACACGGACGGCACGGCCAGCACCGGCACGTTCGGCTTTCCCAACTGGTCCTTCGACCCGGCCGACGCGCACGGCGCGACACTGGTGAAGTCGACGGACGGGCGCAACCGTCCTGACGGGTACGGCAACGCCACGGTGCAGTACCGGGTCTTCGCCCACTCGATCCCGCTGGACCCGGCGAAGACGGTCGATTTCGTGGTCCTGCCCTCGAACGCCAACATCCACATCTTCGACATGGCGACCGCACCGTGACCGCGTAGCACCATGTCGGGCCGGCCGGGCCGCTCATCCGCCCCGGCCGGCCCGGCATGGTGTCCGGTCCTGCCGGAGGACGCCGAGCGGGATCCTGCGAGACACGCGCCCCGGGCACGGCCGGGAAGTATGATCAAGCGATGGCTGACATGACGGAAACCACGCCCGGCTGGCTCACCACGGACGAACTGGACATGGCCAGGGCCAGGATGCCCGTCCTGTACGTCGAGGCCGTGCCTGTACGCGTGGACGACAGCGGCGAGGTCACCAGCATCGGGCTGCTCCTGCGCATCGGCTCCGGTGGCACCATCAGCCGCGCCCTCGTGTCCGGCCGCGTGCTGCACCATGAGCGCGTCCGTGACGCGCTGCTGCGCCATCTGGAGAAGGACCTCGGTCCGGTGGCCCTGCCCCGTGTTCCGACGGCCCTGCAGCCCTTCACCGTTGCCGAGTACTTCCCCACCGCCGGCGTCACCCCGTTCCACGACCCGCGCCAGCACGCGGTGTCCCTGGCGTACGTCGTGCCGGTGTCCGGGGACTGCCGGCCGCGGCAGGACGCGCTGGACCTGGTCTGGTTCAGCCCGCAGGAGGCAGCGTCCCCCGCGGTGCAGAACGAGATGCCGGGCGGCCAGGGAGTACTCCTGAAGCAGGCTCTCGCCCATGTGGGACACGCCTACTGACAGCGCCCGGGTGGCCGGTGCACCCGGTTCAGGTTCGCCGGCCGTCCGTACCGCGGCTCATTCGGCAGCGCCCTCCAGCACCGCCCGGCCGAGCCCCGTCCGGTGGTGGAGCACCCGGACGCCCTGGCGCTGGGAGAGGAGCAGTCCCGCCTCGCGGAGCACGGTGGCGTGCCGGCTGGCCGTGGACGGCGCGAGGCTCAGTGCGGCGGCGATGTCCATGGTGGTCATCGGGCGGTCCAGCATCCGGAGGAGTTCGGCACGCGAGGCGCCGATGAGCTGTGCCACCGGGGCGTCCCTGCTGTGGTGGCTGCGTTCGAGCCAGCCGGGCGCGGGCGAGAGGGGGTGGACGAGGACCGGCGGCAGTTCCTCGTCGACGAGGGCGAGCGGCGCGCGTACGCAGAAGAAGGCCGGAACCAGGGTCAGCGTCCTGCCTCGTAGGCCCAGTTCGCGCTCGACGGGGTACGGGGCGCGCAGGATCCGGTCCCGGTAGCGCCACCCGGGCAGGTGGTCGTATCCGGTGAGCAGGCCCTCCGCGCCGTCGGTGAGGACGGCTTGGGCACGTGCGGTCCGGTCGGCTGCCGCCTGTGTCCGCATCGTGGTGAGGTAGGGCTCGACGGCCACCTGGTGATAGGCACGCAGGGCGGTGCCCAGCCGGCGCAGCGCCCGGGGGCATCCGTCGGCGAGTGGGCGCAGGCCGGCCGGGACGGGACCCGCCGTGTGCGCGTGCAGCCGGGTGATCTCGGCACGCAGGCGGCGCCGGGGCGTGGAGCGCATCCGGTCGAGCCCGGTCTCCAGGTCCGTGTCCCCTCGGCCGGGTGTCAGGAAGTCGGGGAAGTAGGTGCCGTCCGGGCAGAGTCGTGTCAGAGCGCGGGTCACGGAGACGAGGCCGGATCGTCGCAGTGCCGCGCCCGCTTCCCGGCGCCATGCCCCGAACGTGAGGGGCGCTTGGCGGTTCTGGAGGAGGTGCAGGCTGAGCGCCGTCTCCCAGAGGGGGTCCACGCCGGACGCGACGCGTAAGCGGGCTAGTTCCTGGCTCGTGAATTCCACCCGTAGCACAGCGCACCCCCGGTGGTCACGGGTGCTCGGTGGCGCCCGTCCAGCGGCACTCTACGCGCATCACGAATGTGACGCACGCATGTCAGCAACCTGGTACGCGGCCCGGTGCCGGTTCGGCCGGAATCCACGGCGGCCCGACCGGATTTCACCCCGTGCCGGGCCGCCGGGAACCGCTGTCATGGTTCAGCAGAGCGGTACGCCGGGCAGCTGCGCGGCGGGGTGATCGATGTAGATGTTGCTGATGAAGCCGTTCTGGTCACGCAGTTTGCTCCACCAGTTGTTGCTGTATCCCTCGGCATTGACCGTGTCGCCCTGCTTCTGGCACAGCACGCGCACGGCCGTCGGTCCGGCGAGGGTGGTGACGACGGGAGCGCTGACGCGGGCGTCGGCCCGGACGTTCACCCCGCTGCCCCAGGTGTTGAACGGAACGCCACTGCCGCCGCAGCCGTTGTCGCTGGTCAGGTACGCCTGGTTGTAACTGCCGGGGTAGGAGAGGCCGGCGCCGTTGATGACGATGTTCTGGCCCACCCCGTTGAGCAGTTGCTCGTAGTGGATGTGGGCTCCGGAGGAGTTGCCGGTGCTGCCGGTCACGCCGATCTGCTGCCCCTGGGCCACGGACGCGCCGCTCGGGACGGAGTACGCGGAGAGGTGGAAGTAGTACGTCTTCCAGCCGCCGCCGTGGTCGATGGCTATGTAGTTGCCGGCGCCGCTCGGCTGCGAGTAGCGGGTCGCCGTGCCGGCTGCCGAGGCGAGTACCGGAGTGCCCGCGGTCGTACCGCCGTCGGCGCGTACGAAGTCGAGTGCACGGCGCACCTCGGCGGAGTGGTGGCTGTACGTCCATCGCTGACCGCAGGGGTAGGGCGCCTTGAAGACCGGCGCGGCCGTCGCACCGGTCTCCCCGGCCTGCGCCGGGACTGCGGAGAGTCCGGTCAGGGCCATCAGGGCGACGACGAACAGGGCGGGAAGGCGTCTGAGGAACCTCACGAATGCTCCTAGGTGGGGGAGGCGGCCCGGACGCAGCCGGGGCGTGGTGAGACGTCGGGAACGTAGCGGGGGGCCGTTGCGCTGACAAGCGTGCGCCGGTCTCCTTCGACCAGGAACGAATTCCTTGCGCCTCGCGCCGGGGCGCCTCCACGGTGGCGTCCACGTGCCACAGCCCACCGGGCCGCCCGGCCCGGTACGTCGGTGCCCCCGAAGGAGCCCCCACTCCCATGCCTTCGCCCCGTTCCGCCCGCCGGGCGTCGATCCTCGCCGCCGCTCTCACGACCGCTGCCGGTCTCCTGCTCGCGCCGGCCGGCTCCGCGGCGGCCTCACCCACCGGACACCCTGCCGCCCTCTCCTCACCCGTCGGAGTCCGCGTCGGCCCGTCCGCCGCGCCCCCGCCCATCGGACCCGCGGTGGCGGTGTCCGAAGCCGAGCTGACGCCGACCGGAACGGAGCATCGCAGCGCCGTGGACATCCCCACGAACGTCACAGCGGGCGTCGCGGTGTTCGACCGGCTCACCGGCCGCTTCACCGAGTCCCTCCAGGCGGACCGCGCCTTCCGTTCCGCGTCCGTGGTCAAGTTGCTGCTCGCACTGGACTTCCTGTGGAACCGGGGGCCCGGCTACGAGGTGCCGCAGGCGGACCGGGACCGGCTCGAGGCGATGCTGAGCAGGAGTGACGACGCCGCCGCCGGCCACTACTGGTCCGTGGGTGGCGGCAGCGCGGTCGTCTCCCGCATGGTGCCCCGTCTGGGACTCACCGGTACGGCCCCGCCGCCGGCCGGCTACCCCGGTTACTGGGGCTACACGGCGACCACCGCCGCCGACACCGTCCGCGTCTACCGCTACCTCCTCGACACGGCACCGGCACCGGTGCGCGACCTCGTCATGGGCGCGCTGCACCGGTCCGAGCGGTGCGCCGCCGACGGCTACGACCAGGGGTTCGGGCTGCCTTCCGCTTTCGACGGTCCCGGAGCCGTCAAGCAGGGATGGTCCGGCTTCAGCTCCGGCGGCTGTGTCTCCTCCGGGACACCGGCTGCCGCGCCCTCGCGCGTCGCGGGCCGGGGTTCCCGTACGTCCGTACCGGCGGACGGCGCCGAGGGAGCCGTCACCGGACGGAGGTCCCCCGGCGCCGCGCCGCCCTCCGGAGGCGCCTCCGCCGCCGCGGTGGACCTGACGTCCGACGCGCTGCACACCACCGGCACCGTGGGGCCCGACGACCGGACGGTGGTCGCCGTGCTCACCCTGCACCCTGACGGCACCCCGTACGGAACCGCCTACAGCAAGGTGACCGCCCTCACCGGTTCCCTGGACGTGCCCGGAGCCGTCCGCCCCTCCGGCACCCGGTTCACCACCTGGGGCAGTGGCGTCCGTGTCCGCACGGCGCCCACCACCTCCTCCGCCGCCCTCACCACGCTGCCCGCCGGAGTGGACGTCCTCGTCGCCTGCCAGAAGCAGGGCGGCCAGGTGTCGGTTCCGCCCTACGTCAACGACTGGTGGGCGTATCTGCCCCAGTACGGCGGCTGGATCACCAACATCTACGTCACCTCCCCGGACAACACGCTTCCGGGCGTACCCCGCTGCTCATGACACCTTCCCCGCCCCCACCGAGAAGGAGGCGCACCGTGCTGCGCAACCAGAGACCGAACGCCCACGCCCTCCCCGTACGCCGAGGAGCGGCCGTCGTCGCGTCGCTGTCGGCCGTCGTGGCCCTGACACTCACGGCCGGACCGGCCGCCGCCCGCGACGCCGTGCCCGACGACGCCCCTCTCGGGGCCGTCAGCTGGCGGGCGGACCTGTCCGCACCGGCAGCGGACGCGACGAATCTCAGCCGCGCCGACGGTGGACTACGCCTCCACGACACCGGCCTGAGGCCCGCCGCCTCCCGCACCGCCCAGGGCCAGGGCACGGTCCTGCTCCCCGTACGCGTCCTCGACCGCGCCGTCGACCGGATCGCCTCCGACCTCGAGGCCACCGTCCCCGGCGGAGCCCAGGTCGCCGTCGACGTGCGCGGACGGGACGGGCTGGGCCGGTGGACCGAATGGCGCGAGGCGCGCGAAGGCAGCCCCGCCCTGCTCCCCCGGGCCGTCACCCGCGTGCAGACCCGGATCACCCTGACCGCCTCGCCGAACGGCACCGCTCCGACCGTCAGCGCCCTGCGCCTGAGTGCCGAGCTCGGCGAGACTCCCATGAAGGCCGAGGCCGCGGAGGCCTTCACGGCCAGCGTCTACGCGACCCGGGAGGGCCTGGTCGGCGGCACCACGGCGAACGGGCATGTGATCGTCCCGAACGACCACTTCGTGGCGCTGCCCTCCCGGCGCGGCCTCTCCCCGAAGGGCAGCGGGCAGTACTCGGTGCGCGTCTGCGGACCGGTGCGCTGCGAGACCGCCCCGGTGTGGGACGTCGGGCCGTGGAACACCCGTGACGACCACTGGAATCCGTCCTCCGTCCGCGAGTCCTTCAAGGACCTGCCGCAGGGCAGGCCCGAGGCACAGGCCGCCTACCAGAACGGCTACAACGGCGGGTTGGACGGGTCCGGCCGCCGGGTGCTCAACCCGGCCGGCATAGACCTGGCCGACGGGACCTTCTACAACGTCGGTCTGAACGACAACGGCTGGGTCACCGTCACCTATCTGTGGACCGGCACCGGCGCCCCCACCAAGTCGTTCCCGACCTGGGGCACCGCCGTCAACATCCGTCAGCAGGCCACCAGCGCCTCCACCCGCGTCGCCCAGCTCCCCGGCCCCACGACGGTGCGTGTGCAGTGCCAGGTGCGCGGCCAGCTCGTCGAGGCCGACGGCCACAGCAACGACGCGTGGTCCTACCTGCCGGACTACGGCGGATACATCTCCAACATCTTCATCGACGTCGCCGACAGTTGGCTGCCCGGCGTACCGAACTGCTGACCCCCGCGGGGCGGACCTCATGGGCCCGCACAGCCGTGCGAGCCCATGAGGGGGTGCGTCACCGCGCCGGCAGGCGTCAGCCGGGCCGCAGGGCTGCCCAGTCGATCTCGGCGTACCCCTGGCCCTTGGTCAGCCGGATCCGGTTCGTGCCCTCGCGCAGGGTGACGCGCGCCGTGGCGGTCTTCGCCACGGCGTCCTGCCGGGCTGTCCCGAGCCACGCCCCCGTGGAGGGGTAGCTGATCCGGCCCGCGTCCACGCCGCCGACGGTGACGGTGTGGTCGGCCGCGCCCGTCCGGCCGTTGGCGTATCCGACGTCCAGCAGGTAGCTGCCGTCCCGGGGCGCTTCGACCGTGAACTCCACCGCGCTCGTCGGGCGGTCGATGCCTCCTACGTAGTCGGGGAACTCGTTCCACTGGTAGTGCCGGGTCGCCGCGTCCGTGACCGCGGCGCTCTCGGCCTCGTAGCGGTGGGTGTCGGGGCGGACGTCGATGTAGTCCAGCTCCGCGTGGCCGAGGCCTTTGGAGAGCGTGACGGTGTTGCTGCCGGCCGACAGTGCCACGCGCGTGGTCGCGGTGCGCATCGTGGTGTTCGCCCAGCCGCCGGTGGCCTCGTACTCCACCTCCCCCTGCCTCTCGGTCCCGACGGTGACGGTGTGGCTCGCCGGTCCGGCGGTGCCGTTGGCGTAGCGCACGGTCATCGTGTGGATCCCCGCTTTCGCCGCCTGCACGGTGAAGGCGAGGGAGCTGCCCGCGCGGTCGATCCCGCCGACGTAGCCGCGCCCGGAGGCGAGCGCCGTGTCACTGCCCAGGTGAGGGACGACATCGGTGCCACGCGCATCCTCGGCCTCGTACTTGCCTGGGCGCTCGGTGGGCGTGGACGCGGGCCGGACCGTGATCCGGTACCCGTTGAGGCGTTCCATCCGGCGGATCGGGACCGTCAGATGACCGCCGGCGTCCAGGGTGAGCACCTTGTCGTACACGTTGTACGGGGCGCTCTGGGGGTCGCCGGCACGGTCCGGCCTGCGGTCGGTGGCCAGCGGGTCGGTGGTCCACAGGGCGTAGTCCACACTGACCCTGACCTGCGGCCCCAGGCCCCGGGCGGCCAGCCCGAGCAGCCGTACGTCGATGTCCCCGTCGTCGCCGCCCGCCAGGACGGTGACGGTCCGCGCGTCGGGGTCCCAGGAGGCGACTCCGTCGGCCGCCTGGTAGTGACGGGTGTCCCAGCGGCTGACGGCGAGCTGGGTCCCCCGCATCTCACGGAACCAGTTCATGGCGTACCAGCCGCCGTTGGGCCGCAGCCCGTCCGCCGTGCGGCGGAGGGTGTTCCCGAGGAGGCCGGGGTTGGTGTAGATGCCCATGGCCGCGGAGTCGACTCCGTAGCGCGCGAACTCCGCCCAGTGTTTGATCATCGTGCCGGGCACGCCTTCGAACTCTCCGTTGCCCGGGCCGTATTCCTCGATCATCACGGGACGGGGCGAGATGCCGAGTTCCTTCTCCAGGGGACGGTAGTAGCGGGTGAGCGATTCGGGGACGTCTCCCGGGCTGGGTCCCAGGCTGTGCCAGCCGATGATGTCCGGGAGGGTCCCGGTGTTCTTCGCGTTGACGAGGAAGGCACGCATCCGGGGCTGGCGGTCGGCGGACTCCCAGGGGTTGTAGTGCTCGTAGTTGGGGCCCATGACCTTCACCGTCGGGTCGGTGGCCCGGATGCGACGCACGGTCTCGGTCCACAGCCAGTTGACCTTGGCGTCGTACGTGGTGCCCCGCACCCTGGGGTCGGTCATGAACGGGCTGTCCGCGTGCGGGCCCAGCTTGTTGTCCGGTTCGTTGAGCGGCGCGACGGAGTGGAGCACGTCCTTGTACTTCTGGACGGAGCGGGTCGCACTGTCGACCTTGCCCATCCAGTCCTCGACGCCCTTCCAGACGTAGGGCCAGCCACCCATGAGGTCGTTGTACCGGGCGACCATCTTCACCCCCGTCCCGCGCAGTCTGCCGGCCACGGCCTCGGTGGAGCTCGGGTAGGAGATGTCGCCGTCCAGGCTCTGGTGCTGGGAGAGCAGCACCTGCGATCCGTCGGCGAGCGTGGCGGGGGTGTCCGGGGTGGTCGTGACACCGAAGAGGGTGCCGAGGCCGGCCTTCTTCAGGGGCCCGGACTGCTGCCCGGTGTCCACGGTGATGACCTCCGGCTCCTCCGCCGCCGCCCGTGCGGGGCCGGGGCTCCGGCCGGCCGCCGGGCCTGAGAGGGACACCGCGAGCGCCACCGAGGCGAGCAGCGCGGTCAGCCGCAGTCCGCCGCGGGCGCTCACCGGACGTCCCACTTCATGTTCTCGCCGCCCCAGCAGTCCCAGATCTGGATCCGGGTGCCGTTGCCGGTCCCCTGGCCGGCGGCTTCGAGGCAGCGCCCGGAGTTGGGGTTGCGGAGTGTCCCGTCGCTGCCCAGGGTCCACTTCTGATTGGCCCCGCCCCAGCAGTCCCACAGTCCGACGCCGGAGCCGTTGGCACGGGCACCCGCTCCGCCCGCGACCTCCAGGCACTTGCCGAGGGCCCGTACCGTTCCGTCGGACGCGAGGGTCCACTGCTGGGGCGCCCCGCCCCAGCAGTCCCAGAGGATCACCGGGGTGCCGTTGGCGCTGCTGCCGTTCATGACGTCGAGGCAGCGCTTGCTCTGCCGCCCGACGACGGCCTCCGCGCCGCCCGCGGCGCCGTTCGCCGTGAAGGAGAAGTCGTCGACGGCGAGCCCCTCCCCGCCGACCCAGGGCTCGAATCCTGCCTGCACGCTGGTCAGGTACCAGGAGCTCTGGATCTGGCCCCGGGCCACGGCGTCGTCGGTGAAGGACCGTACCGCGAAGTCGAGTGAGCCGGTTCCCGCGGTACGGACGTAGGAGATGACGTTCCAGCCGATGTTGCCGACCCAGACGTCCCAGTCGGCCCCCTCGATCCGGGCGGTGGCGACCTTCGAGCCGATGGGCTGCGGACGGCCGCGGTGGTCGAGCCAGATCATGAGTTCGGCACCGGTGTTCTGGCCATCCGTCCGGGGGGTCGGGTCGAACCACAGGTCGTAGGAGGCGTTCCATTCCCCCGCGGCGGGCCGGGTCATCGCGACCGAGCTGCGGGCCGCTGCCGCATCGCCGACCCGGAGCGGAAGTCCGCTGCCGGTGGTGCAGTTGCCGTAGTGGCAGCCCGCGTAGACCGACGGATATCCGGCGGGGACGTTGTTCGTGGGGTTGTGGTGGTCGGCCGCGGTGACGGCGAACCCGCGGTCGCGGACCTCGACGCACTGGCGCGTCGACGCGCCCCAGCGGTTGTTCTGTACGACGTAGCGCCCCTGCTGAATGCCGGCCGAGGCGTACGGCTCGCACAGGGTCGTCGCCGCCGCCGCGGTGGGCGCCACCGCGAGGTACGCGCCGAACGTGGCGGCGAGCAGAGACAGCAGGGCGGCCCAGGTACGGAGGACGGTCGGAGCGCGGCTCGGGTTTCGCGGCTGCGTCGGCATGCGTGCGCCTCTCTGCGCTGGCCCCGGAAACGAGGCGAGGGGGAAGCGCCCCGAATCTGGAGGGGAGCGCTCCCATGCGCCCTGAATTCTGCACACCGGCGACCGGCTGAGGAAGCCGCGTTCGGGAATCCTCGGATTCTCGACAGATCTACCGGTAGAAGCGGCATCCGATTTCGCGCCGCGGTGGTCGAGTTCCAGCCACACATGCATTCGACGACGGCGGCATCACGGCACCTTCTTGGCGTTCACTCCCACTGATCGGCCGCCAGTTGGCTGGAAATAATGGCCTTCATGGTCTCGAAACAGCACGTCACACCTCTCGGCATTTCCTCCGGGAATGCGATGCCCGGCGCAAAGGACTTCCGTCCCGGGCGAGGAGATGCGACGTTCACCCGAATGGGAGCGCTCCCAGTAATGGCCGTCCTCCTGGACATCGGAAGGTGCCCGTGAATTTCCTCAGGAGACGTCCGCCCCGGGCGATGCTCACGGCCGTGGTGGCCCGCCTCCTGGCAGCCGCACCGGCCGTCGTCGCCACTCCCGCCGCCGCCCGGGTCGTCCCGGCGGCGGCACAGGCTCCCGCAGCCGCCTCCCCCGCCGGCCGGGACGGCCGCGGCCGTCCCGGCCAAGGACTGGCTGCGCACCCGGGGCAATCAGATCGTCGACCAGAACGGTGACAAGGTCCGGCTGCCGGCACCAACTGGTTCGGCTTCAACGCCACCGAACGCGTCTTCCACGGCCTGTGGTCGGGCAACACCGAGATCACGAAGTCGATGGCCGAGCGTGGCATCAACATCGTGCGGGTGCCCATCTCCACGGCGTCTCGCTTTACGAGTTCCAGGTCTACGGGCAGTGATCCCTCCCTGGTGAACCGTGGGGCCGGCGGCGGCCGGCCCCACGGGCGCGCTCAAACCTGGGCTCGGACGGCCCGGGGCACGCCGGGGGGCGGGGGAGCCGTGCTGCCGCGTACCACCAGCTGGGTCGCGAGTTCCAGCCTGAACTGGTCCGCCGGCTCGCCGTCGATCACCCGGAGCAGCGCGTTCGCGGCCACCGAGGCCATCTCGAAGAGCGGCTGACGGACGGTCGTGAGCGGGGGATGCGTCCAGCGGGCGACCGGCAGGTCGTCGAAACCGACGATGCTGATGTCGGACGGGATGGCGAAGCCGCGGTCGCGCAGCACCTCGAAGGCGCCGAGCGCCTGGAGGTCGCTGGCCGCGAAGACAGCGGTGGGCGGTTGCTCGCCGGAGTCCTCGAGCCCGTCCAGCAGCCGGGTCGTCTCGGCGCGGCCGGAGGCGTGGTTGAACTCCCCGTGCGCCACCCAGCCGGCCGGCATGGGCAGTCCGGCCTGCTCCATCGTGGCGCGGAAGCCGTCTGCGCGCGCCCTGCTGCACAGCACCTGCCGTGGGCCCGCCAGGTGGGCGATGCGGGTGTGCCCAAGTGCGATGAGGTGCTCGGTGGCGCTCACGGCACCGGCCCAGTTGGTCGCTCCGACCGTGGGCACGAGGGCGTCGACGCTGCCGACGGGATCGAGGAGGACGAAGGGGACGTCCAGCGCGGTGAGCCTCTTCCGCTGCTGCTGCGTGAGGTCGGAGACGACCAGGATCGCCCCGTTGCTGCGGCGGGCCGCGAGCTGGTCGATCCACTCACGGGTGTCGGAGCTGCGGCCGTGGACGGCCGAGAGGACCATGCTGGCCCCCGCTTCGTGGAGCACCTCGTCCACGCCGCGGATGATCTCCACCGACCAGAGGCTGTCGAGCTCGTTGAGGACGAGATCGATGACGGCCCCGCGTCTGCGCGCCGGGCGCCGCTGGTAGCCGAGGTGGTCCATGACCGCCTCGACCCGTTCCTTGGTGTCCGCGGACACGTCGGAGCGGCCGTTGAGCACTTTGGAGACGGTGGAGACGGAGACCCCGGCTTCGGAGGCGATCATGTTCAGGGTGACCCTGCCCGGGCTGTCGCGGGTTTCCGAGGTCATCCGAGGTGTCCGTTCCACTGAGAAGTCCGCACGGCGCCGTTCCTGCGCCTTGACCGTCGAGTCTGCCATGGTCCCTCTGCCGCTCTCACCGCTCCTCGTGACGGCCGGAACTTGTCTCCCGGTATTCCGCCCAGGCGAAGTCGGCTTCCAGTGCGGCGCCGGTGAGGTCCTGGACGCACAGGCCGGCGAACGCTCCCGTGAACCCCCAGGACGTGAAGTGCCCCGTGGCAGGGTCCCCCTGGGTCGCGCTCTCGTCGGAGAGGCGTGTGACGTCGAGGTCCGGTCCGACGGTCCGCCACGGGGAACCGTCGGCGGCGCGCCACGCGAAGTGCGCCCGTGCCGTGCGGACCGTGAGCAGGAGGTCCAGCGGGCCGTCGGGGACGGCGACGGCCGGGTCGGGTTCCAGGTATCTGCCGTGGTCGCACAGTCCGACGCGCAGGACACGGCCCAGGTGTTCGTCCCAGGTCAGGTGGAGGTAGTGCCAGAGCGTGGAGTTGTAGTAGTGGACGATGCCCGCCATCTGGAGCGGTGAGCGGGGTTCGGCCTCCAGCCGGGCGGAGAAGTCGAAGGACGTCGCCTGCTGTCTGCGCGCCACGAGGCTCTGGCCGTGGGTGGAGCCCAGTGACTGGCCGCCTCGCAGCCGCAGGTGTCCCGGACGTCCGGTGAGGTCGAGCCAGGAGGGGTCGGGGTGGCGGCGGAGTGTCGCCCAGGGCGTGGTCAGCCCGGGTCCGTCGAAGTGGTCGAGGGCCGGGACCGCCGCGACCGGGGCGGGTGGCAGTGCGGGGCCGGGCACCGCGGTTCTCGGCAGGTGTCCGGCGGCCTGCGGGGAGGGCCGGGCGCTCGTCGGCGCGGAACCCCCGGCTCCGGCCAGCCGGGGCCATCCGTCGTCGTTCCACTCGATGCGCTGGAGCGCGGTCTCTCGTCCGAGTACGCAGGAGCCCATGGGCGTGAGCGGGCGGGCCATGAGGTGGGCGAGGTACCACTCCCTGTCGGGCGTCTCGACGAGACTGCCGTGACCGGCCTTCTGGAGCGGCCATGCCTCGTGTCCGGCGGAAGTGAGGAGAGGGCCCGACGGGTCAGCCTCGTAGGGCCCCGTGAGCGTCCGTGAACGGGCGACGGTGACTGCGTGGGACCAGGATGTGCCGCCCTCCGCCGTCATCAGGTAGTACCAGCCGCCGGTGCGGTAGAGGTGCGGCCCCTCGGTGTGTGCGAGGGGGGTGCCGTCGAAGACTCGGTGCAGCGGGCCGGTGACCTGCCGCTCCTCGCGGTCCCACTCCTGGAGCAGGATCCCTGCGAAGGGGTGGTGGCCGGTGCGGTGGTCCCACTCCATCCACAGGGCCCAGCTGCGTCCGTCGCCTTCCGGGCCGTCGTCGTGGAAGAGGGACGGGTCGAAGCCGTGGCTCGGGAAGGGTGCCGGGTCCGACCACGGTCCGTCGATCGCGGGAGCGGTGATGACGAAGTTGCGTACGTCCTTGAACGCTCCGGAGAGATTGGTGACATCGCTGTAGACGAGGTGGAAGAGGCCGTCGGTGTACGAGAGGCACGGTGCCCAGACCCCGCCGGAGTCGGGTCGGCCCGTCAGGTCGAGCGTCCGCTCCTCGCGGAGGATGCCCCCGAGCGCCCGCCAGTTCACGAGGTCACGTGAGTGGTGGACGGCGACGCCGGGGAGCCATTCGAAGGTGGAGGTCGCGATGTAGTAGTCGTCTCCGACGCGCAGGATCGAGGGGTCGGGGTGGAACCCCGGCAGCACCGGGTTGACGATGGTCGCGGGGCGCTGCTCCGCGTGCGTCCGGCGGTGGGGACGGTCCTGGTCGGGGGCGGTGGGCACGGCGGTCATCGGTTTCTCCAGGGAGTAGAAGGCTCGCTCAGCCCTTGACGGCGCCGGCCATGACACCGGAGACGATCCGGCGCGCGAGGACGGTGAAGACGACGAGTACGGGCAGCACGGAGACAACGACGCCGGCGAGCATGAGCGTGTAATCGGTGTAGTAGCCGGCGGCCAGTTGGTTGAGGGCGATCTGCACGGTGCCGTTCTCGGGGGGCAGTGCGATCAGCGGCCAGAAGTAGTCGTTCCAGGCGAACATGAAGGTGAACATGCCGAGGACGGTGGCCGTGGTGCGCACTCCTGGCACCACGACGTGCCAGTAGGTGCGCAGCAGTCCCGCACCGTCCATGCGGGCGGCCTCGATGAGTTCGTCGGGGATGTTCTCCTCCACGGCCTGGCGCATCCAGAACACGCCGACCGCGGAGACCAGGGCGGGAACGATCAGGGCGGAGAGCTTGCCGTACAGGCCCATGTCGGTGACGAGCATGTAGAGCGGGATGATGCCGAGCTGGGTCGGCACCATGACGGTGACGACCACGCAGACGAGCAGTGCGTTGCGTCCCGGGAAGCGGAGCTTGGCGAAGGCGAAGCCGGCTAGGGAGGCGAGCAGTACGTTGCTCACCGCGGTCGTGCCGGCGACGATCAGGGAGTTTCCGAGTGCCTGCCAGAAGGCTGACAGTTCGAAGACACGCTGGATGTTCTCGATCAGGTGGCCGCCTGGGACGAGGGGCGGGGTCGTGCCGGCGAGTACGGAGTTGTCGTCGTGGGAGGCGACGACGAAGCTCCAGTAGAGGGGGAAGACGGACCCGGCGGTGATCGCCGCGAGGATGGCGTAGGCGAGTGGTCCCGCCTTGTCCAGGCGTCCCGGGCCGCGGCTCGGGACGGTGCGGCCCCCGCGGCGGGACGGCCGCGCGCCCGGGTGCGCGGCGGGGGGCCGGGAGGGTGTGGTGACGGCCATGAGATTCTCCTGGTTGCCCGGTCAGCCGCGGTCGGAGCGGCGTGCGAGCAGGAAGTTGACCGCGGCGAGGACCGCGATGACGAGGAAGAGCACCCACGAGACTGCCGAGGCGTAGCCGGCGTCGTTGTTGATGAACCCGTACTTGTAGAGCATCAGCGTCAGCGTCTGGAACTGGTGCTCGGCGCCGCCTTCCGCGTTGCCCTGCTGGTCGAAGAGGAAGGGCTCGGCGAAGAGCTGGAGGCCGCCGATGGTGGAGATCACGACGGTGAAGACGAGGGTGGGCCGAATGGAGGGCAGCGTCACCTTGCGGAACGTCAGGAAGCGTCCGGCACCGTCGATCTGGGCCGATTCGTAGAGGTCCCTGGGGACCGCCTGCATGGCGGCCAGGAAGATCAGGGCGTTGTAGCCGGTCCAGCGCCACATGACCATGAAGCTGATCGCGAGATGCGAACTCCAGGTGTCCGCGGTCCAGTCGACGGGGTCGTTGATCAGGCCCAGGCCCTCCAGTGCCCAGTTGACGATGCCGAAGTCCCGCCCGAAGAGCTGGGAGAAGACCAGGGCCACGGCCACGACGGACACGTACTGCGGCACCAGCACGAGTGCCCGCCACACGCTCGTCGCGCGCAGGTGGCGGTCGAGCAGCCAGGCCAGGCCCAGGGCGGCGACCAGCTGCGGCACGGTGGAGAGCACGAAGATGCTGAGCGTGTTGTACGTGGCGGTGTAGAAGTCGGAGTCGGACAGCAGCCGGCTGAAGTTGTCGAACCCGACCCACTCCCCCGGTCCGGCGAGGCGGTCCCAGTCGTGGAGGGACACCCAGAAGGTCTGGAGGAGCGGGTAGAGCCCGAAGACTCCGAAGACGACGAAGAAGGGAGCGATGAAGAGGTAGGGCAGCAGGTGCCGCTCCACGCGCAGCCGGGGCGTGCGGGCCGGTGTCGCGGTGGTGCCTGAGTTCGTGCGGGTGGCCTGGAGCGCCATGCCGGTTCTCCGATAGGTCGAGAGGGTGGGGTCGGGGCCCGGCCGGCGGAAGGGTCCGGCCGGGCCCCGCGGGGAGTGCGGTGGGCCGTGGGTCAGCGCAGGTTCTTCGCCGCTTCCTCCAGGGCCTTGTCCCAGGCCTGTTCCGGGCTCGCCTTGCCCTGCTCGACGAGCTGCAGCGCGTTGCCGAACGGGATCCGGGCCTGCTGGTCCTTCGTCCCCCGGTAGTTGGGCTTCAGGCTCCGGGCCGAGGCGGCGAAGAGTTCACCGGTCGGAGCTCCGTTGAAGTACTCCTGTGAGGCGCCCTTGACCTCGGCGTCGTCGAGCACGGGGACGAGCGAGGGGAGCGCGCCCACCGGGCCGGTGAAGATCTTCTTCTGGGACTCGGCCGAGGTCAGGAAGTCGGCCAGTTCGGCGGCCTCCTTCACGTGCTTGCTCTGCTTGGGCACGGTGAGGAAGGATCCTCCCCAGTTGCCGCCGCCGCCCGGCACCGCCGCGATGTCCCACTTGCCGGCGTTCGCCTCACCGGCGGCGGTCTTGATCTGGCCGGTCATCCATGCGGGACAGGTCATGGTCGCCATGCGGCCGAGCTTGATGCCCGCGTTCCACTGCTGGCTGAAGGGCTGGAGGTTGGCCGACTGCTTGTCGGCGGTGGCCTTCGCCGTGGCGGTGAAGAAGTCCCGGACCTTCGGGTTGCTGTCCCCGATGTAGGCGTCCTGCGCGTCGAAGAAGCCGAATTCCGTCTGGTTCATCATCGCGGTGAAGATGTTGCCCGAACTGTCGAACCAGGCCTTGTCCTTCACCTTCGACTGGAATCGCTTGCCGGTGGCGAAGTAGTCGTCCCAGGTGGGCCACAGCTTCGCGACCTCGGCCCGGTCGGTCGGCAGGCCGGCCTGGGCGAACAGGTCCTTGCGGTAGCAGATGGCGAGGCTGCCCACGTCGGTGCCGTACCCCATCACGAAGTCCGGGCTTCCGAGGGTCCCCTGCTCCCACTTCCAGCCCAGGTACTCGTCCTTGCGATCCATCGCACCGTGGTCGGCGAGGTTGGTGAACTTGTCCTTCACCGAGCGGAACTTGGGGAGGTAGCCCTCCTCGATGGCGACCACGTCGGCCGCTCCGCTGCCGGAGGAGATCTGGGTCGACAGCTGGTTGTGGTGCTGGTCGAACTGGGAGATGCGCTCCTTGACGACGACGTCGGGGTGGGTGCGCTCGTACTCCTTGATGAGCGGCTTGTAGCCGAAGTCGCTGAAGGTCGCGACCGTGAGGGTGATCTTCCCGTCGGCTTCGTCGGAGCCCGCGCCGCAGGCGGGGAGGGAGACGAGAGCGGTGGCGGCGGCGAGCGCGAAGACGGTTCTGCGGGCACGCGTACGGCCCATGGTGGTCCTCCGGACAGGCGAGCTGGATGAGTGCGACCACGGTGGGGTCCACCCGAAACCCATGTCAAGAGTTTCGCGAAAACTATCGTGAGATTGCGAGCAGATTACCGGGAAGTCGTTGATCACCACGGCAGACGGGGACAAAACTTCTGTGACCTGCGCGAACCAACGAGAGGCGTCTTGGCGTGCGTTACAAGTTTCGCAACAACAACTCGCTGAGCTGGGGGGACCTACGAAACTTTCGCGCAGTGTTGACCGGGCCCTGTGTACACCTCCACCATGCGAACGCCCTGCGGCGACCGCCGGTGGGCCCCCACCTCGTACAGACCGGAGACACCCATGAGGTATACGGGACATCGCCATGTCCGAAGAACAGTGGGAGCCGCCGTCGCCGCGGCCACCGCCCTGATAGCGCTCGCGGGGCTGACCGCTTCGGCCGAGGCGGGCACGGCGTCCGCATCCGTCACCGGCCGTGGTGTCCCCGCCGACGGCAAGGTCATGCTCGTCATGGGCCAGGACAGCGACACGCTCTCCGACTACCGCACCGACGTGCTGGACAAGGCCTCTCTCGGTGCCCCGGCACCGGGCGGCGTGACGCTGTACACCAACCTGGTCCTGGGCGGCACGCCCGAACCGCTGGCCGGCATGAACAGCCCCGCGAACTGGGGAGCCGGTACGGTCGACTTCGCCCGGACGATGCGGGAGTACCCCGGCGCGGCCGTCGCCGTCGGGCTGTACCTCTCGGACGCCACCTCGGGCTGCGACAACCAGCCCCTGCGTGCCGTCATCGGCCGCGACGACGCGGACGTGACCGCGGGCAGCCCCAATCTGATCACGCAGTACCGCGCCAAGGTCGACGAGATGATCACGCGGTTCAAGAGTTACGACCGCGACATCCTGCTCCGCATCGGGTACGAGTTCGACGGCCCGTGGAACTGCTACAGCTCCGAGTTCTACAAGGAGGCGTTCCGCTACATCAAGGGCCGGATCAACGCTCT
Source organism: Streptomyces sp. NPDC102402 (assembly GCF_044765765.1). Taxonomy (NCBI): domain Bacteria; kingdom Bacillati; phylum Actinomycetota; class Actinomycetes; order Kitasatosporales; family Streptomycetaceae; genus Streptomyces; species Streptomyces sp. NPDC102402. Next base: position 123,629 of record NZ_JBIWKR010000004.1, read on the forward strand.
CGGGGCAAGCCGTGTCGCCACCGTCTGGCAGAGCGCCGCCTGGCCGGTGAACGCCAACACCGACCACCCCGAGTGGAACTACATCGTCACCGACCCCGGCCACCTCGATGCCTGGTATCCGGGCGATGAGTACGTCGACTGGGTGGGCCTGTCCTCCTTCTACAACTCTCGTTCGGTCCAGACCCAGTGGGGCTGCGGCTCGCACGACATCGACCCGGTGGGCCTGCAGAACCGGGTCCTGGACTTCGCCCGCAGCCACGGCAAACCGGCCATGGTCTCCGAAGCGGCACCCCAGGGCTCCCGAACCGGGGCCAAGACGTCGAGCTGCATCTTCCGCAACAGCCCGGCGCCCTCCAGCGGCCAGGCGATCTGGGACGGCTGGCACGCCGGTTACTTCGACTGGATCAACCGCAACAAGGACGTCATCCGCTCGGCCGCGTACATCAACACCAACTGGGACTCCCAGACGCAGTGGCAGTGTGCCGCAGGCGCCCAGGCGGGGGGACCCGGCTGCGCGAACGGTAACTGGGGCGACTCCCGGGTCCAGGCGGACCCCACCGTGCTGACCGCCTTCCTGAACGAGATCAAGAAGCCGATCTGGACCAACGGCGCCTCGGGCCCTGCACCGACCCCCACGCCGACTCCCACTTCCACTCCGACGCCCACTCCCACTCCGACCCCCACGCCCACCCCCAGTGACCCTGGGAACGGCACCTACACGCAGGGGGTGACGGCCGGTGGGACCGTCTGGTTCGCACCGAAGGGGTTCAAGGCGACCTTCGTCACCGTGCAGTACCGCATCGACCAAGGGTCCCCGCAGAACTACTTCCTGAAGTTCGACTCGGCCGACAACCGCTGGGAACTGCCGGTCACCGTCCCGTCGGGCAAGTCGCTCGCGTACTCCTTCAACTACCAGCCCACCAGCCAGACCAGCCAGGTGACCACACCCACCTACCGCTGGACGGCCCCCTGAGCCGTCGGCCCGCCCGGGTGCCGCACGCCTCCCCACGTTCGGCACCCGCTCCCCGGCACACCCCCACACCACGAAGAGAGCGGTACACACATGCTGATCGGACGACCACTCAGGACCGCACTGCGGTCCGCCGCCACCGCTGCCCTCGCCGGACTGCTGATCTGGCCGGGCGCCGCGAGCGCCGGGGCCGCCACCGGCACGCCGGCCTCCCCCTCGGCGCCTGCGGCGCCTTCCTCGAAGGCCGCCGCGGCCTCGGCCCCGGAGCTGCTGCTCGGCCAGTCGACCCGCGGAGCGTGGGACGACTTCAACAGCTTCGGGCAGAACGCCGACGGCGGGTCCGTCTACTACGAACTCCGCAGCGGTGACTGGGTCAACAGCGCCCACCGCGACTTCGCTACCCTGCTGGCGGACCAGGGGAAGACCGTCCAGATCGGCATCAGCTGGAAGGACAATCCGCCCGGCTTCAACGGCGGGGACGAGAACGCGAAGGCCGCCCGTTCACGGGCGGTCACCGCCGAGATCGCCGCGGGCGGCCACACCGCCTCCCTGGACCGGCTCCTGGCGTTCACCAACAGCCATCCCTCGGCCCGGTTCAAGCTGCGCCTCGACTACGAGGTCAGCAGCTTCTACCACTGCACCGACGCGAGCTGCTCCTCGTACAAGGGCGCGTTCAACCGTCTCGCGTCCTACCTCGACGGCCGCTCCACCGCGCACAACCTCGACTACGTCTTCCACCCCGTGCGGGGCGAGTTCGAGGCCATGTACCCGGGTGACGCGGCGGTCGACTGGATGGGGGTCTCCGTCTTCGCGCACGAACTGTGCCTTCCGATCCACGACCGGGGCTATCTCTACAACGGCACACCGCCGCAGAACTACGACGTCGGGGCGAGCCAGTGCCGTAACGCCTACATCGGGACCGACCAGCACGGCAATCCGGCGGCGGTCTGGCGCAACTTCGACCACGATGCCAACGTGCTCAAGCTCGTGAAGTTCGCCAAGGACCACGGCAAGCCCGTCGTGCTCTCGGAAGCGGGCATGATGAACTTCACCGCCGACGGAGGCACCACCGACGGCCTCGAACAGCAGCGTGGCGACCTGTGGGTGAAGCGTCTGTTCTCGCTCATGAACTACCGGGGCCCGATTCCCAACCTCCCGGGTGAGCACGACCTCAGGGGCGTGATCCGCTCCGTCGTCTACATCAACCTGGACTTCCGATACGGCTGGGACGGGATCGACGACGGGAGTTTCGACTTCGCTCCGGACACCACCTGGTTCGTCGACGGACGGCTCTCCCGTTACACGGCGGCCAGAGCGTCCTTCTGCCAGGGCCTCACGGCGAACGGCTTCACCGCGCGCTGCCGCTGAGTCCTGCCGTCCGCCCGGTAGCCGGGCGCGGCGCACCGCGACGCCCGACGGACCCGCGGCCGGATGGCCGCGGGTCCGTCGGGTCCGGGTGCCGCAGGTGCACCCCGGCACTCGGCGCCGGGGTCCACCACCCGGATCGGCCGTCCTGGGCCGCCCCGATCGCGCGGGCCCACGGGCGGCCACCGCGCGGCGGGCGGCCCGTGAGGATCCGGGCAGCGGGAGCCCCTGACCGGTCGAGGGCCCCGGGGCACTCGCTCCTCCGTGCCCAGGAGCGAATGCACGCTCAACTGTCACTGCTCGTTCCCCTGCCACCGGGCGACGGAGCGCACGACGCGAACACCGTCGTCAATGGGCCGGCCGCTCCGGTTCACTCATCGATCGACGCACCGAAGAGCGCGTCGGTGCCCGAGGCGCCGAGCGACCCTCCGCCGTAGGACCACGAGCCCGTGCTGACTGTCCCGGCCGTCGACGCGGCGAGCCACCAGACCACCCCGTCGGACGTGTTCTCGCCCGGTGCGGCGGCCAGGAGCTCGGAGCGGCCGTCAGCGTCCGTGTCGGCGAGGCGGACCTGTCCGCCCCAGCGGTCCCCCTTCTCGGCGGACCCCGGCACGCCCGGCGAGTCCTGGTCGAAGGACTTCGCACCGGTTGCGGTCAGCCCCGTGTGCGATCCGGGCAGCACCCGCACTCCGCCGGCGTCCGCCACCGCGCCGATGTCCTCGCCCGGCACGCCCACGGCGAGGTCGGCGCGTCCGTCCCCGTCGACGTCGCCGAGCGAGACGTCCGCGCCGAATCCGTCACCGAGCTCGGCCGTGCCCGGGACGCCGGCGGTGTCCTGGCTCCATACCTGTGCCGGTGTGCCCAGGTCGTCCACGTCCGCCATCCCCTCGGCCGTGCCCAGGAAGACACCGACGATGCCGCCTGTCAGCGGTTCGTTCACGTCCTGCGGCCTGTCAGGGCGGCCGAAGACCAGGTCGTCGTATCCGTCGCCGTTGATGTCGCCCGAGGCGTTGGCGGTGCCCCCGGCGAGATCACGGGCGTATGCGGGTCCGTCGGCGCCGCCCATGTACACGGCTGACCAGCCCCTGCCGTCCTCCTCCAGGCTGCGGCCGGACACGACCAGATCGGCGTAGCCGTCACCGTCGTAGTTCCCTGTCGTCAGCGAGGCAGGCCGCAGCGACGCGCGCCCGGGGCCACCGCGGGTGTCGAACCGGTCCGTCCGCCGCAGGGAGCCCGCGCTGTACGTGTACAGGGCGACACCGGAACGGTCCGCCACGGCGAGCTGGTCGCCGGGAGTTGCCCCACTGAGGCGGGCGGCACCCGCGGCGAGGCCGAACCGGGCGTTCGCCTCGGCTGCGGCGGCCCGCAGAGTGACACTGCGGGCCGAGGTCAGGCCGTCCTTCGACCCGTAGAGGACGACGGCCCGGCCGGCGTCGCTCACCGGGCCCTCGTCCTCCCCCGGCGAGGAGATGACCGCGTCGTCGAATCCGTCGGCGTCGAGGTCGCCCGTGGCCACGGCCGTGCCGAAGCCGTCACCGGGTTCGGCGGAGCCCGGAACGCCTGGGGTCGACTGGCCGAACACCGCCGTCGGGACCCGGGGAACGCTCGTCGCGGTGCCGGTGCCGCTCGCGGAGCCGTACTGCACGGTGGCGTAGCCCGCTCCCCTCTTCCCACCGTCGGTGCCGCCCGGCGCTCCGGTGAGTACGTCGTCGTAGCCGTCACCGTCGAAGTCGCAGTTGCGGTCGGCGGCATAGGTTCCGCCGGGTGTACCGGCGAAGGCGCCGGGGGCGGCAGTGATGCCGGCGCCGCTCAGCAGGAGGAACGATGCGGCGGAGAGGACGGCGGAACGTCTGGTGGTCACGATCTGCTCCCTGGGGCGGGTCGGGTACGGGTGCAGTGGTTGGATACGCGACGCCCCGCGGAGGTTGCGGCCTGCCGGCTGCCTGTGGCAGATCGGTGACAGGTGACGGCGGAGGCGAGACCGGTGACGGCGGAGGCGAGACCGGCGCCGCCCCGCCGAGGTGCCCTGCTGCCGCCAAGGGCTGCCACTGTCCGGCCTCTGCTCACTCGGCTCATCCCCAACCGAGGGGCACCTACTTTACTGCGCCGAAACCTCTGGAATACCTCAGATTTGTTTTCGTCAGGCATGGCGCACTGCCAGAATCGCAGGGTTCCTGATCATGCGCCTTCGAGCCATGGCTGGGCCCCTCCCCCACGGGCCCGGTCGGGACCGACCATTTTCCCCTCACAAAGGCGACCCCCCTCCATGAGTGACGGCAGCATCACAGCAGCCGGTCAGCCGGCGACCGACGCGCCGGCGGCGAGTTCCCCCCACGTGGACGCCGGCGATGCCGGCTACAGCAAGGACCTCAAGTCCCGCCACATCAACATGATCGCCATCGGCGGCGCGATCGGCACCGGCCTCTTCCTGGGTGCGGGCGGGCGTCTCGCCGACGCCGGACCCTCGCTCGCCATCGCCTATGCCGTCTGCGGTGTCTTCGCGTTCTTCGTCGTGCGGGCGCTGGGTGAGCTGATCCTCTACCGCCCGTCGTCCGGCGCCTTCGTCTCCTACGCCCGTGAGTTCATGGGCGAGAAGGGCGCATTCGCGGCGGGCTGGCTGTACTTCCTCAACTGGTCGACCACCGCGATCGCGGACATCACGGCGGCGGCGACCTACGCCCACTTCTGGGGCATGTTCAGCGACGTTCCGCAGTGGATCCTCGCCTTGACCGCCCTCGCCGTGGTGCTCACGGCGAATCTCATCTCGGTGAAGTACTTCGGCGAGATGGAGTTCTGGTTCGCGATCATCAAGGTGGCGGCTCTGGTCGCGTTCATGCTGATCGGCATCTTCCTCGTGGCCACCCAGCACCCGGTGGACGGCCACACCCCGGGTCTTTCCACCGTCTCGGACACGGGCGTATTTCCCGTCGGCACACTGCCGATGCTGCTCGTGATCCAGGGCGTCGTGTTCGCCTACGCGTCCGTCGAGCTGTGCGGCGTAGCGGCCGGCGAGACGGAGAACCCCGAGAAGATCATGCCTCGGGCGATCAACTCCATCATGTGGCGTGTGGGCCTGTTCTACGTCGGCTCGGTGGTGCTGCTCGCGCTGCTGCTGCCGTACACCTCCTACTCCGGGGACCAGAGCCCGTTCGTCACCGTCATGGACAAGCTCGGCGTTCCCGGCGCGGCAGGCGTGATGAACCTGGTCGTACTGACGGCCGCGCTGTCCAGCCTGAACTCCGGCCTCTACTCCACCGGACGCATCCTGCGCTCCATGGCCCTGTCAGGTTCCGCACCCCGCTTCACCGGCCTGATGAACAAGGGGCAGGTGCCCTACGGCGGTATTCTGCTGACCGCGGGATTCGGGGTACTCGGTGTCGGACTGAACTACCTGGTCCCCGGCCAGGCGTTCGAGATCGTGCTGAACTTCGCGTCGATCGGGATCCTCGGAACCTGGGGCATGATCATGCTCTGCTCCCTGGTCTTCTGGCACCGCTCACAGAGCGGCCGGGTAACACGCCCCGCCTACCGTCTGCCGTGGGCCCCGTACACCCAGATCGTCACGCTGCTGTTCCTCGTCGGCGTGGCCTTCCTGATGTGGTGGGGCGGCGGAGTGGGCCGGACGACCGTGATGTGCCTGCCGCTGATCGCGGCCGCTCTGGTCGGCGGATGGTTCCTCGTCCGGGGCCGCGTGCAGGAGATGGCACGGGCCGAGCAGGGCGGCTGAATCCGTCTCGCCCCGCCCTCCGAGGCGGTCGGCGGCCCCGAGCCGGGGTGTGGCCCCCACCCGTCGGTGGGGGCCACACCCCTTCGTCCCGCTGCCGGTGCCTGCGACGGGAATCCCCGAGCTGCGGGGCGCCGGACCGGCGGGGCTCTCCGAAAACCGGAGGGCGTCACCTGAGTGGGGCGTGAAAGGGTACGTGCGAGTCGGCGCGGGAGGAAGAAGTGGGACTGATCTACAGCTACGACATCTACCTGCGCCCCCGATACGTCGCCAGGGCGCTGACCGCTCTGGCCGGGCTGGCGCCGCCCCCTCGTACGCCGCCGCTCGAGCTCACCATGCCCGGCGGTGAACGGCTCGTCCTCCCGTTCACGTCCGGCTTCAGGAGCGATCCGGTCGACTGCTCCTCGAACAGCGTGCTCGAGCTCGACACGTCCCTCATGTTCGACCTCGACGACCCACTGCGCGAGTACGCGGAGACGTACGGGCCTGAAGCCGAGGCGGACGGGCGCGTCAGGATCGGGTACGTCTATGCAACGATCCGCTTCGAGTCGTTCCTGCACCCTGGTTACGCCCTGGTGAATTGCTGGCCTGCGACGTCGGCGATGAGCCGCTTGTTCGCGCGGTCGCCCAACATCAGGAAGACGTTCACCGACCTCACCGCCGCCGTGGGCGGTGTGTGCTGCCTGTTCGACACCGGCGACGGCGGGCCTGAGCAGGTGTGCTGGCTCAACGGTGTGACCACCCGGGAGATGGTCCCCGGTGCCCGCTTTCCCGACCATCAGGCACTTGTGGCCACCTGGCCCGCACCTGAGGCGTGAGCGCTGGGACTGTTGACCGGGCACGCTCGGCCGGCCTGCTGACACCGAACGGACCGCGCGGCCTCGACCAGGGCGAAGTGCTCACGTCACCGACGCACGCGACGGGCGGCCCCGGATCCGTGGAACGGGTCAGTGGAACCAGACCAGGACCGGAATCCGAATCTCCTTGGCCTCTCTCATGATCATGTACTCGATGATGATCGGCTCGCCGGGCACTTCGAGGGAATGCCGGACTCCTGTGCCGTCCATCGGATCGCCCGGTGGACGCCGTCCGAGTTCAAGGGCGCCTCCGGCTTCGATCGCCAGCGCCCTCAGAAAGTTCGCGGTCTTCCTCCGAAGGTCCACAGGCATGTCCAGAACCGTCTGCGCGACGGCCTCTTCGGTGCGGACGCTCCAGCTCACGCAGCATCGATCCGCGCGTCGAGCTCATCCACGGACAGCAGGGAGCGACCTCTCTCGGCGTTCTCCCGGCTACGGGCGGCTTCAGGGACGAGGCCGAGCATGGCGGTCTTCCACCAACGGCGCATCACCCCCGGCACCGCCGACTCCTCCGCAGCGAGCACCTCTGCCTTGAACCGCGCGCTGTCCGCGCTTCCCAGGGCCTCGGCGATGGCGTTGATGGTGTGCGGAATGGCAGGAACGCGGCGCTGCCGCGGACTTTCGGGCTGAGCGCTCACGGTCCTCCTTGAGGTCGGAAGTCCGAGTTTCCTACATGAAGTGGCGCAGTGGGAAGCGCGCGATGCCCACGCGATCAGACTTACGCCCCCTGGGGAAGGGACGTCGGCGCGGACGGGTGTCCCTACGGGGTCCCAGACGCCCGGCCGGTGGGGCGGGAGCCGGGGAGGGCTGTCGGCCGCTGAGGAATCGTGGGGCTGCGATGCGTACTCCCCCTCAGGGCGACCCTCCTGCCGGACCACACCGGTTGCGGACGCGCCCGGCGAGGGCGTCACGTCACTCGATCACTCGATCTGGTGACTTTCTGCAACAGTTCATACGCATGGAGTTAGGGTTGGTCATGCCGGTGGGTGGCGCGCGGTTTCCTCTTCACAGGGCCGGGCAAGGCCATCTGCTGGTCGTCCACAGCCTTGGCTCGTCGTGAGGAACGCCCGTGAAGCTCTCCCTGACCCAGGCCTGTCGAGTCGCTTTCGCGGCGGCGGCAGGCACCCTCGTCGCCACGACGATGGTGACTTCCGCGAGTCCGTCCTTCGCCGGATCCGCCCCTGGTCCGGCGGTGCAGCAGACTCGCGCGAGCGCCGCCGCGCAGTGCGGCTTCTTCCGGTACAGCGTCCGAGAATCTCAGTTCGCCGCCTACAACCACTGTGGAGAGACGACCGTGCGGATCCATGTGGACGTCAGAGGGGGCGGCAGTTCGAACGACTTCCATCTCTGCGTCAGTCCCGGCCCCACTCAGCTGCCTGGCGCCGGGCCGAACTACCTCAACGCGTACTACATCGGCGGTGCCGGGTGCCGGAGCGGCGAGCGCACCGGCCACACACCTCACTGAGCTGGAGAGGGCGGACGGCGGGCTCGCGCTCTTCGCACCGGACCAGTCTTCACGCACTGCTGGAGACATGGCGGGGCCAAGCGCCTGCGGAGCGCCGCGCCGGTGCCGGTGCGCGGTCGATCGCCCGTTGCGGGGCGTCGCGCTTCCCGTCCCGCCCCTGGCCACGGGTCACCCCGTCGACTCGTCCGGGGTGGGCTGCTCCGGATGGACACCGGCGTTGCGGGCGGCGTTGCGGCCTGAACCCGCTTCATCCGGGTCCGGCTCCTTCGCGTCGGGCTCGGCGTCCGGTTCCGCTTCGGAGCGTTCGGCGCCCGGCGGGAGGATCACGTCGAGGGCGTCCTCGCTCTCCTGGACCTGCTGGTCGGGCATGTCGGCGGGTATGGGCGGCGGGCTGGCCTCCGCCCCGCTGTAGGCGATTCCTGAGGGCCTTCGGTCAGTCATGCCGTCATCACTCCCGTCGTTTGTGCGCCCGTCTCGGTGCGAGGGCGGGTGCGTGTCCGACCTCGCGTACCCCATACTCACCCGACGACGCATACCCGGCTGCGCCTCACGATGTGCCCACGTCCGGCGCGGCCGCGCAGGCCCGGTGCCTGTCACACACCTCTGAAGGCTGGTCGGCGCCCGTGCACGCCGTGAGCAGGTCGTCAGCCGTTGGTGGTCAGGACCATACGGAAGCGGGCTGCCCCGGAGAGCATCTTCCGGTAGGCCTCGTCGGCCCCGGTCAGAGGCACGGTCTCCACCGTGGGGCGGATGTCGTGAAGGACGCTGAAATCCAATGTGTCCTGCACGTCCTGTGCCGTTCCGGACGGATGACCGCGTACGCTCCTGCCCGGCAGGATCAGCTGGAGCGGGCTGATGCCCAGGGCTTCGGGCGAGACTCCGATGACCACGAGTTCGCCCCGGTGAGTCAGCCCGTCGACCGTGGCCGCGACGGCCTGCGCATCCCCGGCGGTGGCCAGGACCACCGTGACACCGCCGAGGGCCCGCAGCGCGTCCGCGACGGGGGCCGGTCCCGTGCTGTCGATGTAGTGATGCGCCCCGAACGCTTCGGCTGGTCCGGCCTTCTCGGGCCCTCGCGCGACGGCCACGGTCTCGAAGCCCATGGCCACCGCGAACTGCACGCCGAGGTGCCCCAGACCGCCGAGGCCGACGACAGCCACACGGTCACCCGGTGTGGCGGAACTGCGACGCAGCCCGTTGTAGGTCGTGACTCCCGCGCAGGCCATGGGGCCCGCCTCCGCAGCCGAAAAGGCCTCGGGGATCCGTGCCAGCGCGTCGACAGGCGCGAGCATCGTTTCGGCGAAACCTCCGTCGTACGCCCAGCCCGGGACCTTGAGGTTCTCGCAGACGATGAAGTCGCCCTGCCTGCATGCGGTGCAGTGCCGGCAACTGCCCCCGAACCAGCCCACCGTCACGCGGTCCCCCGCCTTCCAGCCAGCGGTCTCGGCACCCTCACCCAGTTCCTCGATGCGTCCGGCGACCTCATGTCCCGGGACCAGCGGAAACCGCACTCCGGGCAGGCCGCCGCTGACGAAGGAGTCGTCGCTGTGACAGATCCCGCAGGCGTCGACCGACAGACGTACGTGATCAGGTCCTGGTTCTGGCACGTGGCGCTCGACGATCTCGAAGGGTCCGTTCGCGGTAGCGACCTGCGCGGCTCGATAGGTGCCCATGGGTGTCTCCGGCATCTGGAGAGGGGGGCGCCGGTGTGGCGGAAAGCCCCGCCGGCGTGGCCGTGTGGGGCCCGCCTCGGGACCCGGCTCAGCCGTCGGGCGCCGACCGGAGTGGCGCGGGGACGCCCCCCCCGTCCGCCGCGTCCCTCCCCCGCGGGCCGACGCGAGACCATTCCATCCCACCACTGCCTGCTCGGCCCGGCAACACAGAGACCGCGAACGCGGCCCGGTCCTCCCGCCGGCGTCGGACCCGCCGGTCATCGCCCCGCACGGGTCAGTAGCCGCGCCAGATGTTGTCGAAGGCCGCCCCCTCGATCGATCTGCGTTGCCGTTCGGCGGCGAGCTGCGTGATGGCGTGGTGGACGCCGGTGAGCACGGCGCCCTGGTCGTCCGCCAGACCGGCGAGCGTGTCGTCCGAAACCTCCCCGATCCCAGCCGCAGCCGCGAGGGCCGCGAGGACGGGTTCACCGGCCGTCCAGCGGTCGTTCGCCCGGTGAAGCGCGGCGGTGTCGGTCTCCGCCGGGCGATCCCTGCGGAAGGGGTGCCGGTGAGACCGTGCCGGGGCTGCGAGTCCCGCTGTCTCGAGGGCGGTTCGATAGCGCTCGGCCAGCTCGGGGCCCCGGCGCCACAACCAGTCCTCCACGGTTTCGTGAGGGGGGCGCATGGTCAGGGCCGATGCGGCGTCGAGCAGCGAGGAGTCCTCGGTTCGCGGCGCGGCGCCGGGCACGAGCCGGTCGCCTTCGAGGGTGACGGCCCCGGCGTCGATGAGGTCGATCAGTTCCGCTCCCGCCAGCGCGAGCGAAAGATCGCCCGGCTCCACGCCGGGGTCGGTGTCCGGAGCGGCGGCAATGATCGACAAGTCCTGGGCTGTGGTCATGTACGACTCCAGGTGGGGCGGGTACGGCATGGGTCATCGGACATCGAGCGGCCGACATGGCACAGGCGTGCGGCGTGAAGTGCGGCGCCGGGGAGCCCGGGCCACCCCCACCACGATATGCGCAGGCGCACGGGTGGTCCGCTCGAGCACGTGGACGCCGCCTCCCTGTCGCGTGGCTGAGCCTCCCCACCTGACCGGCTCCGTATGCGTGTTGCGGGCGCGGCCCGAGGCGGCTGGTGCGGCAGGCCGGTGCGCGCGGGGGCCTTGGATGCGGAACGACGGGGCAGTTCGGGCCGGGCCGGGGTGTTTCCCGTCCGGCCGCCCCGGCGACCACGCAGAGTACTCCGTATGACGACATCCGCAGAGCTGCTCCGTTCCTTCGCGCGCACCCGCGCCTCGCTCGACGGCGACGACGTCACGTTCTGGTGGTCAGGAGACGTGTTCTCCTGGGCCCCCGACGAGCCCTACCAGCGGGTCTTCGGCTTCGAAGGGGTCAACGTCGCCCGTCTGGTGCAGGACGCCGAAGCCGGTCCGGACTCCTACCAACTCCTCACCCGTGAGGCCGCCTTCTACCTGGACCCCACCACCCGCGACATCCTGGAGAGCTGGCAGGACCTGCCGGTGGTGCACGTCTGGAACGACCCGGCGAACCAGAAGTGGCGTCCCTTCCCGATCCCGACGACCGAACTCGGGGGTCAGGTCTGCTTCAGCCTGGAGATCCCTCTCTCCTACCCCTCGCCACTGCCCGTGGCTCAGTACCCCGTCCAGTCGGCCGGCGACACGTACAGGGCCCTGGAACTCTTCCAGTTCTTCGCCGACCGCGCCGACCTGGCCGGGCCGGCTGCCGGTGTCCCCGCCACCATGTCGTGGTCCCGCATGTCCCCCTGGCTCCCGTGGATGGCCCAAGGGCAGCGGCCCGGCGGACTGGCCTTCCACTGCAGGGGCCGCAAACTCGGCTCGTTCGCCGAGGTGCCGGATCGCACCCGTGCCTACATCGCCGGCCGGCACCCGGAGTTCGCCCGCGCTCCGGAGAGGTGGAGCGAGCCGAACGAGACCAGCTGGACCTACTTCCGAAAGCTCAACCCTCCCGCGACGACCGTTCGGTAGCAACGGTCTCCACGCAGCCGGCGGGCCGGTCGTGCGCCGGTCCGCGGGTCAGCCCAGTCCGCTGCGGTCGAGCAGGCCGTGAAGCTGATCGGCCGACAGATTCGGGTTGGAGGCAGCTCCTTCGGCGTGCTCCGGGGCGTCGAGGAGTGACGAGACCAGGACCTGGGGCAGGAGCGGACTGGCAGCCGCAGCGCGGCGCACGCCCGGCTCGGGGTCGGACAGGAGGTGGACGGGCGGCCGGGGAAGGCTGATGTCAGCGGCGGCCAGGGCGCGGACGTCGGGGTCCTCGTGGCCGAGGAGGTGGTGCAGCCCGGTGCGGGGCAGCCGGGAAAGGGTCCGCAGGTGAGGACGTTGGCCCGGCGTGGCGATGAACGCGTCCAGGATGGCGGCGGGCGGCGCGAGCGGGTGGTTGCAGGCCAGGATGTGTCGCACGTCGGCGTCGGAGTCGCCGGCCAGGCGGTGCACCAGCTCCTCGGGCAGCCGGGGAGAGGTCGCCGCGACGCGGCGCAGCAGGGGATGAGGGGAGAGGGCGCACTCCTCGTACCAGCGTGTCTCGGGCTCGGTGAACATCTCCTCCACCGGTCCGACGCCTCCGGCCGTACGGCCGGTCACCCGGTCGATGGCCCGGCGCTGCGACCAGGTGCGCGGGAGCGGCTGCTGAAGGGCCCGGGCCGCCACGGCACCGTCCTGGTCCCCGGCCAGGCCGGCCAGCAGCTCCGGATCCAGGTCGGCTCTGGCCGCGATGTGCCGGCGCACCTCGGGATCGGGGTCGCGCGCCAGGCGGGTGACGATGTCCCGGGGTATGTGGGGGTTGCGGGCCAGGGCGTCGAGATCACGCCGGTCCGCCAGGCACCGTTCGGCCACGGTGCGGGAGACCGCGTAGTTGACGAGCAGGAGGCAGCGGTGGTGGCAGGCGTGCTCCGGAAGCTCCGCCTCCATCGCCTCGGGGTCCAGAGTGCGGCTGCACCTGTGGGCCGCCTCGCGCACCGTGGGATCCGGGTCGGCCAGGAGCGCAGCGCGCTGCTCCGTGGTGAGCTCCAGCCACAGCTGCGTCGCCTGCGCGCGCAGTTCGGAGTTCGGGTGTCCGAGCATCCTGCGGCGGAACGCGGGAGGGATCTGACCGGAGACGACAAGTTCCTGCCGGATGTCGTCGGCGGTGGACGACTGGCCGTGCGTGTGGGCGTCCCGCGCGGTCAGAAGGGTTTCCAGAACGTCGTCGGGCAGCGCCACGACTCGGCCCGTGCGGGGGCGAGGGCCGGAGGCCAGGGCCGCGCGCACGCCGGAGTCGGGGTCGTTCACCAGCCGGCCGCGTTGCTCAGGAGCCATATGGCGGTTTCGGGCGAATCCGCGCCGGACCGTGCGATCGGGGTGTGTGACCACCGCTTCGACGATGTCCGGAGGAAGAGCCCGGCGCTCGCAGAGCGTGGTCCAGGCGGTGCGTGCCCGTGGGGCCAGCAGGCGGAGCAGTACCGCCGGAGGCGCAGCCGGGTTGGCGGCGACCCCGCGCATCCATGGTTCGGGAAGTACGGGTGAGGTCATCGGGACATCGTGTCAGCGGTGATGACACCGCGTCGGCCGGGCGGCCGGTCCGTGCCTCTGCGCCCTCGACGTGTGGCTCGACGGACGTCGGGGGCGCGGGGCGCGCTCGACGGACGTCGGGGGCGCGGGGCTGTCGCTGTCCCGGTGTGGCGGACAGCGACAGCGGTGCTCGAACGCCCGGCGTTCCGCGGCCGGTCAGCGGGGTCCGCGGATGCTGTCGATGATCCGGGTCCAGTTGTCGCTGCCGTGTCCGTCCTTGATCGCGCGCCGGTAGTGGGACTGCACGGCCAGCGGAAGTGCGAGATCGAGGCCGAGGGACGTGCTGGTCTCGACGATGTGGTCGGCTGTCGCGCCCATCATGGTGATGGTGCTCAGGTCGCCGGGATGCTCGCCGGCGTCGAGGGCGACGCCGGGGGTCTCCTCGCCGGCCCTCATGATGTCGCCGACGGAGTCGGCGGCGGAGAGCAGCTCCGGCAGTGCTTCGCCGGCCGGGATGCCCGCGGTGCCCAGCATCGCCGTTGCCTGCATCAGCGCCGACAGGGTGGTGAGGAACAACGTGAGCTGGGCTTGGTACATCATCTGGGCCAGGCCCGGGTCCTCCCCCAGGTGCCTGGGTGTTCCGAGCAGCGCCAGCGCCGCCAGGTGGCTCTCCGACGTCTTGTGGCGTCCGCTGTAGTAGACGTATGCGGCCTCCGTGCCGACCATCGGCGCGGGGGTCATGACACCTCCGGTGAGGAAGCCGGCGTGGTGGCTCTCCGCCCAGGCCGCCGCCTCGCGTGTGCGTTCGGGAGTGTCGGAGCTCAGGTTGACCACCGTGCGCCCGGCGAGCGATGCGGTTGCGCTGCCGAGGACGTCGTACATGGCCTGGTAGTCGGTGAGGCTGAGGATCACGAGGTCACTCGCCTCCACCGCCTCGCGGGGCGTCGCCGCGAGCGTCGCTCCGTCGGTGACGACGCCGTCGGCCCGGGCGGCGGTGCGGTTCCAGACGGTGACCGGGTGGCCGGCCGCGAGGAGGGTGCGTGTCATCGCCTGACCCATCGGGCCGAGGCCGATCACGGTGACGGGACTGTTCTGCCTGATGGTGAGGTTCGGTTGTTCGTTCACCCCTCCATGGTCGGAGCGGGCCGCTAATCTCGGAAGTACCCACTATTTTCTGCGGTACTTACCTTTTAGTAAGGGGATCGGATGGCCGAGGCGCCGAGACGCGGGCCGTACATCTGTGGAATCGACGCCGCGCTCGATGTGGTGAGCGGCAAGTGGAAGGGGCTGATCCTGTGGGAACTCGATGCCCACGGCGTGCGCCGCTTCGCTGAGCTCCGACGCGGTCTTCCGGGGGTGAGCGAGAAGATGCTCACTCAGCACCTGCGCGAGATGGAAGCCGACGGTCTCGTGCACCGGAAGGTGTACGCCGAGGTGCCGCCGCGCGTGGAGTACTCGCTGACCGAGCACGGACATACGCTCAATCAGGCGCTCGGGCCCCTGGGTGCCTGGGGGTTGGAGCGGACACGTCGCGAAAGGCTCGCAGCCGTCGACATGGCCGACAACTCCCAGGGCTGAACACGCGCTCCCGCTCCCCCGCACCGTTCTCGACGAGTGGACTGGGGAAACGGCGTGAGGACACAGGGGGCTCGCAGGCAGTTCAGTGACGCGGCGCCGGGTACGAGGTGGGCAGAGGCAGGCCGCGGGCGGCCATGATGTCCCGCACCCGGTCGGGGTAGTCGGTGATGATCCCGTCGACCCCGAGGTCCATGAGCGCCTCGATGGTGGCGGGGTCGTCGCAGGTCCAGGGGATGACCTTCAGCCCACGGCGGTGTGCGTCGTGGATCATCTTCCTGTCCGGGTAGAACCGGAAGCCGGGGTCCGCGACCGTGCCGTTCTGCGGGAATCCGTAGTTCGGGGACAGGGCGGTCACGCCGGGAACGGCAGCGGCGGCCCTGACGAAGTCCCCGTCGTAGTCGTCCACGTCGATCCCTCCGAGCCAGGGAGAGGCCCCATCCTTCCCCACCTGGAGGAAGTCGTAGTTGGTGAGCGCCACCAGAGGGTACGTCGGTGCGAGCTTGTGCATCGCCTTCAGCGCCCCCCAGTCGAATGACTGGACGGAAACCTGCTTCTCGATCCCGGAACGGTGGATCTCCTCGAAGACGCGACGGACGAACAGCTGCCTCGGCGCGGTCTGCTCGGGTGCTCCCGCCTCCACCTTCGTCTCGATGTTCAGCTTGACCCGCTTGGCTCCGTAATCCCGCACGAGGTTGAGGACGTCCCGGAGTTCGACCATGCGGAAGCCCTTGATCTGCTCCTGCTCCGGGTAGCCGGGAAGCTGCTGATAGCCGCAGTCCATTGTTTTGATCTGCGCGAGCGTCAGGTCCTTGATGTACTTGCCGACGTACGGGTACATCGGGTCGCCGGGCGTCAGCGGGCCGGTGTCCTTGCACTTCTGAGCACTGACCTGCCGGTCGTGGTTGACGACCACTTTCCGGTCCTTCGTGATCTGGGTGTCCAGCTCGAGGGTGCTGACCCCCAGGCGTATCGCCTTGCCGAAGCCCTCGAGGGACTCCTCCGTGGTCAGTCCGAGACCTCCGCGGTGGGCCTGGAGGTCGAATGCGGACCGGTGGACGTGCCCGTGGCCGTGGCCGTGGGGAGCCGTGGCCGCCTGCGCGGTCGCGGGAACGGCGAGCGCGGGGAGAAGGGCCAGGCCGGCGACTGCGTACCTCAGGGACATGTGTGCCTCGTCTGTTGCATCGAGCTGGACGCCGGGAAGCCAATCCCCCGGATCGGGCTCGCACGAGGACCGCGGGTGAGGGGATCGTGAATCTCCGCGGAACGGTCTCTCACAGAAGCCCCCCGGAACACTCCTGATCACCGGGAACGCCCGCCCGCCGCGGCGAGCCCTGCCGACCGCATGCCCTGCGAGGTGACCGCTCACGCACGTCGGCCTCGGCCGCCCGAGCCGAGTCGCGACGGGTGCCACGCCGCCGCTCTCCGCGCGCTCGTTCCCCCTGTCGCGGCGCCGGGGCCTGGCTCTCCTCCCGGAGGTGAGGGGCGCAGGCTCCCGACGGGGCGGGGCCCGCTCGGTCGCCCCGGTGACCCGGATGGTACGAAGTCCGGTGTGAACGAACAGATCCGGCCCACGACCGTTCGCGTGTTCATCGCCCTCGCCCCGCCCGACCACGCGAAGGAGGAACTCGCCCGGGCGCTGCGCCCCGCGTACGACACGCACCCCCGCATGCGGTGGAACCGCATCGAGGACTGGCACATCACCCTGGCGTTCCTCGGTGAACTGCCGACCTCGACGGTTCCGCTGCTGCGCCCGCCGCTCGCCGGTCTCGCGCGGGCCCACGAGCCCCTCCGCCTGGGGCTGCACGGCGGCGGGATCTTCGACGACCGGGTGCTGTGGAGCGGGATCGAGGGGGACCTCGACGGGTTGCACGCCCTCGCGGCCGACGTCCGTGGCGCGGTCCGGGCGTGCGGGGTCACCTTCGTCGACCGGCCCCTGCGTCCCCACCTGACGCTGGCCCGCGCCCGGCGGGGCGACCGGTCCTCGGCCGCGGAGATCGTCGCCGGGTTCGCCGGATTCACCGGTGTCCGATGGCCTGCCGAACGTCTGCATCTGGTCGGAAGCGACGTCGCCCGCAGCAGCGGACCGATCCGTTACCGCGATATCGAGGCCTGGCCCTTCGGTGACGGGGAGGGCACGGCTTCGTAGGCGGCCCCGCCCCGTGGACCGGTGGCCGCCGTGAAGCCGTGTGTCCACCGGCGCGGGAATCCGGCGCCTCAGGTGCGGCGGCGGTACTGCGGCCGGGCTACGCCTCGGGGGCTTCGGAGCCTGTCTCCCGCGCTCCGGGCGGCGACGCGATGCGAGTCAGGGCCTCTGCCGTGCTGGGCGCGGTGGGTATCAGGTCGCCGATCCCCGTGATGTCCAGCAGCCTCGTGAGGTGGGGTGGTGCGGCGGCCACGGACAGCGACCCGTGCCGGTCCTTCGCATACCGCAGGATGCCGATCATGGCGTTGAGGCCGGAGGAGTCGCAGAACTCCACGGGCGCCAGATCGAGGACGAGGTGAGGTCTTCCCTGGCGGATCAGTTCCAGGGCCCTGGACCGCAGGACAGGGGCACTGTCCACGTCGATCTCACCGGCGACGTTGAGGACGGCGATCGAGTCCGCCGGATGCCGGACGGTGAGGATGAGGGTCGAGCTGTGCGTCATGGGTGTCAGTACTCCAGGCCGGTGGGCGGTCGCCGTCGCGGCGGAAGCGAAGGCGACCGCTGGAAGATCACGCATCGGATGTCGACTGCGAAACCGTACCTCATGACAACTATTGCCATGGGGAAACATACCGGGGTGCAGCCGTGAACCCGGACGCCGTTGCGGACGGGGGTACGATATTCGGGGCCACGGGCGTGTCCCGGAACCTTTGTCCTGGCTTTCCATACGAGCGCATCGGATGCCCGGCTCGCTTGCTCGGTCCGGTGGCCAGACGGACGAGTGAGACGATGCCGGATCGGAGTGTCATCAACATGGGCCTGAGCCCCGAACCCGACCATCGGTCCCGGGATGCGGCCCGCGAGGGATCCGAGTTCGTCGAACTCCTCGAAGTCCTCTGGGAACACGGCCGTGAGGCCGTCCCGACCGGCCCCGTCTCTCCTTCTCAGCTCCGCGTGCTGTACACGCTGGACCGGGAGGAGGGCATCAATCTGCGGATGCTCGCCGAGGCCCTGGGGTCGGCCTCCCCCTCGGTCAGCAGACTGTGCGACCGCCTGCAGGCCACGGGCCTGGTGGAGCGCGCGCCCAGCCCGGTGAGCCGCAGGGAGCTCGAGCTACGGCTGACCAGCCACGGCAAGGCGTACCTCGTGGACCTGCGCATGCGCAGGGAAAAGGTGCTGATGTCCACGATCGACGCCATGCCGGCGAAGGCACGGCGGTCGCTCCTCGAAGGACTCAGGGCCTTCCGCAACTCCGCCTCGGGGCAGGACAGCGGCGGGGCGAGACCCTTGCGGTCGACCGGATAGCGTCCGGTCGACCGCCCGGCCGGCAGCCGGAAGGGGTCACGCCGTCACGCGGCCGGTGGAGGGCTGCCGGCCGAACCAGTCCAGGCAGACCACCAGAGCGTCGTCGTCCAGCGGCGCGGAGGACCGGTAGTCCCGCAGATCTCGCAGCACAGCCAGCGGCACCTGCTCGCACGGCAGCAAGCGGTGCGCGGAGAGCGACCGCGCCAGGGACCGCTCCCCGTAGCGCTCCCCGCCCGCCGACGCGCTGTCGTAGACACCGTCACTGCCGATGAGCAGCCGGTCGCCCGGTTCCACGCGCAGGCGCTCCGCGACGTACTCCGTCTCCTCGAACATGCCCAGCGGAAGCTGCGCGTCGAAGTCGAAGGACTCGACACCCCGCCCCCGGAGGCGCCACATGCGGGGGGATCCCGCGTCCACGGCCTCCACCTCGCCCGTGGCCAGGTCGAATCGGAGCAGCAGGACCGCTGCGTGCAGTGCGCCACGGTGCTGGGCGTAGACCGCCTGGTCGGCGAGGCTGGCCTGGCCTGGAAGGTCGAGGCCGGCGCGCCGGGCGTTACGCAGGGCGTTGACGACGAGATTGGTCAACAGGGCGGCCTCCATCCCCTTGCCCATGCCGTTGGTGACGGTGAGCGTGAGGTGATGGGCGGACACCGACCAGTCGAAGTTGTCGCCGAAGATCGCGTACGCCGGTTCGAGGTGGGCGCCCAAGGAGAATTCGGGGCGGGACACGGAGCGGCCGGGCAGCAGCTGCCACTGCATCTCCGCGGCGAGCGTCAGCCGTGTGGCGCGGCGGGCCAGGAGATAGAGGTCGGTGTCCCGTTCGGCGACCAGGATCTCGTGGCCCAGGGCTTCGCAGATCTGCTGCATCTCCGCCAGGCCTTCCGTGGACCAGCCGGCCTCCGGCCCCGTGACGCTGAGGACACCGAGCCGGTCGCCCCGGACGGTCACCGGCAGGTGTGCGGTCACCGGGCCCGGACCGGTCCGGGGCTCCACGTAGGGCTCCTGGGCGCCGAACGCCCGCCCTTGAGGGCTGGCATGGACGGGAACCGGCTCGGCGAGGGGCGCCTCGGACACCACCTGGAGTGTGGTCATGCCGTAGTCGGCGAGGCGCAACTCCACGCTCTCCACGTCGTACTGCTCCCGCAGAGCCGCCGTGGCGACGTCGAGGAGCAGATGAGGTGCGGCCTTGCGCAGCTCCCGCTCGACGGCAGCGAATCTGTCCACGTGATCCTGTTTCTCATCGTGCTGAGCCGGGACCCGGACCGCCTGAGGGCCCCGGCCGTCGGCCTCCAGCGTACGGGGCCTGTGCCCGGTCCAGCGCGGCGCGCCCAAGAGGTCGCGTCGGCGGCCGGCGCTGCTCATCCTACGATGTCCGGAGACAACTGTTTCCACACAGCAAGAAAATTCGGGGTCATCACGCATGGGGCACCCGAGGCAGGGCAGGGGCTCGTCATGAATTGGCCTCAGCACGAACGAGGGTGGGAGCGAAATGACCGCTGAACAGACTGCCGGGACCATATCGGCTGACAGGACGTCGGATACGGGGACTACGCCCGAGCGTGTCGGCGAGCTGCCCTGGATCGAGGACACGGGCAAGGTGTCCCCGAAGGACGCCCGCGCCCTGTCGACACTCTTCTTCGAGCGGTTGCAGGTCCTGGAAGAGGGCACGCACGAGTACCAGTACGCGCGCAACACTCTCATCGAGATGAACATCTCCCTGGTCAGATTCGCCGCGCGGCGCTTCCGCAACCGTGGCAGTGGCGACATGGAGGACATCACCCAGGTCGGCACCATCGGCCTCATCAAGGCCATCGACCGGTTCGAACTCTCCCGGGAGGTCGAGTTCGCCACGTTCGCCGTCCCCTACATCGTCGGCGAGATCAAGCGCTTCTTCCGTGACACCACGTGGGCCGTCCACGTCCCCCGGCGCCTGCAGGAACTGCGCGTCGATCTGGCCAAGGCGAAGGACGAGCTCGCCACGGTCCTGGACCGTGACCCGACGGCGAAGGAGCTGGCGGAGCACATGGACCTCACCGAGGACGAGGTCATCGAGGGCATCATCGCCTCGAACGGCTACACCGCCGGTTCCCTGGACCTGCCGACCAGCACCGGCGAGACCACGGGCACGGCTTCCCGTACCTTCGCCGACATCCTGGGCGAGCCCGACTCCGCGATGGAGACGGTGGAGAACCTGCACGCCCTGGCTCCGTTGATGGGTGAACTCGACGACCGCGAGCGCCGCATCATCGAGATGCGCTTCGGCCAGGAGATGACACAGGCGCAGATCGGCGCCGAACTCGGCGTATCCCAGATGCACGTGTCCCGCCTCCTCACACGGACGCTCGGCAAGCTCCGCGCCGGCATGCTGGCCTCGTGACCGCGGAAAGCCGTCGCCCCTCCAGGTGACGTGCTGCGCGGGGCGTCAGGCCGACAGGTCTGCCGCGTCGCCGGATCCCCGCGAACGGCCACACTCGTCCGAGCCGACTCGGACGATTCGTGGTCGCGGCCCCGTACACGCGGATCCGCCTCTGCCGGCATCAGGTGGCCGGTGTCACGCGACCGGTCCTCAACGGTCGGCGCACGCTGCTCCCGGTCGGACCGCGTCAGTGGCCAGTGGTGCTCACCGCCGCCGGAAACCGGCCTTCGTGATTCCCTCGGAGTCCCCCACACCCTCACCGCACGGCCGCCTCCAGGATTTTCACCTCGCGGGAGGGGCGCGAGCGCAGACCCTCGGCCGATCACGTTCCGACGACTCCAAGAAGAGCGATGGCGTCTCACGCCTGCCCGGCCCGAAGCGGAATGTGCGCGGACGGCTGGCGAACGGGCAGACGATCGGGCAGGCTCGCCGTCATGGTCTCGGTGTTGCAGAACGTGTCGATCGATTGTACGGACGCCTATGAGCTGGCCCGGTTCTGGAGCGAGGTGACCGGCTGTCCGTTGCATCCGGAGGACGGACCGGGCACCGAGGAGACCCAGGTGATGCTGCCTGAAGGTCCGATGCTGTACTTCAGCCAAGTGCCCGAGCCGAAGATCGCCAAGAACAGGCTCCACCTGTGTCTGCGCCCCGAGACCTCGCGCGAGGAGGAGGTCGAACGGCTACTGGGCCTGGGTGCCACCTGGGTCGCCGACCGCCGGGATCCCGACGGCTCGGGATGGGCCGTCCTCGCCGACCCCGAAGGCAACGAATTCTGCGTCCTGCGCAGCGAGTCGGACCGGGCGGCGATGCGCTCCTGACTCCCTCGCCGCAGCAGGGCCTACGAACCGCCAGGCCGGACCAGGCAGATGTGGCGATGACGCGGGACAGTCCTGGTCCGAATCGCAGCGCCGGTCCGTCCCTCGGTCGGCGACCGCCTGCCGCTGGTGAGCACCGAACGTGCCGAACCCCCGATCAGCACCGTGTCCAGGACGAACGCTGGACCAGTGCCGCACCTCCCGGCCGGATCGGACAGTGCCGGATCGGACCGTGCCGACCTGATCGGTGCTCACATGATCCGGAGATCAGCGGGTGCAGCCGTTCGGAACGTGCGAGGCTCCAGCGCCCCGAGCACTCGATGAGCGCTCCCCACCGGAGTGCGGCCGTCGCTGGCAACGCCCCGCGGACGCGCGAAGCGGCCGGCCCCGCAGTTCACGCCGACGTCGCACGCTCTCCATGCGGCCCGGAAAGAACTGACCCGAGCGCGCCCGTGGCCCGGGCCGCCGACGGGGGCGGCCACGCAACCCCACTGCCCGCGCGCCGTCTCCGGGTCCTGATCGGTGGGATTGTCCACGCCCCTACGCCTCTGCGCCTCGCTCCATCCGGTCCATCGCCTCGTCGAACGGATCCCGGAACCGTTCCTCGGACGGCCCGGCACCATACGCGTCGTGCAGGTCCTAGAGTTCCCGGATGCGCATGTATCTCTCGTCATTCCGCATCGGCGATCACCCCGACCGGCTGCTGTCACTCCTGGACGGCCCCGACACCACGGGCGAGGTGGCTGTGGTCGTCAACGCACTCGACGCCCTGCCGGACGACGAGCGGAAGACGGCGCTCGGGCGGGAGGCGGACGCACTCGCCGCACTCGGCCTGCGACCGGTCGAACTGGATCTCCGGGCCTTCTTCGACGAACAGCCCGGCCGCGTGGCGGACGCGTTGCGCAGGTTCCCCCTGGTCTGGGTCCGCGGAGGCAACGTATTCGTCCTCCGCCATGCCCTGGCCCGCAGCGGCGCGGACCACGCGCTGATCGACTTGGTGCGGCGGGACGCGATCGTCTATGCCGGATACAGCGCCGGAGCGTGCGTCCTGGCGCCTGACCTGCGCGGACTTGAACAGTGCGATGATCCCGGAGCAGTCATGACGGCCTACGGCGCTGCCGCACGTCAGGACGGCCTCGCGCTCCTCGACTACGTCGTCCTGCCCCACATCGACTCCCCCGGTCACCCTGAGACGGAGGTTCTGACCAGGGTCGCCGAGCTCTTCCGGAACGCCGGGACGGCTCACCAGCCGCTCCGTGACGGCCAGGTGATCGTGATCGACGGCGAGAGCACCGAGATCCACTGACGTGCTCCCGTCTTCCTGCCGAGCCGGCCGTGAGGGAACGAAGTCGAGAACGGTGCCGGAGGCAGGTGCCGGACACCTCGTGCGCCAGGGGACCAGGGCACCAGGCGGCGTTCGCCCGGGCCGTGGCCCCGTTCCGTGAGCCGGTTCCGGCCCGTAGCCACTCCCGGAAGCCGGGCGAGCCGCCCCGCGGACCGACCGGCCGCCTCCAGGACCCGTCACTCCCCCAGTCCTGTCCCTCGAACGCACGCAAGGACGACCGCGATGACCAACGGACCAGATCTGCCCGCCGGTACGCGCCGGGTCCCCTATGAGGACCCGGGGCTGCCGGACCACCGGAGTCCCCTGCGGTACCTGTGGTGGCTGACACGCTGTCAACGCGGGCGGGTGCTCCTCGGCGCCTTGTGGGGAAGCACATGGATGTGCGCGCTCATGCTTCCCCCGTACCTGCTGTCGAGGACGGTCGACGACGGGCTCAGGGCACGGGACACACGGGCGTTGGTCCTCTGGACCTGCGCCGTGGTCGTCGCAGGGGCCGGGATCGCGGTCCTCGGGATCCTGCGGCACCGGACCATGACGCTCGTTCGTGTGGACGCGGCCTACCGCACGGTGCAGGTCGTCACACGCCACGTCACCCGGCTGGGATCGGCGCTGCCCCGGCAGGTGTCCGCGGGTGAGCTCGCCCACCTCCAGGCCGGTGACATCAGCAGGATCGCCCAGACACTGACCATCACGGGTCCCGGTGTGGGCGCGGCCGTCGCCTACGTCACGACCGCCGTCCTGCTGTTCCGGATATCCGCTGTTCTCGCTCTGGTGGTCCTTCTCGGCGTCCCGGCCCTCGCGTTGACGGTCGGCCCCCTGCTGGGGAAGCTGCACGGGGCCGAAGGCCGCTACCGGGAGGACCAGGGTGCCCTGACCGCTCTCGCGGGCGACATGGTGGCCGGCCTGAGCGTCCTCAACGGGATCGGCGGCAAGACCATGTTCGCCGAACGGTTCCGGAGTCGTTCCCAGGCCCTGATACCCCTCGGATACCGTGTTGCCGGCATGACCAGCTGGGTCCAGGCGCTCACCGCGTGCCTTCCCCTGGTCTTCCTCGCCGTCGTGACCTGGATCAGTGCGCGGATGGCTGCTGCCGGGTCCATCACCGTGGGGGAACTGGTGGCGGTCTACGGATACGTCGCCGCCCTGCTGGCACCCGTGTCGTTCTTCATCGAAGGCGCCGACGATCTGCCGCGCGGGCTCGTCTCCGCAGAGCGGGTGGTCGGCATACTCGCGCTCGCGCCGGCCTCCGAGGAGCACCGGACCCGTCTCGACCCACCACCCTCCCCCAGCCGGTTGCACGACCCGGAGTCGGGCCTGGTGGTGGTCCCGGGGAAGGTGACGGCCCTGGTCGGCGCCCGGCCCTCCGAGACACGCGCCGTGGTGGAACGGCTGGCCGGCTACACCGACTCCGACGCCTCCTGGGGGGAGGCCGGGCTGCGCGACTGGGACCGTACCGCTCTCAGGCGGCACATCCTGCTGGCGGACAACGAGGCCTATGTGTTCGCCGGATCACTGCGCTCGGTCGTCCGCGGCAGCGCCGACCGCTCCGACGAGGAGATCCGGCGGGCTCTGCACGCAGCCGCCGCGGAGGACATCGTCGAAGAGTTGGCCGACGGGCTCGACACCCGCCTGGAGAACCAGGCCCGCAACGTCTCGGGCGGACAACGCCAACGGCTCCGGCTGTCTCGGGCCCTGCTCGCGGATCCGGCGGTGCTCCTGCTGGTGGAGCCGACATCCGCGCTGGACGCGCACACCGAGGCGACCGTCGCCGCCCGCGTGACGCAGTACCGTCAGGGGCTGACGACCCTCGTCGTCAGTTCGTCGCCACTCGTGCTCGGCCGGGCCGACGAGGTCGTACACCTGGTGGACGGGAAGGTGCGCGCGACCGGCACGCACGGCGAACTCCTCGCCCGCCAGCCCGAGTACGCGGCGCTGGTCCTCCGCGGCGGCACCGACGTCCATGGCGAATCGGCCGCGGCCCGTCACGTGGAAGGACAGCCCCGATGAGCCGGTCCCATGAGACCCCGCGCCTGCCGGTCGCCGACGCCAGGACGGCGCGCCGGGCGGCATGGCAGCTCCTGAACGAGGACCGGGGGGCCATCCGCACGATAGTCCTGCTGGCCGGTCTCGCCGCGCTGGCCGGAGCCGCCGGTCCGTGGCTGCTGGGCCTCATCGTCACCGGAGTCGAGGCCGGGGAGATGTCCGTCTCCCGGGTCGACGGGCTCGCCGTCACCGTACTGGGCTTCGCGGTCGCCCAGTTGGTGCTGATGCGCTGTGCACGTGGTCTCTCCCACCGCTTCGGCGAGCGCGCGCTGGCCCGGCTCCGCGAGGAGGTGATCGACCGCGGTCTCGCGCTGCCGGGGCGGATAGCCGACGAGGTGGGTACGGGCGATCTGGTCACCCGATCCACCCTGGACGTCTCCACCGTCGCGGCCACCCTGCGCAACGCGGCCCCGGACATCTTCATCGCCGGCGTCCAGGTGGTGTTCGTCTTCGCGGCGGTCTTCCTTCTGGACCCGCTCCTCGGACTCTGCTCGGTCGTGGGGCTTCCGCTCGTGTGGGGGGTGAGCCGCTGGTACCTGGCCCGTTCCCGTGCGGCCTACCTCGCCGAGGGAGCAGCCTCCGGCGAGGTCTCCGAGATCCTCGACTCCACTGCGCACGGTGCCCGTACCGTCGAGGCCTACGGACTGCGCGCACACCGGAACCACACGCTCGACGGCGCCGTCGACTCGGCGTACCGCGCCCAGAAGCGCACTCTCTCCCTGCGAACCGTGCTGTTCCCGGTCACCGAGTTCGCGCACACCCTGCCGATGGCACTCATCCTCCTCGTGGGCGGTCTCCGCCACCTCGACGGAGCGATCCCCCTGGGCACCGTGGTGGCGGGCGGCCTTTACATGTGGCAACTGGTCGACCCGCTCAATCAGATGCTCCTCTGGGTCGAACAACTCCAGCGCAGCGGCGCCTCGTTCGCTCGCGTCAAGGGCGTAGGGCTGGTCTCGCACACCTCCGACGCCCCGGTGCGGGTCCCTGCGGACGACCTCATGGAGGTCAGCGGCGCGGGATACTCCTACGTGCCCGGCCGCGAGGTCCTCAAGGACGTGGAGCTGCGGGTACGTCCCGGCGAACGGCTCGCGGTCGTGGGCCGGTCCGGGGCGGGCAAGTCCACCCTCGGCAAGCTGATGGCGGGGGTTGACGCCCCCGACACAGGCCGCATCCTCGTCGGCGGCGTTCCCGTCGCCGACCTGGCCGCAGCCGGCGAACTGGGCAATCGCGTCGTCCTCATCACGCAGCAGCACCACGTGTTCATGGGAACCCTGCGCGACAACATGACTATGGCCTCGCCCGGGGCCGACGACGAGGCGATCCTCGCGGCGCTCGCGCTGGTGGAGGCGGACTGGGTGGCGGAACTGCCGGAGGCCCTTGACACCCGTCTGGGTTCGGGCGGGATCGAGCTGGAGGCCGCCCAGGCGCAGCAACTCACGCTGGCCAGGGTGCATCTGGCAGACCCTCACACACTGATCCTGGACGAGGCCACGTCACTCCTCGACCCGAGGACGGCCCGGCAGGCGGAGCGGGCGATGGTGGCCGTCCGGTCGGACCGCACGGTCATCTCCATCGCCCACCGGCTGCACACCGCACACGACGCCGACCGCGTCGCCGTGATGGAGTCCGGGCGCGTCGTGGAGCTGGGCACGCACGACGAGCTGGTCCGTGCGGGCGGACCGTACGCGGCGCTGTGGCGGTCGTGGAACGGCGGGAGCTGAGGCTCAGGCGACCGGAGGCCGGCCCGCTCGGCCCGGGGCCCGTTCGACACGCGCACCACCGGGAGAAGGCAGCCGGACGGCACGAGCACCTGCGGCAGCGTAGGGCAGCGAGAGATCCCGGCCTCGTTCCCGGTGACCGCCGCCGCTTCGACGCCGACCATTTACATCGATGGAAGGGCGTCGTAACATCACCGTGACCAGTCCTGAGCATGTCAACTCTCTCGTTCGCGCCTGCCCCGCCCGTCCTGTTGCACGGTCCGGCGTCGACGGCTGCGGCTCCCCACCGGTCTCCACCCGGTCCGCGGGCGGGCCGCCGTCCCGCCACGCCGCCACCAGGCCTCCGGCCGGAACTCCCGGCGGACGGTCCACGGCACGCTGCCGCCCGTCTCCAGGGGGCGCGCCGGTGTGAGGCTCCGACCCGCGCGGCACTCCCACCGCCGGTCCGCCACGCTGCACCCGAGGAAGGAAGTTCCGCGTGTTCCGATCGCGCACACCCAGACTCCGCACTCACCGCCCGCCGCACCCGGCGACCGCGTCCACCGCCCTTCCCGAGGCCCGGGCAGCCCGGTGGGCCAGGGGTGTCGCGGTGGCCGCCGGGCTCCTGGCGCTGACGCTCCCCGGGTCCGCGTCCGCCGCCTCCCCGACCGCACCGACGGCTCCTGCCTCGGCCGGCCGGGCGGCCGCCGTGACCGCGCCGTCGGGAAGCCTCTCCGCCGCGGCGTCCGGCACACCGCTGCGGGACGGCACCGGCCTGTACCCGCGTGCCGTCCGGCTCGCTCACAACGGGGCTGCCAACGGCCGCGTCCTCGCGAGCGTCGTCACCTTCGACGGCAACAACGGCATCGGAGCCATCCACGAGAGCACCGACGCGGGAGCGACGTTCCGGGAGGTGGGCAGGGTCGGGGACCCGGAGTCGGCCGGAGGCCAGGGCCTGTGCTGCACGACGCTCTTCGAACTCCCCCGGCAGATCGGCACCCTGCCCGCGGGCACCCTGCTCTGGGCGTCCTCGGCCGGACAGGACGAGAGCGGACGGCGGATGGCCCTCCGTGTCTGGCGCAGCAACGACATCGGACGCACCTGGTCCTCCCTCTCGTCCTGCGCCACCGCGACGGGAACGGGCGGCCTGTGGGAGCCGGAGTTCTCCGTGGCCGCGGACGGCGCGCTGGTCTGCCACTACGCCGACGAGACGGATCCCGCGCACAGCCAGAAACTGTCCGCCGTACGCAGCTACGACGGGGTCCACTGGCAGGATCGGCGTGACGTCGTGGCCGCCGGACCGGTCTCCGACCGGCCGGGCATGCCGGTCGTCCGGAAGCTGCCGGACGCCACGTACTTCATGAGCTACGAGATCTGCAACCCCGGCGGCCAGTACCAGTGCGTGGTCCACTACCGGACCTCCGCGGACGGGTGGAACTGGGGCGATCCCGCGCACCTGGGCTTCAGGCCGCAGACGGTCGACGGCAAGTACTTCCGCGCGGCGCCGACGATCGCCTGGTCCCCGTCACCGGGCGGTGGCGCGAACGGCAGGATCCTGCTGATCGGGCAGAGGCTGCTCAACCGGGACGGCAGTACGGCGGCGGGCAGCGGCAGGACCGTCCTCGCCAACACGGAGAACGGGACGGGCCCGTGGTACGAGATCGAGTCCCCGGTGCAGATCACCGATCCGGGCGTGAACTACTGCCAGAACTACAGCTCCCCGCTGTTGCCGTCGGCGGACGGCACCCAGGTGCTGCAGATCGCCACGGACTGGGACGGCACCGTGTGCAGGCCCTACTTCGCGACCGGGCGGACCACCGGAAGCGGTGACGCGGCGGGGGTGACGGACGGGGCGGTCCACCGTCTGGTGAACGCGAACAGCGGGCACTGCCTCGACGTGGCCGGCGACTCCCGTGCGGTGGGGGGCGATGTCCAGCAGTGGACGTGCAACGGACTCGGCCCGCAGGACTGGGTCCTGAAGGCGCGCGGGGAGGGCCGTTTCACTCTCACGGGACGTAACAGCGGGCACTGCCTGGACGTCGAGAACGGTTCGGCGGTTCCCGGCGCCGCTGTCCGCCAGTGGTCGTGCAACGGACAGGCGGCGCAGGACTGGCGGCTCCAGAACGTCGGCCGCGGGTACTACCGGCTGGTCTCCGGGTCGAGCGGCCAGTGCCTCGACGTGGCGAGCGGGTCGCGTGAACCCGGGGGCGATGTCCGGCAGTGGACGTGTAACGGTCTCCAGCCGCAGATCTGGCGTCTCGAACGGCGCTGAGCCGGCCGGAAGAGGGCGCCGGGAGGTCTCCCCGTCACGGTGCGGGGAGACCTCCCGGCGGGTCCGCTACGCCGGGCCCTGGTCCTCCTCGATCGCCGCCCGGCGCAGCTGGGCCGCGCGGATGCGGGAGACGTCCAGCTTGGAGCCCCGGTCGAAGCGGTAGACGCCGTTCTGTTCCTGGAAGACGTCGGTCAGCTGCGTGTAGCAGTAGCCGAACATGGCGGGGTCCTCGAGCAGCACACCGGTGAGCCCGGCGAAACGCTCGTGGAACTCGTCCTCGTCCCGCACGCGTTCGCCGTAGCCCCAGGAGGCGGTGCGGTCCTCGCCCGACTGTGCGGCGGCCGCCTCCGGGTCCCACCAGATCCCGCCGAACTCGCTGACGAAGTAAGGCTGGCCACGGTACGGCTGCGAGTAGGCCTTGCCGCTCTCGTAGGTGTTGACGAAGGGGTCGTCCTTCGCCAGGCCCGCCATGAGCCGTCGGAAGGCGGCGGGGTCCTGCTCGTAGGAGTGGGCGTCGTAGATGTCGGTCTCGGCGACCCGGTGGGCGTAGCCGGACGCGTCGATCACCGGGCGGGAGGTGTCCAGGGCCTTGGTGGCCAGGAACATCGCCCGGGTGACGGAGTCGAGCTGGGTGATGCGGTCGTGCAGCTTCTGGTACGTCTCGTTGAGGGGGCACCAGCCGATGATCGAGGGGTGCGAGTAGTCGCGTTCCACGGCCTCCAGCCACTGACCCACGTACGAGGCGTCCGGCTGCTGGTTGTCGCCGGAGGAACCGCCGGTCTCGCAGCCCCAGTCACCGAACTCGCCCCAGACCAGATAGCCCAGGCGGTCCGCGTGGTGGAGGAAGCGCTCCTCGAAGACCTTCTGGTGAAGCCGGGCTCCGTTGAAGCCCGCCTCCATGGCGAGCTCGATGTCGCGGACGAGCGCCTCGTCGGTCGGGGCAGTCATCAGCCCGTCCGGGTACCAGCCCTGGTCGAGAACGAGGCGCTGGAAGACGGGGCGCCCGTTGAGGGTGACCGCCTTGCCGCGCAGGCCGACGGAGCGCAGACCGGCGTAGCTCTCCACGCTGTCGACCACCTCGCCCGAAGCGTCGAGGAGTTCGAGCCGCAGGTCGTACAGGTGGGGGTCCTCGGGGCTCCATTCCCGCCGCCTGGTGGCGGCCACGGGCAGGTGCAGGCGTGGTGCGAGGTCGAGGTCGGCACGGACCTCGGCGCGGCTGACCTCGCCGTCGCCGTCGCTGAGGACGGCGCGCACGAGGTGGCCGGGCCGGTTGCCGGAGAGCGGGAGTTCGAGGTGGAAGGCGGATCCGGCGAGATCGGGCGTGATCCGGGGACGCCTGAGGTGGACCTCGGACACCGGCTCCGCCCAGACGGTCTGCCAGATTCCCGTCACCCGGGTGTAGTTGCAGTCGTGGTTCGCGTACTGGACGGCCTGCTTGCCCCGTGCCTGCGGGCCGGAGCGG
Source organism: Streptomyces sp. NPDC102402 (assembly GCF_044765765.1). Lineage (NCBI taxonomy): Bacteria > Bacillati > Actinomycetota > Actinomycetes > Kitasatosporales > Streptomycetaceae > Streptomyces > Streptomyces sp. NPDC102402. Next base: position 154,261 of record NZ_JBIWKR010000004.1, read on the forward strand.
GGGTCGCGGGCCCGGACCGTGACGACGACGCCGTCGCCGGAACCCGCGATGTCTCCGAGGTCTGCGGTGAAGGGGGTGAAACCGCCACGGTGGCGCGCGACTTCGGTGCCGTCGGCCCACACGGTCGTGTCGTGGTCGACGGCACCGAAGTGCAGCAGCACGCGGCGCCCGGCCCAGGAGGCCGGCAGGGAGAGGGTCCGCCGGTACCAGACGGCCTCCAGGAAGTCCGTCTCCCCGATGCCGGAGAGCTCGGACTCGGGCGGGAAGGGTACGAGGATCTCCCGGTCCAGCTCACGCGCGAGGAGGCCGCGTTCCAGCCCGCTGTCCCCCCGGTCGGTCTCGAACTGCCACGGGCCGTTCAGGTTGATCCAGTCGCGGCGGACGAACTGCGGCCGGGGGTACTCCGGACGCGGTACGGAGTGAGTGGACACACGTGCTCCAGTCGGTCGGCGGGGCGGCCGGAAGGCCGCTCCCGGGTGGTACGGGGGTGGTGCGGGATGGTGCGGGGTCCCGGCGGGGTCAGGAACCGCCGAGACCCGTGGTCGCGACCGAGTTGACGATGCGCCTCTGGAAGAGGAGGAACACCACGATCAGCGGGAGCGCCGCCAGCAGGGCCGAGGCCATGGACTGCGCGTACTGGACGCCGAAGGCGTCCTTGACGGTGGCCAGTCCGACCGGCAGCGTCATGAGTGCGGGGTCGTTGGTGACGATGAAGGGCCACATGAAGTTGTTCCACGCGCCGATGAAGACGAAGATCGCCACGGCCGCGACGATGGGCCTGGAGAGGGGCAGCACGATCGACACGAACACCCGCAGTTCGGACGCCCCGTCGATCCGGGCGGCGTCCTCCAGTTCCCGCGGGATGCTCTCGAAGAACCGCTTGAGGATGAACACCATCATCGGTGCGACCACCTGGGGCAGGATCACCGCGGCGTAGGTGTCCACGAGGTCGAAGAGGAGCATCTGCTTGAACAGCGGGACCACCAGCAGCTGCGGCGGGACCATGATGGCGGCGACGGTGACGGCGAGGACGACGCGCCGGCCGCGGAAGGTCCCTCGCGCCAGGCCGTAGGCGGCGAGGGTGGAGACGACGACGGTGATCAGCGTGACGAGCCCTGCCACGAGGAAGCTGTTGAACGCCCACAGCACCACGTTGCCGCGTTCGAGGATCTGCTCGTACGACCCGAGGGTGAGCGCTCCCTTCAGCGGGGACAGCCCGGGTGTGATCGCGTCCTCCTCGCTCTGGAGGGATGTGGCGACGGCCCAGACGAAGGGCAGCAGCCAGATCGCCGCCAGGACGGCCAGTGCGGTCCCGGCCAGGACGCGGGGTGTCCGGCCGTGTCCCAGGAGCAGCGGGGAGCCGGCTGCCTCGCGCGGTGACCGGGGGCGTCTGCGGGGTGCGGTGGCGGTGGCGGACATGGTCAGTCCTCCCTGCGGAAGAAGCGGAGCTGCGCGACGGAGACGATGATCACGAGCGCGAAGAAGAGGTAGGAGACGGCCGAGGCGTAGCCCAGCCGGTAACCGGTGAACCCGACGTCGTAGACGTACTCGAGGATCGGGCGGGTGGAGCCGTTGGGCCCGCCTTTGGTGAGGATGTAGATCTGGTCGAACACCTTGAGTGAGGCGAGGACCTGGAGCATGGCGACCAGCGCGGTCGTCCTTCGCAGTTGCGGCAGGGTGACCGACCACAGGCGGCGCCACGCGCCGGCGCCGTCGAGTGCCGCGGCCTCGTCGTAGGTCGCGGGCAGGGACTGCAGGGCGGAGAGGTACAGCAGGAAGTTGAAGCCGACCGTCCACCAGACGGTGAGGGCCGCGACGGCCCACATGGTGACGGCCTCGTCGGAGAGCCAGCCGACGGGTTCGAGGCCCAGCGTGGTGAGGAGCTGGTTGCCCAGGCCCAGGTCGGGCTGGTAGAGCCAGGTCCAGATCAGCGTCACGACGGTCACGGGCAGCAGATACGGCGCGAAGAAGGCCAGCCGCCAGACCCACTGGCCGGCCAGGCCGCTGTGCACCAGGAGCGCCATCGCGAGGGCCACCAGCACGAGGGGCACGCAGGAGATGGCGGTGAACACGGCGGTGTTGCCGAGACTGCTCCACACGTCAGGGTCGCCGAAGGCCTCGGCGTAGTTGTCGAAGCCGACGAACGTGGTGTCGCGGATGGCGAGCGAGGTGTCGGTGAAACTCATCCAGAGGCCGTGGACGACAGGCCAGACGAGGAAGAGCGCGAAGACGACCAGGAAGGGCAGGACGAAGAGCAGTCCGCTGCCCGGCCGGCGGCGGACTCCCCGACCGGTTGGGCGGGGGCCGCCGGTCGCGGGGAAAGGCACACCGGCCGGCACGTCGGCGCCTGTGGGTGCGGTGGTGGTCATGGGATGACTCCTTCGGCTCTCGGTCAGGCCACCGGGTTGGGCTGCCGGAGCAGCGTGTCCGCTTCACGGACCATCTGGCGCACCGCCTTCTCGGCGGAGGTGTTGCCCAGGAGGGCCGCCTGGAGCGGCTGGCACATCCGGTTCTGGAAGTTGGAACCGGCGCCGACGAACCAGTTCGGGGGGTCGAGCACGGCGACCTCGCCCGCGTCCGCGTAGGACGACTGCGGGTCCAGCGCGGTGTACCCGGGTTCGGCGAGCACCGGCTGGTAGGCGGGGATGTGACCCGCGCTCGCCCAGGTGAGGCTCTGCTTGATGATCTGCGCGATGTAGCGGTGGGCCTCGCGCCGCCTGGCCGGGTCAGGGTTCTTCTGGTGCGGGAGCACGAAGCTGTGGGAGTCCGTGTAGACGGCCGGCCGCTCGAAGACCTGGGGGAACGGTGCGGCGCCCAGGGGGATGCCGGACTTCTTCAGCGTCGGCAGCTCCCACTCGCCGAGCATGACCATGCCGCCGCGGCCACCGACGAAGTTGGCCAGCGCACCGTTGTAGTCGAGGTTGTTGGGGTTGGTCCTCCCGTCGAAGAGCCGCTTCATGAAGTCCACGACCCGTACCGCCGCGTCGACGTCGATTCGGGGAGGCCCTCCGTCCGGGAGGGTGAAGGACGCGCCGGTCTGCGCGTAGAAGGCCGCGAACTGCCGCCAGTTCTGTGCCGTGTCGGTGACGTGCCCGAAGAGGATGCCCGACTCCCCGGTGGCGTCGGCGAGCGCCTTGCCCGCGTCCAGCAGGGCCTGGGGCGATCCCATCGGTGCCAGCTCGCCCGCCGGGTCGAGGAGCCCGGCCTTGTCCGCCGCCTCGTGGTCGTAGAAGACGATGAAGGGATGGACGTCGAGGGGGATCGCGTACACGGTCCCGGCGTGCTGGGTCCGCGACCACACCGCGGGGGTGAAGTCCTTCTCCGTCACCCCGAACTCGGCGAGAAGGCCGAGGTCGAAGGGGTCCAGCATGCCTCCTGGGGCGTAGCCCGCCAGCCGGGAGAGGTGCAGCACGGCGACGTCCGAGGCCCGGCCGCCGGCGGCCGACATCGCGAGCTTGGTGTAGTAGGACGGTCCCCAGTCGAGGATGGTGCGCTCGACGGCGAAGCCGTCCGGGCCCGCGGAGACGGCTTCGATCATCTCGTCCATCAGCATGCCGTCACCGCCCTGGAAGAGGTCCCAGACGCTCAGTTCGGACGCGCCGGAGGCCGAGGCGGGCGAGGCGCAGCCGGCGAGTGAACCTGCGGCGGCCAGCGCACCGGCACCGGCCAGACCGGAACGCAGGATCCCGCGGCGGCTGACACCGTGTGCCGGACCCGGTGCCCGGAGACGGCGTGCCGGGCGGGCGGGGAACGAAGAACTCATCGCGGACCTTTCGACGGCCGGACGCTCATGCCGGACCGGCGGTGGACCCCGGGTTCGAGCGGGTCCACCGCGCACGGCAGATGGTTGGCGCGCTGGCTGAAACAGTGCGGTGGCATGTTTTTACATCGATGTACATTCGCTGTAAAGGGTTCGGTACGCACCTCTGCGCGGAAGTACGTCCGCCGAGGGGCGCCGGGCGGGCTGGTGCGTCCGCGCCGTAAGGCCGGACATAGACTCGGCGGCGCACGAGGGAAGGAGGGGTGCGGTGGCACGGCCCAGGATCAAGGACGTCGCCCGGCACGCGGGCGTGTCCGAGAAGACGGTGTCCAACGTGATCAACGACTACACCCATGTCTCCGAGCGCACCCGGAGGGTGGTCCAGGAGTCCATCGCGCACCTCGGGTACCGGGTCAACCTGGCGGGCCGCCATCTGCGCAAGGGCCGCACCGGCATCATCGCCCTCGTCGTGCCCGAGCTCGACGTCCCCTACTTCGCCGAGCTCGCCCGTCATGTGATCCGCGAGGCCGGGCGGTGTTCCCTGACGGTGCTGATCCACCAGTCCGGCGCCGACCGTGAACACGAGTTGGCCGCGCTGGCAGGCTTCGGCTCGGACTTCGTCGACGGGATCATCCTCAGCCCGCTCGCCCTCACCGCCGACGACCTGCGCGGGCATCCGGGCGCTCCACCGACCGTCCTCATCGGGGAGTTGCTGGAGGAGGGCGCCGACCATGTCGCCATCGACAACGAGAAGGCGGCCCGCGAGGCCACCGAGCACCTCATCGCCCTCGGCCGTCGCCGGATCCTCGCGGTCGGCGGACGCGACGCCACAGGCCTGGGTACCGCCGAGGCCCGGACCCGCGGCTATCGCGCGGCCCTGTCGGAGGCGGGCATCCCGTACGACCCTTCCGCGCTGCTGCCCGTCGACTCCTTCCGGATGTCCGACGGCGCCGAAGCGGTCGCGGCCGCACTGCGCCGCGGGGTACGGCCCGACGCGCTCCTGTGCTTCAACGACCAGCTGGCGCTCGGCGCGTTGCGTACGCTCCACGAGCACGGCGTCCTCGTCCCCGGGAGCGTCGCCGTGATGGGCTTCGACGACGTGGAGGGCGGCCGGTTCAGCGTTCCGACACTCAGCACGGTGGCACCGGACAAGGCCGCGGTGGCGAGGACCGCCGTCCAGCTCCTCCAGCGCCGCATCGACGAGGCGACGGGTGCGTCCACGGGCGGCGGCGAGCCCGCGGCCGCGGTCCTGTCGCCACAGGACCGCGTGGTGCCCCACCGGCTGGTCCTGCGGGAGAGCACCGAGGGGCCGGCCGGCGCCTGACCTCGGCATCCGGGCGCGCGGCCGGGAGTTGAGCGGACGCGCCACCTGACATCCCGGGCCGGGTCATCCACGAGCGCCGCGGCCCTCGCCGGGCGCTGATGACGGAGGAACGGGGACTGCACCGCGTCGAGGCATCGACCAATCTGGTGAATCTGCCCTCGCAACGGGTGCTGCGCCGCAACGGGCTCAGCCCGTACGGCGTCGCCCACTCCTCGATCTTCCTCGACGGGAGCTGGCGGGACGGGCTGCCGTGGGAGCGGATCCTCGGCGACTGAAGGAGCGGACCAAGCCGGCACCGAGGAGCGCGGTCACGCACTCCTCGGTGCCCACGGCGCTTCGCCTTGCGCTCCGACGACACCGTCGAGGGTGGGGCGCCCCGTCCACAACCCGTGGCCCCACCAGATTCCGCCCTCCGGGCAGGCCGGAGACAGACACTCCCCCGACTCACGCAAATGGGCCTATGGTTCCATTACTACCTCCATCACTGTTACGGTGTGCTCGAACTTAACGGAACTCCAAATCCATTAGGGGTAGTCGTGGGCATCTTCTCCGTACGCCGCATCGCCGCACCGCTCGTCGCCGGGCTCCTCACCGTGGGCATCCCGGCCCGCCCGGGCGAGGCAGCACCCGTCGTCGAGGCAACCCCCGTCGTCTGGACCACAGCCTGGGGCGCCTCACCGCAGATGCCCAGCACAGGCTTCACGCCCAACTGGTCCCAGGAGGGCTTCTCCCACCAGTCCGTACGTCAGGTGGTCCGCGTCACCAAGGGCGGCGGCCTGGTCAGGATCCGGCTCTCCAACGCGTACGGCACCTCGCCGTTGAAGATCACCGGCGCGACGGTCGCCCGCACCGCGCAGGGCGCGGCCGTCGAGCCGGGGTCGGTACGCCGACTCACCTTCGGCGGCAGGGCATCGGCCGAGGTCCCGGCTCACGGCGGGCTCCGCAGCGACGCGACCGCACTGCGCCCGAAGCGTCTGGAGTCCCTCACGGTCACGCTCTACCTCGCGGGGACCACCGGCCCGGCAACCTTCCACTCGCAGGGTTGGACCGACACCTACCGCGCGAACGGCGACCACAGGGCCGATACGACAGGAGGCGCGTACAGGAGCAGAACCCAGTCCTGGTACTACCTCTCCGGCGTCGAAGTAGGCGGGCCACCGCCCGCGATCCCTGCCACGGAAACCGGCGGGCGCACGAAGGACTCGGGCGCCGAGGACGGCATCGTGGTCTTCGGGGACTCCATCACCGACGGCTTCGGCTCCACACCCAACACCGACCGGCGCTACTCCGACGTCCTGGCCGAGCTGACCGAGCGGCCCGTCGTCAACCAGGGCATCGGCGGCAACCTCGTACTCAACGACTCGGCCTGGTTCGGTGAACGAGCGACCGCACGCTTCGGGCGGGACGTGCTGGACCAGCCGGGCGCCTCCACGGTCGTCATCCTCCAGGGGGTCAACGACATCGGGTTCAGCGAAGCCGCCAAAGGGCCCAACCCGCCTGCCACGTACAAGCCGGCCCCGACCGTGTCGTCCCGCCGGCTCATAGCCGGATACCGTGCGCTGATCCGCGCCGCTCACAGCAAGGGGCTCGAGGCCGTCGGCGCGACCCTGCTGCCGCTCAAGGGCTCCGACCACTGGGGACCGCACTCCGCACGGGTCAGCGACGAGGTCAACGACTGGATCCGCCACGCAGGCGAGTTCGACGCGTACGTCGACTTCGACCGGGCACTCGCCGACCCGACCGACCCGGACCGCATCGACCCCGCGTACGCGGACGAGGACGCACTGCACCCCAACGACGCCGGATACCGCGTCATGGCGCACGAAGTGGCCGCGGTGCTGGACCACTGACACCGCTGGCCGGCCGCACCTGGGCATCGCGCACCGGGTTGGCCGCCGGGAACGAACCCCGTGTCCGGTCCGCCGCCCATGGACAATGCCCCCGATGGGATGAACCTCCCAGTGGTCCGGGAATAGCGGTCACGAGGTGCTGTTGACGCCACCATGACTTCTGAGACGCGTGAGACATTCGGACGGGTCGGCATCTGGAGCGGTGCCCTGCACGCATCGCGGAGGGACGACGCGGGCCGCGAGGAACTGGTCGAAGCGCTCGCCGAGCTGGAGGAGCTTCGGTTCGGCGCCCTCTGGATCGGGGGCAGCCCTTCGCCGGAGGACGCCGCCGCTGTCGTCGCGGCCACCCGCACGATCACCGTGGCCACCGGCATCCTGAGCATCTGGGACCACTCCGCCGAGGCGGTGGCGGCGCGGATCGCCGCGATCGACGCGAGCGCGCGCGGTCGGTTCGTCCTCGGGCTGGGCGTCAGCCACGGGCCGATGGTTCCGCAGTACACGAAGCCGTACAGCTCGATGGTCGCCTACCTCGACGCGCTCGACGCCGCGACCCCGCCCGTGGGGTCCGGCCACCGGGTCCTGGCGGCCCTCGGCCCGAAGATGCTGAAGCTCGCGACGGACCGGGCGCTCGGCGCCCATCCCTATCTCGTGACCGCTGAGCACACCGCGGAGGCGCGCACGGCACTCGGTCCCGACGCCCTGCTCGCCCCGGAGCTGTCGGTGGTGCTCGACCCGGATCCGGACCGTGCCCGCACCACGGCACGGAACATGCTGTCGACGTACCTCCAACTGCCCAACTACACAGGCAATCTGCTGCGCCTGGGCTTCACGGAGAGCGACTTCCACGGCGGCGGGAGCGTACGGCTGCTCGACGCCCTCTTCGCCATGGGGGGCGCCGAGGACATCGCTGCCCGGACTCAGGAATACCTCGACGCCGGCGCCGACCACGTCGCCCTCCAGGTCCTCACCGCCGAAGAGGGCGGTGGCGGTCTGCCGCGGGCCGAATGGCGTGAGCTGGCCGGGGTGTTCGCGGACCGGGTGTAGAGCAGAGCCGCAGCAGCACCCTCAGGTCCCGCCGGCGCGCTCCCGGGGGCTGGGCACACACGTGGCCGGCCCCCGGCTCGTGCCGTCGGCTACGGCGGTATCCGACGCCCTATCCGAGTTCGATGGTGGTCGCGGCGAAGACACCTGCCCTGTCGGTCTCGGGAACGCCCTGGGTGTACATCCGGGCGCACTCGAAGGTCGGCTCGAGTCCCAGGTGCTCCATCAGCCTGACCGCGGGTACGTTCACGTCGGGCACGTCGAGCGCTACAGAGGCTCCGTCCAGGGATGCCGAAAGGCCGTTCAGCAGAGCGAGAGCGACATCGTCCGACGCAGCATAGAGAGGGCCGACGCGCGCTCCCGAACGCGCCGGCCGCACCACCCCGAAACCGCACAGCGCACCGTCCCGAATCGCCACGAGGGCCGTGTGGCCGGGCGCTCCCACCCACAGCGAGAGGAAGGCATCACGCCGTGCGGGGAAGAAGCGGCGGTCGAAGGACGCCAGTTCACCGAAGGGAAGAGATCCGGCGTCGGCCACGGTGATGTCCGGCGGAGGCCGCTCCCCTGCCGGCACTCCCTCGTACCGCACATGATTCCAGGCGGTGCGGAACCCCGACCTGCGGTAGTTGTCCTGTTGTTCCACGACACCGTCGAGGCCCACGTTCCGGCCGTCCAGTCGCTTCATGGCCGCCTGCCACGCCTGGATCCCGTAGCCCTGGCCGCGAACCGGGGGGCGTGCGATGTAGAAGCCGATGAATCCGAAATCGTCTCCGTACCGTACGGCGGAGACGGAGGTGACGGGTTCGCCGTCCAGCCGGCCCAGGAGGAATCCGTACGGGTCGGCGGCGTGGAAGGGAAGGTGGTCCAGTTTCCCCGGGTTCCACTGTTCGTCGCCGGCCCACTCCAGGAACGTCGTCATCTCACGGACCCCGGCGGTCTTGATCTCGTACGCTGCCATGTCCCTCTTTCACTCGATCCGGTGACCCGGCTGGGCGGAGACCGTCTCCCGCACAGGCCGAACAGGCCCGCACCGGGCTCCCCGGCCGCGCGGCGTCGCGTCCCGGCCCCGACGGCCTCCGCCCACCTCGGACGGGCGCGGACACGGCGATGCCGACCGGCAGACGCGCGACCGGGCCGGCAACCCCTGGACCATGGTCCCGTGTCCACGGGGACCCGGCCACCACGGCTCGTCGAGGACCGAGGCCGTGGACGTTCCGGCGCGCGCGGGCGAGTGACCCGGGGTGACGCGGTGCGGGCCCGGCTAGGCCGTGTATCGAAAGTAGATCTTGAGCCGTGAATGGTCATGGTTCATGGGGCGGGGTGATCTCACGGATGAACAGCGGGCGGTGCTGGAGCCGTTGTTGCCGAAGGGCACGCGGGCGGGGAGGCCGCCCGTCTGGTCCCGGCGACAGCTGATCGACGGCATACGCTTCCGAGTCCGGACCGGTGTGCCGTGGCGGGACGTGCCCGTCGAGTACGGGCCGTGGGGCCGGATCGACGACCTGTTTCGCCGATGGCAGCGGGACGGCGCCTGGCACCGCATCCTCACCCGGCTTCAGTCCATGGCCGACGCGAAGGGTGCGACCAGGTGGGACCTGAGCGTCGACTCCACGGTGTGTCGCACTCATCAGCATGCGGCCGGAGCCCGTAAGCAGGGCGACCTGCAGAAGGAACCGCCGGGCGGCGTCTTCGCCGAGCCCGGTGATCACGGGCTGGGACGCTCGCCCGGCGGTTTCACGACCAAGCTGCACCTGGCCGTCGAGCAGGGCCAAAAGCCCCTGTCGATCGTGATCACGGCCGGCCAGCGCGGCGATTCGCCGCAGTTCGAGCCGGTGCTGGAGAAGGTCCGCGTGCCCCGCATCGGACCAGGCCGGCCACGCGTCCGACCCGATCGGGTCCGCGCCGACAAGGCGTACGCCTCCCGCAAGAACCGGGCCAATCTACGCCGCCGCGGGATCCGCTGCACCATCCCGGACAAGGCCGACCAGGCGCGCAACCGCCGAAAGCTCGGCTCCCGCGGTGGCCGGCCGCCGCACTTCGACCCGGTCGACTACCGCGAGCGTCATGCGGTCGAGTGCGGGATCAACCGCCTCAAGAGGCACCGTGCCGTCGCTACGAGATACGACAAGCTCGCGGTCCGCTACGAGGCAACCGTTCTCCTCGCGGCCACCAACGAATGGCTGTGACCACTCAGACAGCGCGTTGCATGCACACCAATTGATCCCGCTCATCCCATGAGTCGGTGACGGTGAAGCCGAGTCGTTCGTACAGGGCAATGGCCCCGGTCCGCCATTCCCACACTGAGAGCCGGACGGTGTCCACGCCGTTCTCCGCGGCATGGGCGAGCGCAGCGCCGAGCAAGGCGGACGCAATGCCCCGCCCACGGAATTCAGTGTCGGTCCAGAGCCTCTTGATCTCCGATGGCTCGTTGGCCGGGGAGGTCAGCACCAAACAGCCCACAGCGGCATCCCGCAGGAGAGCCACCAGCACGACGTCACCGGCAAACGCGGTCCGAGGGTCGGTGATCTCTGCTCGGTAGCGATCCCGCAACCCGTCCACATGGGCAACCGGTTCCCCCTTCTCAGCCTCAGTCCGCAGATGGTAGGCCGCCAGCAAGGCGGCCAGGCCGTCCTCGGTCGGAGGAGTCTGGCCTGGCCAGCGGACGATGGCAACCTCGCGGTGATCAGTCATGACAACAGAATCACACGACAGAGACCATGTTCCGTGGGAGCCCCGGAGGAGCACTTCCGACACACGCCCTAGATGTACTGGCACTTCGATCAGGACGCGCTCCAGGCCGAGGCTGCCGTCGACGGCTGGTACGCGCTGTTGACCACTCTCACCCCTGAGCAGGCCGATCCCAGCGAAGTGCTACGCCGCCACACAGGCCAGGGTGTGGCCGAGCGCAGATACGGCGACTTCAAAGGCCCCCTGGCCGTCACCCCCATCTTTGTGCAGAACAACAGGCGCGTCGGGGTGACTGAGACGATGCCCTGGTGAACTACTCCTCGCATTTCAGCATCGGTCCTGGTCATGACTGGCAGCATCTCCCCGAGCCCATGCCGGCCGAGCCCGGTCAATGGCCGAAGCTGGAGGCCGCCCTCGCTGTGGTCAATCGCGACCTGATGGCGACCCTGCCGGATCAAGAAGCACTGATACTGATGGTTGACCCGCCTCGGCGGCCTTTGCCCCCGAGCGGAATCGACAGGGGTCAGGTCTACGTGGCGATGCCCGACGGCCGTTGGCACGGCAATTCGGTGAATGCGTGCGACCTGGAGGAGGGCGACCCGCCAGAGCCGGACGATGCGACGACGGTCCTGGCTGTGGTCGCAGATGCGGCGCAGTCGACCATCATGGAGTTGCTCTGGCGGGTCTGGCCGATCTGCTCGGAACACAAGGTCGGAATGCACCCTCGTCCCGCAGGGACCACTGACGATTGGTATCAGGGCGAAACGGACGCGGCCGGCCCACCGGTGTGGTGGTGCCGGGGCAGCCAAGACGGCGATTGCCACGACGTCTCCCTGGTGGGCGAGTTGGCCGCCACCCTGCCAGGAAAGCAACGTCGCGCACTGCGGCGCAGCGAGCGTGGACAAGATGGCCGCCGATAGCCGCGGGGCCGGACAACTGCGCGGTGGCGCCGGATCCACCTTTCGCTGCCACCCGCGAAGTACGGAGCTAGACGGGGCCGCGCAGGTCTCTGCGCATGCGGACCCGTCGCCACCGGTCGAGCCCGTGAGCGGCTTCCCGCCGGCGGATCTCGGTCAGGCCCGGCCCGAGCTCCGTGTCGTCGAGCACGCGGAATCCGCAGCGCAGGTAATAGGGCGCGTTCCAGGGGACGTCGGTGAATGTCGTGAGCGTCAGAGCGGGCACGCCCGCGGCCACGGCGTGATCCGCGAGGCGCCCAAGCAACGCGCGCCCCGTCCCGCGGCGTGCGTGGTCGGGGTGTACCGACACCTGCTCGACGTGAAGGTTCCCGTCGACGTGTTCAGCGATGAGGTAGGCCCCGGGGGCGTCCGCCGCATCGACGGCGGCCCAGGCCAGTCCCGCCTTCTGATAGCGCGCCAGTTCTTCGACAGGGGGCGGTTCGTCATCGGCGATCTCGGGCATGCCGATGTCACGGAAGCACAGACCGGCGGCTCTCTCGATGTCCCGGAGGAGCGGCAGCTCGTCGATGTTCACCTGGCGGATGCGCATGCGCCCATTGTCCGGGAACAGTCCGTCCAGCGTACGCGGTCCGGCTTCCTGGGTGGGGAACGGCGGTTCCACGCGGGACGGCGCGGTTCACCCACGTTGCGGGGCACAGCCGGAGACGGGTGACCGGACGGACCCGGGACCGATCGGCGAACTCGTCGGCTGCGCGCGGACCCGGCCGGCGTCGGGCCGCCGCAGCTGTGCTCGCCGGCCGGTCCCGCCGGACGGAAGGCCGACGCACCCGGTCTCCGGGTGGTCGGCCGCGCCGGTCGCGACCGGACGACGGTCACCGACGGCCGACGCGCCGTCCGTTCGCGATTCCCGCGACGTGCAGGGCCAGCAGGACCAGGCCGATCAGCATGACGTTCGTGGAGGCGAAGACGTCGTTCGTCGCGATGTCGGCGGCGTTGATCAGAAAAGCGATGAAGAAGACTACGGCGGCAGCAATTCCCAGCATGATGTTGCTCCTTTGGTTGATGGAACACATGTGCCCCTGCATTCCTGGCTCAGACCTGGGTGACGCCATCCTTGTTCGGCGCCCCTACGAACGGCCGTCGCGCACGGTGCGGCCGGCTGCCTGACACGGGGGAATAACCGCTGGCACCAGGCGGGTGGGGGGCAGCACAGTTGCGGAATGACGATCTCCGACGCCAAGTTCGTCCCTGGACTCGAACTCTCCGGAATCCTGTACGAGGAGGAAGTGGGGCCACTCCTGCGAGACGCCTTCCCGGACCTGCCGTACGCGGCGGGCCGGGTCGGCAGCGGATCCGAAGTGCTGGGGTTCGACTCACCGAGGTCCGCCGACCACGACTGGGGACCGCGGCTGGAGCTCTTCCTGACAGCCGCGGACAAGGCCGAGCACGGCGTGGAGATCCGCCGCTTGCTCTCCGAACGGCTCCCGAAGGCGGTACGGGGCTGGCCCACCCATTTCCAGGGGAGCGGCGATCCTCTCGATCCCGTCGGGCACATGCGGGTGACCGACGGCCCGGTCGATCACCGCGTGGACCTGCACGACGTCGACGGATGGCTGGCCTCGCGGCTCGGGCTGCCCTCGGCCGACGCGGAGCCGGGCGCCCGCGACTGGCTCGCGCTGCCGCAGCAGCGGCTCGCCGAGACCACGGGCGGAGCTGTCTTCCACGACGGCCTTGGAACCCTCACCGAGGTGAGACGCAGGCTGGCCTGGTATCCGGAGCAGGTATGGCGCTATCTGCTGGCCTGCCAGTGGCAGCGCATCGCGCAGGAGGAGGCGTTCGTGGGGCGCTGCGCGGAAGCCGGTGACGACATCGGCTCGATGGTGGTGACCGCCCGCCTGGTGCGGAGTCTGATGCACCTGTGCCACCTGCTGGAACGCAGGTACGCGCCCTACGGCAAGTGGCTCGGCAGTTCGTTCGGCGGGCTGCCGGTGGCCGGGACACTCGGCCCCATGCTCCGTGGTGCGCTGGCCGCGACGGAGTATCCGGCGCGGGAGGCGCATCTGTGCGCCGCGTACGAGGCCGTCGCGTCGCTGCAGAACTCGTCCGGTCTCATCGCTCCGGTGGACCCCGGCCGCCGGCCCTACCACGCGCGTCCCTTTCTGGTCCTGCATGCCGAGCGCTTCGCGCACGCGCTCGCGCTCACCGTGACGGACCCGGACCTTCAGGCTCTGCCGCTGGTGGGAGGTGTCGACCAGTGGGCGGACAGCACGGACCTGCTCGACTAGCCCGACGCCATCCGGGCCGCGGTCCGCGCGATCCGGTGAACGCCGCGCAATCGCCTCGCGGCGGCGCCGCGCCGGTCGTTGTGGTCACCACCGTGGCCGCACCCGCGGTTCCGCCGATTCCACCGTCACCCGCCCCCTCAGCGTGGCGCGACTCCTGCCCAGGGCCTGCCGGGCGGCCCCATGGCCGTGCTGTCGATCACGTCTCATCGTCGGCGCGATGCCGGGAGGGGCGGTGCGAGGAGGCGCGCTCCGTCGCCCGACGCACCGGCCGCAGCGGGGGCGGGGCCCCGCCGCGGCCGAAGCGGTCCTCGGTCAGGACAGGTTCTTCTGCAGCACGTCCCATTCCGTGGAGCACATCCCGCAGTCGGGACCCACGAACTCGCTCCGCGCGTCGGTGTCACCCTTGAGCTGCCACTTCAGCCAGTTCACGCCCACCCTCCCGAACTCGCCGCCGTTCGGCTCCGCATAGGTGCCGTAGTGTCCGACATCCAGGTTGCCGGAGAAGGCGGGCAGGCCGGCGGGCAGCCGGTTCCAGTCGTCCGCGGCGTTCTCGTAGGCGATGTCCTCGGGGCCGCCTGTGAAGTAGGCGACGGGTGCGTGCAGACGGGGCAGTCGGATCCGTTTGTCGAGCCTGCTCATCAGACCGCTGTTCCACATCACCGTCGTGTCGATGCGCGGGTCGTCGGCCACCTCCATGGTCTCCAGTCCGCCGCACGACTGGCCCATGACGGCGATCTCGGAGGTGTCGATCCTGCCCCTCAACTCGCTGTCCGGGTCGCTGTTCTCCTCGACGGCCCAGTCGACCGCTTCGATGAGCATGTCGGCCGAGGTCCGGCCGGAGCCTCCGGGTACGCCGTTGGCGATGACGAGAAAGCCGTGCGAGGCGAACTCGGTGAGGATGTTCTCGAACCAGGTGCCGTCGGCACGGCACGCGCCGTTACCCCATGCCACGACGGGCAGCTTCTCGTCCACCGGCAGGGTGTCGGGCCGGTAGACCGTATGGTCCGGCAGTCCGGCGACGGTTTCGTAGCCGGCCGGGTACGGCCCGGTCCCGCCCTCGGCCCTGGCGCCCGCTTGCGCCGCGGGGAGCGGGGCAAGTAACGCGACGGCCAGCAGTCCCGCTGCCGCGCCGACCGCGCGGCGCATCAAGTGCTTCATCCCTGTGCCACCTCCTGGATCCGGAATCCTGTCGGTCGAGCACGTTAGGGAGGGTCTCCCCGGGCGTCACCACCTGGGCCGGAAGACCGGCGAAAGTACCGATCCTTCCCCGTTCCCGGGCGCCATGCCTCTCTCGTCGGGCCGCGAGAGGGTCCGGGCCGGGTGCCGGCCGGACCTGAGGCCCACCGGAAGGAGCCCCGTCGGCGGAACACGCGAGTCGTCGAGCCGGACGGCGGTCAGCCCTTCTCGCGGCAGCGGCACGCGCCGTTCGCCGCGCTCGGGGTGACGGCCGGTCACTCCGCCCGTCCAGCACGTACTGGTCAGGGGACACGTGCCGGTCTCCCCTCCCCCGCGGATGCCTCGCTCAGGGGCTGTCCGCCTCCCAGGCCCAGCGGCTGGGATCGTCCGCCACCGGACCGTACACGGCGCGACCTCCAGCACCGAACTTCCCGAGCTCGGTGCCGAGCGCGGCCCCTACGGCCAAGCGCTCCCCGGGCCAGCCGGTCACGTCCAGGAGCAGTCCGTCCAGCGGGCCGCCCACCAGCTCGACGTAGACGTGTCCCGGCTGTGGCCCCGGATCGGGGTCCTCATGGTCGGCGCCGTAGACACGGCGCCTCATCAGTTCGTCCATGGCCCCAGCATCACAGGCGCCACTGACAGTCCAACGCCCGTGGGGCGGCGCGGCCACCCGCGGGTGGGAGAGGCGGCGCCCGGTGAAGTCACCGCTCCTCGATCCGTCGGTGACCGTCTCCGGCCCGGGTGGCCGACTCGCCGTGTCACGCGCCGTGGACGAACAAGCCCGGGGCGGTCCCGGACGTCGCACCCGTCGTGTGGCAGCGTGGAGGAGGCGCGTCCTCCGAATCACCCGTCGTGGTTCGCCGTCACAGGAGGGCGCAGGACGGGACAGAGGAGAGAACATGTCGAAGCCGCCGCTTCCCGATGACGCGGTCGCCATGCTGCGCAAGCCCAACCCGGCCGTCATCGCGACCCTCCGTTCGGACGGTCAGCCGGTGTCCACGGCTACCTGGTACCTGTGGGACGACGGCCGGGTGCTGGTCAACATGGACGAGGGCCGCAAGCGCCTCGGCCATGTTCGCCGGGACCCCCGTGTCACCCTGACGGTGCTCGACGCATCCGACTGGTACACCCATGTGACCCTGATCGGGCGCGTGGTCGAGATCAGCGAGGACGAGGGCCTCACCGGCATCGACCGGCTGTCGCGGAACTACCTCGGCCAGCCGTACGCGGACCGTGAGCGCGGCCGGGTCAACGCCTGGATCGAGATCGACCGCTGGCACGGCTGGGGCGGCTTCCGTGACAGCGACCAGGCGGCGACGTAAGAGGTCGTCCAGACCCCGGGGCATCCGTCCCCGGTGCCCAGGCCCCCAGGCATCCGTCCCCGGTGCCCAGGCCCCCGGGCATCCGTCCCGGTGCACTGCCATTTCCATCCGGCCAGACGCTCTGGCTCTGCTGAGGAGGCGCCATGAACTGGACACTCGAGGTCATCCCGGTCCCTGTCACCGACATGGACCGGGCGAAGGCGTTCTACACCGAGAGGGTCGGCTTCAGGCTGGACCTCGACGACGAGGTCGCCCCGGGGATGCGCATCATCCAGATGACGCCGCCGGGCTCGCGCTGTTCGATCGCCATGCTCCAGGGGATGCCCGCGTTTCCCGGGGAGAAGGTGATGGCTCCCGGCACGCTGCACGGTCTCCAGCTCTGTGTGACGGACATCCAGGCGGCACGGGCGGAGCTGGTGGGCAGGGGCGTGGACGTCTCCCCGGTCCGTCACGTGGGCGCCACGGGCTGGGAGGAGGGCAGGGGCGGCACCTGGAACTCGTTCATGTCGTTCGCCGATCCCGACGGCAACGGATGGGTGGTTCAGGAGGCGCCTTCGGAACTGTCGGAGCGCTGACGCGTCCCGTCAGGTGCGCGCGGCCGCCGCGCCGTCCCCGCCACTCAGGCGCACGGCCGCCGCGCGTCCGGGCGTCAGAGGTCGGGGTCGAAGGGGATGCCGGCGGGGAGTGCCTTCTCCAGGTGGGCGGCGAAGTTGCCGTCCTTCAGTCCGAAGACCGCGCTGCCGAAGTCGGCCTGGACGAGCTTGTCCCGCAGACCGGCCGGGTAGCCGTTCCAGCCGACGAGCCCGGGGAACCGCCACGTGCCGTAGTGGTTCTCCGGCGGCTCGTCGGCGGAGTTCGCGGGACGGAAGCAGTGGGTGCTCACACCGTCCTTGTGGTACACGATCTTGGGATGGGAGCCGTCCCATCGGATCTGGTCACGGGCGTGGATGTCGAAGTCGCCGTGGGCGGAGGTGGAGACGAAGCGTGGCTCGTTGTCCTGGATCCACACCACGACGTGCTCCCAGTCGTGCCGGTGCCCTCCGAGCCCGCTGCCGGCAACGGCCTGGTCCTTCTCGAAGTAGAGGCCGTACATGACGGCACACCACCCGTTGTTGCACGTGGAGCGGGCGTAGCCGTTGGTGTTGTCCAGGTCCACGGCGTCACGGCAACTGCCGTTGACCGCCCCGGAGGTCTTGAGGCCGGCGGCTATGGTGCCGTCGGGTCCGATCGCCGGTGTCGGGTAGCAGCCGTCCGTGTCGTAGTCGAACGCCGGCTGGAATGTCTGCTCCATCGCTTCCGCGTTCGCGGGCAGCGCTGCCGGTGGGGCGGCCAGCGCGCTCGTCGCGGAGGCGAGTACCAGAGTGAGCGCGCTTGTCACGATGACTGCCGTCCTGCGAACGGGCGTTCTGCTCTTCACTGCGTCCTCCCGGTCGGCGCGTGACTGTGGGGGGCACGCGCACCATGGCTGACATGCCCACCACAATCACTTCGAACCCTGCGACCGGACGTGACGTCAGGTGCCGGACGCGCGCGAGCATGCGCGCACGGGTCCCTCAGCGTCGGCGTACGGCTGCGGGGGCCGCCGCTGAGGGGGCACCGGGCCGGGCGGCCTTGCCCGGTCGCAGCGTCCACGGCACCGGTTCGGTGTTCGTCAGCCACCCCTCGGCGATCAGCCGGCGGATGACGTGGATGCGCAGCTCCCGGGACATCTTGCCCCAGCCGAGCGCCTTGCAGAGCTGCTTGACGGAAGGACCGTGGCCGTGCTCGGCCCGGAAGGCCGCGGCGAACTCCGCCGCGAGCGGCCCCTGGTCGGGGTACCTGGCGACCCAGGCGCCGTACGCCGTACGCACCTTCTCCTGGAACTGGGCCGGAACCGCCTTGCGCATGAAGGCCTCCGACACCCTGGCGGTGGAGAGTGAACACTCGGGGCAGCCCTCGACAGCCTCGACGTGCCGCCGCAACGCCACGCTCGCGCGGTCCTTCCACTCGTCCCAGCTCGGCTGCTCCTCCTCCGGCTCACGCACGGCCGGCGGGGTGTCTGACGGCGGACGCGTGCCCGACAGGTGACGCACGGCGTCGGCCAGCAGATACCGACTGCCGTCCAGTTCCCGGAGAAACCCCTTGGCCAGCAGTTCGGGCAGGGCTGCCCGGCAGTCGTCGGGCAGGTGGGCGGGCACCGTGCCGTACGCGTCGACCGGACCGTGGGCGGCCAGGAACAGCGCCGCCAGCCGGGAGGCGGAGGAGGTCTTCCTGACCGGCTTGGAAGCCAGGGTCCGGGTCGTCCAGCCCGAGACACGCGACCGCATCACCTTGCCGAAGGGCAGGCGGGGTTCCTGGCTTCCGCCGAGGTCGGGCACAGTCACCTTGACGGGCGTGACGAGGTCCCCGCCGAGCAGTGCCTCCTGCCCCTGCCACCCCAGTGGGGCGAGAGCGACGACGGCCGCCTCCGGGTCGGCCAGGCGCAGGGACCTCACGTCCTGACCGGTGAGGTTGCCGATTCCGCCCCGGGCCGCCCGGATGGCGACGACCACCGCGAGGAGCTGTGCGTCGGCCCCCCGCAGCGGCAGCGAGCCCAGGTATGCCAGGAGTGCGCGGGCGGCTTCGCCCTGGCGAGGCGTCAGCAGGAAGGGGTTCGGCTTCACCACCGGTGCGGCCGGGACGGGGGACATGCTGGCAGCTGAAGTGGACACGCCCTGTACAACGCGCGCGAGGCGCCGAGGTCACCGTTCGTACTGTCGTACGATCCCGGGTCACCGGGCGTGGTGAAGTCCCGCGGATCCCGCCGCCGCTCACCGGACGTCCAGTCCCGCCGGCCCGCGAAGCAGGAGCGCAGATGCCCCCGCCGCCACACCAGGGGGCGACCGGCACCTCGTCGGGTTCGGGCTCACCGGTACGGGCCGGAAGCTGCTCGACCCTCTCGGCACTCACCTCCTGACGCGGACCCGTCCCCCGGCTCCGACGTCAGTCCTTGCGCCCTGTCGCGGCCACGGTGACACCGAGGCCGATCATCGCGAGCCCGCCCGCTCCTCCGACCAGGGAGAGCCGCTGGGGTGACCGGGCGAACCAGTCCCGCCCGGTTGCCGCCGCAAGCCCCCAGAGACTGTCGCAGACCACCGCGATGACGTTGAACACCAGCCCGAGCAGGAGCATCTGCAGCGCGACGTGCCCCTGGGCCCGGTCGACGAACTGCGGGAGCACAGCGGCGAAGAACACGAGGGTCTTGGGGTTGGCCACACCGACGGCGAACCCCTCCCACAACGTACGCATACCACCCTGTTCCGCCGCCCCGTCACCGGTGAACACCGCCTGCGTCGGACCACGTCGGCGCCATGCCCTGACACCCAGATACACCAGGTAGGCGGCACCGGCCAGCTTGAGCACCGCGAAGACGATGACAGAGCGTTCCACGACCGACCCGACCCCGAGCGCCACGGCCACGACGAGCAGACAGGCGCCCAGCGTGTTCCCGGCCACCGTGGTCAGAGCGGCGCGGCGCCCCTGCGCCAGCGCCCGCCCGATCACGAACAGCACGCTGGGGCCCGGGATCACGATCAGCAGGAAGGACATGGCCGCGAAGGCGAGCACACGCTCGGAAGACACCATGACGCACATGCAAACACGGACCGGACCGGGCGTTCAGCCCATTTTTCTCGCGCACGGGCGCTCCGGTACGGATCCGTCCGGCCGGCGCGGGCGGGGGCAGGCCATGACGCGGCCAGCGACTCCCACCGCCCTCGGGTCTTGTCCGCCGACGCTCGGACAGCACCTTCCGAACGCGGCAACGTTTCGGGCACCGGCGACCACTGTCCCTCGCCAGCCGCCTCGTGAGGATCGAACCAGGAGCTCGTATGCGCATCGTCGGCCTGTCCATAGCGGTCGTTCTGGGAGCCGCGATCACCACGGCGCCCGACGGGGCGTCGGCCGCCACGTCACCCGTCGTCGTGGCCGTGGACGGCGACGACTCCGCGGCGGGCACCCTCGATGCGCCACTGCGCACCATCCAGGAGGCCGTCGACAGGGCCGGCCCCGGCGATGTGATCGCCGTCCGGGGCGGGACCTACGCCCTCGTGGACAACATCACCATCACCACCTCGGGCGAGGCGTCCCAGCCGATCACTCTCGGCGCGTACCAGGACGAACAGGTCGTCATCGACGGCGAGGCGCTCTCCGCGAGCCACACGCCGGTCGGGGGCAGCATCCCGCGTGCGGAGCGCGGTGCGATCCACCAGGAGGCATCGCACTGGCGAGTGTCCGATCTGGAGATCGTCAACGGCCCGTACGGGTACTACTGCGACAGCTGTGACGGCAACGTCTTCTCCCGCCTCACCACGCGCGACAACTACGAGACCGGCTTCCAGCTCCAGGGCGACTCGAGCGACAACCAGATCATCGACCTCGACAGCTTCGGCAACCGTGACCCGCGCAAGAACGGCGAGAGCGCCGATGGTCTGGGCATCAAGGAAGGAAGCGGCGCGGGCAACGTGGTGCGCGGGGTACGGCTGTGGAACAACGTCGACGACGGCTTCGACGCCTGGAAGTTCGCCTCACCGGTCCTGGTCGAGAACACGATCGCCTACGGCAACGGTTACAACCGCTGGGACTTTCCCGACTTCGCGGGTGACGGCAACGGCTTCAAGCTCGGCGGCGGCACACCCGCTCCCCCGGCGGGCCACACCGTCCGCAACTCGATGGCGTTCGAGAACGCGAAGCACGGTGTCACCGACAACGGCAATCCGGGCGCGCTCACTCTGAGCGGCAACACCACGTTCGCCAACAGCGGCACCGGGTTCGACGCCGACACGGCGGGTTCGCACGCAGGACTTTCCGCGAACCTGGCCGTCTCGGACGGTCGCCCCGCCGCGGTCGGCACGGACACCGTGTCGAGCGGCAACTCATGGGACATCGGCGGTACGTGGAACGACGCCTCGGTCCTCAGCACGGACCCGTCAGCCGTCACGGGCCCGCGCACAGCCGGCGGCTCCCTTCCGTCCGCGCCGGCGTTCCTCGTCCCTCGCGGCGGCGCCTCGGTCGGGGCCCGGCTGTGAGGGCCCGGGGTGCCGCGCCCGGTGAGCCGGGTCCCGGCCGCCACGCCGGCACCTTCCGGAAGCGGTCTGGGTAGGGTCACGGCATGACCGTCCTGGAACGCCTGCGTCCCGATCACGCCCCGGCCCTGCTCGATTTCGAGCGTCGGAACCGCGCGTACTTCGCCGCGTCGATCCCTGACCGGGGCGACGACTACTTCACCCGGTTCGACGAGCGCCACGCCGAACTGCTCGCGGAGCAGGCGGCAGGAGTGCATCACTTCCATGTCCTGACGGACACCGGCGGGGCCGTGCTGGGGCGGTTCAACCTCGTCGGCGTGGAGGGCGGCTCCGCCGAGCTCGGGTACCGGATGGCCGAGTCGGCCGCGGGGCGGGGACTGGCCACCTCGGGGGTTCGCCAGGTGTGTGCGCTCGCGTTCGAGGAGTACGGCCTGACCGTGCTCCGGGCCGAGACGACGGTGGACAACGCCGGCTCACGGGCCGTGCTGGCCCGTACCGGATTCGTCGAGGCCGACGCGATCACACTCGTAGGAAGGCCCGGCCTGCGCTTCACCCGTGATCTGGCGGACGCGGGCCGCTGAGTCCCGGTGTGTCCGCCCGTTCCCGAACGGGCGGGAGGACACACGTCGGTGGCGCACCGCGCTGCGGCACGCCACCGAGGATCGGTTCGTCCGGTGATCAGTCGTCGTCGATCTGCTCGTCCGTGATCGTGCCCTTGGCCGCGTCCACGTCGAAGGTGGTCTTCTTGTAGTCCTTCGAGACCACGTCGACCTGCCAGACCAGGACCTGGCTGTCGTTCTCGTCGAGGCCGATCGAGGTGACCCACCCCGACTTCTCGTCCGTGGCGGCCTTGGCCGCCTGCTGGGGGGTCTGCGTCGCCTTGGAGAGCTGGTCGGCCAGCTCCGTCTTGTCCGCGTCGCTCTGATCGGCGTCCGGGGAGGAATCGATGACCTCACCGGACACCGCGTCGATGGTGACGTTGTGCGCCGTGCCGTCCTCCTCGGCGACCTCGGCGACCCACTTCGGACCGGCGGAGCTGCCGGACGGGCTGGGACTGCCGGAGGGGCTCGGGCTGCCGGACGGGCTGGGACTGCCGGAGGGGCTCGGGCTGCCGGACGGGCTCGGGCTGCCGCTCGCGTCGTCCTCGTCGTCGAGTCCCTCGAGGTCCAGATCGGTCAGCTTGCCACCGGACACCTCACCGACAGCCGTCGTGGCGGCCTTGTCGAAGGTGATCTTCACGGTCGAGAGCAGGTTCTTGCGCTCGGTCTGGTCCTCGGTCAACTGCGCCGTCTCCGAGGGACTGCCCGAAACGCTCCCGGACGGGCTGGTCGTCTGGTTCGGAAGGACCTTCGCGGCCTCAGAGGTCTCCGCAGCGGTCTGGTCGCCGCTGTCCTGACCGCAACCGGTCACGAGGGTGGCTGCAAGAGCAGCGGCGCACAGGGCGCCGGCTGCCACGCGGAGCCGGCGCGTACGCGGGGAAACGGTCGTGTTTCGACGGTGCTCAAATCTCATGCTGGCATCCCTAGCCGCCACCATGAACAGTCATGTTGTCCGACCGGCCGGTGTCACCCGATCGACGGCGCCCTCGACCCATTCGGCGCGTCGTGCCCTCGCGGCCAGGAATCGTCCAGGCAGGGGAATGGCGCCGGCTCGACGGAGCCGGCGCCATTCGCCCTGAGGACCGTGCCGTGTCAGGCGGTCAGCTGAACCTCGGCCGGCCCCGCCGGCGTGCCCAGCGATCCCGCGGAAGGGACGGCGCGCAACTGCGCCGCCGCCGCGGCCAGGGCATCGGGCACGGTCCTCGTCCCCGTGGTGACGCAGAGCGTGTAGGAGACGTCCTCGAGTCGGCGGCTGCTCTCGGAAGTGCCCAGCCGCGCATGGGTGCTTCGCAGTGACTCGTAGCGCTTGACGAGATTCCGCAGCGTTGCGGGATTGGCCATCAGCACGGCAGTTCCTCTCCACAGGGCGGCCGGGAGCCCGCGGGCCCCGCACCGACGAAGTCCGATCGCGCCGGCGGAACCGCCTGGCGTCACGGGCGGCCGTGCGAAGCTGACAGCACGCGTCCGATCCCTTGCAGATGATGGTCGCTCCGCCTCACCCATTCCGCATCCGCAATCACGGACGGTCACCCGGCTCTGGCCGCGGCGCGCCGGGCGTCCCGTTGGGAAACAATGGAAAGGACGGGTGGGCGGGCTTTCGCCGCCCGGTCAGGAGGTCGGTCATGGCTTATCCGGAGAGTTACGAACTCATCTTCCAGGCGGGCGGAGCGGAGGACGACGTGGTCGTCGTCCACCTGACGGCGCGCTCCGGCGCGGGCGGTTACCCGGTGTACGAGGACGAGAGCGGGATCGTGCGCGCCGAGATCAGCGAGCGCGGTGAAGTCCGCATGCAGGCGAGCGGCGGCCACCAGGTCCTGGGGGTACCGCTGCTGGCCAGGCCGCTGAGCCCCGGGACGGCGTCGCACGGCACCGACTGAGGAGTCCCCGCCGCCCCGCGATCGGTCCGTGTCTCCCCACCCAAGCCCGTTCACGCCCACTTGTTGCCCGAACGTGTTTACTTTCCACGAGTGCAGTCGTAGTCTGCGGTGAATCCACAGACTCGGGCATGAAACGGATACGTAACCACATGTACGCACCGGAGCGGCAGCAGGAGATCCTCCGCCTCGCAGGCGAGAGCGGACGCGTCGACGTGCTGTCCCTGGCCGAGCGGTTCCAGGTGACCGCGGAGACGGTCCGCCGGGACCTCAAGGCTCTCGACCGGGCAGGCCTCCTCCGCCGGGTGCACGGCGGCGCCATTCCGGCCGGCCGGCTCGGGTTCGAGCCGGACCTGGCGGAGCGCGACACCGTGGCCGCCGACGAGAAGGACCGCATCGCCGCCGCCGCTCTGGGAGAACTGCCCACCGACGGCAACATCATCATCGATGCCGGAACGACGACCGTCAGGCTGGCGGCCGCCGTTCCGATCGACTCGCGCCTGACCGTGGTCACGCACGCGCTGCCGGTCGCAGCACGGCTCTCGGACCATCCCGGGATCGCGCTGCACCTGGTCGGCGGCAGGGTCCGGCACCGCACCCGCGCGGCCGTGGACGCCTGGGCGCTGAGCGCGTACGCCGAGATCAACGCGGATGTCGTCTTCCTCGGCACGAACGGTTTCTCGCCCGAAGGCGGCCTGACCACCCCGGACCTGGCCGAGGCCGCCGTGAAGCGCGCCGTGGTCGCGGCGGCCCGCAGAGTGGTGCTCCTCGCCGACTCGGGCAAGTCCGGTCAGGAGCACTTCGCCCGCTTCGGTGATCTCTCCCAGGTCGACCTGCTGATCACCGATACGGGTCTGAGCCCCGCGGACGCCCGTGCCATCGAGAGCCGGGGCACCGAAGTGGTGCGCGCATGATCCTCACCGTCACGCCCAATCCGAGTCTGGACCGCACGTACGAACTGCCGGGGCTCACACGGGGCGCCGTTCTGCGAGCCACCGGGGACCGCGTCGATCCCGGCGGCAAGGGCGTCAACGTCTCCCGGGCGATCGCCGCCGCCGGGCATCGCACGGTGGCCGTCGCGCCGTTGGGCGGGCCCGAGGGTGACCTGCTGGCCCGGCTCCTCGGGGAGTACGGCATCAAGGCCGCCGGGGTGCCGATCACCGGCAGCACCCGTGTCAACATCACTTTGGTCGAACCCGACGGCACGCTCACCAAGGTCAACGCGGCGGGGCCCGAGATCACCCCGGCCGAGGCCGAGCGACTGCTGGACACCGTCCGGGCACGGTCGGAGGGCGCGGACTGGATCGCCTGCTGCGGGAGCCTGCCGCGCGGACTTCCGCCGCGGTGGTACGCCGAACTGGTCGCCCGCAGTCACCGGGCCGGCGTCCGAATCGCTCTCGACACCTCGGGCGCCGCACTCGTCGCCGCACTGCCCGAGCGGCCCGACGTGATCAAGCCGAACGCTCAGGAGCTGGCGGAAGCCGTGGGCCGCTCCCTCACGACGGTCGGTGACGCGCTCGAGGCGGCGCGGGAACTGTGCGAGCTCGGAGCGCACTCCGTGCTCGCCAGCCTGGGCGCCGTCGGCCAGCTTCTGGTCGAGCCGTCCGGCGCGTACTTCGCCGGCGCCCGGGTGGACGCGGTCCGGAGCGACGTCGGTGCGGGGGACGCCTCTCTGGCGGGGTTCCTGACCGCCGGAGGACAGGGCCGCGACGCCCTGTCGGCAGCTGTGGCCCACGGCGCCGCGGCCGTGCGGCTGCCCGGAAGCGTCATGCCGACGCCCGCCGACCTCGATCCGACGGCGGTGGTCACCACCGCCGACATCCCCCTGGACCTGGCCCTCACGGAGCCGGCCGCATGACCCCCCGCACATCTGTGCAGCCGTACGACGCCCCCGTCCCCCGCGCCGTCGCCCTGACGGTCCACGAGTAAGGAGCCCCGCGTTGAGTGAGCTGATCACCGCGGACCTGGTCGACCTCGATCTGTCCGCCGAGACGAAGAGCGCGGCCGCCCGTGCGCTGGCGGAACGCATGCTCGCGGCGGGCCGGGTCACCGACCTGGAGGGCTTTCTCACCGATGTGGCGGCCCGCGAGGCCCAGATGCCGACCGGTCTGGACGGCGGCATCGGAATCCCGCACTGCCGGAGCGAGCACGTCGCGACGCCGACGCTCGCTTTCGGCCGCAGCACAACGGGCATCGACTTCGGCGCCCCCGACGGGCCCGCGGACCTCGTCTTCCTGATAGCCGCGCCCGCCGGTGCGGACGACGACCACCTGACCATTCTGTCGAGCCTGGCCCGACGGCTCATGGACCCCGGCTTCACCGGCGCACTGCGGGCGGAGGGTGATCCTGCCGCCGCCGCGGCACTGATCCGCGGCGAAGAGGCGCCCGCGCCGGTCGCGGAGACGGAGGCGGAGGCGGAGGCGACGGAGGCGCGGACGGGGGAGCCGTTCCGTATCGTCGCCGTCACCTCCTGCCCGACCGGTATCGCGCACACCTACATGGCCGCCGAGTCCCTGGAGGCGGCCGCGCACGCCCAGGGCGTGGTGCTGCACGTGGAGACACAGGGCTCGGCCGGGTTCGAGCGGCTGGATCCGGCGGTCATCGCCGCCGCGGACGCCGTCATCTGGGCGCATGACGTCGACGTACGGGAGAAGGCCCGGTTCGGCGGCAAACCGGTCGTCGACACCGGGGTGAAGGCCGGGATCAACCGGCCCGCCGAGCTGATCTCCGAAGCCCGGCTCAAGGCCGCGCGAGGAGAGGCCCGCACCATCTCCGACGCGGGCGAGGAAGGGGCCTCCGGTACGGGCGGTGCCGCGGAGACGTCCGGGCACCTCGGTGTGCGGCTGCGGACCTATCTGATGTCCGGCGTCAGCTACATGGTGCCCTTCGTCGCGGCCGGAGGACTGCTCATCGCCCTCTCGTTCGCCATCGGCGGCTACGAGATCGCGAGCGCCGAGTCGGTGGCGGACCACTTCGTCTGGGGCGAGGCGGCCAGCTGGGCCGCTCTGCTGAACCAGATCGGCACCGCCGCTTTCGGCTTCCTCGTACCGGTGCTCGCGGGATACATCGCCTACGGGATGGCGGACCGGCCCGCTCTCGTCCCCGGCTTCGTCGGCGGTGCCATCGCGCTCACCGTCGACGCGGGCTTCCTCGGCGGCCTGGTCGCGGGCCTGCTCGCGGGTGGGGCGGTGATGGCGATCCAGCGGGTCAAGGTGCATCCCACGCTGCGCGGAATCATGCCGGTACTCGTGATCCCCCTGGTCGCGTCGATCGCCGTCGGCTTCCTGATGTTCGTCGTGGTGGGCAAACCCGTCGCCTCGCTCCAGAACGCGCTCACCGACTGGCTGAACGGGCTGTCGGGCTCCAACGCGGTCGTCCTCGGCGTCGTCCTCGGCCTGATGATGTGCTTCGACATGGGCGGGCCCCTGAACAAGGTGGCGTACGCCTTCGCGGTGGGCGGCCTGGCCGATCCGGTGCCCGGCAGCCTCAAGGTCATGGCCGCGGTGATGGCGGCCGGCATGGTGCCGCCGCTGGCGATGGCCCTCGCCACGACCGTACGCCGGGGTCTGTTCACCCGGACCGAGCGGGAGAACGGCCGGGCCGCATGGGTACTGGGCGCCTCGTTCATCACCGAGGGGGCCATTCCGTTCGCCGCGGCTGACCCCCTCCGCGTGATCCCGTCGGTGATGGCCGGCGGAGCGGTCACGGGCGCACTGTCCATGGCCTTCGGCTGCACGCTCCGCGCTCCGCACGGTGGTGTGTTCGTCGTCCCGCTCATCGGCGAGCCGTTCCCCTACCTGCTGGCGATCGCCGCCGGCACCGCGGTCTCCACCATGCTGGTCGTCGCCCTCAAGGGCGTGCGACGCACCCGGGAGTCCACCGCCCCGGCCGAGGACGGCGCCGGCGTGGCCGCGGCCGTCTGATCCCGTCCCCCATCGCAGATCCCCTCCGCCCAGGAGTGAACCCCTGTAGCGGCGCAGCGCTTCCGTCGGCTCCCGCAGCGGACAGCACGCCCTGGCTACCCTTATGTTCCAGGACGTCGAGGCGAAGGAGGAACATGACGGAGACCTGGGAACCGTCGGCCGGCGGTGTGCTGCGGCTGCCCTCGGGGCGGCTGGTCCGCGGCCGCGGTCTGAGGCGGCCGCTGCCCGAGGGCCCCGAGCCCACCTTCGCGGTCCATCTGCTGGGCGGGCCCCCGCCTCCGGTCGTCTGGGAGTCACGGTGGGTTCGCTGGCCCGACTTCCGGCTCCCCGCCGACAACGAGGCGGCGCGCTCCGTGCTGAGGGAGGTGTGGAGCCGAGCCCCGGACGAACGGGTCGAGGTCGCGTGCGGAGGCGGCCGGGGACGGACCGGGACGGCTCTCGCCTGCCTGGCCGTGCTGGACGGGGTCCCGGCGGCGGAGGCGGTCGCCTACGTCCGGCGGAACTACCACCCCAAGGCTGTGGAGACGCCTTGGCAGCGGCGGTACGTGATGCGCTTCGCGGGAATCTGAACGGCTGCTCGCAGGGTCTACTCCACCGGGTGCGGAGCCGGGACCGTGGCTCCGCCGCCGGCGCGTACCGCCTCCACCACGTTCTGGTGGAGGGCCCTGCTCGCTTCCTCGGAGGGGCACGGCACCGGACTGCCTGCCAGGGTGAACCAGTCCGAGGCGCCGCTGAACTGAACGGCCACCTCTGCCTGCTCCTGGGTCCACGTCGTGTGTACGGTCAGATCACCGCTCACGACACCTACTTCTTCGGTGCGCACTCCGCCGGTTCCCGCGAAGACACCGAGGGTGGTCCACGATGCCCAGTTCATGACCGTCGCCTTTCGGACAATGACACGCCTGTCTAGCGGACTGATTACGAGTATGGCACCGCGAACCCTCACTCGCACGGGTGTGTCCGTGAGTATCCGCCCGGTGACTCCGGGACGCGCTCAGGGGTGCATCGACGCGCCCTTGAGGATCTTGTCGACGGCGTTGCGAGGCCCGTACACGGCCAGGCCCACCAGGTCCATCGCGTCCCTGCGCACCGCCCGCACGGCGGCCCTGTTGGCCTCGTCGTGGCCGGTCGAGAAGAGGTCGGACGTGAAGACGGCCAGGGTCGCGCCCCGCCCGACCGCCCTGGTGTGCGCGGTCGTCAGGAGTTCCTTGGACCCGGCGAACACGAGGACGGGCTGCCGGAACATGGGCAGGTACGGGGTGTCGTCGGCGTCGGCGTACGGCTCGCCGATCACCTCGGGCACCTGCGTCCCGAGACCACTGACCAGGAAGGCGGTGACGTTGAGGCGCTGCCAGGTCTCGAGGTCGTCGCGGAGGAGCACAGCGATCTTGGTGTCGAAGCGTACGGGTGCGTTGGTTTCGTCGGTCATGTCCAGGAGCCTGCCGGGTGCCACCGCGGGACGTCTTGTACGAAGTTTGCACGCCGCGGCGTGCCAGGGACGCTCTTGTACGATTCCCCCATGGGAGCGAGGCCGGACATCACCGCGTGGCGTCCGCGCGTAGAGGGGATCGACGAGGTCTTCCACGCGCACTTCGCCGACCACGCGTACCCGATGCACACGCACGACGCGTGGACGCTGCT
Source organism: Streptomyces sp. NPDC102402 (assembly GCF_044765765.1). Classification (NCBI taxonomy): domain Bacteria; kingdom Bacillati; phylum Actinomycetota; class Actinomycetes; order Kitasatosporales; family Streptomycetaceae; genus Streptomyces; species Streptomyces sp. NPDC102402. The sequence continues at coordinate 183,703 of NZ_JBIWKR010000004.1, forward strand.
CATCGTCGACGAGGGAACGGTCCGCTACGACCTGGACCGTCACGAGCACGGGGCACCCAGCTCGGTGGTGACGCTGCTGCCTCCGCACGTCCCGCACAACGGCGGTGCGGCGTCTCCTGGGGGGTTCCGCAAGCGGGTCCTGTACCTGAACACCACCCAGATCGACGTGGGCCTCGTCGGACGCGCGGTGGACCGGCCGGTGCTCAGGGATCCGCGGTTGCGCCAACGGATCCACCAGCTTCACCTCACGCTCCGGCACCCCGGGGACGAACTGGAGGCGCAGAGCCGTCTCGCGCTCGTCTCCGAACGCCTCTCAGGACATCTGCGCGACGAGCAGGTGGCCACGCGGGTGCCCGACCGCAGGGTCGCGCACGCTCTCCGGGATCTGCTGGACGAGCACTTCGTGGAGGGGCTGCCGCTCCGCGCCGCTGCGGAGCGGCTGCACACCCATCACACGCACCTGGTGCGGGCCTTCGGCCGCGAGTTCGGCATGGCTCCGCACCAGTACCTGACGGGACGCCGCGTGGATCTGGCCCGCCGCCTGCTGCTCGGAGGAATGCGCGCGCCGGAGGTCGCGGCCTCGGCCGGCTTCTACGACCAGTCCCACTTCTCCCGGCACTTCAAGCGCGTGGTCGGCACGAGTCCGGGACACTACGCGCGGGCCGGAGCCCCGGTGTCCTGACGGCGCTCCAGCACTCCGCGCACGAAGGCCGCCTGACCCGCGTGCTGCAGGTCGTCGGCGATGACGCTGATGAGCCGCACGCCCAGGGTCACCGGAGGCGACCAGGAATCGTCCACGACACGGTCGAGGGCCCGGCCGTCGAGTCCCCGGACGAAGTCGAGGGTCCGGCCGCTCACGGCGTCGAAGTAGCCGAGGAGCAGGTCGGCCGAGGTCACTCGCACCGAGCCCACCTCCGCGCTGCTGTGGCCGTATCCGGTCGAGCCCTCCTCGAGGGGCAGTTCGAAGCGGGCGGCCCAGTCCTGGGCGAACCAGAGCTGCTCGGTCCCGGCCGCGTCGGCGATGTGGTCGTCCTGGACGCGCGTGAGGTGCCACACGAGCCAGGCGAGGGAATTGGCGTCGTCGTCGAGCCGGGCGTTGAGATCCTCCGGTGGGAGACCGTCGACCGCGGCGTGCACCGCTTCGTGGATTCGCTCGAACGCGTCGGCCAGAATGCCTGCACTGTTCATGGGCCCACCTTGGCCGGTGCGCCGACGGGGTCCGGGCTTCGACACGCGGCCGTCACGGTCGCACGGTGTGCAGCCACTTCGTGAGCAGGGCGTTGACCTCCTCGGGACGTTCCTGCTGGATCCAGTGGCCGCACCCGTCGAGGATGTGCGAGGAGACCAGGCCCGGGAGGGTCGTGCTGTGGGCCGCGATGGCGTCGGCCATCCAGGTGGTGGAGGAGTCGAGCGCACCGCCGATGAAGAGCGCGGGGCAGGCGAGGCGGGCTCCGTCCCAGGCGGCCAGGTCCTCCCAGTCGCGGTCGACGTTCCGGTAGCGGCCGAGGGCCCCGGTCAGGCCGGTCCGCTCGAATTCGGCGCTGAGGAGGTCGAGTTCGCGCTCGGTGAGCCAGGAAGGCAGCGCGCCACGGGTGAATCGGTCGCGCATGGCCGCTCCGGCCGGCACGGAGAAGGGGCTGGCGGTGCCCGGAGGCGGCATCGTGTCGCCGGACAGCGAGGTGTAGAAGCCTCCGAGCCACCCACGCACGTCGGGTTCGATCTCGGCCTCGGCACGGCCGGGCTGCTGGAAGTAGCTGACGTAGAACTCCTCGCTCCCCCCGATGCGTGCGAAGCCGTCCGTGGGCCGGACATCGTTCCAGGGGGCGTAGGGGACACTGAGCAGGGCCGCGGCCGTGAACATGTCCGGCCTCAGGAGCGCGCTGTCGGCGGCGATGGACGAGCCCCAGTCGTGGCCGACGACGGTCGCGGTCTCCTCACCGAGGGCGTGCACCACGCCGACGTTGTCGGAGACGTGGGCCGTCATCCGGTAAGCCTCCACGGGGCCCGGTACCGAGGAGCGTCCGTACCCGCGGACATCGATCGCCACAGCGCGGAAGCCCGCCGCGGCGACGGCGGAGAGCTGGTGGCGCCAGGAGTACGACGTCTCGGGGAAGCCGTGGATCATGAGGACGAGGGGGCCTGTCCCCTGCTCCAGGAGGTGGATCCTGCCGCCGGGGACGTCCACCGTGCGGTGGACCGCCCCCGGGACGGTGGTGGAGGGCTCGACGGCGGAAGCGGGCTTCGGCATGGGTCTCCTCGTATCGCCGGGGCTGGTCTGCGTGACCATGCTCCAGCGAGGCCGAGGCTCTGGACAAGGGAACTTGCCGTTACGGCAAAACCGGCGGCGCCGCACTCGGGCGAGCGGACGCGGGTGTTCGGCGGCGGGTGGCTGAGGGGTCAGCCCGGCGGATCGGTGTAGCGGACGGTGACCTTCTCGAATCCGAGGGACCCCAGGAGCCCCTGGAGCATGGACGTGGTGTTCTTCTCCGCCCGCTTCGTCAGGCCGCTCTCCTCGGCCGCCTCTCCGATGTGCTTGGCCGCGAGCTTGTTGACCGCCTGCTCGCTGCCGGGATTGTCGGAGAAGAAGTCGCCGAGCCGGTCGAGGAAGCCGCGCTGCTTGGACACGGCGTAGGAGCGGTCGGGATCCAGGGCGGGCTTGCCCAGCACCGCGTGGGGCAGCACGATCTCGGCCGTGGTGCGGTCCTCGTTGACGGTCACCCCGTCCGCACCGACCTTGCCGAGGTCGACGGAGGCACCGACCGTGCCCGCGCCGACGTACAGCGTCCGGGTGCCGCGGATGGCGTCAGGGAGGTACTTGGCATCCTTCTCCAGATCGACGACGACCTGGAAGTTGCCGGAGGCGGCCTCGTAGGCGCTCATGTCCTGGATGGACTTGAGCACCGCGGGGCCTGAGCGGTCCGTGGTCTCCTCCTCGAAGAGGCTGCCGAACCCCGGCAGCAGGCTGAGCCGGGAGCCCAGGAACAGCAGGACCAGCGCCGCCGCGCACACCCCGGCGAACGGCAGGCATCCTCGCATGCGGCCGCGGCGTCGCGGCGAGCCGCCCTGACCCGGATCCCCGGTGCTGTCTGTCCTTACGTCAGTGGACGTCATACCTTCCGTGTGACCCGGTCCGGCGGTTTCACTCCGCCGGAGCGCCGATTACGCCAGATCCTGTACGGGCGGCGGCCTTCGGGCCGTGCCGGCCGTCTGCGGCCCCTCCGTCCGTCCGGCCGGTCGAGGCCCGCGCACGACAGCGACACGTTCCGGCCGCCGGCTGGTAGCCGGCGGCCGGAACACCCAGGCACTGCCGTCACTCACTCCAGGAGGTCTGCGTACGCCCCCAGAGCCAGTGCGACGTCGGTCTGCGCCCAGAACCGGTGATAGGTGAAGACCGGAGCGGCACCGCCGTCCAGATACGCCTGCACCTTCGGCCAGTTCGGGTCGTCCTTGTAGAACGACCGGATGGAGAGGAACGTCGAGTCGTTGTCGACGGTGTCCCCGTTGGGCATCGCGCCCGTCCAGCCGCTCGGGACGTACACCGGGTCGTCGAACCGGTTGTAGTCAGCACGGGTCTCCGGAACCGCGATCCCCGCGTCGTCCTGGTAGTGGCTCCACATGCCGTCGAGCAGCCCCTCGGCCGTGGCCTTCGCCTCGGCGTCACCGGACTTGGCGGCGTAGTAGGTCAGCGTCCTGGCGTAGGCGCCGGCCACCCCGACGTCGTTGGTGTAGTCGGCGACGGTGACGTGGAGTCCGGAGTTCGCGCCGGGACTCGACGCGTTCCAGGTGTCGGGTGCGCCCGACCACTTGAGGGTGGACGGCATGAGGTAGGTGCCGTCCGGGTTGATGGTCGTCTCGGACAGGGCCCAGTCGACCCACTTGTCGAGTACGGCCTTCGCCTGGGCGTCGCCCGACTCGTGGTAGTACTCGGCGACACGCTCCATGGACCACGCCTGGAAGCCGAACCACTGGTTGGACGGGGGGTCGTGGTAGACCGGCTTCTCGTCGTAGTACATGCCGTAGAAGGTGGGTGTTCCCGCCGGCGGCTGGGCGTAGCTGCCCTTCCAGCTGTTGGTCGCACCGCCCGCGATGGCGCCCTCGTCGGACTGGAGCCACTGGTAGAAGTCCATCTGCCGGTCCAGGCTCTTGGCCCAGTCCTGCTGTCCCGTGGCCGACTTGGGCTTCAGGTCGGCGACCGAGCTCAGCGCGTAGGCGGCCATGGGGTTCTGGTATCCGCCGTGGGCATGACTGGATCCGATGCGCCAGGACCAGCCGGCCGAGGTGTCGGTCGCGCCGCCCCAGGCGTAGTACCAGGACATCAGGTAGTGCGCGCTGTCCTTGCCGCTGCCGGCGGGGCAGGTGGTCGGGCCGACGCAGTTCCCGACCTTCTTGAAGTACTTGTCGAACATGGAGTAGCGGAGGTAGTCGCCCATCTTCGCCGCCTTGCCGACGGTCGCGGAGACCTCGCCGGACTTGCCCTGCTCCTTCGACCAGACGTCCGCCCAGTAGGCGGCCTGCACGGCACGCGCGTCCGCGTCCGGGGCGTTGGTGAACTTCCACTGCTTGGCGTAGGAGGCGTCCCCGGTGAACAGGTCCAGGTAGCCGTTGTCACCGCCGTAGGTGAAGTTGTCGCAGGTGGGGTGGGTGACGGTCTCCCAGACCGACTCCTGCGAACCGCGCTGGAAGGTGTTGATGTAGGACGGGCCGGTGCTGGTGGGTCCGGCCGAGCACTTCCCGGGGGAGTTGCCGTAGCCGTAGACGTTGTCGACGTCCTGGATCCAGTGCATCCCGTAGATGTCGTCCGTGCCGTAGGCGCTCTTCAGCTCGGAGGCGATCGGGTCGGATCCGGACGTCGCCGACCCGTCGAGCACCGCCGGGTACTCGTTCGGCGTGTCGTGCTCCGGCGCGTAGGTGGCGGGCTTCGAGGCGTTGTAGAAGGAGTTCGTGGGCTGGTCGGCGTGAGTGGGGATCATGTACTTCTCCATGGTCGCCCACGCACCGTTGAACTTCGCCCAGTCCCCGGTGATCTTCCCGTACATCGCCTGGAGCCAGATCAGGTAGCTGTACGCCTCAGACGTCGTCTCGTGTCCTTGGTCAGGGGCTTCGACGATCAGCGTCTCGACGGAGTGGTAGGGGATGCCCTCCGGGGAGAAGTAGCCGTTCGCCGGGTCGGTGATCTTCCCGTACAGGTCGAGGAAGCGGGCGTCGTAGTCCTTCGCCTCCGCGAGCTGGGTGACGGTGACCTCGGCCTTGCTGTGCCCGGGTGCCGTCACGGTGAAGGTCGCGGCGCCCGTTCCCGAACCGTCCGCCGAGACGGTCACCTTCTGGGGGGTGGACCAGTTCGACGAGGTGAAGGAGAGGCTCGCGCCGCCGGTGACGCTCAGACCGGAGTTGCCGGCGCTCCGCGCCACCGAGACGGTGACCCGCGAGGTCGGGGCGGTCGAGAGGGAGACGTCGAACGTGCCCGACTTGCCCTGCTGGACGCCTAGTTGGGCAGGTGTGGCCACGACGGCCGGACCCGCGACGACCGTGATGCCCGCGGGGGTCGACTCCGCCGAGGCGCCGAGGCTGTCGTACGCCCGGGCGTACACCGAGTGGGCGCCGGCGGCGAGACCCGCGGCGCTGTAGGTGTACGGGGACGTGGTGTCGGTGCCGAGCAGTTTGGTGTCGTCGTAGAACTCGACCTTGCTGATCCCCGCCCCGTCGGCGGCCGCCGCGGTCGCGGCCAGGGGTACGGGGTCCCCGGCGGAGAAGACGGCGCCCGCCGCCGGGCTGGTGAGGACGGTGATGGGCGGCTGGTGGGCGCCCACGCAGGCCGTGCCGTTGACGGCGAAGGCGGTCGGCGCGGTGTTGGTGCCGCTGTAGGAGAACTGCGCGCCCGTCGTGACGGCGGCCCCGGCGGCGACGGCGCCGTTCCATGCCGCGTTCTTGACGGTGACGGTCCTGCCCGACTGGGACCAGGTGCCGTTCCAGCCGTTGGTCAGCTTCTGGTTGCCGGCGTAGTCGTAGGTCAGGGTCCAGCCGTCGATCGCGGCGGTGCTCCTGTTGGTGACGGTGAGCTCGGTGCTGAAACCCGAACCCCAGTCATTGGCCTTGTAGTCGACGCTGCATTGGACTGCGGCGGCCCTGGCCGGCGTGCCCGCGGCGGCGGTCATGCCCAGAGGCAGGGCCAGAGCCGCCACCGACGCTGTCCACAACCGGCGGCTTCCGGGTCCGGTTCTGCCTTGTCTTCCTGGTAACCAGGTTCTTCGTGCGCGTCCCGTTGGCATGCGCAGTACCTCCTCGCGGCTCGGCGACATGGGGGGTGTGCGGGGTTGAGCACAGGCCTTGAACCAGTGGGAGCGCTCCCAGCATGGGGATGAGGAAAATGGGAGTCAAGAGACCTGAAGAGTCGAATTATTTCGATACCAAGAGATGAGAACCGGTGTGTTGACCGACACAACTTGACGCTCTAACGTCAAACCAACCAGTGGGAGCGGTTCCACAGTCGACGTGCCGTAGGGGGCACGCCCGATCTGCGAGGAGTCGCTCATGCACCACCCGCGCATCCGTACCACCTGTTCGGACTGCTCGCCGGAACAGTGCTCCACACATGCCCGCGGTGCTGCCGCGGACATGGCAACGTCTTCCGGATACGCCCTCGTACGCACCGTGGAGGACAGCGCCGCGCATCCGCGGGGCGGTGGCTTCCGGAGGGCGGGTTCCGCAGCCGGTTACTGACCGGTCGAACACGCGGTGAGTGCGGGCTCCGCCGGCTGCTTCCCGGCCTCCCCCGCGGGATCACCCCCGCGCCCGGTGCGTCCGGGCCCGACAGCGCATCCAGCACGACGGATCCGGCCGGTTCCACCGGTCCTGGTGGTCCCCCGTCCCCGTAAGCGGGCGCCCGATCCGGGTGTTCGGAGAACCGAGATCATCGAGCGCGCCTTCGCGCAGGCGAGAGTGGCTCGGTCCCAGGAGCTCATGAAGAGCGCCTACCGGGCGCTCCAGGGGCTTCGGTCCGGATCAGGCGGGATCCGGGAACGGGGTCCGGCACGTGCGGCCGGAAGGCGACTGACGACGACGCCTCAGACACGCGTGACGGACCCCGCGACAGGACCTGACGAAGTACTACTGGACTCCGCTCCGTCGGGCTCCGGGCGCTCCCCCGCCCGGTTCCTCCCGACGACCGCGCCACCTGTCGACGAGAGCGCGTCCGCGAGGCACCGGCGCGGACGCGCTCCGGCGCGCGGCGGGTTCCTCGGCCTTCCGGCCGAGCTTCGCCCTCACCTGGGACCTCGACGAGGCAGCGGGCTTCGCCTTCGTGCCGGACTTCGTCCTGGTGCCGGACCTGGCTTTCATGCCGGACTTCACCTTGCTCGCGAACCCCGGCCCCGCGGCCGGCTTCGTCTTGCTCCTGGAGCCCGGCTCCGCCCGGTCCGGAGTCCGGGGCGCGGGCTTCGCCTCCTTCGCCGGAGCCGGCTCGTCGGAGAGGGCGTGGAACCGGTGGCTCACGCGCCGGCCCACGACCAGGTAACCGAGCAGCGCACCGGACGTATTGAGGATCACGTCATCGATGTCGAACGCCCGTCCCGCGACGAGCGCGCCCTGAATGAGCTCGACGACCGCCATGACCAGCACGGTCAGCAGGGCCATCCGGAGCATCCGGAGACGGCGCGGCACCAGGATCGGCAGCAGCACGCCGAACGGCGCGCCGAGCAGGAGATTTCCGCCCGCCTGCTTGCACGCCGCGAGGAAGGTGTAGTCCTCGGCGTACTGCCGCAGGGACCTCCCCGGCTTCATATTGGACGTGACGATGTCCTCCGACGCGGGTGACGGCGTGAGCGTCACCTTCGCCAGGACCACGGAGAACGCCACAAGCGCCAGGAATGCCGCGACCAGAACTGCCGCTCGCAGCAGAAAACGTCCTGTACTTCTACTTCGTGCACTACGATCCGCCTCTGCTGTCATGGCGGAACGGATGCCCCCAACCTCGGCCGCCACACCCCGGGCGGGGTGCGACCATGTGCGCATGAGCGCACAGACGAAGGACGAACTGCTGGCGGAGGCCGTACGGCTGCGTGAACTGGGCCATCCGGAACAGGCCAGGGAGCGCCTCCTCTCCCTCACCGCCGCGTTCCCGGACGCGCCCGACGTCGCCTATCAGACCGCCTGGGTCCACGATGTGCTCGGCCTGGAGGCCGAGGCCGTGCCGTACTACGAGCGCTGCCTCCAGGGGGACGGGCTCAGCGAGCCGGACCGGCGTGGGGCGCTCCTGGGGCTCGGCAGTACCTACCGGGTCCTGGGCAGATTCGGTCAGGCTGTCGAGACGCTCCGGCGAGGCGTCTCGGAGTTCCCGGACGACGGGGCCCTGCGCACCTTCCTGTCCATGGCCCTGTTCAACACGGGCGAGCACCACGAGGCCATGCAGCTCCTGCTGCGCCTGGTGGCGGCGACGAGCGACAGTCCGGGGGTACAGGCGTACCGGCCCGCCATCGAGCACTACGCGGGGGACCTCACGCAGACCGCGTGAGGGCGGGCGGTGCGAGCGCACCCTGGGCGGTGGGGACTCACGGGCGTCTGCCGGACAGCTCATCGGCAGCCGCTCCGGAAAGGGGGAAGCCCCGGCCGGATCGGGGGAATCCAGCCGGGGCGGCTTTTGGCGCGGAGGTGAAAGGCGGATCGCTTCCCGCGGCTCCCGCCGCTCACTCCCACGTATAGATGAACGATAAACCATCGTCCACCGTTCCCGTGAATCGACCCCCGGCCGTGTGATCCACACCACGATCACGCAGGTCGGGAGCCGCATCGACGGCGGGACGTCAAGAAACTCGGCCGGTCAGCGGGCCTCGCGGAACACGACGTGCCGCCCTGCGGCCGGGTCGAACTTACGCAGCTCCAGCCGGTCGGGATCATTGCGCCGGCTCTTCCTCGTCACATAGGTGTGGCCGGTTCCGGCCGTCGACCGGAGCAGGACGACGGGCCTGGTCTCACTGCGCGCCATGGGGACTCCAGACAGGATTCCGACCCCGCTCCCCGACTGGGAATGGGTGTCGTTTTCGTTTCTGGTTCGCACAACGCACGGAGGTACGCCACCATTCCCGCCTCGAACCTCAGGAGCACGACGCCCACCCCTTCTTCCGAACGGGCGCTCGACAGACACGCACCCTCACACCGAACACCCGGTCGATCCTGGTGACGAAAGGGGCCGCGTCCGTGTCACTTCGGGTCGGCGCGCGGCTCCGCATATGCCCAGATCCGGGGCGGTGCGAGTCGCACGGGCCGCACGCGCGGGGCGTACACCTGGCAGCCCACGCCGGGCGACTTGCGTCAACTCCCCATCACACGCAAGGGTGTTCGGCAGACCCTCACGTCACCCCGCCGATGGCATATGCCAGGAGCAAGCACGTGCCGAGTGTTGCCAAACCCCTTACGGGGCCCCACAGCTTGTGCCACAGTCGTGTTCGGTCCACCCCCACGAACCGGCCGTACCGCCTGTATCGGAGTACCAGATGCCGTCCCATCTGTTTGCGGACCGCCCCGCCCCACAACCACCCGAGCGGGATGCCGTCGATGCGCTGATCAACCGGACGCGGCTCCTGCGTGGCGATGTGGACGCGGTGCGGCGGGACACCTCCGTCACCGACGACGACGATCCCCAGCTGCGGTGGCAGCGCGCGCTCTGCGAGCTCGCCGTCCATCAGCTCGACGACCTCGGCGAACACCTGGGACAGCTGCGGGACGGAATCCCCGGCCCCACGGCCGGCGGGCCCACGACTGAAGCGTCTCCCCGGACGCCGTCCGAGGTGTCGGCCGGCTCGCTCCTCAGCAGGGTGGGCAGCGCGGAGTGGAATCTGCTCACCGACGAGGTCAGCTGGTCCGACGAGCTGTATCAGATCTTCGGCAGGGAGCCTGGGGCGGGAGCTCTCTCCCTCGACGAACTGCCGTCCGTCCTCCTGGCGGAGGACCAGCCCCTCCTGACGTCCATGGTGACCTCCTGCCTGGTGGACAGCCGGCCGATAGACGGCGAGTTCAGGATCCTGCTGCCCGACGGCACCATGCGGACACTGCACATGACAGGCGAGCCCGTCCTCGACTCCGACGGCTGCACCGCCTCCATGTGGGCGGTGCTGCGCGATGTCAGCCGGCTACGGCGCAGCCAGCACATGGTGGGCAGGACACAGGACACGCTACGGCGCCAGGAGCACATGGCCCGGGCCGAGCACCGGATCGCGGTGGAACTCCAGGAGGCCGTGCTCCCGCCGTGGCGCGGCTCGTTGCCGATACCCGGCCGGAGGGCGCGCGGCCTGGACGTCGCCGCCCACTACCTGCCCTCTGGATCGAGCGACCTCATCGGCGGCGACTGGTACGACGCGCTGCCGCTCCCCGACGGAAAGACCCTGCTGACCGTCGGTGACCTCACCGGCCACGGGATCCCCGCGACCTCCGCCATGGCCATGCTGCTCGGCGCGTTGCGGGGCATGGCCATGGCGGGGGTGGCCCCGGGGCAGGTGATGGGTCACCTGAACCAGCTGATCGAATGCTCGGCGCAGCCTGCCCTGGGAAGTGCCGTGTGCTGCCGATTCGATCCGGCGACCGGCATGCTCGCCTGGGCACAGGCGGGTCACCCCGCGCCGCTGCTGTTCCGCAACGGTGTGGGGTGTCATCTGCCCGCGCCCGACGGGGTGCTGCTCGGTGCGGCATCCGGAGTGACCTACGAGCAGGACGAGGTGCAGCTGAGGCCCGGCGACGTGCTCGTCCTGCACACCGACGGGCTGACACGGCAGAGCGACCACGTCCCCGGAGCTGACACGCTTCTGGAGCTGGCGCCCCGGTTCGCGCAGGCCCGCACGGCACAGGACTGCGTACGGATCGTGGTCGAGGAGCTGGGATCAGCCGAACGGTTCGACGACGCGTGCCTGCTGGTGGCCCGCGTCGAAGCCTGAGGGAGAGCCTCGCCGTCCCGAAGGGACAGGAGAGCGGTTCTTCAGGGAGTTCAGGACGGTCCCCGTGCCTGTGAACGCGCACCGGCGTAGGTGACCCGTCCACCGACGGACACAGATCGACCCGCCCGCGGCGACGTCTGTCCCGGGTCAGGTCTGGGAGCCCTTGCCCTTCTTGTCGAAGGCGCCTGGAGGCAGGGCGAGTTCGATCTCCTCCCGCAGGTCCTCGATCTTGGCGTAGCCGGCGAACTGTCCGGTGAGCCGGTACATCTCCCGCAGCCGGTCCCACGTGCGGTGCGAGGAGGTCTCCCCCATCGACACCAGGGCGAGACGTGCGTACCGGTCGGCCTGCTCCGGATCGTCGGCGATGAAGCACGCCGAGGCGAGCGAGATGTAGTCGAAGATCTTGGATCGCTGGCGGCCGTTTATCCGCAGGTCGAGAGCCTGCTTGGCATGTCGCTGAGCGGTCGGGGCCGCGGACGGGTCGTGTTCGGCCAGCGTACGGAAGGCCAGCGCCTGCATCCCGTGCATGTCCGCCTCGTCGAACAGCTGCATCCAGCTCGGCGACGGCACATCGCCCTTGTCCGAGACGAAGAGCTCCTCGGCCTCGCCGAGGGTGCGCCGCATCGCCTGCCCGCGGCCCATCGACGCCTGCGCCCAGGCCTCGATCGTGTGCAGCATCGCCCGCGTACGCGGCAGGGTCTCCTCCCCCGACCCGGACTTGGCGAGCTTCATCAGGTCCAGGGCGTCGTCCGGCCGGCCCAGGTGGACCATCTGGCGGGCAGCCCTGGAGAGCGCCTCACCCGCACGTGGACGGTCGCCGCCCTCGCGCGCCGCGTGCGCCGCGATGACGAAGTACTTCTGGGCGGTGGGCTCGAGGCCGACGTCGTGGGACATCCACCCGGCGAGAACCGCGAGGTTCGCCGCGACGCCCCAGAGGCGGCGCTGCAGGTGCTCGGGGTGGTGGTAGGCGAGCATGCCGCCCACTTCGTTGAGCTGGCCCACGACGGCCTTGCGCTGGAGTCCGCCGCCTCTGGAGGCGTCCCAGGCCCGGAACACCTCGACCGAGCGCTCGAGCGCCTCGATCTCCTCGGAACCGATGGGGGCGGCCTCGTACAGGTCGAAGCCGGCGTTGTCGGCGTACATGGGGTCGTTGAGGCGCGAGGCCCGGGCCGCCGGAGCGGGCTCGGAGTGAAGCCAGTCGTGCATGGCGCCGGTGAGGGCTGAGCCGGCGGCGAGCGCCGCGCCCGCACCCACCAAGCCGCGTCGGTTGAGCATGAGGTCCATTCCCGTGAATTCGGTGAGGACCGCTGCCGTCCGTTCGGGCGCCCACGGCATTCCGTCGGGACTCTCTTCCGTCCCGGCTTTTCGCCGCTTCCCCACACGCCCGCGCCGGCCGAACCCGAGGTCCTCGATGGTCACGACACGGCCGAGCCGCTCGGTGAACAGAGCTGCCAGCACTTCGGGAACGGGATCGCGGGGGGACTCCCCCATGTCGATCCAGCGCCTCACCCGCGAGGTGTCGGTGGCCAGTTGGAGGTGGCCCATGGCCGCCGCCTGTCTGTTCACCATTCTCGCGAGTTCACCCTTGGACCAGCCGGCGAGGCCGAACAGGTCGGAAAGGCGGGTGTTGGGTTCTCCGGTCACGTCAAGCCCCCAGGTTCTCGGCTGACTTGACCCTAGCCCCCTGGCGGATGCCCGGCGAATATTCGCCAGGGTTCGCCAGGGGTCGCTAGATGTTGTGCCACCCGCAGTCCGGTGTCAGGTAGGAATGCGCCACCCCGCCCGGCAGCCCTAGGTACTCCCCAGGGTGCCGACCGGCCGCCGGCCGGGGCGGCGCACGCAACTTGTCGGCGCACGAAGGGATCTGTCTCGCCCATGTACACAGCATCGTCCTCCGTGTCCGCCCCGCCCCGGCCGCTTCGTCCTTCGGGGGCGGGCGGCGGGCCGTATCTCGCCCCCCGCGCCGCGTCTCCTGCGTCCGCGACGGGCCGGACCCGGCGGGCGGCGGGGCCGGGCTCCCAACCCCTCAGCGGACGGCTCGACCTGTCCGGCGCCCAGGGAGCGCAGCTCCGGATGGCCATCGCCTCCGTGCACCGCATCTGCCCGGAGTTCAACCCCGTCCAGGTGCTGCGCCGCAGCGGCCGCTCGGTGCTCATCGTGGGGACCACCGGCCGGGTGACCGCGGTGGCCAAGTGCTTACTCGACCACTCCCCCGCGTGGACGGAGCGGTTCCGGCACGAAATAGCTGCATACCGCGCCTTCGTCAGGCACCGCCCGCCGGTCCGGGTCCCGCGGCTCATCGCCGCCGACCCGGAGAACTGCACCCTGGTGATCGAGCGGATGCCCGGCCGAGTCGCGGCGCTGACGAGGCATCCGGCGGAGGCCCCGCCCCGCGCGGATCTGCGGGCCGTTCTCGGAGCGGTCAGCCGGGTCAACGCCTGGCGGCCGCCGGCCGGTCTCTTCGACGCGCCCCTGGACTACGCCGCACGCATCGCCCGCTATCACGAGTTGGGCCTGTTCACCGATCGTGACCTGGGTGATCTGCAGAAGCTGCTGCACGGTCTGGCACATGCGGGCGGCCGGCAGGGCATGGGCCAGTTCTGCCACGGAGACGCCCTCCTCTCGAACATCCTGCTGCCGCCCACCGGCCCTGTGCTGGTCGACTGGGAGCACGCCGGCTGGTACCTGCCGGGATACGACCTGGCGACACTGTGGGCCGTGCTCGGTGACGCACCTGCGTCGCGGCGCCAGATCAGCCAGCTCGCGCAGGCGGCGGGAGCCGCTGCCCGTGATGCCTTCCTGGTCAACCTCATGATCGTGCTGACCCGGGAGATCCGTACGTACGAGACGGCCGTGCAGCGCGCCATGCGTGAAGGTGCCCCCGCCGGGGGCGGCCAGGCGCGGCAGGGCGTGCTCTCCTCGGGCGAGGAGCAGCGTCTGCTGCTGCGCAGGCTGCACGACGACTGCGCGATGGCCCGGCGGGCCGTCCGCGCCGCGGTGGGCACACGCTGACCACGCCGGGCCGACCGGCCTGACCGACGGGGGAACGCGCTGCGGGGCCGGTGCCGACACATGGGTCCCGCAGCGCGCGTTCACGGTCTCGGCTCAGGAGCCGGCCCGCACCACATCGACGTCGGACGCCTTCACGAAGCCGATCCGATGGCCGATCTGGACCGTCACGTACTCCTGGGATCCCCTGAAGTACGTGTGGTCGTACGGCTTCGACGCGTCGATCGTCGGCGCGTAGTAGTAGCCGGTGGGTGCCTCGCCTCCGCCGGGAAAGGCCTGCCCCGCCTTGATGGTGTAGACGAGCGGGCTGCCCACGGTCGGCTTGACGAAGTCCGAGGGGTACTCCTCCTTCTCCGGGTAGGCGACGCCGTACACCGGCACCTCGGCCTTGCCGGCCTTCGGGCGCACGATCCGGCCGGAGGTGGGAGTGATGACCCGGGTCCCTGCGGGGGTCCGGAACCACGCCTTCTGCCCGTACCACCAGATCGCCGTCCAGCCCGGTGCCCTGTCGGCGACGACGGCCTGCTGGCTCGCACTGATCTTGCTGCCCCAGTCCGCGGCGCAGTTGGTCCCCGGTGAGCCGTCCGGATGCAGGCCCGGGTCGGAGAAGAGCGGCGTGTCTTCGGACGGTCCGGTGTGCAGCGGGACCGCGCTGCTGCCCTGCCGGGGCAGGTCGACGCTCTTCTCGCAGTCGCGGAACTCCTGCTTGTTCTTGGTGAAGTCCGCGCTGACGGTGACCAGTTCACTGCTCCTGGGAGCGCTGGGCACGGTCGGCCGGCCGAGCAGCGCCATGAAGCGGTTCCAGTCCCAGTAGGGGCCGGGGTCCCAGTGCATGTTCTGTGTCCCGGCCGCGCTGGTGGGCGGCACTCCGTCGTGGCCGAGGATGTGCTGCCGGTCGAGCGGGATGTCGTACTTCGCTGCCAGGTGCCGCACGAGTCTGGCGGTCGAGCGGTACATCTCGGGGGTGTACCACTGGGCGCCCTCGGCCGCGACGCCCTCCTGCTCGATGCCGATGGAGTGGGTGTTGAGGTACCAGTTGCCGGCCTGCCAGGCGACGTCCTTGTTCTTCACCATCTGCGTGACGTGGCCGTCCGACGAGCGCACCACGTAGTGGGCGGAGGTCTGGTTGGCGGGGTTCTGGAAGATCTTCAGTGTGGTGTCGTAGTCGACCTCGGTGTCGTGGAGGACGATGAACCTGACGGCGTTGCTCTCGGGCCGGTTCGCCGTGTCGTAGTTTCCGTAGGTGTCCTTGTCCGCCGGGTCGCCGGTCTGCTGGTAGGCCGCGGGGACCCAGTCGCAGGACAGGCCGCGCGGGCATTCCGGTCGTACGGTGTCCGCACCGGCGGCCGCCGGCGAGAGGAGCGCCACGCTCAGCACCCCCGTCGTGGTCAGTGCGAGCGCGAGTCTGATCCTCTTCTTCGACGTCATGACAACCCTTCTTGGGCCGGGGTGGCAGATGCGCCCGGGGGCGCCTCCCCGCATTGAATCGGTCGGCGCACACTCTGTGGCGGGAGGTGTCGGCGAGTCAAGAGTGCAGTGTGCACGTACACCTGAGCTTGTGTGACTATTCCGAGCTGTGCGTGCCCCGGATGGCCGAAGGGTAGCTCTGACGCCGACAGGACCGGTCCGCGTGGACCGCCCGGAGTTCTCGGAAAGGCCGGACGCACATGGCACAGCCCTTCTCACTGCCGGACTTCTACGTGCCGTACCCGGCGCGTCTCAACCCTCATCTGGAGGCGGCCCGGAGCCATACCCGGGAGTGGGCGCGCGGGATGGGGATGGTGGAGGGCTCCGGTATCTGGGAGGCGGAGGACCTCGAGTCCCACGACTACGCGCTGCTCTGCGCGTACACCCATCCCGACTGCTCGGCCGAGGCGCTGTCCCTGGTCACCGACTGGTATGTGTGGGTCTTCTTCTTCGACGACCATTTCCTGGAGCTGTTCAAACGCACTCCGGACCGTGACGGCGGGAAGAGTTACCTCGACCGGCTGCCCGCCTTCATGCCGATGGACCGGGGCGCGGTGATCCCGGAGCCGACGAATCCGGTGGAGGCGGGGCTGGCCGATCTCTGGGCGAGGACCGTGCCGTCCATGTCCGACGCCTGGCGGGCCCGGTTCGCCGAGGCGACCGAGAATCTGCTGAACGAATCCCTGTGGGAGCTCGCGAACATCAACGAGGGGCGCATCGCCAATCCCGTCGAGTACATCGAGATGCGCCGCAAGGTGGGCGGAGCGCCCTGGTCCGCGGGCCTGGTGGAGTACGCGGCGAACGCGGAGGTTCCCGAGGCGGTGGCGGATTCGCGCGCGCTGCGGGTGCTGCGGGACGCCTTCTCCGACGGCGTGCATCTGCGCAACGACCTGTTCTCGTACCAGCGCGAGGTCGAGGACGAGGGTGAGAACAGCAACGGTGTGCTGGTCCTGGAGAGGTTCCTGCACTGCTCGACCCAGGAGGCGGCCGAGGCGGTGAACGATCTGCTGACTTCGCGCCTGCAGCAGTTCGAGAACACCGTCCTCACCGAACTCGGGCCGCTGTGTGCGGAGAAGGGGCTGACCCCCGACGAGACGGTCGCGGTCCTGGCGTACGTCAAGGGGCTTCAGGACTGGCAGTCAGGCGGCCACGAGTGGCACATGCGCTCCAGTCGTTACATGAACGGCGGCGGCGCGGGCGAGAGCGTGCCCGGCTTCGGCATGGCCGCCGCGTCGATCCGGCTCACTCCGCGCTCCGAGTCGTTCCGGCAGCGCAGCCACACCCATGTCCCGTACCGGCGCGTCGGCCCTTCGCTGCTGCCCGACTTCGACATGCCGTTCAGTACGACGCTGAGTCCGTATCTGGACGGCGCCCGGCTGAGGATCGTGGACTGGTCGCGCCGGATGGGGCTGCTGGAGGCGCAGCCGGGTGTGCCGGGTTCGCACATCTGGGACGAGGAGCGGCTCCTCGCCACCGATCTGCCGCTCTGCGCGGCGGGACTGCACCCTGACGCCACCGCGGACGAGCTCGACCTGTCCTCGGGGTGGCTGACCTGGGGCACGTACGGCGACGACTGGTTCCCGGTGGTGCACGGCCGGACCCGGGACCTGGCCGGGGCCAGGCAGGCGAACGAGCGGCTGTCGCTGTTCATGCCGCTGGACGGATCGTCCGTACCCGATCCCGTCAACGCCCTGGAGCGGGGTCTGGCCGACCTCTGGCGCCGGACTGCGGGGCCGATGGACGAGGCCGCGCGCCGTACGTTCCGGGAGGCGGTGGAGTCGATGACGGCGAGCTGGCTGTGGGAGCTGGCGAACCAGGCCCAGAACCGGATTCCCGACCCGGTGGACTACATGGAGATGCGCCGGGCCACGTTCGGTTCGGACCTGACGATGAGCCTGTGCCGGCTGGGTCACGGCAGGAAGGTGCCGGACGCGGTCTACCGCAGCGGCCCCATGCGCTCGCTGGAGAACGCGGCGGCGGACTACGCCTGCCTGCTGAACGACCTGTTCTCGTACCAGAAGGAGATCGAGTACGAGGGCGAGGTGCACAACGGCGTCCTGGTCGTGCAGAACTTCTTCGGGGTGGACTATCCGACGGGGGTGGCGATCGTGGACGACCTGATGAATTCGCGGATGCGCCAGTTCCAGCATGTAGCCGAGCAGGAACTGCCGGTTCTGTACGACGACTTCGGTCTGGACGCGGAGGCGAGGGACGTCCTCGCCGGGTATGTGCTGGAGCTCCAGCACTGGATGGCGGGCATCCTGATCTGGCACCGGGACTGCAGGCGCTACCGCGAGCAGGATCTGCGCCGGGGTACCGGAACCCCGTGGCACATCAGCGGCCCCACGGGGTTCGGGACGTCGGCAGCGCGGGTGACACAGTTGCTGACCGCGCAGGGACGTTTCAGCCCTGCTGGAACAGCTCCGCGGGAAGTGGCTTCAGCAGGGCGTACAGGTCATCGGTGATCGGCCGGTCCCAGCTGGCGATGGTGACGAGGACGCCGTCGCTCCGGTCGAACTGGACACAGGAGATCCGGCTCTCGGAGAGCTTGATGCGGCGCACGATCAGCAGGCTGTCGCCCTGCATGACGGGCACGTCCTCGGAACCGGTCACCTCGACCGGCTCGTCGTTCTCGAGCGCGAGGAGCAGCTGGGCGACCTCGAAGGGAACCTGGCCCTCCTCGGTCTCGCGGGCCGGTGAACCCTCCGGCAGATTGCCGATGATCATCGCTGGGCCGCGGCCGCCGAACAGGTCGTAGCGCAGGAAGACGCCCTGACAGCTCCCGTCGGGGGCGGGCAGCAGACCGGCGCCGAGGTTGCCGGGCCAGTCCCCCGGATCCATGGCCAGGACGTCGAAGTCCGGGCCCGCGGGTGTGGCGGCGCTACGGCGGCGGAGGAAGGACATGGGGCCATGTTACGTGTCCCGGCTCACGTTGCGGAGCCGGGCACTCCTGGGGCCTCTCGTTCGGATCACGCCGGCCTCGCATCCCCGCCACCGCACCCCGGTCCGGCCTGATCCAGACGAAGGACCCTAGCCGGACTCGGCGGCCAGCGCTTCGAGGACCCGTACCGCGTCGGCGGCCCGCTCCCACGGGACGAACAGGTGGTCGTGGTGGAATCCGGCGACGACGTTGCAGCTGATCCCCGCGTCGGTGAGGGCCAGGGCGACAGCCGCTGTCAGCCCGACGGCGTCCAGCGCGGAGTGGACACGGAGCGTGATCCAGCCGGCGGTGAAGTGGTGCGCGAGCCCTGCCTCCACTGCCTGCGCTTCGGAGACGACGAGGGTCAGCCCCTCCCGCTCGGCGACGGTGGCCACCGGGGTGACCCCGGTGGGCACCTCGCCGCCGGGCAGGGTCGCGTAGACGTAGCGGCCGGGGTGCAGCTCCGGACGCATGCTCCGCAGCAGTGTTCGAAGATCCCGCTCACCTGTCATGAGGGTCACGCTACGGCGGCCGGCACCCGCGCGCACAGGCGGTCGGCACCCGCGGTCGCGGCGGTGTGGGCGGGAATGCCGCAATCCGCCGCTCGGGCGCCTCGGCCCCCGGCGGAACGTTCGCCCCCGGCGGCCAAGCCCGGTCCGCCGGCTTTCGGGGGCGTTCCCCGGACGCGCTGAGTGACGGGCGCAGCGGCCGAGTAAGCCATTCAGGCACGCCTTGTATCCATACGCTCACCTTGCGTGGCACCGGGGGTTGATCGCCCATAGCTTCGGCTCATGAGAACAAGACAGATGAAATGCCTGGCGGGCATCACCGTCGTCACGGCCACCACGCTCGGTCTCGCTGCCGCGCCCACCGCCGCGTCCGGACACCGTGATCACGTCGTGCACCCGGGCGAATCGATCCAGGCCGCGGTGAACGCCGCGCACCCGGGCGACACGGTCGTCGTCATGGCCGGGACCTACCGTGAGAGCGTCCTGATCACGAAGCCGGGTCTCACCTTGCGTGGGACCGGCGAGCGCACGGTGATCAGACCGGCCGCGGCCAAACCTGCCAAGACCACCAAGCCCGCCAAGACCAAGGGCGCCGAGGCCGCCAAGGGCCCGAGGGCGGCCAACGCCTGCGCGGCCGGCGGGAACGGCATCTGCGTCATCGGCGCGAAGGGCAGGACCGTCGACGACGTCAGGATCCGCGCGCTGACCGTCTCCGGCTTCAGCAAGAGCGGCATCTGGGCGTCCTGGACCGACGGGCTCTCCGTCCGCAGGGTGCACGCCTCGAAGAACGGCACGTGGGGGATCGCCCAGGAGCGCTCGACCCGCGGCGACTTCCGGCGCAACACCGCCACCGCCAACGGCGACGCGGGGATCTTCGTCGCCAACTCGGTCAGTGAGGAGGGCGGGGCGACGGACACCGGCGGCACCCTCGTCGTGGAGAACTCGGTGAGCGGCAACCGCATCGGGGTGACCGCCCGCCGGGTCAGGAACCTCGTGATCGACGGCAACACCCTCACCGGCAACTGCAGCGGGGTGTTCGTGGTGGGCGACGAGTCGAAGCCCGCCGCCGGCGCGATGACGATCAGCGGCAACCGGATCCTGAAGAACAACAAGTTCTGTCCCGCGACCCCGCGGCTGTCCGCGATCCAGGGATCCGGCATCGTCCTCACCGGCAGTGAGAGCACGATCGTGCGTTCCAACGTGATCCGGGACAACGTCGGCTCCACCCCGCTCTCCGGCGGCATTCTGCTGTTCAAGAGCTTCGTGGGCGCACTGAACACGGACAACACGGTCAGCGACAACCTCGTCCGCGGCAACAAGCCGGCCGATCTCGCCAACCGCGACACCGCCGGCAAGGGCAACACCTTCGAGAGCAACACGTGCGGGACGTCCGTTCCGGCCGGCATGTGTGCCGGATGACGGCCCACCGCCGCACAAGGAGAAACGAGTCGGTATGACCACCGTGAGTCCCACCCCCGAGACCACTTCCGCTGCCGCCACACCCCTCACAGCCCCCCACGTGTCCGTCGGCCAGGCCCCGCCGCCGTCCATGCGGCTGCGGGAGCTCGCGTTCGGGGCGGCCTGCGCCGCGGCCGTGCGCGCGGCGGCCAGGCTGGGCGTCGCAGACGCGCTGGGCGAGACGCCGGCGTCGGCCGCCGAGCTCGCTCCTGTCGTGGACGCCGAGCCCGTACCCCTGCAGCGGCTGCTGCGCGCGCTGTGCTGCTACGGGATCTTCAGCGAGACGCAGGACGGGAAGTTCGTCCACTCCGAGATGTCCCGGCTGCTGCGGGAGGACGACCCGAACAGCCTCCGCTACATCGCCCTGTGGTGCACGGAGCCCTGGACCTGGGAGGTCTGGCCGCGCCTCGACGACGCGGTGCGCTCCGGCACGAGCGTCTTCCCCGAGACCTTCGGCAAGGGCTTCTTCGAATACCTCCACCAGGACGCGGGCGAGTCCGCGCAGGTGTTCAACCGGGCGATGACCACCTCCAGCGTGCAGTCCGCGCAGGACGTCGCGGATCTGCTGGACCTCACCGGGGTGGCCTCGGTCGTCGACATCGGCGGCGGTCAGGGGCACGTCCTCGCGAGCCTGCTGGAGAAGCACCCCTCGGTCCACGGCACCCTCCTGGACCTGCCGGGAGTCGTGGCACGTGCGGACGCCCGGCTCCGCGAGGGCGGCCGGCTCGCGGACCGGGTACGGATCGTGCCCGGGGACTGCCGTGAGGACATCCCCGTCGAAGCCGATCTGTACATCATCAAGAACATCCTCGAGTGGGACGACGAGAGCACCCGCAGGACCCTGCGCAACGTGGTGGCGGCCGCCCGTTCCGGAGCCCGCGTGGTGATCATCGAGAACCTGGTGGACGACACCCCGTCGATGAGGTTCACGACCGCCATGGACCTGCTGCTCCTGCTCAACGTCGGGGGTGCGAAGCACACCCGGGAGAGCCTGGTCGGGCGGATGTCCGACGCGGGTCTGCGGGTGGGCGAGATCCACCCGGTCAACGCCTACCTGCACGCGTTCGAGTGCGTCGTGCCGTAACCCCCACGGGTGGGAGGGCGCACAGAGATCGCCCCGGGTCCGGCACTCAGGTGCCGGACCCGGGGCGATCGTCGGTGTGTCAGGCGGAGCCGTCGCTCTGCCACCGGTAGAACTGCTGGGCCATCGCGTCCTTCGGACCGCGCCAGGTCTGCGGGTCGTAGGGGCTCACGAAGGCGGTCAGCCTGTCGCTGATGGCCTTGAACTCCGGGTGTTCCGTCACCTTGGCGATCTCCGGGCCCGGGGGGCGGTCGGACTCGATCAGGTGCAGGTACACGTCACCGAACTGGAACAGGGTGCGCCTGTTCACGCCGACGAGGTGGGGAAGGTCGGTGTTGTCGGACGCCGCGAACAGCTCCGCGATGTCCGGGGCGGACTCGGGCGCCATCCGGGCGACGATCAGTGCGTGGTGCATCCGGCTGCCTTTCGGGACATCAGTTGGCGGTGACCGAGGCGGTGCGCCGCTCGCGGTCACGCTGCTCGATCTTGTCGCGGATGAGCTCCAGCTGGACGCGCGAGTTGCGGTTGATGTTGTCGGTCATCCACGCGTCGTCGACCGGTGCGTCGGGGCGCATCGCGAAGTCCTGGCGCCAGTGCATGCGCGTGCCGCCCGGGACCTCCGAGTACTCCCACCGGATGTCCATGTGCTGGAACGGTCCGGGCTCGACCCGGCGGGCCCGGACGGTGCGTCCCTGGCGGTCCGTGGTGCGCTCGGAGACCCAGCTCCAGACCTTGCCGTTGTCGTCGGGGTGCATGGTGAGGCGGAAGGTCGTCTTCTGGCCCTCGCGCTTCATGACCTCGACGGCCGCGTACTCGCTGAACAGCTGCGGCCAGTTCTCGAGATCGTTCGTCATGTCCCAGACGAGGTCCAGGGGGGCGGCGATGGTGATCTCGTTCTCGGTGTGTCCGGACACGTCAGACTCCTGTCACTGGGGTGTTGTTCACGAGGTCGAGGAACTCGCCGGGCGTCTTGCACCGGTCGGCGTCGGCCGGCAGCGGGCGTCCGTACCGGTTCTCCAGCGCGGCGACGATGCCGAGCAGGCCGAGCGAGTCCAGGCCGTACTCGTCGAAGGCCGAGCCGGGACGGCCGGCCATCTCCGACGGGTCGACCGTCAGGCCGGCGCCGCTCTTCATGAGCGCGGCCAGCTCTTCGTACGTCAGTTGAGCGTCCATGAGCAACTGCTCCTTCTCAGACGGAGGGGTCGGTCGGGTACCGCAGCACCAGCGCCGCGTTCGAACCCATGAGTCCTCGGCTCAGCACGAGCGCCGTCCTCAGTTCCGCGGGTCGTGCGCGTCCGGTGACGACGTCCAGGTCGTGGCACACCTCGAAGACGTTGGGCGTGGGCGGGATCAGGCCGTGTTCCATGGCGAGCACCGCGGCCGAGGTGTCGAGGACGGGTGCGCCGCAGTAGGCACGGCCGGTCCCCGTCTTGGGCGCGGTCACCGGGACGCGCCGTCCGTGCGGGCCCAGGGCATCGGCGATGGCCAGGGCTTCGGCACGGTCCGCCGCGGGCACGCCGAGCGCGTCCGCGAAGACGACGTCGATCTCCTCCGGCGCGCAGTCCGCTTCACGGAGCGCCCCTTCGATCGCCCGGGCCAGCCCGGCGCGGGAGTCGTCCCACCGAGCCGCGCCGGTGAAGGTGGCGGCGTGGCCGGCCAGCTCGGCCCGGACCCTGGCGCCGCGCTCGCGGGCCGCCGTCTCCTCCTCGACGACCAGCATCGCTCCGCCCTCGGCCGGCACGAAGCCGCAGGCGTCCGCGGTGAACGGCCGGTAGGCGCGGGTGGGGTCCTCGCAGAGGCTGAGGTCGTCGTAGCCGAGCTGGCAGACGACCGAGTACGGCGCGAGGGGCGCCTCGGCCGCGCCGACGACCACGGCGTCCGTGCCCCGCCGGATGGAGCGTGCGGCGTGCATGAGCGCGTCGAGGCCGCCGGCCTCGTCACTGGCCACCACGGCACACGGTCCCTTGAAGCCGCCCCGGATCGAGATCTGGCCGGTGCTGGCCGCGTAGAACCACGCGATGGACTGGTACGGGCCGACGAAGCGGGAACCCTCTCCCCACAGCCGTTGCAGCTCGCGCTGGCCGAACTCACCGCCGCCCGACCCGGCGGCGGTGACGACGCCCACCTTGAACGGCGCGCCCTCGTAATCCGCGCGCCCGAGCCGTGCGTCGTCCAGGGCGAGGTCGGCGGCGGCCATGGCGTAGTGCGTGAACCGGTCCGTCTGGACGAGGAACCGCTCCTCGATGAAAGCCACCGGGTCGAAGTCCCTGACCTCACCGGCGACGCGCAGCGGGAGGTTCTCGCAGCCTTCGCGGGACACCAGGTCGAGAACGCTGACGCCTTCCTGGGTCTGCTTCCAGAACGCACCGGCGCCCGTCCCGTTGGGGGCGACGACGCCGATCCCCGTGATGACGGAGCGGCGGTGGTCCGGAGTTGCCGGGCTGTTCATGGGGTCCTCCCGCCTGATCGGGTCATGGCGACGGCGGACTGGAAGCCGCCGAAGCCGCTGCCGACCGAGAGCACGCTGCGCAGCTTGAGGGGCCGCGCGGTGCGGGGTACGTAGTCGAGATCGCACTCGGGGTCCGCGGTCTCGTAGTTGGCCGTCGGCGGCACCGTCTGGTGCTTGAGGGCCAGCACGCACGCGGCGATCTCGATCGCTCCGATGGCGCCGAGGGAGTGGCCGACCATCGACTTGATCGAGCTCATCGGCACCTTGTACGCGTGCGAGCCCAGGGCCTTCTTCACCGCCGCCGTCTCGTGCCGGTCGTTCTGTTTGGTGCCCGAGCCGTGCGCGTTGACGTAGTCGACCTGCGAACCGTCGAGCCGGGCGTGCGCGAGGGCGGTGTTGATGGCCTCGGCCATCTCCAGGCCCTCGGTGGTCAGCCCGGTCATGTGGTACGCGTTGCCGAAGGTGGCGTACCCCGATATCTCGCAGTAGACGGTCGCGCCCCGGGCACGGGCGTGCTCGAGGTCCTCCAGCACGAGGACGGCTCCGCCCTCACCCATCACGAACCCGTCCCGGCGGGCGTCGAACGGCCTGGAGGCGTGCTCCGGGTCGTCGTTGTTCGCCGAAGTGGCCTTGATCGCGTCGAAGCAGGCCACGGTGATGGGGGTGATCGGTGTGTCGGACGCCCCTGCGATGCAGACGTCGACCCTGCCCTCCTCGACGGAGTGGAAGGCGTACCCGATCGCGTCCAGGCCGGAGGTGCAGCCCGTCGAGACGGTCTGCACCGGCCCGTGCGCGCCGACCTCCTCCGCGACCGCGGAGGCGAGGGTGCTCGGTGCGAACGCCCGCTCGAGGTGAGCGCCCGCCGGCCGGTGGTCGACGTCCCAGCGCGCACCGCTGCCGCTGACGGCGACGTAGTCGTGTTCGAGGCGGGTGGTGCCGCCGACCGCGGTCCCGAGGGAGACCCCGATGCGCCAGGGGTCCTCCTTCTCGAGGTCGAGGCCGGCGTCACCCAGCGCCTCCCTGGCAGCCACCAGCGCGAACTGGATGTACCGGTCCGAGCGGGCGATCAGCTCCGTGTCCAGGCCGTGGGCGACGGGATCGAAGTCGCACTCGGCGGCGATCCGCGAACGGAACTCGGCCGGGTCGAACAGCGTGATGCCGCGGGTCGCGGTACGGCCGTTGGCAAGCAGATCCCAGAACGCCGGGGCTCCGATGCCACCGGGGGCGACGACGCCGACCCCGGTGACGGCCACGCGCCGGGTCATGAGGCCGCCCCCGTTCGTTCTGGCGGCGCGTAGCCGTCACTGGCGTCCGCCGACTCCGTGACCTCGGTGTCCACATGACCGAGTTCGGGGCGCGGGGCGAGCGGGCCGAGGTGGAAGACCATGCGCGCTTCGACGTCTCCCACGTTGCGGAAGCGGTGGCGGACGTGCGGCGGGATCAGCAGGCCCTGGTCGGGCCGCATCGGGTGCGACTCGCCGTCCAGGTCCACCTCGAGGAGCCCGTCCACGACGTACACGAACTCCTCGGAGTACGGGTGGTAGTGCTCGCCGATGCGGTCGCCGGGGGCGACGATGGCCAGGCCCATGAAGCCGCTGGTGGCGCCCACCGCTGTGGGCGTGAGCAGGGCGCGCAGGTCGCCCCCGCGCCTGCGGTTGGGCTGAGTCTCGCTGAGGTCCACGATGCGAGGCCGGTGGGTGGTCATGGCTGTTCTCCTCCAGGCACGTTGTGCGGTGGGACGGCAGCACGGGGTTGCCGTGCTGCCGTTGACACGGTCAGGTCTCGGTGGCCCGACGGTCGGTGATCAGTTCCATCTCGGCCTGCGCCAGGAAGCGCGCGGCCTCCTCGTCGGTCGTCGGCAGGCCGTTCGCACCGCCGTCGAGCAGTCGACCGAGCATGGCCGCCTTGCGGTGGCCGCCGATGCCGAGCGCGTGCGCGGGCTTCGCGTCGAGCGGGCCGCTCACTTCGAGGAGCCGGACCACGATGTCGTCGCGCTGGAAGATCGTGCTGCTCTCGATCGGACTGGACACGTCCTCCGCCGCTTCCTCGTCCTGGCCGGCGAGCAGCCGGGCCAGGGCCATGCCGCAGCCTTCCTTGGCCTGGTAGAAGAGCGAGTGCCGCTGGACGTCGCCGACGGCGTGACGCCCCGCCGTCACGTGGTGGACGGTCGGAAGAGCCGCCCGGGTGAAGAACATCCGCGCGGAGTCGGGGTCGCTGAGGTCGCGATCCTGCTCCAGGTACGGGTTGATGGCCTCCTCGACGGACCGGACCTCCGGCTGCCGGGAGACGTGGCGCAGGGCCGCCATGAGGTCGCCCTCGACCTCGACGGCTCGCACGACACGGTTCCCGTGCATGAAGAGCGAGGTGCGGCGCAGCCGCGTGTTCTCGTCGACGCGGGCCTGCGGGGAGTCGTAGTCGGAGAGGATCTTCGCGACCATCTCCTCCGTGCCCGGCTTCACCGTGAAGGTGAGCGCGTGGCGGACGACGCCGTCGCCCAGCCGCGGGGCGGACTGGAGATTGCGCTTGGCGGGCTCGGGCGTCCCCTCGAACGCGACCCCGGTCTCCCGCAGGACGCTGAAGCGAAGGGAGCGCGTGTCGCGTACGCAGCTGTGCAGCGGCTGTACCGTGGCGACGTGCTCCTCGCTGTTCACCCAGGCGAGGAAGGGCGGTGCGCTCTCCCACTCACTGGTGATGAGCCACTGCGAGGGGTTCTCGATGGACTGGCACAGCTGGTCGCTGATGTGCCCGGGGATCGAGGCCACCTGGTTGCGCATGTGCTCGTACGCCTCGAGGAACTGGTTCTGGGCGCCGTCGTGCAGGTCCAGCAGCAGTATGACCCGGAGCCTCGAACCGTCGAAGGCGGACTGAGATATCCGTTCCGAGAGGGTTGTCATCGTTCGCTCTCCTTCGAGACGGTGCGGCGGCCACATCCCGTGGCCCCTCGTCATCCGTCGGTTTCGGTGGAAGCGGCACAGGTCTCTGTCCGCGGCAGGTGACGTCCGCCCCCGCATCACGGGCATCGCTCCCGCGACTGATCGTGGAACGCTGGTACGGGCGGCGCGAGATTTATGAACCGTTCAGGTGAGGCGCCGTCCGAAGCCCGGCCGAAGGCCTCCCGCCAGGGCATGGACACTGCATCCGTCATGCGTCCGAGCTGGAGCAACTGATGAACGAGAACGTCGACCTACGCGTACCGGTCCTCATCGTGGGCGGCTCCCTTGTGGGCCTGTCCACGTCCCTCTTCCTGAGCCGGCTCGGCGTCCGCCACCTGCTGGTGGAGAAGCACAGCGGCACCTCGACCCACCCGAGAGGGCGCGGCAACAACGTCCGCACGATGGAGGTGTTCCGGGCTGCGGGCGCCGAGCAGCTGATCCGTGACGCGGCGTCCGTGCTCGCGGAGAACCACGGCATCCTCCAGGCCGGGTCGCTCACCGGCGACGACCAGGAGTGGCTGTTCAAGGAGATCGACCCTGGTGGCGGGCTCGCCAGGTTCAGCCCGAGCGGCTGGTGCCTGTGCAGCCAGAACGACCTGGAACCCGTGCTCGTGGACCACGCCCGCGCGCAGGGCAGCGAGCTGCGGTTCTCCACCGAACTGCTCACCTTCGACCAGGACGCGGACGGGGTCACCGCCGTGGTGAAGGACCGGGAGACCGGGCAGCACACCACGGTGCGCGCGGACTATCTCGTCGCGGCCGACGGGCCGCGCAGTCCGGTCCGGGAGCGGCTGGGCATCGGCCAGACGGGGCCTGGGGACCTCTTCCACAACGTGAGCATCACCTTCCGCTCCCGGCGGCTCGCCTCGGTGGTGGGTGACCGGCGCTTCATCGTCTGCTATCTGACGGCCCCGGAGGCGGACGGGGCGCTGCTGCCCGTGGACAACGAGGAGCAGTGGGTGTTCCACGCCCCGTGGCAGCCCGACCGGGGCGAGACGCTGGAGGACTTCTCCGACGAGCGCTGCGCGGACCACATCCGCAGGGCGGTCGGGGCGCCTGACCTGGACGTGGAGATCACGGGCAAGGCTCCGTGGCACGCGGCGGAGCGGGTGGCCGAGCGATACGGTTCCGGCAGGGTCTTCCTGGCCGGTGACTCGGCCCACGAGATGTCTCCCACCGGGGCGTTCGGCTCCAACACCGGCATCCAGGACGCGCACAACCTGGCGTGGAAGCTGGCCGCCGTGCTCGACGAGGTGGCGGGACCCGGGCTCCTCGGGACGTACGAGGCGGAGCGGCTGCCGGTGGCACGGGCCACGAGCGCGCGTGCGTCGGCCCGTTCGGGCGAGCACAGCCACCCGGGATTCGCCGGCTCACCCGGCCCCGGCGGTGGCCGCAAGGGCGGGATGCTCACGGTCGCGCTCGGCTACCGCTATGTGCGGGGCGCCGTCCTGGACGTCGATCCCGGCCTTCCGGTGGTCCCGGACGGCATGGGCCTGACGGGCGACCCGGGCACCCGCGCACCGCACATGTGGCTCGGCCGGGACGGAGGGCGCGTGTCGACGCTGGACCTGTACGAGAGGTCGTTCGTGCTGCTGAGCGACGCCCGGTATCCGGAATGGCGAACGGCGGCGGAGGCCGTGGCGAAGCGCCTGTCGATCCCCTTGGACGCGTTCGGGATCGGTTCGGTCCCGGGTGCCGACCTGGAGCCCGAGAACGGGGGCGACTGGGCCTCTTCGCACGGCACGTCGGCCGAGGGCGCCGTGCTGGTGCGGCCCGACGGATTCGTCGCGTGGCGTTCCGAGGGCGCGGCGGCGGACCCGGAGGCGACGCTGTACGAGGTCATGCTGACGCTTCTCCACCGCGGCTGAGGCGCGGGTGCGACGGGCGGGCCCCCGCGGGGGCCCGCCCTTCATCCGACGCCGAACGCCCTGAGGGCGGCGAGGAATTCCTTCGGGCGGTCGGTGTGCACGAGGTGGCCGGCGTCGACGGAGACGAACTGGCCTCCGGGTATCCGGCGCGCCGTCCAGGCCAGTTGCTCCTGGTCGATGTGGCTGCGGGAGCCCCCGACGACGAGTGCCGGAGCGGTGATGTCGCCCAGGCACTCGCGTGCGGCCGGGTCCGGAGCGTTCAGTTGGGCGTCGGTGGAGGGGACCACCTGCCAGTCGAAGTCGAGGTCTCCCGGCGGCCGCTCGGCCAGGGGCCGGGGCGGGTCCGCGGGAAACAGGGGCGGAGCGTCCTCGATGACCAGGGTCCCGATCAGTGCGGGGTACCGCTCGGCGAGCAGCAGCGCGGCCACGCCTCCCATGGAGTGCCCGATCACCGTGGCGCCGGACAGGTTGCGGGCTTCCAGGAAGGCGTGCAGGTCGTCGCGGAAGAGCTCGAAGGAGTAGCGGCCCGGCCAGTCGCTCAGGCCGTGGCCGCGGAAGTCGAGTGCGTACACCCGGTGGCGGGCAGCGAGCTGCTCGGCGACCGCCGTCCAGTCCGTGCTGTTGCCGCTCCGTCCGTGGGCGAGGACGACGGGCGGGGCCGAGGGGTCCCCCCAGGTGCGGTACGCGAGGCGGATGCCGCCGGCCTGCACGCTTTTCACGTCGGGGTCGAGGAAGGCGGCGACGGCGCGGACGAAGGCGCCGGCGTCGTCCATCCACGGAAAGTGGCTCGCGCCCCGCTGGACGACGAACTCGGCTCTGGGGAAGAGCGCGGCGAGCTCCGCCGCGCGGTCGGGGCTCGGGCCGCCGTCGTACTCCCCCGCGAGGACGAGTACGGGCACCTGCAGCTCCCGCAGCGCGGCGACCGTGGTCTCGGTGTCCAGAGCCCTCTCGGGGTAGTAGTGCGCCGCCGCGGAGGCGTTCCGCTGCGCGGGGGACTGGGCGGCGTGGGCCTGGGCGGCCTCGTCCCAGCGCCCGTAGGTGAAGGGCCGGATGCCGGCCCAGACCTCGGGCGTCGCGCGGCCGGCCTGGATCTCGTCCAGCGCGGCCCTGGCCTCGGTGTACCAGGGCTCGTGGGAGCGCAGCGCCGCGGCGTCGCGCCGGTCCTGGTCGGTGGCGGGAAGGCCCAGGGTGCCGGTCGCCGGTGTGACGAGGGTGAGGGAGCGCAGCCGTTGCGGGTGGCTCGCCGCGTAGAGCGCCGCGAGCTCACCGGCGGCGGAGTGGCCCAGCAGATCGACGCGTTCGAGACCGAGGTGCTCGCGGAGCGCCTCGACGTCCTCGACGAGGCGGTCGATGCGGTACGTCTCCGGGTCCTGCGGGACGGCGGAGTCCCCGGTGCCGCGCAGGTCGAGCAGGACCAGTTGCCGTACGCGGGACAGACCGCCGAGGTCGCCGAAGTACCGGGCCGCCCGCATGGGGCCACCGGGCAGGCAGATCAGCGGTTCGCCCTCACCCACCAGATGGTAGGCCAGGGCGGTTCCGTCATACGTGCTGAAGATCGGCATGACTCCATCCAAACAGGGCGGGCGGCTCGACGGGGATGCGTACGCCCACAGCGAAGCAGGTGACGGCGGCCCCGGCCAGGAGCCGGCGGCCTCCCGCCCGGTCCGAAGTGCGGGTTCGGGGGTCCGGGAGACGGCAGTCGTGACGATCGCCGGAAGCCGGGTTCGGAGAACCGCGGGTGCGGCCGGCCGAGGACCGCGAGTACCCGGCCCTCGGGCGATCCCTCGCGGCTGTGGACCCGCGCGGCGAACCGAACCCGCCAACGGGTGTCCCGGGCTTCGGGACAGGCACGGACCCGTGCGGACTCATCGGGCGGCGGCCCGACGGCCACCCCGGATTCAGCGCTCCGGGGATGGGAGCAGGAGTTGTCCACAGGCGGCGTCTCCCCCCTTGCCAGAACCCCCCGCCTCCTGAATTACTGCTTCCAGGAGGCGACCGAATGGTCGGTCGCTGCTAGGCGAGGGGACGATCCGTATGACCGCGCTGCTGGACGCCGGCGAGCGGCTCGGACGCGACGAGCTCGAAGCTCTGCAGCTCGAACGGCTCCGGGCCACGCTGCGGCACGCCTACGAGAACGTCGGCTTCTACCGTGCGTCCTTCGACGAGGCGGGGCTGCTTCCCGAGGACTGCCGTACGCTCGCGGATCTGTCCCGCTTCCCTTTCACCGTCAAGGCCGACCTGCGCGACAACTACCCGTTCGGGATGTTCGCCGTCCCCGAGGACCGGGTCCGGCGGATCCACGCCTCCAGCGGCACGACCGGCCGGCCCACGGTGGTCGGGTACACCGACGGCGACCTGGACACCTGGGCGGACGTGGTCGCCCGCTCGATCAGAGCGGCAGGCGGGCGCCCGGGACACAAGGCCCACGTGGCCTACGGATACGGCCTGTTCACCGGAGGGCTGGGCGCCCACTACGGGGCGGAGCGCCTCGGGTGCACCGTCATCCCGGCGTCCGGAGGGATGACGGCGCGGCAGGTGCAGCTGATCCAGGATTTCCGTCCCGAGATCATCATGATCACGCCCTCCTACATGCTGACCCTGCTGGACGAGTTCGAGCGCCAGGGGGTCGATCCCCGTTCGACATCGCTGAAGGTCGGCATCTTCGGTGCCGAGCCGTGGACCGAGCAGATGCGCGGTGAGATCGAGGAACGGTTCGCCATCGACGCGGTCGACATATACGGGCTCTCGGAGGTGATGGGCCCGGGCGTGGCGCAGGAGTGCGTCGAGACCAAGGACGGCCTGCACATCTGGGAGGACCACTTCTATCCGGAGGTCGTCGACCCTTTCACCGGCGAGGTCCTGCCGGACGGGGAGGAGGGCGAGCTGGTCTTCACCTCTCTCACCAAGGAGGCCATGCCGGTCATCCGCTACCGGACCCGGGACCTGACGCGGTTGCTGCCCGGCACGGCGCGCGCCTTCCGGCGCATGGAGAAGGTCACCGGGCGCAGTGACGACATGGTGATTCTGCGCGGAGTGAACCTGTTCCCCACCCAGATCGAGGAGATCGTGCTCCGGACCCCGGGGGTGGCGCCGCACTTCCAGCTGCGGCTGACCCGTCAGGGGCGGATGGACGCGCTGACCGTGCGGGCGGAGGCACGGGCGGCCGCGACGACGGACGAGCGCGAGGCGGCGGCCGTGTCGATCGCGGCGGCCGTCAAGGACGGGGTCGGAGTGAGCGTCGGGGTCGAGATCGTCGATCCGGAGACGCTGGAACGGTCGGTCGGAAAGATCAGGCGGATCGTCGACCTGCGGGAGGCCGTCTGAGGCGGCCGCGTCCCTGGATCGATCAGCGCGTCGCGGTCAGAGCCGCGAAGACCACGACGTTGTCCTCGTAGCCGGCCTTCTCGCTGTACTGCCCGCCGCAGGTGATCACCCGCAGTTCGGGCCGGGCCGACGGGCCGTAGACCTTCTCGTCGGGGAAGTGCTTCTTGTCGTAGACCTCCACGGCGTAGACGCTGAACACCGCGGTGCGCTGGTCCGCCCGGACGATCTCGATGACGGCACCCTCGCGCACGGAACCCAGCTTGTGGAAGACACCGGGCCCCAAGCTGGTGTCCACGTGCCCCGCCGTGATGGCGGTGCCCACGGCACCCGGCACGGTTCCGCCGGCGTACCAGCCGGTCAGCACGGGGTTGTTGTCGGGCGGGGGTTCCAGGGCTCCCGCCGCGTCGAGCCCGAGCTTCATCATGGGCGCGTCCACCTTCACCGCCGGGATCCGTAGCCGGAGCGGCGTCGAGGGAGGGAGGGGCTGCACGGCGGGACGCGAGGAGGGGGCGCTGCGGGAGGGAACCGGCCCGGCACCCGGCGTCGGCGACACGGGGCTCGCGGGGGTCGGCCCTGCCGGTTCGGGCCCGGTCGGCAGCGGGAGCAGGGGCGCCGGGCGGACGTGTGCCCCCGGCAGGAGCACCGGTGGTGCGATGGGACGTCGTACGAAGGAGGGGGGCTCGGGGGCGGCGTGGTCAAAGGCCAGATAGGCGGGAGCCCGTGGAAGAGTCACGGGGGCGGCCGGGGGGACCGTGGCCGGTTGCGGGGCGGCGGGCGGTGCGGCGGCTCCGGAGCCCGGTGGCTGTGGCGGTGTGCTGTCACGCAGTCCGCCGGCCACCAGGGCGGTGCCCGCCACGAGGGCCCAGACGAGGTGCTTGACCGCCGGGAACGACTGGGGGGACGTGGTGCTGGTCCTTCGCCCGGTATCCATCGCGTGTGCCTCAGCTTCGCAGCGGGTGGGTGGGTGTCCGCGGGGACCGGACGGGGACGGCGTCCGGTCCCGGGGACGTGCGTCATGCGTCATGCGTCATACGTGGTGCGTCACGCGTGGTGCGTGCGGTCAGGAACCGGCCCGGGCGGTCCTGCGGCGCAACCTGACCACTCCCCCGGCCACGGCTCCGGCGAGCAGCACGCTTCCGAGGGCGAGCTGCGTGTTCTGGTCGGTGGGGGCTCCGAAACCGGCGTCGACCCCGCCGGAGGGGACGCGGTCCTCGATCTTGTAGGTGTCCGTGATCATGACCCGCGGCGGGCACTTCACCGTGACCGTGTCGGTGCCCGGCTCGGTGCCCCTCGGAATCTCGAACACACCGACGAGCACGCCTTCCCGGTCGCCCGCGAAGAGGTGGAAGGCACCTGCCGCCTCCGACGTGCCCTTGCCGTAGGTCTCCTTGCCGCAGTCCCTGGTGCTCACGGTGACCTGGGAGCCGGGCGAGGCCTTGGCGGGGCTGATCCGAATGGTCTGGTCGCCCGATGGGGCGTCCGCCGCTCCGGCGGCCGGGGCCGCGAGTGCGAGGGAGCCTACGGCCAGACAGATACCCGCACCGATGCGTGTGTTGCGCATGTGGATCCTCCAACGGGAGCAGGGTCCGGCCGGTCTGCGCGGCACCTCTGCTGTGCTCCCGAGGCAACCGACAGGCCGTCACCTCTGCAACACGAGGTGCTGCCCGCCACGTCACCCGGCCAGGCGCGCGACTGCGCGGCCCGGCGATCGTTTACGCAGGTCACGTGATTGGGAGTGACACCTGAGGAGGGGTCACTCCAAGGACGGCGAACGGGCTAAGGCAGCGCGCGTCGGCGGCCGCCGACGGGTCGGTCCCAGGCTCCGGCCGAAGGAGCGGGGCGGATCCGGATACGGACGCGGGGGAACGTCGGGGCCGTGGCCGGAGCGCGACCTGATCGGGCCTCAGGCACCGCTCGTCCACGGAATCGGGAGCGTTCACCGCGGCCTCGACGTGGAACGAGCGGAGCCGATCGAAGGAGTGCGGAGCCCCTGGGGAGTCCGCCTCGACGGAGCGGCTCGGGCCGGGCAGCCGCCACCCGCGCTGCCTGACGCCGAGCGGGGCACCCGCCTCCTGGGCGTCTCACAGCGGGGGTCCGGAGGCAGGCACAGGCCCCCCGCGCTGCCGTCGCCGGGCACGGTCAGGAGAACTGGTCCCGCAGCTCGCGCTTGAGGATCTTGCCGCTGGCGTTGCGTGGGAGTCCGTCGACGAACAGGACCCTCTTCGGGGCCTTGAAGTGGGCAAGTGCCCCGCGGGCGTGTTCGATGAGTTCGGCCTCCGAAGCCTCGCCCCGGAGCACCACGAACGCGGTGACGGCCTCGATCCAGCGCTCGTCGGGCAGGCCCACCACGGCAGCCTCGGCCACCGCGGGGTGGGCGTAGAGGGCATCCTCCACCTGCCGGGAGGCGACGAGCACTCCTCCCGAGTTGATGACGTCCTTCACCCGGTCGACGACGGTGAAGTAGCCCTCCGAGTCGCGGACGGCGAGATCGCCGGAGTGGAACCAGCCGTCGCGGAAGGCCTCCGCGCTCTCCTCCGGCTTGTCCCAGTAGCCCTGGCACAGCTGAGGGGAGCGGTAGACCACTTCGCCCGCCGTGCCGTCCGGCACTTCTGTGCCGTCCTCGTCGATCACCTTCGCCTCGACGAAG
This sequence comes from Streptomyces sp. NPDC102402, assembly GCF_044765765.1. Taxonomy (NCBI): domain Bacteria; kingdom Bacillati; phylum Actinomycetota; class Actinomycetes; order Kitasatosporales; family Streptomycetaceae; genus Streptomyces; species Streptomyces sp. NPDC102402. Next base: position 218,287 of record NZ_JBIWKR010000004.1, read on the forward strand.
AGCACGGGCCGCCCGCAGGAGTCCATCCGGCCTTCGTGCTCGTCGGGGCCGAGGACCGTGGCGAGGGGGCCGATCTCGCTCTGGCCGAAGCAGTTGTAGAACGCCAGGTCCGGCAGCCGCTCGCGCAGGCGCTCCAGGACGGGCACCGGCATGATCGACGCGCCGTAGTAGGCCTTGCGCAGGCCCTGGAGCTCACGGGTGGGGAACTCCGGGTGGTTGGCGAGCCCGATCCATACGGTCGGCGGTGCGAAGAGGCTGTCCGCCCGGCCCGCTTCGACCAGGTCGAAGATCCGGCCGGCGTCCGGGGCGTCGAGGATGGTGTTCTCGGCGCCGACCGCGAGGTAGGGCAGCAGGAACACGTGCATCTGCGCGGAGTGGTAGAGGGGCAGCGAGTGCACCGGCCGGTCGGTGGGGCGCAGGTCGAGTGCGGTGACGGCGCTGACGTACTCGTGGACGAGCGCTCCGTGCGTCATCATCGCGCCCTTGGGCCGGGCGGTCGTGCCGGAGGTGTAGAGCAGCTGGACCAGGTCGTCGGCGCCGGGTTCACGCGCCGAGGTGAAGGGACGCGGTGTGTCCAGTTCGCCGAGGAGGGAGTCCGGCGCGTCGCGCAGCGGCCGTACGGTGTGGCCGGAGGGGACGCGCGGGGCGAGGCCCGGGTCGGTGAGGACGAGCGTGCTGCCCGACTGGCTGAGGATGTACGACAGGTCCTCGCCGGTGAGGTTCTGATTGACCGGCACATGGACCAGCCCAGCCCGGGCGCAGGCCAGGTAGGCGATCAGGTACACGTCGGAATTGTGGGCGTAGGACGCCACCCGGTCGCCGGGGCGCAGTCCGTGCGAGGCGGTCAGTACGGCGGCCGCCGTACTGACCGCCTCGTCCAGGGCGGCATAGGTCCAGGAGCGCTCGGCGTACCGTACGGCGGTGCGCCCGGGGGTGCGCCGTGCGCTGCGCGTCAGGACGCCGTCCACTGTGCTGCTGTGTACACCTGTCATGGCGTGATCCTGGGGTGCGGCTCGCCGAGAATCAAGGGCCGGGGACGGCCGTGTCGACCGGCCGGCGCCCGGTCCGGCCCGCAACGGCCGGTCCCGGCACCCCCGGCACTCAGCTGACGGGTCGTCAATATCTCCTCGCCGCCAGGGCTCCCCGGGCGGCGACGGTGACAGTAATCTCTGCCTCGGCAAGAAGTTTCATCACCGTACGAGATTTCGAAAGTTACTTTCAGTCGGGTGCTTTCGACGTGAGGGGAAGGGTTCCGGATGGCCGGAGACGTGTCGGACCGAGGAATGAGCCGTCGGAGGCTGGGCGGCGGGATACTGGCGCTGGGCGGGGCACTCGCCCTCGCCCCGATCCCCTTCGCCGGGGCGGCGGGAGCGGCGGTCGGCGTCGAGCGGGGCGCGGGGCCGTCCGGCGGCGGCGCACCTACGGGAACCGGGGCGGGTATGGGGTCAGGGAGCGGCCGGCCGACGCTGCGCCGCGGGTCAGCCGCGCGTGCCGGGCTGCTGGCGGACCAGCTCGACCAGCTCGTCACCGATGCGGAGAAGTACCTCGACGCCTCTCCCGTGCACCCCTGGTACGCGGGCGCGGTCCTGCTCGCGGGCAGGGGCGGCACGGTGGCCCTGCACCGGCCGGTCGGGAAGGCGGTGCGCTACTCGGCCTACGACGAGAAGACCGACACAGGTGTGGAACTGCCGCCGGACCAGCAGATCGCGATGGCCGAGGACACGGTGTTCGACCTGGCCTCGGTGTCCAAGCTGTTCACCTCGATCCTCGCCGTGCAGCAGATCGAACGGGGCGCGCTGGAGCTGGAGGCGCGGGTCGCCTCGTATCTTCCCGACTTCGCCGGTGGAGGGAAGCAGGACGTCACCGTCCGTCAGCTGCTCACGCACACCTCCGGCTTCCGCGCGTGGATCCCCCTGTACAAGGAGCCGACCCGTGAGGGGAAGCTGCGTCTGATCTGGGACGAGGTCCCCACCTCGGCTCCGGGCACCGCGTACCTCTACTCCGATCTCAACCTCATCTCGTTGCAGCTGATCGTGGAGAAGATCACCGGCCGCACCCAGGACGTCCTGCTCCGCGAGGAGATCACCGCGCCGCTCGGGATGCACCGCACCCGGTACAACCCTCCCGCTTCCTGGAAGCCGAAGATCGCGGCCACCGAGGACGCCCGGCTGCCCTGGTCGGGGCTCGAGCGCGGGATGATCCACGGCGAGGTCCACGACGAGAACGCGTACAGCCTGGGCGGAATCGCGGGCCACGCGGGGGTCTTCTCGTGCGCCTGGGACCTGGCCGTGCTGGCGCGCACCTTGCTGAACGGAGGCACCTACGGCAGGTCCCGGATCCTGTCCGAGGAGTCCGTGGAGCTGTTGTTCACCGACTTCAACACCGCGTTCCCCGGAGACGAGCACGGCCTGGGCTTCGAGCTCTACCAGCACTGGTACATGGGCGCGATGGCCACTCCGCGCACGGCGGGGCACACGGGCTTCACGGGCACAAGCCTCGTCCTCGACCCGACGACGGACTCCTTCCTGATCGTCCTGGGCAACTCCGTCCACCCGGTGCGCGGCTGGCGCTCGGGCAGCGCACCACGGGTGGCCACCGCCAACCGGATGGCGCGCGCGGTTCCGGTGCGCCCGGTCCGGGGCGGTACCGCCTGGTTCTCGGGCATGGCGAGCGCCACCACCGCGACGCTCACGCTGCCCGCACTGCGCCCCACCGCCTCACGCCCGTTGCTGAGCTGCGACTTCTGGTGGGACACCGAGCCGGCTTCGGATGCCCTCCTGCTGGAGGCCTCGCCGGACTCGGGAGGGACGTGGCAGCCCGTGCCGTTCACCACCGTACCCACGGACGGTGAGCGCCCACGGGAGTCCCAGCCGCATCCGGACGGCTCGGTCTCCGGGTGGTCGGGGCGGGTGTGGCACCGACTGGAGGCAGACCTGGGCACGCTGCGGGGCACGGAGATACGGCTGCGGTGGCGCTACACCACGGACGCGATGTACGTCGGGCGCGGTGTGTACGTCGACGGCATCCGGGTCGAGGACGGCGGGCGCACCCTCTTCGACGAGCGACGCCCGGGTGACGCCCGCCTCGTCGAGGCGACGGGGTGGGCCGTTTCCGCCGACTGACCGGAGCGCGCTGGTTGGATGACCGGCATGAACGGAACCCATTCCATAGACAGCCCGTGGGGCGTGTCGGTGTTCGGGGCGGCGAGCGTGGACGCCGCACCGGACCTGGCGCGCCTCCGCCTGGCGATCGTGCAGATCAAGAACACGCCGGGCGAGGCATTCGCCGCCACGCGGGGCGGGGTGAACGGGATCCGTGCGGTCCTGCGGCGGCACGGAGTCCCGGAGACCGCGGTGTCCACGTCCAGACTGATCCTTTCCTCCCGGTGGAGCTACGGCAGCGACCGCACGTTCCTGGGATACGAGTGCAGCGCCTCGTTCGTGATCGAACTGCGCGAGCTGGACAGCCTGGAGACCGTCCTCATCGACACCGTCGACGCCGGGGCCAACGAGGTCAAGAGTGTCGAATTCGACGTGAGCACGAAGAAGGAACTGCGCGCCCGGGCCCGCATCGCGGCCGTGGCAGCGGCGCGGGAGAAGGCCGGCCTGTACGCGCAGGCGGCGGGGACACGGCTGGGGCCCGTCGTCCACATCAAGGATGTGGACGCCGAGCAGATCCAGAGCTATCGCGGGCACGGCGGCGCCGACGCCGACGGCGGCGAGGGCGATCTGACGCCCGGCAAGGTGACCGTCTCGGCAGGGGTCGTCCTCGGCTTCTCACTGCTCGGCGGTTGAGGGCACGCGCCGCGGCGCGTGCCCTCAACCGCGCGCGCCGCGGCGCGACCACGACGGAGCGCGGGCCGCCCCGGAGCGGCCCGCGCTTCCTGATCCACTGCCGCGGAATACGGCCGAGGAGACCGTCGTGGGGACCACCCCGAGCAACCATCGAAACTTTCGACTGAACTTCTGATCTCCTTTCGTCACACGTCGGTATGACGATGAAATATTTAGGCGGGCAGACATCCCAGACGTCGACTGTCGCGCTGTCTCCGCAGGTTGAGCCATCAATTCCCCTCAAATGAGCGGGTATTCGCTCGGAAATATTTCGGAAATGTAGCGTTGACGCGTCCTCCCGTTACGCGCATACTCTCCCTCGCTCCCCTTGTTCCACAGCTCGTCCTCCCGTCGGCCCGCACACCCTCCGGGGCGTCCGACGGCGGATGCACAGCACCTCGAACGGTCCGAAACCCCTGCCCGGGCGCCCGGTTCGACGCGCCCGGCAACCGGAAGAAGAGGCTGGAATACGTGATGGCCCAGATTCCCCCCGGCGGCGTCCCCGCCCGCCCGCATACGCCGGCCCGTGCCAGACGGGCTCTGTCGCTCGTCACGGCGGGCGTCCTCGCCGCAGCCGGTGTCGTCGCGCTCGCCGGCAGCGCCGAGGCGACCGGCGCGCTCGGTGACGCCGCGGCCGCCAAGGGCCGCTACTTCGGAACGGCGGTGGCGGCCAACCACCTCGGTGAAGCACCGTACGCCTCCACGCTGGACGCCCAGTTCGACTCGGTCACCCCCGAGAACGAGATGAAATGGGACGCGGTCGAGAGCTCCCGCAACTCCTTCAGCTTCTCCGCGGCCGACCAGATCGTCAGCCGCGCCCAGAGCAAGGGGATGAAGGTGCGCGGCCACACACTCGTGTGGCACTCGCAGCTTCCCGGCTGGGTGAGCGGTCTGAGCGCCACCGATCTCCGCTCGGCGATGAACAACCACATCACCCAGGTGATGACCCACTACAAGGGCAAGATCCATTCCTGGGACGTGGTGAACGAGGCGTACCAGGACGGCGGCAGCGGGGCACGGCGCAGTTCGCCGTTCCAGGACAAGCTCGGCAGCGGCTTCATCGAGGAGGCGTTCCGAACCGCCCGCACGGTCGATGCCGACGCCAAGCTCTGCTACAACGACTACAACACCGACGGTCAGAACGCGAAGAGCAACGCGGTGTACGACATGGTGAAGGACTTCAAGGCGCGCGGCGTCCCGATCGACTGCGTGGGCTTCCAGTCGCACTTCAACAGCAACTCGCCGGTGCCCTCCGATTTCCAGGCCAACCTGCAGCGCTTCGCCGATCTCGGTGTCGACGTGCAGATCACCGAGCTGGACATCGAGGGCTCCGGTTCCGCCCAGGCCGCGAACTACACCAAGGTGGTGAACGCCTGTCTTGCCGTCACGCGATGCACGGGGATCACCGTCTGGGGTGTCACGGACAAGTACTCGTGGCGCAGCAGCGGAACACCCCTGCTGTTCGACGGCGACTACAACAAGAAGCCGGCCTACGAAGCCGTGCTCGCCGCACTCGGCGGATCGAGCGGAGGCGGGGACGACGGTGGAGGGGACGACGGTGGCGGGAGCACCGGCGCCTGCACCGCGACGTACACGCAGACCTCGACGTGGAACGGAGGGTACAACGGGCAGGTGACCGTCAAGGCCGGCACCGCGGGCATCACCACCTGGTCGGTTCCGGTGACCGTCCCGTCGCCCCAGAAGGTCTCCGCCCTCTGGAACGGCACACCCACCACCTCGGGGAACGTGATGACGGTCAAGCCTGCCTGGAACGGAACGCTGGCGGCCGGTGCCTCGACGAGCTTCGGGTTCACCGTCACGACGAACGGCAGCACGACGGTGCCGGTCGTCGGGGCCTGCACGGCCTCCTGAACAGCCGCACCCCCGATCCTGGTTCCGGGCTCCAGGCGGCACAGGACCCGGCGAGGCACCCGCCTCCTCCGTCCTGACCGGCGGGACAGGACGGGGTGCGACGGGCCCGCACCGGGCCGCACCGTCCCTCTGAGGCGCTCCGCTCCGACCGTCGTCCGGCCGGGGCGGGGCGTCTCCGTTTCCCGGGCGGACGCCGCCGTGGAGCCGGTCCGTACAGTGGGCTGCTGACACCCCGGTCGGCGGAGGCCGCGGTCACCGGCCCAGTGCCGCCATGGCGGCGTTGTGGCCGGGCACGCCGCTCACCCCGCCGCCGCGCACCGCGCCGGCCCCGCACAGCAGCACGTTGGCATGGGCGGTCTCCACGCCCCATCGGCCCGTCTCCCCGGTGGCGTAGGGGAAGGAGAGGTCGCGGTGGAAGATGTGACCGCCGGGCAGTCCGAGGTCCCGTTCCAGGTCGAGGGGTGTCTTCGCCTCGATGCACGGCCGCCCGTCGGCGTCGGACGCCAGACAGTCGGCGATCGGCTCGTCGAGGTGGGCGTCGAGTTCGGCCAGGGTGGCTTCGAGCAGGCGCGCACGCGTCGCCTCGTTGTCCGTCCTGAAGAGCCGGGCGGGGGTGTGCAGTCCGAAGAGCGTGAGGGTCTGGTAGCCGCCGGCCGCGAGACCGGGGCCGAGGATCGACGGGTCGGTGAGGGAGTGGCAGTAGATCTCGGAGGGCGGGGCGCCGGGCAGGTGTCCGGCCGCCGCTTCCCGGTACGCGGTGGCCAGTTGCTCGTACCCTTCGGCGATGTGGAACGTACCGGCGAACGCCTGGTGCGGGTCCACGGAGCGGTCGCGTAGCTTCGGCAGGCGCGTGAGCAGCATGTTCACCTTCAGCTGCGCGCCTTCGGCCGGGGCGGGCGGCTCCTCGCCGAGGAGCGCCGAGAGCGTCCGGGGCGACGCGTTGACCAGGACCCGGGCCGCGCCGACGACGTGTTCACCGCGAGGTGAGCGCACGGTGACCTCGGCGCGGGTTCCTTCGGTCTCGATACGGGTGGCCTCGTGCAGGACCCTGATCTCGGCTCCCGCCGAGCGGGCCGCCGCGGCCAGGGCGTCGGTGAGCGCGCCCATGCCGCCGACCGGGACGTCCCAGTCCCCCGTGGAATTGCCGATCACGTGGTAGAGGAAGCAGCGGTTCTGGACGAGGGACGGGTCGTGGGCATCGGCGAAGGTGCCGATCAGCGCGTCGGTGAGCACCACTCCGCGGACGAGGTCGTCGGTGAAGTTCTCCTCGACGGCGACGCCGATGGGCTCCTCGAAGAGCATGCGCCAGGCTTCCGCGTCGTCCACACGCGCCCGCAGCTCCTCGCGGGCCGGGAGGGGGTCGGTGAGGGTCGGGAACACACGCTCGGCCACCCGTCCCGTCAGCCCGTAGAAGCGCTGCCAGGCGTCGTACTCCCGGTCGCCGCCGGTCATGGCGGCGAAGGAGTCCCGGGTGCCCTCGCCGCCGACGAGCAGCCCGGTCGGGCGCCCGCCGCGCGTCGTGGGGGTGTACGAGGAGACGGTGCGCCTGCGTACGGCGAAGTCGAGGCCGAGCTCACGGACGATCTTCCGCGGGAGGAGCGAGACGAGGTAGGAGTAGCGGGAGAGCCGGGCGTCGATCCCGTCGAAGGGGCGCGCCGAGACGGCCGCTCCCCCGGTGCGGCCCAGACGTTCCACGACCAGCACGGAACGGCCGGCGCGGGCCAGGTAGGCGGCCGCGACAAGGCCGTTGTGGCCACCGCCGACGATCACCGTGTCGTAGGCGGCGTGCGTGGGTGTGCCGGGTGAGTCCGTCCGGTCCGCGGGCATGCCCCTTCCTAACACGCGATGATCGCCCTGGACAGGGTGCGGGCCCGTGGACCACGGGGCGAGGGCACCGGAAACCCGCCCGCGGTGGCCGCTGTGGCAGGGTGCTGGCTGAGCCACCTCAGCGAGCTGCTGGCCCTGCGCGCCGACCACACGGCAGGGGCGCACAGCCTGACCAGGGAGGACTATCGCGTGGCGGGGAGCGCGTCAGCGGCCCTCGCGGACTTCGACGCCTCGGCGTCCGCGTGGCGGGCCGCGTTGCTCGGAGCCGACGACGCGGCGCTCGACACCGTCGGGTACTGCACCTACCCGTACGGCAGCGACCCCGAGGATCTCTTCCTGAACACCGTGTGGTGGGTCAACCAGGAACTGCTGCACCACGGGGCGGAGATCGCGATGCTGCGCGACCTCTACCGCGTACGGAGTGACCTCGTCTGAGACCTGACGGTCAGTGCGGCGGCATTCCCCGCTGCCGTCGCAGGTCGGCGACCCGCCGGTAGAGGTCCACCGCCTCCGTGCCGCGGCCGAGCTGCTCCAGGCAGTGTGCCTCGTCGTTGCGGCTCGCGAGGGTGTCGGGGTGGCCGGGGCCCAGAACCCGTTCGCGGATCTCGGCGACCGTGCGGTAGTCGGTGAGCGCGTCGGCCCAGCGTCCGAGCCAGCCCAGGCCGACAGCCACCTCGCGACGGCTGACGAGCGTGTCGGGGTGGCCGGGCCCCAGGGTGCGTTCGCGGATCGCGCAGACCTCGCGTGACTCGGCCAGCGCCTCCTCCCACCGCGCCATGCGGCCCAGGTTGACGCCGAGGCCGTGCCGGGCGCGCAGCGTCTCGGGGTCGGCGGGGCCCCCGGCGCGTGTGCGGTCCTCCACCAGCCCCCTGTACAGCTCCAGGGCCTCGGCGCTGCGGCCCAGCCGGCCGAGGCTGATGCCCACCTCGTAGCGCGCGGACAGGGTGTCGGGGTGGTCGGCGCCGAGCGCGGCGGCGCGCGCCTGTGCCACCTCGCGGTACGTCTGCAGGGCTTCGGTCCAGCGTTCCATCCGGCCGAGCGTGCAGGCGACTTCGTACAGCGTGACGAGGGTGTCCGGATGCGTCGCGCCGAGGACACGGCCGCGGGCGTCCGCCACCTCGCGGGCCATCCGGTACGAGTCCTCCAGGCGGCCCAGTCTGCTGAGGTTGAACGCGAGGTTGTGGCGGCAGCGCAGGGTGTCGGGGTGGTCCGGGCCCATCGAGCGCTCCCGCGAGGCCAGCACCGCGGCATAGACCTGGTGCGCCTCGAAGTGGCGGCCGAGCTGCCCGAGGACGTAGGCCGTCTCCTGCCGGGCGGCCAGGGTCTCCGGGTGGTCGGGCCCCAGGGCGCGTTCGCGTCCGTCGGTCACCCGGCCGAACTCGCGCAGCGCGTCCGCGGGGTGTCCGGTGCGGCTGAGGGTGAATCCGACCTCGTACCTGCTGGCGAGGGTGTCGGCGTGGTCGGGGCCGAGCACGCGCTCCCGCTCGGCGGCGACCGCGCGGTGCACCTCGCCCGCCTCCTCCCAGTGGCCCAGGCGGCCGAGGTCGAGGCCGGCGCTGTGCCGGCCGGCCAGGGCGGCGAGCAGCCCGGGCGCCGGGGTGGGGCGGCCGGCCCCCGCGTGCGGGGTGCCACCGGTGGGGGCCTGCGCTGCCCCGGTGGTCCACGCCCCGGTCAGCGCGGTCGCCTGGTCGACGGCCGCCGACCCGGGATGGGCGGCGGTCGCCTTGTGCCCGGTGGTCATGTCGCGTGTCCAGGAGGGCAGTCGGGGCCGGCGTGCCCCGGTGTGCGGGGCCTGGACCTGCGGCGCGGCGCGGACCCTCGTGGCCTCCGGCTGCGCACCCGTGCGCCCGAGTGCGATGCGCTTCCGCAGTTCGCCGGCGTCGGCCGGCCGCTCCCCGGGCGTCTTGGCCAGCAGTTCAAGGACCACCTGGTCGAAGAACTCCGGGAGTTCGGCGCGGTGGGACCGCGGGGACTCGGGTGCGGTGTCGCGGTGCCCGACGAGCACGGCCCAGGCGTCGTCCATGTCGAACGGCGGGACACCCGTGGCGATCTCGTACAGCACGCAGCCCAGGGAGTAGAGATCGCTGCGGTGGTCGACCTCCACGCCGCTGATCTGTTCCGGCGACATGTAGTGCGGGGTCCCCATCGCGATGCCGGTGCCGGTGAGCCGGGAGGTGAAGCCGATGTCGTGGCCGAGCCGGGCTATGCCGAAGTCGCAGATCTTCACCGCTCCGTCGTCGAGCCGCATGATGTTCGCGGGCTTGAGGTCACGGTGCACGATGCCCTGGCGGTGCGTGTAGCCGAGGGCGTCGGCGACCTGTTCCGCGATGTCGACGACGTCGTCCACGGGCAGGGGGTGCTGCTCGTTGTCCTCGAGGAGCTGGCTGAGGTTGCGCCCCTCCAGGAGCTCCATGACGAGGTAGAGGACGCCGTCCGACTCACCGAAGTCGTGGACGACGGTGACTCCGCGGTGCTGGAGCGCCGCGGCCACCCGGGCCTCGCGTCGGAAGCGCTCGCGCAGTATGCGGGTGAAGTTCTGATCGTGCTGCGGGCCCACCGGCTTCAGGCACTTGACGGCCACCTGCCGGCCCAGCGATTCGTCGCGCGCACGCCACACCTCGCCCATGCCTCCGCGCCCGATCAGGTCGAGGAGCCGGTAGCGGCTCTGGATCAGCCTGGTGTCCGCCATCGCCTGCTGTCGCCCCCGTCTGCATCGCTGCCCGCTACCGCTGCTGCGCCCTCCCCGGCCCGTCCAGTATGGCTGCCTGTCTGCGGAGTCCGTACGGTGCGGGTCGGCTGCCGGGGCCGAGCCGTGCCACGGCCTTCACGATGTGGCGGGGTGGCAGACGCCGGCGCAGACGCGCGGGAATGACGCGCAGGGCGGCTCCGGTCGTCCGCAGACGGCGGTCGACCACGGCCCGCGGGGGTGCGGCTCTGCCGTACAGCTCGTGGGCGTACGCGGGCAGCGAGTCGTAGGCGAGTGCGGCCACCCGCCGCCAGAGCAGGGCACGCGCGGGCACCAGCAGGGCCGGGACCGGTGGGTCGCGGAGGAAGTCGTCGACCTCCGAGGCCTCCGGGCCCGCGTCGAGCAGGGGCCGGACCTCTTCGAAGTAGGCGGCGAGGGCCGCGGTCGTGGCGGGGACGTGCGACGGGTCGAGCCCGACGAGGCGGGCGCTCTCCCGCTGCTCGTCGACGTAGCGGTCGGCCTGGGAGCCGGTGAGCGGGAATCCGGAGCGGCGCTCGACCTGGAGGTACGAGTCGACCTCGGCGCAGTGCACCCAGAGCAGCAGTTCCGGCTCGTCGATGCCGTAGACCTCACCGGTGACCGGGTCGGTGGCGTCGAGGAGCCGGTGGATCTTGCGGACGCGGGCGCCGTACCTCTCGGCGGACTGCGTGGTTCCGTAGGTGAGCGCGCCGACGAAGTCCGCCGTACGCAGCAGGCGCCCCCAGGCGTCGTCGCGGAAGTCGGAGTTCTGCATGACACCGCGGACGGCGCGCGGGTGGAGGGCCTGGAGGTAGAGGGCGCGGACGCCGGCCACCCACATCATGGGGTCCGCGTGCATCTGCCAGGTGACGGAGCGGGGGCCGAAGAGTCCCTCGTCCGGATCGTTCATCGGCTCGTTCCTTCCGTTCGGCGGTGGAACCGGGGCGGTCGCAGCGGACGGAACGTGGTTCGTAGGATGGCGTCGGACCGCGGGTTACATGCATACCGCGACCACGCACGTCACGGGGAGGGGTGAGGCCGTGCCCAGGTGGGGACTGGTCGTGGAACAGAACCTCGGATTCGGCCGGCAGGGGAGGATGTGGTCGGTCAGTGTGCTGGACCACGTGGAGGGGACGCGTGAGGAGGCGCTCGCGGTGCTGCGGACCCGGGCAGAGCGCTTCGAGCCGGTCCATCCGACCAGTCCGAGACGCCGGATGCTCTACCGCGAGGCGGACGGCTTCCTGCTGGTGGTCGACGGGGTCTGGCAGCCCTTCCACTGCCGCTTCACGGTGGCTGAGCAGCTGTACGACAGTGCCGCTCCGGAGCCCGTCGCGGAGCGGCCCCCCGTACCGGTTCCGGCAACGGAGGCCGAGGACGGGCCCGCGCGGCTGCCGGGGGCCGCACATCCCGAACCCGAACCCGAGCCCGAGCCCGGTCCAGGGCCACCGCCCGCGTGGGACGCCGGGGTGCCCGAGGTGCCGTCCTGGCTGGGCCGGGACGGCCTCCCCTGACGCCGGTCAGCGCTTGACGGCCCGCAGGACGACGAACTTCGGGTCACCGGCCACGGTGACGCAGTTGCCGAAGATCCGCCTCAGCTGGGTGTGGTAGCCGAGGTGCCGGTTGCCGACGACCCACAGCTCACCGCCCTGGCGCAGCGCCGTACGTGCTCCGTGGAACATGTTCCGGGCCGTGGCGTCGGTGACCGCCTGGTGCGAGTGGAACGGCGGGTTCGTGAGGACGAGGTCCACGCTGGCGGGAGGCACGTCCGCCATCGCGTCACCGACGAGGAACTCGGCCTCGGCGTCCGGCCCGGCGTTGTCGTGGAAGGTCGCCTCCGCGGAGGCGACGGCCTGGTACGACTCGTCGATGAAGGTGACGGCGGCATCCGGGTTGGCAAGGGCCGCGGCGGTGCCCACGACGCCGTTCCCGCACCCGAGGTCGACGACGCGGTCGGGGCCCTTTCGGTCCGGCAGGTGCTTGAGGAAGAAGCGGGTGCCGATGTCCAGGCGTTCGGCGCAGAAGATCCCCGCGTGGTTGGTGACGGTGCGGCCGGAGACCGCGCCGACGTCGTCGGGCAGGTCGTAGTGGTACGGCCACGGGCTGGCGGTCCTGGGCAGGGCCGGATCGGGGGTGCAGAAGATGAGGCGCGCCTTCTTCACCGCGAGGGATGTGCGGGTGGGCCCGATGATCCGCTCGAAGAGCTTGAGGGTCGAGGTGTGGATCTCCTTCACCATGCCGGTGCCGATGACGACGGTTCCGGCATGGACGGCGGGCGCGAGCCTGTGGAGCTGGTCCTCCAGCAGCGCGAGGCTCTTGGGTACCCGCACGAGCAGCAAATCGACGCGTTCCGGCGGGGTGTCGCGCACCGAGAGCATGCGCACCGCGTCAGGTGCCGCACCGTTGCGCGCCAGATTGGCCTGGGTGGCGCGCCGGGCGAGGTAGGAATCGGTGATCTGCAGGGGGCTGTACGCGGCCAGCGCCGTGGCGAGCGCACCCCACCGGTCTCCGACGACGGCCACGGTGCCGGTGGGCCGGACCGGCTCGCTTCCCTCCGCTCCCTCCAGCCGGCGCAGCAGGTATTCGTCGGCGGCGTCCCACGCGCGGAACGGGTCGCGAGGGCTCTCGGGAAAGCGGGCGAGATCGAATTCGCCCTGTGACGTCGTCAAACGGTTCATATTGCGTTCAGGCTAACCGAGGGGCGGGGAGCGTTCCGCATGCTCCCCGCCCCCGACCTGCCGCCCGGGCCTACGGGAGCCGCTTGTCGATGGCCGAGCGGCCCTCTTCGGACAGCCTGCGCCGGGCCCATTCGAGACTTTCGGGGGTCAGGTCCCGCCCGGAGGCGAGTACCAGGTCCTCCGCGGTGGGCTGATCGCTGCCGCCGGTGTGCAGCAGACGGTCGGGGGTCACCCCCCGTACGCGCGGTGCGGATACGGATTCGGACTCTTCGCTCATACCGCCTCCTCGTCCTTGCGGCAATTCTCGCGCCGGGGCGGCATCCGCGCATCCGAGACCCCGGCGGGCCACGGAAGACCTGTCACTTGACTTGCACATGATGAATACGCAACGTTCACACGACCGGCACCGTGCGTGTGGAAGGCTCCCGACCGAGCAGACAGCATCCGGCACCACGACACCGTCTCGCCGCCCCGGAGAGGACACCCCACATGTCCGTTCGTCGCCGTTTCTACGCGCGTCCACTACTCGCGACAGCCGCCTCGATCGCCGTACTCACCGGTGTCGCCGCCACCGCGCCCGCCACCACCCCCTCGGAGGCCGGCGCGGCGTCGCCGGCCTCCGCGCTCGACGACACCTACTACCAGGACGCCCTGGGCAAGACCGGCACCGCGCTCAAGAGCTCGCTGCACACGATCATCAGCGACCAGACCAAGCTCTCCTACACACAGGTGTGGGACGCGCTCAAGGCCACCGACGAGGACCCGTCCAACGCCTCCAACGTGATCCTCCTCTACACCGGCCGTTCCCAGTCCAAGAGCACCAACGGGGGCGACACCGGCGACTGGAACCGCGAGCACGTCTGGGCCAAGTCCCACGGCGACTTCGGCACCTCGACCGGTCCCGGCACCGACATCCACCACCTGCGCCCCACGGACGTCCAGGTCAACTCGGTCCGGGGCAACAAGGACTTCGACAACGGCGGGAGCACCGTGTCCGGGGCGCCCGGCAACTACACCGACAGCGACTCCTTCGAGCCGCGCGACGCGGTCAAGGGCGACGTCGCCCGGATGATCCTCTACATGGCCGTGCGCTACGAGGGCGACGACGCCTTCGCCGACCTCGAGCCGAACGACAGCGTGAACAACGGCTCGGCCCCGAACATCGGGCGGCTCTCCGTGCTGAAGCAGTGGAGCCAGGAGGACCCGCCGGACAGCTTCGAGCAGAACCGCAACGACGTCATATTCGACCGGTTCCAGCACAACCGGAACCCGTTCATCGACCACCCCGAGTGGGTCGAGGCCATCTGGTAGGGGTCAGTCCGTTCCGGCCACGACCTCCGCGCAGTGCGCGGCGGCCTCCTCACGGGAGCCGAAGCGCGGCAGGTCCTGGCCGGTCCGCTCCCGGACCAGGTCCGGCGGCCCCAGGCGGTCACCGGGATCGACCACTGCCGCACGCCGTCCTTCCCGGGCGAGCCGGGACAGGCCGGCGTGCAGCAGTGCCAGGGCGACGGAATCGGCGCCCGTCACCTCACGCAGGTCGAGCACCACCGCACCGGCCCGCTCGGGGCCCGACTCGTCCAGGGCGTACAGCACGCGCTCGGCGGCCGTGAAATCCAGGGCACCCTGGGCCGCGACGACGCCCACGCGCTCCCGCGACGCACGCACCCGCTGCCCGGACGGCGCCGTGGGAAGTACGTCCGCGGTGGTGACCAGCGTGACGGTGGAGCCCGGCAGCGCCGGGTTCCTCATGAGGTGGAGCCCGAGGCGTTCGGAAAGCGCGCCGAGCGCCGCGTGGCCGCGCACCGAGGTACCCGCCGCGTCCAGCAGGGGGCTGTAGGTGGCCAGTCCGAAACGGGCCGGCCCCGCGGCGATCAGACCGCCCGACACCCCGCTCTTGGCGGGCAGGCCGACCCGGAGCAGCCAGTCACCGGAGGCGTCGTACATCCCGCAGGTGGCCATCACCGCGAGGACCTGCGCCGCGACCTCGGGGGACACGACCTTCTCACCGGTGACCGGGTTGACCCCGCCGTGCGCCAGGGTGGCGGCCATCACCGCGAGGTCGACGGCGGTGGCCCGCACCGCGCACTGCCGGAAGTAGGTGTCCACGGCGGCCACCGGATCGACGGGCAGCGTCCCGGTGCCGCGGATCAGATAGGCGAGCGCCCGGTTGCGGTCCCCGGTCGCCGCCTCGGATGCGTACACGCCCTCGTCCACGTCCAGCTTCCGCCCGGCGAACCGGCTGAGGCAGGTCAGGACACGGTCGAACGCGGGAGTCCCTCGGCTGTCGGGGACCAGGGCGGTGGTGACGATGGCACCGGCGTTGACCATCGCGTTGGCGGGCCGCCCGGTGCCCGGTTCCAGGCTGATGGCGTTGAACGCCTCGCCGCTCGGTTCGGCGCCCACCCAGCGGCCCACCTCGTCGAGGCCGAGCGAGGCCAGCGCGAGGGCGTAGACGAACGGCTTGGAGACCGACTGCAGGGTGAAGGGGGTGTCCGCCGCGCCCGCGCTGTAGGTGTGTCCGTCCATGCTGACCAGTGCGATCCCGAAGTCGTCGGGGTCGGCACCGGCCAGCTCCGGGATGTAGTCGGCCCGCCGGCCCTCACGCACGCCGGCGAAGCGCCGGTGGAGCTCGCGCAGCGCGTCCGTCACGGCCTCGGACGCGCTCACCGGCGGCCCACCGGGTGCCGCACGGGGCACGCGGGGACCGACGCCTCCCCCGTCACTCCGCCTCGTCGCCGAAGATCTCGCGGAGCTTGGCCTCGCGTTCCGTGTCGAGGTTGCTGTGCAGCAGTTCGGCGCCGCCTCCGGGCAGCGACTCGCTGATGCGGCTGGGCACCTCGTCCATGGTGAGCAGGAACAGCGCGGACGTCCCCGGGGTCACCTGCTCCTTGACCTCGGCGATGAACTCGTCGTCGATCCCGATGTCCGCGAGCCTCCCGCCCAGCGCCCCGGCCGCGGCACCGATGGCAGCGCCCAGCAGCGGCATCAGGAAGATGAGCCCGAAGAGCATCCCCCAGAAGGTGCCGCTCAGGGCGCCGGCGCCGACGAGGTTGACCAGCTGCTTCGTCCTCGGCTTGGAACGCTCGGCGGGCCAGGTCACGACGGCGGCGTCGAGGATCCTGACCAGTCCCTCCTTCTGGAGCGACTTCAGGGCCGTCTCCACGCTCTCCGCGCCCTCGGCCGACCGGAACTTCCACACAGTGAGCGTGGACATCGCAGGCACCTCCGACAAGGAAGGGAATAATTCGCCCATATTAGGATCAAAAGGTATGAATTGACTCGTCGAACGACCCGCCCCGCACCCCGGGGCGGCTTCAGCACCGAGGACCCCGAACCCTCCGGGAGGGAACGATGGATACGGACGCCCTGACGCCGGACCTGTTGCAGAGACTTCGCGCGACCCGGCCCTATCCGGCCCTGTCCCTCACGATGCCGACCCACCGCAGGGCGCCGGACAACGCCCAGGACGTCGTACGTCTTCGGAACCTGGTGGCCGAGGCGGGCAGTCGGCTGGACGCCGACCCCCGCGTCGGCGACGAGACCCGGGCCGCGGTGAAGGCGCAGCTCGACCGGGCGGCGGCCGAGGTGGACCAGCGCCGCGCCCTGGAGTCCCTCGTCATCCTCGCCGACGCCGACGAGTACCAGATCTGGCAACTGCCTCGCACCGCCCCCGAGCGAGTGGTCCTGAGCGACAGCTACCTCACCCGCAACCTGGTCGCGGCCAAGGCCGGGGCACAGCTCTTCTGGGTGCTCAGCCTCTCCGCGGAGCACGCCTCCCTCTTCTCGGGCACCAACGACGGCCTGCGCCCCGAGAAGAGGAACGGATTCCCGCTCACGGCCCCGCACGAGGCGCCCAACCCCCAGCGCGAGGAGCGGATCGGCGACACTCCGAGCACCTACAGCAGCGAGGACGCGCGCAACTTCCTCCGCACGGTCGACGAGAAGCTGCGCACGGTCCTGGCGGCGGACCCGCGTCCACTCTTCCTGGTCGGCCTCGCACCCGCGCTCTCCCTGCTCGACGAGGTCGGCGAGAGCGCGAAGCCCGCCGTCGGCAGGGTCGCGAAGGGCACGACCGCGGAGACGACACCGCCCGAGCTGCTCAAGGAACTGGCCCCGGCACTGGAGGACTGGCGCGAGCAGGCCGCCGCCCGCATCCGGGAGAGGCTCGACAACGCCCACAGCAGCCGGTCCTTCGCGGGCGGGCTCGACGAGGTGTGGCTGGCCGTACGGGAGGGCCGGGCAGGCCTGGTCGCGGTCGAGGAGCACTTCGAGCAGACGGTCAGGGTCACCGACGGCCACCTGGAGCCGGTCGGCCCGGACACCACGTCGGCCACCGACGGCCAGGTGCGCGAGGACATCGTCGACGAGCTCGTCGAAGCGGCACTGGACAACGGCTGCGAGGTGGCCTTCGTTGCCGACGACTCCCTTGCCGGACATGGCCGGCTCGCAGCGGTTCTGCGCTTCTGACCGCGTGTCCCTACGTGAGGATTATGTGAAGTATGTCTAGGTTTGGCGCTCCGAAGTCGATCTCACCACGTTGATCTCACAGATCACGTCGTGCACGAAGGAGAGCCATTCATGGACCGATTCAGGCGCGCGTCGGCGGCAGCCCTGCTGACAGCGGTGGCACTGGCCGGCGCGGTGGGCGGGGCCGCGGCGTCGTCCGGTGTCCCCGCACCGCCGTCCGGGGAGCGCGCGCAGGACCTGGCATCGCGGCCGGCCCTCTCCGCGCACGCGACCGCGCGCACCGTGGCCGCCTGGGAGGAGTTCCGCATCCACGGCGCCGCCCGCAACGTCGGTTCCGGCACCCCCGTCACCCTGCAGCAGAAGCAGGGCAAGCACTGGGTGTCGCTGCCCGCCACGATGAAGACCGCCGGCAGCGGCGCGTACAGCCTGCGCGTGAAGCTGGGCATGAAGGGCGAGAACGTCCTCCGGATCGTCGGCGGCGGGGCCGTCTCGCCGGTCGTGCGCACGATCGTGAGCTGAGCGTCCTCCCCACGCGCTTCGGCCGGCCCGCTTCCTCGCGGGCCGGCCGAAGCGCGTGGGGAGGAGAGCCGGTCAGCCCTCCCAGGTCCAGTCGGCCACCTCGGGCAGGTCCGTGCCGTGCTCCCGGATCCACTCGTGGTGGCGGGAACGGGCATCCGCCATCGTCTGCCGCACCGCCGCGGCGCGGACCCCCAGACCGGGCACGCGGTCGACCACGTCCATGACCAGCCGGTAGCGGTCCAGGTCGTTGCGGACCACCATGTCGAACGGCGTGGTGGTGGTCCCCTCCTCCTTGTAGCCCCGGACGTGCAGGTGGTCGTGGACCGCACGCCGGTAGGCGAGACGGTGCACCAGCCAGGGATAGCCGTGGTAGGCGAAGATCACCGGCTTGTCCCGCGTGAACACGGAGTCGAACTCCGCGTCGGGCATTCCGTGCGGGTGCTCCCCGTGCGGCAGCAGCCGGGTCATGTCGACGACGTTGACCACGCGGACGGCCAGCTCCGGGAGGTGACGCCGCAGCAGCCCGGCCGCCGCCACCGTCTCCAGCGTGGGTACGTCCCCGGCGCACGCAAGCACCACGTCGGGCTCGCGGCTGCCGTCCTCCGTTCCGGCCCATTCCCACACCCCGGCACCCCGGGCGCAGTGCGCGCGCGCCTCGTCGAGGGTGAGCCAGTCGAAGCCGGGCTGCTTGCCGGCGACGATCACGTTGACGTAGTCGCGGCTGCGCAGCACGTGGTCGGCGGTGGACAGCAGCGTGTTGGCGTCCGGCGGCAGATAGACCCGGACGACCTCGGGGCTCTTGTTGAGGATGTGGTCGACGAAGCCGGGGTCCTGGTGCGAGAAACCGTTGTGGTCCTGGCGCCATACGTGCGAGGTGAGCAGGTAGTTCAGTGAGGCCACGGGAGCTCGCCAGTGCAGCCGGCGGGAGGTGCGCAGCCACTTGATGTGCTGGTTGACCATGGAGTCGACGATGTGGGCGAACGCCTCGTACGAGGAGAACAGGCCGTGGCGTCCGGTAAGGAGGTACCCCTCCAGCCAGCCCTGGCACAGGTGCTCCGAGAGCACTTCCATCACCCGGCCGTCGCGGGCCAGGTGCTCGTCGGTCGGCAGGATCTCCGCCTGCCAGGCCTTGCCGGTCGCACCGTAGAGCGCTCCGAGGCGGTTGGACTCGGTCTCGTCGGGGCCCACGACACGGAAGTCCCTGCGGCCGGCGGTGGCCGCCATGACGTCCGCGAGCAGCCCGCCCAGGATCCGGGTGGGCTCGTGCAGGACCGTCCCCGGCCTGTCGACCCGCACGGCGTGCTCCTCGAGGGGAGGAAGCGGCAGGTCCCGCAGGAGCAGCCCGCCGTTGGCGTACGGCGTCGAGCCGAGCCGTGCCGTGCCCTCGGGGACGCAGTCCAGGACCTGAGCGGTGGGCCGGCCCTCGGCGTCGAAGAGTTCCTGGGGCCGGTAGGAGCGCATCCACGCCTCGAGTTGGCGCAGGTGGTCGGGGTTGTCCCGGACACCGGGCAGCGGGACCTGGTGAGCGCGCCAGGTGTTCTCCACGGGCACGCCGTCCACGTCTTCGGGCCCGGTCCAGCCCTTGGGGGTGCGCAGCACGATCATCGGCCAGCGGGGACGTGCGGACGCGCCCCCGGTGCGGGCCGCGCGCTGGTACTCCCCGATGCGGTCCAGTGCGAGGTCCATGGCGGCGGCCATGGCGCGGTGGACGGCGGCGGGCTCGTCCCCCTCGACGTGGAGGGGGTCGTGGCCGTATCCGCGCAGGAGCGCGTCGAGTTCGTCCTCGGGAAGCCGTGCGAGCAGCGTCGGGTTCGCGATCTTGTAGCCGTTGAGGTGGAGGATCGGCAGGACGGCTCCGTCGTGCACGGGGTCGAGGAACTTGTTGGAGTGCCAGGACGCGGCGAGGGGCCCCGTCTCGGCCTCCCCGTCGCCCACGACGCAGGCGACCAGGAGGTCCGGGTGGTCGAAGGCCGCGCCATAGGCGTGGGTGAGGGCGTAGCCCAGCTCCCCGCCCTCGTGGATGGAGCCCGGGGTCTCCGGCGCGACGTGGCTGGGCACCCCGCCGGGGAAGGAGAACTGCTTGAAGAGGGCTCCCATTCCGGCGCGGTCACGGCTCACATCGGGATACGTGTCCGCGTAGCTGCCCTCCAGCCAGGAGTTGGCGAGGACGGCGGGACCGCCGTGGCCCGGCCCCCAGACACAGAGCGCCTGCCGGTTCCGTGCCTTGACGACCCGGTTGAGATGGGTGTGGACCAGGTTCAGTCCGGGTGACGTGCCCCAGTGTCCGAGCAGCCGGGGCTTGATGTGCTCGGGGGCGAGCGGCTCCTCGAGGAGCGGGTTGGCCATCAGGTAGATCTGGCCGACCGCCAGGTAGTTGGCGGCCCGCCAGTGCGCGTCGAGCGCCGCGACCTCGGTGCCGGACAGGGTGGAGGCCGCGGGCGGTGTTCGGGCATCGGTCATGAGGCGTCTCCCTGGTCAGGACTCAGCGGGCGTCCGGGTCGGGGCCGTACCAGACGGTGGTCGCGTTGCAGAATTCGCGGATGCCGTGTCCCGCCAGCTCCCGTCCGTAGCCGGAGCGCTTCACCCCGCCGAACGGCAGCGCGGGGTGGGAGGCGGTCATGCCGTTGAAGAAGACTCCGCCGGCCTCCAGGTCGCGCACACAGCGGTCCATCTCCCCCTCATCGCGCGTCCACACGTTGGAGCTGAGCCCGAACGGGGTGTCGTTGGCCAGCTCCAGGGCCTCGTCCAGGTCCGCGACCCGGTAGAGCGTCGCCACCGGGCCGAAGGTCTCCTCGCGGTGGATGCGCATGGCGGGGGTGATCCCGGTGAGCACGGTCGGCTCGTAGAACCAGCCGCGGTCCAGGCCCTCGGGCCGCCCGCCGCCGCACAGCGCTGTGGCGCCCTCGGCGAGGGCGTCCTCGACGAGTTCCTCCAGGTCGGCGCGGCCCTGTTCGCTGGAGAGCGGGCCCACGTCGGTGGACTCCTCCAGCGGGTCGCCGACGGTCAGGGCGCGCATCCCCGCGGTGAACCGCTCGGCGAACGCGTCGTACACGTCGGCGTGGACGATGAACCGCTTGGCCGCGATGCAGGACTGGCCGTTGTTCTGCACACGGGCGGTCACCGCGGTCCCTGCGGCCTTCTCGACGTCGGCCGAGGGCAGGACGAGGTAGGGGTCGCTCCCGCCGAGCTCCAGCACGGTCTTCTTCACCTCGTCACCCGCGACCGAGGCGACCGCCCGGCCGGCCGGTTCGCTGCCGGTGAGGGTCGCCGCGGCGACCCGGGGGTCGCGCAGGACCCCCTCGACGGCGCCCGAGCCGATGAGGAGCGTCTGGAAGCAGCCTCGGGGGAATCCGGCCCTGGCGAACAGGTCCTCGATGTACAGGGCGGTCTGCGGCACATTCGAGGCGTGCTTGAGCAGACCGGTGTTGCCCGCCATCAGTGCCGGTGCGGCGAACCGCATGACCTGCCAGAGCGGGAAGTTCCACGGCATCACGGCGAGGACGACGCCCAGGGGCCTGTAGTGCACCCGGGCACGCGCGGCACCGGAGTCCTTGACGTCGGTGTCGTCGGGGTGCTCGTCGGCCAGCAGGCGTTCGGCGTTGGCCGCGTACCAGCGCATCGCCTTGGCGCACTTGGCGGCCTCGGCGCGGGCGGCCTTGACCGGCTTGCCCATCTCGGTGGTCATGGTGCGCGCGATGTCCCGCTGGTCCTCGTCGAGGAGGTCTGCGGCACGGTTCAGCAGGCGCGCGCGCTCGGCGAAGTCCGTGGTGCGGTAGTCGCGGAACGCCCGGTGCGCGGCCGCGAGCCTGCGCTCGGTCTCCTGCTCGTCCAGGGCGTCGAATGTCCTGAGTGTCTCGCCGTTCGCGGGATCGACCGTCGCGATGGGCATGGCAGTCCTCCTTGCTCTGTTGTCCGACCGTCGCGCCGTGCGGCGGCGCGCGAGTGGCCCCCACGCACACGTACCCGGCCGGCGCGGATCATGCGTGCCGGGGCACACCGTCCGCGCCGGCCGGGCCGGGCACCGGGCTGTCCGTCACACCAGTTCGGCCACCGGTGTGCGCTCACCGGCACTCGCGCCGTCCTCGGCGGGGCCGCCGAGGAACGTGAGGCCGCCCGGGAGCGGCGTACGCGGAAGCAGTCCGGTGGTGCACGGCGTCTCGGCGTAGCGCGTGAACCACACGACTTTGCCTTCGGGCGTCCGGCAGGTGCCCCAGCTGTCGCTCAGGGCCATGACACGGCTGAGGCCGCCGCCACCGCCGTCGAGCAGCCGGGGCATCCGGGAGTCGTCGTCGGCCACGGACACCGTCAGGTGCCGGCCGGTCCAGCGGAGCTCGACGACGCAGTGCTTCTCGTCGCCGACATGGCGCTGGACGTTCGTCAGGAGCTCCTCGGCGGCCCGGCACACCGGCCGGACGTGCAGGTCGAGACTCCAGTGACGAAGGTGTGCGGCGACTATGCGCCGCAGCTGGGAAATGCGCTCTGCCGACACGTGCAGTTCGACCAGATAGTGCCGGTCGAGTGGAACGGTCATCGTCGAGGCTCCTCACCGCAAGGGCTCACGTGCTTCACCCCCGTCCGTACCAGCCCCCCGAACACGAAGCGTGAGCAGTAGTCACTTCTGGGTCACTCATCAGGGTGACCCCGGTGGGCCGGTTGCGCAACCGAGAGGGCCCGCCACCGGGTGTCACGGCAGGTAGGGCAGGAGTTTGTCCGGGGTGAGGGGCAGTTCGCGCAGCCGGGCACCGGTGGCGTGGCGTACGGCGTTCCCGATCGCGGCAGCGGTTCCGACGATGCCGATCTCGCCGATGCCCTTGCTGCCCATCGGGTTGAGGTGCCGGTCGTCCTCGTCGATCCAGTGAGCCTGGATGTCGGGGACGTCCGCGCAGGACGGCACGTGGTAGGAGGCCAGGTCGCTCTCGGTGAAGTCTCCGAAGGCCGGGTCCACGGTGCTGCCCTCGGTGAGGGCCATGCCGAGGCCCATGACCATGCCGCCGATGAACTGGGAGCGTGCTGTACGGGAGTTGAGGATGCGTCCGGCCGCGTACATTCCGAGGAGCCTGCGCACCCGCACCTCGCCGGTGAGGGAGTCGACGGCCACCTCGGCGAAGTGCGCGCCGAACGCGTGGCGTGCGTACGGGGACTCCTGCGCGGTCTCCTGACCGGTGTCGGCTGTCACGGCGATGCCCTCCGGCGGGAGCGGCCCGGCGTGCCCGGCGACCCGGTGCGCCAGCGCGGTGGCGGCCTTGTGCACGGCGGAGCCCCAGGAGGCGGTGCCCGAGGAGCCGCCCGCGACGGACGCGGTGGGCAGGTCGCTGCTGCCGATGTCGACCCGTACGTTCTCGGGGGCCGTCCCCAGGACCGAGGCGGCGATCTGCGCGAGGACGGTGCGGGCGCCGGTGCCGATGTCGGTGGCGTTGACCCGGATGCGGTAGGAACCGTCCGGGGCGGCCTGGGCGGAGGCCACGGACTTCGAGACGAGGACGGGATACGTCGCCGAGGCGACCCCGGTGCCGAGCAGCCAGGGGCCTTCCTCACGGACGGCGGGCTGCGGGTCGCGGAGGGACCAGCCGAAGCGCCGGGCACCCTCGGTCAGGCAGGCCGCGAGGTTGCGGCTGCTGAAGGGGCGCCCGCTGTCGGGTTCTGTCCGCGGTTCGTTGCGCAGGCGCAGCTCCACCGGATCGAGCCCGAGGGCGCACGCCAGTTCGTCCATGGCCGACTCCAGGGCGTACATGCCCGACGCTTCCCCGGGTGCCCGCATCCATGACGGGCTGGGAACGTCCAGGGCCGCCACCCGGTGCTCGGTGCGGCTGTGGGGCGAGGCGTACATGACCCGGGCGGGTACGGCGGCCTGTTCGACGAACTCCTTGATCCGGGAGGTCTGCGTGACGATCTCGTGGGAGACGCTGGAGAGGACACCGTCCCGGTCGGCGCCGAGGCGCACCCGCTGCAGGGTGGGCGCGCGGTGACCGACGATCGACGCCATGTACCGCCGGGGCAGGGCGATCTGGACCGGGAGTCCGGTGTGCCGTGCGGCCATCGCGGCCAGGACGGCCTGGGGGCGCGGGGTGCCCTTCGACCCGAAGCCGCCACCGACGTGTTCGGAGACGACCGTGATGCTGCCACGGTCGAGCCCGAGGGCCTGGGCGAGGGAGTCGCGCACGGCGGTCGAGCCCTGACTGGAGTCGTGGACGGTCAGGTGCCCGTCGGCCCACAGGGCGGTGGAGGCATGCGGTTCCATGGGGTGGTTGTGCAGCGGGTGGAGGGTGTAGACGGCGTCGATCCGCACGGGTGCGGCGTCGAACGCCCGCATGGCGTCGCCCCGTTCGCGCAGGCCGGGGTGGCCGCCGTTGGCCTCCTCCGGTGTGTAGAGCGCCGGGTGGTCCCCGGTGAGGACCACGTCGTGCCCGGTGGTGACGTACTCGACGTGCACGGCCGCCGCGCCGGCCCGCGCGGCCTCCGGGCTCCCGGCGACGACGAGGGCGACGGGCCAGCCGCGGTGCGGCACCCGGTCGTCCTGGAGCACGGCGAGGATCGGGTCGTCGGGCTCGTTCAGCCGCGGCGCGTTGTCGTGGGTCAGCACGGTGTGCACCCCGGGCACGGCGAGCGCGTCGGCGGTACGGATCGCGGTGACGCGTCCGCTCGCGACGGTGGCGGGGACGACCCAGCCGTAGAGACAGCCGGGCGCGGTGTGTTCCGCGGCGTAGCGGGCGGTGCCGGTGACCTTGTCCCGGCCCTCACGGCGGACGACGGGCGCGCCCAGTACCTGGGGTGAGTCGCTCATGACGGAAGTCCTCGGTTCCTCGGGGGCGGGTCAGGCGGGTGCGGTCCGGGCGGTGAGTCCGGTGAGGGCGTCCACGGCCAGCCGACGGGCGAGGTCCACCTTGAAGCCGTTGTCGCGCAGGGGCCTGGCGGCTGCGAGTTCGGCGTCCACGGCCCGCACGAACGCGTCCTCGGTGGCGTGCGCCCCGCGCAGCAGGTCCTCGGCCACCCGGGCGCGCCACGGCCGGTGCGCGAGCCCCCCGAAGGCGAGTGCGACCCGGTCGACACGGCCGTCACGCACGCCCAGCACGGCCGCGACGGAGGCCAGGGCGAAGGCGTAGGAGGCACGGTCCCTCGCCTTGCGGTACAGGGAGACGGCGCCGGCGGCGGGCGGAGGGAGCACCACCTCGGTGATCAGCTCACCCGGGCGGATCACCGTGTCCTGGTCGGGGTTGTCGCCGGGCAGCCGGTGGAAGTCGGTCACGGGCACGGTCCGCTCCCCCTCGGGTCCGTGCAGCTGGACGGTGGCGTCGAGGGCCGCGAGGGCCACCGCCATGTCCGAGGGGTTGGTGGCGACGCAGTCCTGCGAGTGGCCGAGCACCGCGAGGTCGCGGTGGGCTCCCTCACGGGCCGGGCAGCCCGAGCCGGGGATCCGCTTGTTGCAGGGCTTGGACACGTCCTGGAAGTACGGGCACCGGGTGCGCTGGAGCAGATTCCCGCCGGTGGTGGCGGTGTTGCGGAGCTGACCGGAGGCCCCGGCCAGCAGGGCCTGCGTCAGGGCCGGGTAGCCGCGGCGTACGTCGGGGTGGGCGGCCAGGTCGCTGTTGCGCACGGTCGCGCCGATCCGGAGGCCGCCGTCGTCCGTCCGTGCCACCCGGTCCAGGGGCAGGCGGCTGACGTCGATGAGCAGGCCCGGCGACTCGACACCGAGCTTCATCAGGTCGACGAGGTTGGTCCCGCCGCCGAGGAACCGTGCGCCGGGGTGCCCGGCGCCGGCGCGGACGGCTTCGGCCACGGTTCCGGGGCGCAGATAGGCGAAGGGCTTCACGGGGCCACGTCCTCGATCGCCTCGACGATGTGGGGGTAGGCACCGCACCGGCAGAGGTTGCCGCTCATCCGCTCGCGGATCTCGTCTGCGTCGAGCGGGGCCGGCCCTTCGGCGGCGAGGGCCGCCGCAGGGGTGGCGTGGGACGGGAAGCCATCCGCCGCCTCGGCGAGCATGCCGACCGCCGAGCAGATCTGCCCGGGGGTGCAGTAGCCGCACTGGAGCGCGTCCCGCTCCAGGAAGGCGGCCTGCAGCGGATGCAGCCGGTCGCCGTCGGCCAGCCCTTCGACGGTGGTCACGTGGGCGTCCTGCTGCGCGACGGCGAGCAGGAGGCAGCTGTTGGCGCGCCGGCCGTCGACGAGGACGGTGCAGGCTCCGCACTGGCCGTGGTCGCAGCCCTTCTTGGTGCCGGTGAGTCCGAGATGCTCGCGCAGCGCGTCCAGCACGGTGGTGCGGTGATCCAGCGTCAGGGTCCTCGCCGTGCCGTTGACGTGCAGAGTGAAGGTGGAACGGTCGTCGGGAGCCGGCGCCTGCGCCGCTTCCGCGTCGACGGTCCCCGGGGTGGCATCCATGTACGCGTACCTTCCGGGTCGTGTGGTGCGGTCGTCACGCGGGGCGGTGGCTCTCCAGCCGCAGGCGGATCTCCTGCTCCTGGTCGCCGGCCGCCGTACCGACGAGCCGGACGCTGAAGGCGTCCGCGAGGTGTGTGCGGAGACGGTCGACCGCCCAGTAACCGCCCTGTGCCTCGACCATCACCGGCGCGGAGAGCCGCGCGGGGCCGGGGCCGGGCTTCGCCTCGGAGACGTCGACGGTCGCCGTCCACACCGTGGGGCGGGTGTCCGACGCCTCCTCGGGCGCGTCGCTCGCCGGACGGTCGGAGGCGAACGAGCGGCGCAGCACGTCGAACACGGTGCGTGCGTCCTCCTTCGGGCAGCCTGTCACCGCCACCACGACATCGCCGCTCTCCTGGTGTTCCTGCGTCTGCTCCTGCGTGCTGTTCACCCTGGATTCCTTTCGCTGGGGATGCCTGAGCGCCGCTCGCTGACCTCCCCCTGGGGCCGATCGTGTGACGGGGGCCTTCCACGGAGGCGAGGGGGCCCTGAGCGTGTGCGGGCGGATGCCGCCTGCCGCTCGTCGGCGGGCCTCCTGGTTCTCCGCGTCGGCGGCACCGGGGCACGTCCGCGCGGCACACGCCCCCCGCGCCGCCGACGGCTCTCCCCCCTGCCGGGAGGATCAACGGCGGGAGGGTGCCGGCGCACCGGCCGGCGGCCGGGGGGAGTTCCTGGTCCCATCGCGTTCCCTTCAGCGGTCCGGGGGCTCCCTCAAGGCTCACCCCACAGCTCCGCGTCGGCGACACGAGCGACGCCCGGACGAGCGGGCCCGCGAAAGATCTCGTACCCGGCCTGCGGCGGGGAAACGTGTGGTGTCGGCCTTCCCTCGGCTGCCCGGGCGCATCGCGCGGCGCCGACAGGAGGGAAATCGATCATATGAAACATATTTACCGTTACGTCGCCATAAAACATGAATTCATGCCGACGGCTGTCTGTGATCGATTCCCCGGGGTATGCGCCAAGCATGGACGTAACGAACGGAGCAAGGGACTCACTCGCCGCCATCCTCGCCGACGACGGGCCGGGCGCGGTGGGTGTGATCGTCGGCGTCGCCGGACTTGCCGTGGTGATCCTGCTGATCGGTGGCTTCTGGTTCGGGATGCGGCGCCGGGACAAGGAGTCGCCGCCCCCGCGCCCGGAGGAGCAGCCGCCGCGTCCGGAGCACCGGACGGAGATCCAGGAGAGCGGCAGGCACCACCCGGACAGCTTCCCGGAGGACGGCCGGGCGATGACCCCGTACGAGCTGAGCGACCGCGGTAACGAGGTGATCCCGCCGCCGGAGGACGACAACCGGCGCGAGTGACGAAGCGCGCTTCAGGCCGGAGTCGACCAGCCGCCCGAGCCCGTCCGTTCACGGGGCCGGGCGGCTGCTTCCGCGCCGTCCGTCCCTCACCGTCGATCGGAGGAACATGAAGCCGGGGGGTATATGAACCAGCCCGAGTCCGACCGCAGAACCCGCATCACCGTCCTGGTCGCCCTCGCCGCCAATCTCGTGATCGCGGCGGCCAAGACCGCGGGGGGACTCGTCTCGGGGTCCCCCGCCCTTCTGTCCGAGGCCGCGCACTCCGTGGCGGACAGCGTGAACGAGGTCTTCCTGCTGGCCGCGCTGCGGCGCAGCCATCGTCCTCCCGACGCCCGCCACCCCTTCGGGTACGGCAAGGAGCGCTACTTCTGGTCGCTCCTCGCCGCCGTGGGCATCTTCGTGGTCGGCGGCTGCTTCTCCTTCTTCCAGGGCTTCGAGGCGCTGAGCAGCGACGAGCAGGAGTCACCCGACGGGTACACGGTGGGCCTCGTCGTCCTCGCGGTGGCCTTCCTCGCCGAAGGCGGCTCGCTGGTCCGCGCCCTGCTGCAGCTCCGCCGGGAGAAGGGCGCCGCACGCGACCCGGCGCTTCGGACGGTCATCGCCGAGGACAGCACGGCCGTACTGGGGGTGCTGCTGGCCATGGCGGGGATGGTGCTGCACCTGGTCACGGGAGACGTCGTGTGGGAGGCCTCGGCCTCCCTGGGGATCGGCCTGCTGCTGGTCTACGTCGCCTTCCGGCTCGGCAGGGACGCCCGTGACCGGCTGATCGGGGAGTCCGCCGATCCGGAGCTGCGCCGGGGTGTGGAGGAGCTGCTCACGGCCCAGGCCGAGATCGACAACGTCGCGGCCCTGTTCACCATGGGCCTGGGCCTCGACTCGGTACTGGTGGCGGCCAGGGTCGATCTGGCACCGGGCATCGACAGCGAGGAGGTCGAGCGGGTCTCCGTCCGGATCAAGCTGTCGATCGCCCGGAGCTGGCCGGAGGCGGAGCACGTCTTCCTGGACATCACGAACGCGCCGCCGCGGGGCGGGGTGTGATCGCGGCTGCCGCGTGTTGCGGGAGTCACCGGCGCGCATGAGGCTGGTCCTGGCCGCGCGGCACCGAAGAAGTCATGCCGCGGAACCGACAAGGCAGTGGGACCAACCATGACTACTGGCGATCCGCGGACCGCGCCGGAACCGGCGGTGCTGAGCGGTGCGAGCGCTCCGTGCTGGGTCCACCTCGTGACCCGTGACCTGGAGGACGCGCAGCGCTTCTACAGCGCTGTTCTCGGCTGGACCTTCCGCCCGGGACCGCTGGGCAGGGAATTCGTGATGGCGCGCTCCGAGGGCGTACCCGTGGCGGGCATCGGCGCCGTCGCGTCCGCCTACCAGGTGGCAGTCGCCTGGATGCCGTACTTCTCCGTCCGGGACGCGGACGTCGTGTCCGACCGCATCCGCGAACGCAGCGGAACCGTGGGCGTGGGCCCGCTGACCGTCGGACAGGGCCGCGCCGTCCTGGCCGCCGACCGGGACGGCGCGTCGTTCGGCGTCTGGGAGTGGACCGGTCGCGCGGCCACCCTCGCACCTTCCGGGAACCGGGCGCACGCGTGGCTGCGGCTGCGCACCAGGGACGCCTTCGACGCCGCGATCTTCTACGGCGAGGTCCTCGGCTGGGAGAGCGGGGAGCCGGGCGGGTGCGAGGTGGCGTACGTGAAGGAGGAGGTACTCGTGCGCTGCAACGGCCGCCCCCTGGCCCGGATCAGCTCCGGTGCCGTGGAAGCGGCACCGGACCCGCAGGTGCGGCCCCACTGGCAGGTCCAGTTCCCGGTGGCCGACGTGGGCGCGACTGTCCTCGCCGCGGAGCGCGGCGGCGGGACCCTCATGGAGCGGCGTACGGTGCAGCACGGCAGCGAGGCGACGCTGCGGGACCCCGACGGCGGACTGTTCACCGTGACGGACGTACGGAGCCCCGAGGACGCGGACGACGACTGACCGGTCAGGGGCGCGGGCCCGGGCCCTCGGTGTCCGGGTCCCCGTCGTCCGGCCGGCTGCCCGGGCCGCGGGCGATGGCCCACAGCGGGAACACGAACCAGCAGACCAGGAACCACAGCGCCATCGCCCCGACCAGCCACAGGGCCACCACGTTGTGCAGCGCCACGCGCAGGATGAGCAGCAGCGTGCTGCACATCGTGCAGAAGAGAAGGCCGAGCCCCAGTTTGGTCAGACGGGAGGCCCAGATGACCGTCTGCGGCTTCATCCGGCGGCCCGTGAGCAGGCGGTGGTACGACACGGGCCCTATCAGCGCGGCCGCGGTGGCGGACCCCAGCATGACGGTCACGACGTAGATGTTCCGGTCGACGGTGGAAAGGTCGGAGAAGCGGGGCTGGAAGACCACGGCGAGCAGGAAGCCGAACAGGATCTGGACACCGGTCTGGGCGACCCGGAGTTCCTGGAGCAGGTCGCCCCACTGCCGGTCCGCACGCTCCTCCTCCGTCTCCTGCCGTCCGCTGCGCGGGTTCTCCCCGGCCCGGTCTCTCCCCTTGCCGTCACCGCCCGCGGGTATCTGCCCCATCGATGCCTCCCCACCTCGTACGAGTTGGTACAGGTTCCCCGCGAAGCCGACATGAATCCTGGCCGTCCGCGTCCATGGGGAGCCGCGGGACACCCTCCCCATGGTGGCAGCCGCCGGGGAAACCACCACATCACCGGGCGGCCGGGCCAGGCGCCCGGCGCCGGCCGCGGGCCCCAGCCTCGACGGACCGTGACACCTCGCTTAAGATCGACGTACGGCATCGCGCGTCGGTCACCGTCCGGGTGAGGCGTGGAGGTAGCCCGTGAGATGCCTGTTGGAGGCATTCCACAGTGTCAGTCGAGTTGAATCACACCATCGTTCACAGCCGCGACAACCGCGAGTCCGCCGAGTTCCTGGCGCACCTGCTGGGTCTCACCGTCGGAACGGAATGGGGCCCCTTCATCCCGGTCGTCCTCGCGAACGGCGTCACGCTGGACTTCGCGACCGTTCCCGCCGCGGACATCACCGTGCAGCACTACGCCTTCCTCGTCTCGGAGGCGGAGTTCGACATCGCCTTCGAGCAGATCAAGGCACGGGGGATCACCTACTACGCCGATCCCCGCCAGAAGCACCCCGGCGAGATCAACCACAACGACGGCGGGCGCGGGGTGTACTTCCCGGATCCCAGCGGCCACGGGATGGAACTCATCACCCGGCCGTACGGCGGCTGGTCGTAGCCGCACCGCGGCACCTTCGGACGGCCCGGCCGGCTTGCGGCCGGGCCGTCCGGCTCAGGGGCCGGCGTCGACCGGGAGGACCAGGTCGGGCCGGTCCCACATGACCGCCGGCGGGCGGGCCGCCACGGTGCCGGTGCGTTCGGCGCCCACAGCGAGGTAGAAGCCCTCGGCCGGCGGGTGCGCGATCACGCGTACGGAGTCCAGGCCGGCGCGGCGTGCCTCCTCGCGTAGGTGGGCGATGAGGAGCCGGCCGATTCCCCGGCCCTGGGCGTCGTCGGCGACGAACATGAGGTCGAGCTCCGGCGGGGACAGGACCAGGGCGTAGAACCCGAGCACCCGGCCGTCGTCGTCGACGGCCACATGGACGGCGTGGGCCTCGATGTAGTCCGGGCCGACCCTGTACCCCTCCACCATGGGCGCGTACGGACCCTCGTAGGCGCGCGACCTGGTGACCAGGCGGGTGAGGCGCCTGGCGTCCCGCGCGACCGCCCGCCTGACACGGACCGCTCCGCCCCGGCCCGCGACGCTCGCTCTCATGAGGCGAGTATGACGCACGCCGGTCACGCACCACGCGTCGCTCTCAGCGCCCGTGCCGCCCCTCGTGCCACTGGCTCACGAGCGCGTCGACGTCTCGAAGCTGATCCCCGCGGGTTTGCGCTCGGTCACCGCGTGCCCCTCTCACCACTAGGGCGGCTCTGTGCCGGGCCGGGAGCGTCCGGTCAGGCGCATTCCAGGATACCGGGGGCTTCCCCGCCTTGAACGGAGCCGAGTGGGTACACGGCTGGTGCGGACAGCCCGGTGGCACACCGAACCGGGCCCGAACCGGAAGGGGTTGACGAGAGTGGAAGAGCACGACGCACCGACCGCGAACCGACGGGAGCGCCGCCCATGACGACCGTGGTGATCATCGTTGCCGTCGTCCTGGTGGCAGCGCTCGCCTTCTTCCTCCTCCGCGGCCGCGTGACCGGCGGACATCGGCTGCAGCGCCGCTTCGGACCCGAGTACGACCGCGCCGTGGCCCGTCACGACGGCGACACCAAGGCGGCCGAGCACGAACTCTCCGAGCGCGTGAAACTGCACGGCTCGCTGTCCGAGCGGCCGCTGTCGGCGGAGGCCCGCGAGGCGTACGCCCGCCGCTGGGCCGAGGTGCAGGAACAGTTCATCGACTCCCCCAGGGAGGCGGTCGTCGAAGCCGACGCGCTCCTGGCGCAGTTGGCGCGCGACCGGGGCTTCCCGGACGGCGAGAGCTTCGAGGAGCAGACGGCCGCCCTCTCCGTCCACCACGCCCACCAGGTGGACGGCTACCGCAGGGTGCACACGGCCGTCCGCGGCCAGGGCGGCACGGAGGAGATGCGGAAGGCCCTGATCGAGTCCCGGGCGCTGTTCGACGTACTGCTCGCGGACGCACCGGACGAGCCGGCCCCGACGGACCGGCACGAGACGAAAGGCAGTGCAACAGCATGACCGACCGTAACGAGCACACGACCGACCCGATCTCCGCCGAGGAGCCGCGGCGCACCGGCACGGCGGCCACACCCTCAGCGGCGCCCGGAACCGCGTCCGGCAGGACTTCCAGGACTTCCGGAACCACCGCCGGGGTCGCACCGGGAGACAGCACCGCGGTCACCTCAGGAGATGGCAGGGGCCTGACGCCGAAGAGCACGGGCCATGACGATCCGGCCGTCCCGCCCGCCCCGCGAACGGCCCCCGCCGTACCCGATCCCGAGCGGACGGGCCACGACGGGACCACCGGCACGAGCCGCCACGGGACCACGGGCACGAGTCACCACGGGACCACGGGCGCGGAAGGGCCCCTGGTCTCCCACGACGACCAGGACAAGCTCGCGCAGCGCATGCAGCAGGCGGTCACCGACTTCGTCGAGAGCCCGCGCAGGGCTGTCGAGGAGGCGGACAGCACGTTCGACCAGATCGTCTCGGGCCTGACCGAAGCCCTCACGGAACGCAGGCGGGTCCTGCGCGCCAGCTGGCAGGAACAGGACACCGACGCCCAGACCGAGGAACTGCGGATAGCGCTCCAGCGCTACCGCGACATCAGCGAACAGCTGCTGAAGATCTGAGCGGTGCGCCCGCAGCACACCGGCCCGGTGCCACGTCCCCCGACGCGGCCCCGGGCCGGTTCGCGTTCCGGGGCGGGGGAACGGACCGTCAGGCCGGGACGGCCAGGTCGGCGCGCAGCCTCTCGGCCACAGCGGGTGGGAGACGCAGCGCCTTGCTCAGATAGCCGTCCAGACCGCCCCACCGTTCGTCCATCGCGTCCAGGGCCGCCTCGAGGTATCGGGGACGGGCCTCGATGACGGCGGAGGCGATGTCCGGGTCCCCGCCCTCGTCGAGGAAGCGCCGCACGACCGGCCCGTAAGCCGCGCGGACGGCCCGGTTCACGGCGAGGAACTCCGCGCGCACGACCTCGCGCGACGCGCCCGCCATCATCAGGAGCAGAGCCGTCGCCCAGCCCGTCCGGTCCTTCCCCGTCGCGCAGTGGAAGAGCAGCGGTCGCGCCCTCGGGTCCGCGACCGTGTCCAGGAAGGCGCGGTAGGCGGCCGCGGCTCCCGGGGAGAGGACCATCTTCCGGTACGTCTGCGCGAAGAGCTCCTCCGCCCTCCCGCCACCGAGAAGGGCGGCTGCTCCGTCCGGGTCGCTGAGCAGCGCCCTCAGCCGCGCCGGCGACACGCCCGGGTTGTCACCGAGGACGTCGGCGACGAAGAGCCTGGCACCCGTCGGGAGCCGGTCGGGCGCCCACTTGCGCTCCTCGGCTGTACGCAGATCGACGACGGTGCGGATGCCGAGCGCCGCCACCGCCATGTCGTGCTCCGCGTCGAACTCGCTGAGCTGGCCCGAGCGCAGAATGATTCCCTGCCTCAGGCGGCGGTGGCGCCCCAGGGCGATACCGCCCAGATCACGCAGGTTGACGACGGTCGATGCGGGGACGGCCCGGGCGGTCTGCACGATGAACTGCCTCTTTCCCGACAGACTGCAGGTCGGAATCAACGTCGCACGGCGTGCGAATATCGACAAAGGGAACGTGAGGTACCGGGGCACCGGCGGGATCAGTCGGCGAGGATCCTCGTCTTCTGCGCCGAGAACTCCGCGTCGGTGAGGGCGCCCTGCTGCCTCAGGCCGGCGAGCCGCTCGAGGAGCGTGATGACGTCGTCCCCGCCGTCCGCCGGGACCCGTTCGTGCGCCAGGAGCAGGCCACCCGCGTCCTGGACCGCTCGGGTGAGAGGCACCGACCAGAGGTCCTCCCACACGATCAGGGCGGCGGAGCCCTCCTCGGGCAGCCTGCCGAGCACGTCGAGATCCGCGATCCGGGGCAGCCCGGCGGGCCGGTCGCCGGGCGGCTCGAAGGACACCAGCCCCTGAGGATCCATCTCCCGCAGCGCGACGGCCTCGAGAGCGCCGCCTCCTGCTCTGCGGGCGAAGGTGAGATCGAGGATGCGTACGGCTTCGGAGGCGACGGCTTCGGCCAGTACGGGCGCGATCGCCTCGGCGAAGCTTCCGCCGGGAAAGGTGACGACGAGGTACTCGACGGGTCCCACGGCCACGGTGCGTCCTTCCCCTGCGGTTCTGGGTCGACAGCAGCATAACTTCGGACAATCAGTGACGCACTGTGAAAAATACCGGCAGGAGAGGTGCCGGCCCTTCGCTCCGCACCGGTGGCCGCTCCCCCGCCCTTCGTGGATCCATGGCAACCGGTCAGGAATGGAGAAGCCGATGCCCTCCGCCCCCGGTAGCGTGACGTACGGGGGATTCAAGCGATCCAGGTGCTCCGTCGGCGTCTTCGGCGACGTACAGCACCCGGGCCGGCCCGCGGGTGATTCCGCCCCCGGACGGCACGGCCGGTCCGGTGTACAGCCTCCGTCGCCGCGACCACGCCGGCGACGCCGACGGGAGCCGCGAGGGCGGCGCCGCCAACAGATGGAGAAACCACGAGCATGGCCACGAGGAAGGGCACGGGGTCGTCCGCGCCGCAGCTGTCCGACAGTCACGACCTGATCCGCGTCCACGGTGCGCGTGTGAACAATCTGAAGGACGTCAGCGTCGAGATCCCCAAGCGCCGGCTCACGGTGTTCACCGGCGTCTCCGGCTCGGGCAAGAGCTCGCTGGTGTTCAGCACGATCGCCGCGGAGTCACAGCGGATGATCAACGAGACCTACAGCGCCTTCGTCCAGGGCTTCATGCCGACGCTGGCGCGGCCGGAGGTCGACGTCCTCGAAGGACTGACGACGGCGATCATCGTCGACCAGCAGCGCATGGGGGCCGACCCGCGCTCCACGGTCGGCACCGCGACCGACGTCAACGCGATGCTGCGCATCCTCTTCAGCCGCCTCGGCGCACCGCACATCGGCCCGCCCGGAGCGTACGCCTTCAACGTGCCCTCGGTCCGCGCGAGCGGGGCGATCACCGTCGAGCGCGGGAACAAGAAGACGGTGAAGGCGACCTTCAGCCGCACCGGTGGCATGTGCGCGCGCTGCGAGGGCCGGGGCACGGTCTCGGACATCGACCTCACGCAGCTCTACGACGACTCCAAGTCGCTGGCCGAGGGCGCGTTCACGATCCCCGGCTGGAAGTCGGACAGCTTCTGGACCGTGCGGGTCTACGCGGAGTCCGGCCTCCTCGACCCCCACAAGCCGATCAGTGAGTTCACGAAGAGGGAGATGCAGGACTTCCTCCACCGGGAGCCGACCAAGGTCAAGGTCGAGGGGGTGAACCTCACCTACGAAGGGCTGATCCCCAAGATCCAGAAGTCGTTCCTGTCCAAGGACAAGGAGGCGATGCAGCCGCACATCCGCGCGTTCGTGGAACGGGCGGTCACCTTCGCCACCTGCCCGGAGTGCGAGGGCACCCGGCTCAGCGAGGCGGCGCGGTCCTCGAAGATCAAGAAGATCAGCATCGCCGACGCCTGCGCGATGCAGATCAGCGATCTGGCGGAGTGGGTCCACGGCCTCGACGAGCCGTCCGTGGCGCCCCTGATCGACGCTCTGCGACACGCTCTCGACTCCTTCGTGGAGATCGGCCTCGGCTATCTGTCGCTCGACCGGTCGGCGGGCACGCTGTCGGGCGGCGAGTCCCAGCGCGTCAAGATGATCCGTCACCTCGGCTCCTCGCTCACCGACGTCACCTACGTCTTCGACGAACCCACCATCGGCCTGCACCCCCATGACATCCAGCGGATGAACAACCTCCTGCTGCGGCTGCGGGACAAGGGCAACACGGTGCTCGTCGTGGAGCACAAGCCGGAGACGATCTCGATCGCCGACCACATCGTCGACCTCGGGCCCGGTGCGGGCACGGCCGGCGGCACCGTCTGCTTCGAAGGCACGGTCGAGGGACTGCGGGCCGGCGGCACCGTGACCGGCCGTCACTTCGATGACCGCGCCACCCTCAAGGAGACGGTGCGCGAGCCCACCGGCACCCTGGAGATCCGCGGCGCCTCCGCGCACAATCTGCGGGACGTCGACGTCGACGTGCCCTTGGGGGTCCTCACCGTCGTCACCGGCGTCGCGGGGTCCGGCAAGAGCTCGCTCGTGCACGGGTCGATCCCGCCCGGCGAGAACGTGGTGTCGGTCGACCAGGGCGCGATCCGGGGCTCGCGACGCAGCAATCCGGCGACGTACACCGGGCTGCTCGACCCGATCCGCAAGGCGTTCGCGAAGGCCAACGGCGTGAAGCCCGCTCTGTTCAGCGCCAACTCCGAGGGCGCCTGCCCCCATTGCAACGGTGCCGGCGTCATCTACACCGACCTGGCGATGATGGCGGGTGTCGCCAGCGTCTGCGAGGAGTGCGAGGGCAAGCGGTTCCAGCCCTCGGTGCTGGAGTACCGCTTCGGCGGCCGTGACATCAGCGAGGTACTCGCGATGTCGGTGGCCGAGGCCGAGGAGTTCTTCGGCGCCGGTGAGGCGCAGACTCCGGCGGCGCAACGCGTCCTCGGCCGGCTGTCCGACGTGGGGCTCGGCTACCTCCGCCTGGGCCAGCCGCTCACCACCCTCTCCGGCGGCGAGCGTCAGCGGCTCAAGCTGGCCACCCACATGGCCGAGAAGGGCGGCGTCTACGTCCTCGACGAGCCGACCGCGGGCCTCCATCTCGCCGATGTCCAGCAGCTGTTGGGCCTGCTGGACCGGCTCGTCGACTCCGGCAAGTCCGTCATCGTCGTCGAGCATCACCAGGCGGTCATGGCGCACGCCGACTGGATCATCGATCTCGGTCCGGGCGCCGGACACGACGGAGGCCGGATCGTCTTCGAGGGCACACCGGCCGATCTCGTCGCTGACCGCTCCACCCTCACGGGTGAGCACCTCGCGGCCTACGTCGGCGGCTGACCCGAGGACAGGACAGCCCGACGCCGGACCGCGCGTCCGGTGTCGGGCTCACCCCCTGGCACGTCGGAGGACAAGGCCGCTCCACCTCTGAGAATCCGGCACATTTCGGCGAGGGCAAGGTCACAGCCGATGGACCTGCTGCTCAGCGGAGTGCTGACCTAGCATCTGAGCATGACGGTCCTGCCTGCTGACGGGCTCTCCCTGGCCGCCGAGTTCCCCGATCCCTCGCACGACCAGT
Source organism: Streptomyces sp. NPDC102402 (assembly GCF_044765765.1). Classification (NCBI taxonomy): domain Bacteria; kingdom Bacillati; phylum Actinomycetota; class Actinomycetes; order Kitasatosporales; family Streptomycetaceae; genus Streptomyces; species Streptomyces sp. NPDC102402. The sequence goes on from NZ_JBIWKR010000004.1 coordinate 255,706, forward strand.
GGCAGAGCCTCGTCGAAGGCGTACTGCGCAGGTCCGGCAAGGAAGTCGCGGGCACGGCCGCCGAGGAAGCGCTGTCCACCGCGCTCGGGGACGGGCTCACAGCCCGCCCTCTGTACACCTCCACCGACGCGTCGGCCGACCCCGGTCTGCCCGGCTTCGCGCCCTTCACCCGGGGCAGCAGGGCCACGGGGAACACCGCGGACGGCTGGGACGTGCGCCAGCGCCACGCGCTGGCCGACCCCGTACGCCTGAACGAGGCCGTGCTCGGAGATCTGGAGAACGGCGTCACGTCGCTCTGGCTCTCCGTGGGCGAGCCCGGCGGGGTCCCTGTCTCGGGTCTCGCCCGCGCGCTGGAGGGCGTCCTTCTCGACCTGGCGCCCGTCGTGCTCGACGCGGGCTCCGATCCGGGGCCCGCGGTAAGGGAGTTGCTCGGTCTCTACGAGGCCAGGGGGATCGCGAAGGAGGCCGCACGCGGCACCCTCGGGGTGGATCCGCTCGGGCAGGCCGCGCGTACGGGCACGGAGCCCGCCCTGACCGACGCCGTCCACTTCGCGCGGCTGTGCTCCCGCGAGTACCCAGGGCTGCGCGCCCTGGCCGTGGACGCGCTGCCGTACCACGAGGCCGGCGGTTCCGCCGCCGAGGAGCTGGGGCTCTCGCTGGCCACCGGCGTCGCCTATCTGAGGGCGCTGACCGGGGCGGGGCTCTCCGTCGAGGAGGCCTGCGCCCAGCTGGAGTTCCGCTACGCCGCGACCGCCGACCAGTTCCTGACGATCGCGAAGTTCCGGGCGGCGCGCCGCCTGTGGGCCCGTGTCGCCGAGGCCTGCGGGGCCCCGGATGCGGGCGCACAGCGGCAGCACGCCGTGACCTCGCCGGTGATGATGACCCGCCGTGACCCCTGGGTGAACATGCTGCGTACGACGCTGGCCTGTCTGGGCGCGGGCGTCGGCGGAGCGGAGTCCGTCACCGTGCTGCCGTTCGATCACGTCCTGGGCCTGCCGGACGCGTTCGCCCGGCGGATCGCCCGCAACACCTCGACGATCCTGATGGAGGAGTCCCACCTCGCCAGGGTGACGGACCCGGCGGGTGGTTCCTGGTACGTGGAGCGGCTCACGGAGGAACTCGCCGCAGCAGCCTGGGCGTTCTTCCAGGAGATCGAGCGGGCGGGCGGTCAGGCGGCCGCGTTGCGCTCCGGCATGGTCCGGGAGCGGCTCGCCGCCACCTGGGCGGCCCGGAGCAAGGACCTGGCACGGCGCAAGGAGCCGGTGACCGGTGTCAGCGAGTTCCCGGATCTCGCGGAGCGGCCCGTGGAGCGCGAGTCGGTACCCGCGACCGTGCCGGACGGCGGGCTGCCCAGGGTCCGGCGCGACGAGGCGTTCGAGGCGCTGCGGGCAAGGTCGGACCAGCACCTGGCCTCCACCGGAAGCCGTCCCAAGGTCTTCCTCGCCGCACTGGGACCGGCGGCGGTGCACACCGCGCGGGCCTCCTTCGCGGCGAACCTCTTCCTGTCGGGCGGCATCGAAACCGTCCACGCCCCTGCCTCGGTGGACGCGTCGACCGCTGCCGCCGCCTTCAAGGCCAGCGGGGCGTCAGTCGCCTGCCTGTGCTCCACGGACACGCTCTACGCCGAGCAGGCCGACTCCGTCGCCGCGGCCCTCCGGGGAGCAGGAGCGGAACGGATCTTCCTCGCGGGGCGGCCGGGCGAGTACCCCGGTGCCGACGTCCACGTGTTCGCCGGCTGCGACGTGATCGCCGTCCTCTCCTCCGAACTCGACCGCATGGGAGTGGCGTGATGCAGACCCCCGGGACCGACGGGTCCCCCCTGAACCCCGTGCCGGACTTCTCCGACGTCGCCCTGACCGGGGGGTCACCCGCGGAGGCCTCCGAGGACCGCTGGCAGGCAGCGGTGAAGGAGTCGTCCGGCCGTTCCGAGGACGAACTGCTCTGGGAGACCCCGGAGGGCATCGAGGTCAAACCGCTGTACACCGGACAGGACCTGGAGGGGCTCGACTTCCTCGACACCCGTCCGGGCATCGCGCCGTATCTGCGCGGTCCGTACCCGACGATGTACGTCAACCAGCCCTGGACGATCCGTCAGTACGCCGGATTCTCCACGGCCGAGGAGTCCAACGCCTTCTACCGGCGCAATCTCGCGGCCGGACAGAAGGGGCTCTCCATCGCCTTCGACCTGCCCACCCACCGCGGGTACGACAGTGACCACCCCCGGGTGACGGGCGACGTCGGCATGGCCGGTGTCGCGATCGACTCGATCTACGACATGCGCCAGCTCTTCGACGGCATCCCGCTGGACAAGATGTCGGTCTCCATGACCATGAACGGCGCCGTGCTCCCCGTGCTCGCGCTGTACATCGTGGCCGCGGAGGAACAGGGCGTACCGCCGGAGAAGCTGGCCGGGACCATCCAGAACGACATCCTCAAGGAGTTCATGGTCCGCAACACCTACATCTATCCGCCCGGCCCCTCGATGCGGATCATCTCCGACATCTTCGCGTTCACCTCGCAGAAGATGCCCCGCTACAACTCCATCTCCATCTCCGGCTACCACATCCAGGAAGCCGGAGCCACGGCCGACCTGGAGCTCGCCTACACCCTGGCCGACGGGGTGGAGTACCTGCGGGCCGGGCAGGAAGCGGGCCTGGACGTCGACGCGTTCGCCCCCCGCCTGTCGTTCTTCTGGGCGATCGGCATGAACTTCTTCATGGAGATCGCGAAGCTCCGTGCCGCCCGGCTGCTGTGGGCGAAGCTGGTGAAGCAGTTCGACCCGAAGAACTCCAAGTCACTCTCGCTGCGCACCCATTCGCAGACATCCGGCTGGTCGCTGACCGCGCAGGACGTGTTCAACAACGTCACGCGCACCTGTGTCGAGGCGATGGCCGCCACCCAGGGTCACACCCAGTCGCTGCACACCAACGCCCTTGACGAGGCCCTCGCCCTGCCGACCGACTTCTCGGCGCGGATCGCCCGCAACACCCAGCTCCTGCTCCAGCAGGAGTCCGGCACGACACGTGTGATCGACCCCTGGGGCGGCAGCGCCTACGTCGAGCGGCTGACGCACGACCTGGCGCAGCGGGCCTGGCAGCACATCGAGGAGGTCGAAGCAGCCGGCGGCATGGCCAAGGCCATCGACGCGGGCATCCCCAAGCTCCGCATCGAGGAGGCCGCCGCACGTACGCAGGCCCGCATCGACGCCGGGCGCCAGCCCGTCATCGGGGTGAACAAGTACCGGGTGGAGACCGACGAGAAGATCGACGTCCTCAAGGTCGACAACTCCTCCGTGCGCACCCAGCAGGTCGAGAAGCTGCGCCGGCTGCGCGCGGAGCGCGACGAGGCGGCCTGCCAGGACGCGCTGCGCGCGCTGACCGCCGCGGCGGAGCGCGACCCGGGTCCGGACCTGGAGGGCAACCTGCTGGCGCTGGCCGTAGGCGCGGCCCGGGCGATGGCCACGGTCGGGGAGATCTCGGACGCCCTGGAGAAGGTGTACGGCAGGCACGCGGGCCAGATCCGTACGATCTCCGGTGTGTACCGCAAAGAGGCAGGGGAGTCACCGTCCGTGGACCGCACCCGCGCGCTCGTCGACGCCTTCGAGGAAGCCGAGGGCCGGCGCCCGCGCATCCTCGTCGCCAAGATGGGCCAGGACGGACACGACCGCGGCCAGAAGGTGATCGCGACGGCCTTCGCCGACCTGGGCTTCGACGTCGACGTCGGTCCGCTCTTCCAGACGCCGGGCGAGGTGGCCCGCCAGGCCGTCGAGGCCGACGTGCACATCGTGGGCGTGTCGTCCCTCGCCGCCGGCCACCTCACCCTCGTGCCCGCGCTGCGCGAGGAACTGGCCGCCGAGGGCCGGGAGGACATCATGATCGTGGTGGGCGGGGTGATTCCGCCCCAGGACATCGAGGCGCTGCACGAGGCGGGCGCCGCGGCCGTGTTCCCGCCCGGCACGGTGATCCCCGACGCCGCCCACGACCTGGTCGCGCGGCTCGCCTCCGCGCTCGGCCACGAGCTGTGAGCCGCTGACGGTGGCCGTGAACATCGACATCGACGCCTACGTCAAAGGCGTGCTCGACGGGAAGCGGTCGTTCGTCGCGCGTGCGATCACTCTCGTGGAGTCGTCCCGGCCCGACCACCGGGTCCTGGCCCAGCGGCTGCTGAGCGAGCTGCTGCCGCACGCGGGGCGGGCCAGGCGCGTCGGGATCAGCGGGGTGCCGGGCGTGGGGAAGTCCACGTTCATCGACGCGCTCGGCACTCTGCTGACGGGTCTCGGGCACCGGGTCGCGGTGCTGGCGGTGGACCCGTCCTCCAGCCGCACGGGCGGTTCGATCCTGGGTGACAAGACCCGGATGGAGCGGCTGGCGGTGGACGCGCGTGCCTTCGTACGCCCCTCCCCCACGGCGGGGACCCTGGGCGGGGTGGCCAAGGCCACCCGGGAGTCCGTCGTCGTGATGGAGGCGGCCGGTTACGACGTGGTGCTGGTGGAGACGGTGGGCGTCGGGCAGTCGGAGACGGCTGTCGCCAACATGGTCGACACCTTCCTCCTGCTCACGCTGGCCCGGACCGGCGACCAACTGCAGGGCATCAAGAAGGGGGTCCTGGAGCTGGCCGACGTGATCGCGGTCAACAAGGCCGACGGACCCCACGAACGCGACGCCCGCTCCGCGGCCCGCGAACTGTCGGGAGCGCTGCGGCTGATGCACCCCGTGGACGCCGCCTGGACTCCCCCGGTGCTGACCTGCAGCGCCAGGGAATCCACCGGTCTGGACACGCTGTGGGAGCGGCTGGAGCAGCACCGCACCGTCCTGGAGTCCACCGGGCGGCTGTCGGCCAAGCGCCGTGACCAGCAGGTGGACTGGACCTGGTCGATGGTCCGCGACGAGCTGCTCGACAGCCTGCGCGGCCATCCGGCGGTGCGCACGCTCGCTCCGGAGCTCGAACAGCGCGTTCGTGAGGGCGGGTTGACGGCCACGCTCGCCGCCGAGCAGATCCTCCGGGCGTTCCGAGGGACCGGCTGAGGGCGGATCGCACGACGGGCCGGGCACCGCCTCCGGCCGCGGGGCGGGGCGGGCCGGGGCCAGGCATCCCAGCGCCGGAGAAGCCGGACGGCGTGAGCGGCCTCCGCCGCCTTGCCGGAGGATTCGGCGGCGGAGGCCCCGGCGGCCGGCCGGTCGGCGCGTCGTCGACCCGCGCCTCGTCCTTTCGCGGTCGCGCGGCGGGGCCGGCCGCACGGCCGGTACACGGGTGAGCAGGGGACGCGCTCTCCGAGCACGCGGACGATGACGGCCCGCCCGGTCGCCGGTCGCAGGCGGCCTTCACCATGAGCGCGGGCGGGTCACCCGGCCGATCAACGGCCGGGTGACGCCCTTCGGTGCTCTCGACGGCGTCATCGGACGCCGCCGCCCGGGACCGCCCGTCGGGCACAGCCCCGCCGCAGAGCGCTGAGTTCCGGCCCGGGAGCTCGCCCCCTTCCCCTCCGATGCCATGCGTGGTACGGTCCCATCAGCATTCGTGAACGCCCGCATCGGGCGCCGATGCTTCTCCTCAGCTGTTGCGCCGTCCTTCGACGACCGGCAATCCAGCTCCTCGCACCACCTCTTCCGTCCGGTCCGGGCTTCTTCCGCCCGTCGCACGAGGCGTGATTCCACCGCCTCGCCTTCTCCGGACCCCTCATTCGCCATGTCCGCGAAAGGACCCGCCATGACCAGCACACTCGAACGCCCTGTGGCCCGGCAGGACCAGCCCGTCCGCACCGCAGGTGTCCTCGACACCACGAACAACGGGCACGGCGTCCTGCGCGCCGACGGTGGCCACCCGTCCGCCCACGACATCCAGGTTTCACCCGCGCTGATCCGCCGCTTCGGCCTTCGCAAGGGCGATGTCGTCCAGGGGACCGGCGAGCGGCCGCGTGTCCTGTCCGCCGTCGAGTCGGTCAACGGCCGGCCGGCGCACGAGCTCCGGGGCCGTCCGCACTTCCGTGACCTCACTCCGCTGCACCCCCGGGAGCGGCTGCGCCTGGAGACACCCGGCGGTGGGCCGGGCCCGCGGATCATCGATCTGGTCTCCCCCGTGGGCAAGGGCCAGCGAGGGCTGATCGTCGCACCTCCCAAGACCGGCAAGACCGTGCTGCTGCAGCAGATCGCGGCGGCGGTCGCCGCCAATCACCCCGAGTGCCACCTGATGGTGGTCCTTCTGGACGAACGCCCCGAGGAAGTCACCGACATGCGCCGCTCCGTGCGGGGCGAGGTGTACTCCTCCACGTTCGACCGGCCCGCCAAGTAGCACGTCGCGCTCGCCGAACTCGCCCTGGAACGCGCCAAGCGCCTGGTCGAGCAGGGCCAGGACGTCGTGGTCCTGCTGGATTCCCTCACCCGGCTGTGCCGAGCCCACAACAACAGCGCCGGGGCCGGCGGACGGACGCTGAGCGGCGGCGTGGACGCGGCGGCGCTCACCGGCCCCAAGAAGCTGTTCGGGGCGGCCCGGCTGGCCGAGGAGGGCGGTTCCCTCACCATCCTGGCGACCGTCCTGGTGGACACCGGCTCGCGCGCCGACGACTACTTCTTCGAGGAGCTCAAGGGCACGGGCAACATGGAGCTCCGCCTCGACAGGGCGCTGGCGGACCGGCGCGTCTTCCCCGCCGTCGACATCACCCCCTCCGGCACCCGCCGCGAGGAACTCCTGCAGCCCGCGGCTGAACTGGCCGCCGTACGAGGGCTGAGGCGGGCCCTGCGGTCGAGGGACGGGCAGGCCGCGCTCGAGGCGCTGCTCGACAGGATCCGCAGGACCCCCGACAACGCCGCCTTCATCCGGCAGGTCCATCGGACCGTGCCCGAGGCGTGACCGCTGCCGCACCGGTGAGCCGTCACGGGGGAGGGCGGGCCGGGAGATCCCGGCCCGCCCTCCCCCGGCCGTTCAGCCCGTGGCGCCCAGCGCGTCGGAGACCAGGGACCGCGCCTCCGCCTGGACCCTGGCCAGGTGATCGGCCCCCTGGAAGCTCTCCGCGTACACCTTGTACACGTCCTCCGTGCCGGAGGGGCGGGCCGCGAACCAGGCACTGTCGGTGCAGACCTTGAGCCCTCCGATCGCGGCGCCGTTGCCCGGTGCCTCGGTGAGCACGGCGGTGATCGGCTCCCCGGCCAGCGTGTCCGCCGTGACCTGCTCCGGCGAGAGCCTGGCCAGCACCGCCTTCTGCTCCCGGGTCGCGGGGGCGTCGATCCGGGCGTAGGCCGGATCGCCGAACCTGGCGGTGAGTTCGCCGTAGTGCTGGGAGGGGGTCGAGCCCGTGACGGCCGTGATCTCCGAGGCCAGCAGGGCCAGCAGGATGCCGTCCTTGTCGGTGGTCCACACCCGGCCGTCACGGCGCAGGAACGACGCTCCGGCGGACTCCTCACCGCCGAAGCCGAGGGTCCCGCCGAACAGCCCGTCGACGAACCACTTGAAGCCCACCGGCACCTCCACCAGCCTGCGCCCGAGGTCCTCGGCCACCCGGTCGATCATGGACGAGGAGACCAGGGTCTTCCCGATGCCCGTACCGGCGGGCCAGCCCTCCCGGTGGGAGCAGAGGTAGCGGATCGCCACGGCCAGGTAGTGGTTGGGGTTCATGAGTCCGCCGTCGGGCGTGACGATGCCGTGCCGGTCGGCGTCGGCGTCGTTGCCGGTGGCGATGGTGTACGCGTCGCGCTGCTCGATCAGGGACGCCATGGCGTACGGCGAGGAGCAGTCCATCCGGATCTTCCCGTCCCAGTCCAGCGTCATGAAACGCCAGGTGGGGTCCGCCAGGGGATTGACCACCGTGAGGTCGAGCCGGTGGCGCTCGGCGATCCGGCCCCAGTACCCGACGGAAGCCCCGCCCAGGGGGTCCGCGCCGATACGGATGCCGGCGTCGCGTACGGCGTCCAGGTCGAGGACCGCGGGGAGGTCGTCGACGTAGCCGGTGAGGAAGTCGTACCGGCCGGTGCCGTCCGCGGCGAGCGCACGGGCGTAGGGGATCCTCCGGACCTCCTTCAGCCCGCCCTCGATCAGGGCGTTGGCCCGGTCCTGGATCCAGGAGGTGGCGTCCGAACCGGCCGGACCGCCGTGCGGCGGGTTGTACTTGAAGCCGCCGTCGGCGGGCGGGTTGTGCGACGGGGTGACGACGATCCCGTCGGCGAGACCTGCCGTGCGGTCCCGGTTGTAGGTGAGAATCGCGTGCGAGACGGCCGGGGTGGGGGTGTATCCGTCCTCGGCGTCGATCAGGACGGTGGCGCCGTTGGCCGCCAGTACCTCCACGGCCGTGATCCGGGCGGGCTCGGACAGCGCATGGGTGTCGGCACCCAGGAACAGCGGCCCGTCGGTGCCCTGCCGGGTGCGGTAGTCGCAGATGGCCTGGGTGGTGGCGGCGATGTGGTCGTCGTTGAAGGCGGCCGCGAGCGCCGATCCGCGGTGGCCCGAGGTGCCGAACGCCACGCGCTGTCCGGGCTCGGCCGGATCGGGGTGCACCGTGTAATAGGCCGTCACCAGCTTCGCCACGTCCACCAGGTCTCCGGGCTGCGCCGGCTGACCGGCCCGTTCGTGAACCATCGCTGTCTCCTCTGTCCTCATCGGCCGCTCGGTGACCGCCACAGGGCGGACGATCATCACGAGTCGTACCCGATACTGCCTCGTCGGCGGCGATCCCGGATACGGGCCCCGGAAAGGCAGTGGATCCGGAACACAGCGGATACCGGGGCCGATTCCGGGCGGCCGGCGGGTCCGGGCGGAAAGCGGACCGGGATCCGGGCGGACCGCGGAATACCGCACCCGAACGGCCGAAAGGCTGCGCCAGGAAATTGCGGCGCGCAACTCCGCGAAGGTTTCGGCCCATTACCGTGAGGAGCATCCGGGGGCCTCGGATACGGGCACACACGTACGGCACGGCCATCATGCGGCACGGTCGCGAACAGGGCGCCGATGCCCCGTCTGACACGCCGCAGAGCACTGGTAACCCGAGGTCGGGGGCCTGTCCGCAGGCAATCCATGAGGACACGAACGCGAGTCCTGCGTGTTTTCCCAGGCACGGTCTGCCACAGTGCATTTCGGTTTTACCTACTGATCTCCGCCGCCCTATTCCTTGCCGCCGGTGTATTCCCGAACCGGCTCTTCGAGGCTTGCGAAAGAGAGCCGTGCGTGCTGCAGAAGAGTTGCACCGATGAAAATCGCCTGACCGTCCTTCACCTGGTCCAGCCGGTGGAGGGAGGAGTCGCACGGGTCGTGACCGACCTCGTCGCGGCACAGGTCCGCGCGGGGCTGCGGCCCGTCGTGGCCTGCCCTCCGGACGGACCGCTGGCAGCCGGGGCAGCCACCGCCGGGGCCCGGGTGTGTGTCTGGCCCGCGGAGCGCGCGCCCGGCCCGCGGCTGGGCCGTGAGGTCCTCACGGCGGGCCGCCTCATCCGGGCGTGCGCCCCCGACGTGATCCACGCCCACAGCGCCAAGGCCGGGCTCGCCGGGCGGCTGGCCGTGCGCGGCACGGTCCCCACGGTGTTCCAGCCGCACGCCTGGTCGTTCGAGGCCCTGGAGGGCAGGGCCGCGGGGCTGGCCACGGCGTGGGAGCGGTTCGGGGCGCGGTGGAGCGACCGCATCCTCTGTGTCAGCGAGTCCGAGCGCAGGACCGGGCAGCGCGCGGGCATCACGGCCCGCTGGTCGGTGATCCACAACGGCATCGACCTCGGTCGCTTCCGGCCACCCGGCCGGGACACCGCGGCATCGGCCAGGTCCTCGCTCCCGCTGCCCGACGGGATCCCGGCCGATGCGCCGCTCGTCGTGTGCGTCGGCCGCCTGAGCAGGCAGAAGGGCCAGGACGTGCTGCTGCGGGCCTGGCGGACCGCGGAGGTCGGCGACGCCCGGCTGGTCCTGGTCGGCGACGGGCCGTACGGGGAGGAGCTGCGGCGCGCAGCGCCTGACGGCGTGGTGTTCACGGGGCCGAGCAGCGACGTGCGGCCCTGGATCCACGCGGCGGACCTGCTGGTTCTCCCTTCGCGCTGGGAGGGGATGGCGCTGGCCCCCCTCGAAGCCATGGCGTGCGGCACGCCCGTGCTCCTGACCGATGTGGACGGGGCGAGGGAGAGCCTGCCGCCCGGACACCTGCCCCACTGCCTCGTGCCGCCCGAGGACCCCCCCGCCCTCGCGGCGGCGCTGACCGCGCTGCTCGGCGCCCCCGCACTGCGGGCGGAGCTGGGCCGCACCGCGCAGAGCCGCACCCGGTCGGTCTTCGACGTGACGAGGACCGCTGGAGCGGTCCTGCGCCTCTACCAGGAACTTGTCGGCCAGTCCCGCCCCACGACGAGGAAGCGCACCGAGCGATGACGACGGAGAGTGCACCTGCCCCCCGAGCCGCCCAGGCAACTGCCGTACGGCGTGCGGCTTCCTCGATCCGGCCGCCACGCAGCGGCCGGGAGAGCCCCCCGGCCCCCCGGGCCGCCGGCGGCGTCACACGCGGCCGGGCCCCGGCGGCGCTCATGGCCTCCGACGCGCTGGCGCTCGGACTGGCCGTGGCGCTGGTCGCCCCAGGTCCCTGGCCGCCGGTCGTCGTCCTCGTGCAGGCCGCCGTCCAGTTGCTCCTCCACACCTACCGGGGCCTCTACCGGAGCGGACTGTCCCCGTCCGCCCTGGCGGAGCTGCCCGCGCTGGCCGGACTGGCGGCGGTGCAGTGGTACGTCGTCGCCGAGGCGGTGTCGGCGTACGACCCGCGCCACACCGCCGGCTGGGTGGTGCTCGGCTGCGCGGCCGGCGTCCAGACCCTCGTGGGCTGCGGGTCGAGGGCCGTCGTCCACCGGTCCCGGCTGTGGTCGGCCGCACGCCGTCCGCAGTCCACCCTGGTGGTCGGGGACGGTCCGGTCGCCGACCGGGTGATCGCCGTACTCCAGGATCACCCGCGGTACGGGATGCGTCCGGTCGGCCGGGTGACGGGCGCCGGCACGGACCCGGACGAGGCGGCGGACGCGACACCCGGCGAAGCGCCGCTTCCGGTCCTCGCCTCGGTGCAGGACGCCGGGCGTGCCGTCGTGCAGAACTCCGTACGGCACGCGGTCTTCACGGTCCCGCCCGAGCACGCGGGCGACGGGGAGGAGCTCTTCGCGCTGTTCGCGCGGCACGGGTGCCGGGTGTGGCTGATCACCGATCAGACGGCCGTCGCACGGTGGGGGACCGCGCCCCGCCCGGACCATGTGTGGGGCTTCGCGGCCTACTCGCTGCGTGTCGGACCGGCCCGCCCGGTGGCCCACCGGGTGAAGCGGGGCATGGACGCCGTCCTGGCCGCGACCGCCCTGGTCGCGGCGTCCCCGGTGCTCGCCGCCTGCGCCCTCGCCGTACGCGTCTGCGACGGACCGGGCGTCATCTTCCGTCAGGAGCGCATCGGGGAGTCCGGGCGTCCCTTCGTCCTGCTGAAGTTCCGCACCCTGCGGCCGGCCGACGAGCACGAGTCGGCCACCCGGTGGAACGTGTCGGCCGACGGGCGCATGAGCCGCGCCGGCCGGTTGCTGCGCAGAACCTCTCTCGATGAGCTTCCGCAGCTGTGGAACGTCGTGCGCGGCGACATGAGCCTCGTCGGCCCTCGCCCTGAACGCCCCTATTTCGTACAGCAGTTCAGCCGCATGCACCCGGGTTACCGGATGCGGCACAGGATGCCCGTCGGCATCACGGGACTGGCCCAGGTGCACGGCCTGCGCGGCGACACCTCGATCGAGGACCGCGCCCGGTTCGACAACCGGTACATCGAGACGTGGTCGCTGTGGCAGGACCTGTGCGTGCTGGTGCGCACGGCCGGCTCGGTGTTCCGGCTCGGAGGCAGCTGAACCGTGACCCTCACCGTGACCGCGGCGCCCGCCGCCCCGACCTCCCTCGAGCAGGAGCCCCCGCGGGGGTGGGGCCACCGGTGGCCCCTGCTCCCACTGATCGCGGCGGTCCTGCTCGTGGCCGTCCCGGGCGACGGGAGCGGGGCCGGCGCCCTGTTCGGCGTTCCGGCGGCCGACCTCCTCTCGGGCGTCGCCGTGCTCGTCTGCGCGGGTGTCCTGCTGTTCCTGCGGCGGCGTCCCCTCACTCCGGCGGCGGCGCTCGTGCTGGGCCTGCCGGCGGTTGGCCTGGCCCTGGCCACGGTCACCGCCGCGGACCCGGTGGCGGCCCTGCCGGGATTCGTGCGGTACCTGCAGATCTTCGTCCTGGTGCCGGCCGTCGTCCTCCTCCTGGTCCGGGACGCCCAGGGGTTCCGGGCCGTAGCGGGTGCGCTCGTCCTGCTGGGCGTCGTCGAGGGCGCGACAGGCGTCCACCAGTACGTCACGGGCTCCGGCGCCTCGTACATGGGTGAGGAGATCCGCGCCGTCGGCACGTTCGGCCCCGGCGATGTGATGGGGATGGCCACGGTCGTCGGCTACGGTCTGATCGCTGCCGCGGCGTTCGCGCTCCGCACCCCCGCCGGCACACCTCGCCGGCTGAGGGCGTGGGCTCCCGTGACCGCCGCGCTGCTCGTCGTGCCGCTTGCGCTGTCCTTCAGCCGCGGAGCGTGGATCGCGACGGCGGCGGGAGCCCTCGCCGTGATCGCGCTGACCGGGCTCCGGCAGGCCGTCCGCGCCCTGGCGGTGCTGGGAGCGGCCGGAGTCGTGCTCGTCGGCGGATTCGGCGTCGGGTCCGAGATGATCTCGCAGCGCCTCACCAGCATCACCGAGGTGACCAGTGCGCCCGACCGGTCCGTCAACGACCGCTACACCATGTGGGCCGCCGCCGCGGGCATGTGGCGCGAGCGGCCCGCTACGGGTGTCGGCCTGAAGGGCTTCCCCGCGCACCGCGACGGGCATGCCTCGATCGGGCTCTCCTCCGGCAGCGACACCGAGGGCGCCGGGCAGGAGTTCCGCAAGCAGCCGCTGCTCTCCCCCCACAACATGTATCTGCTCGTACTGAGCGAACAGGGGCTCGTCGGCCTCACCGCGCTGGTGGGCTCGTGGGCGGCGCTCCTGGTCGCGGGGGTGCGCCGGCTCGTGCTCTCACGGGCGCGGGGAGCCGCGGCCGTCGAATGCGGACTCGTCGCCGTCGGGCTGATGACCTGGCAGACGGTCGACTTCCTCTACGCGGACATCGGTGGCCCCTCCACCGTCCTGACCGGGGTCGTGCTCGGCCTCGCCGCGTGGTGGGCGCTTCACGAACCGGAGAGGGCGGGCGCCGCGTGAGCGGGACAGCCACGGGGCGGGCCGTGGAGGAGACGGCAGCGGGAACCTCCGCGCCCGACGCTCCCGTCCGGCCCGGACGCTTCCTGGCCCGGGCGGCGGGCGGCGCCGCGGGACTGACCGTGGTCGCCGCCCTGCTGGGACTCCTCCGGGACCAGGCCATCGCCCGGCTGTTCGGCGCCAGCCATGCCAGCGACGCCTTCCTGATCGCCTGGACCGTGCCGGAGATGGCGGCCACGCTGCTGATCGAGGACGGTATGGCGCTGCTGCTCGTACCGGCGTTCAGTCTGGCGCTCACCCGGCGTGCCGCGGGAGACCACGCGCGGGATCCGGTCCGGGCGCTCGTGGCCGACACCCTCCCCCGGCTGTTCGCCGCGCTGGCCTGCGCGGGCGGCCTGCTGGTGTGGGGCGCCCCCTGGGCCGTGGGCGTCCTCGCCCCCGGACTGGACGATCCGCGGCTCGCGGTGGACTGCACACGCCTGACGGCCGTCACGGTGCTCACCTTCGGCATCACGGGGTACTTCAGCGCGGCGCTGCGGGCCCACGGCCGCTTCCTCGCACCGGCCGGCGTCTACATCGCGTACAACATCGGCATCATCGGCATGACCCTGGCCCTGCACTCCCTCTGGGGGGTGCGCGCCGCGGCCGCGGGGGTCGCCGTCGGCAGTCTGCTGATGATCCTGACCCTGCTGCCCACGTTCCTGCGGCTGATGCCCCGACGGCGCGGGAGGCGGGCGGCCCGGGAGCGGGGTCCCGCCCTCCTCGGTGCCGCGGTCCTGGCGCCGGTCGTCCTCTTCGTGGTGAGCCGTCAGTCCCAGGTCCTCGTCGAGCGGTTCCTCGCCTCGTCCCTGCCGGACGGGGCCATCTCCCACCTCAACTACGCTCAGAAGGTGGCGCAGTTGCCGATGGTGCTGTCCATGATGATCTGCACGGTGACCTTCCCCGTCGTCGCCCGCGCCATGGCGGCCGGGGACGGCGAGGGCGCCCGGCGGCGGGTGGAGCGCGATCTCGCCCTGGCCGGGACCGTGGTGCTGCTCGGCGCCGCGACGGTCCTCGGCTGTGCGCGTCCGATCGTCGAAGTCCTCTTCCAGCGCGGCGCCTTCGACGCGGCGGACACGGCCGCCACCGCCGGTGTGATGCGGGTGTACGCGCTGGGCCTGCTCGGCCACACGCTGGTCGGCGCCCTGTGCCGGCCGTTCTTCTCGGCCGGCCGGCCCACCTGGTACCCGCTCGGCGCGATGGGTGCCGGACTCCTGGTCACGACCGTGGCCGGACTCTTCCTGACCGGCCCGTTCGGCGTCGACGGCATCGCGGCCGCCAACGCCGTCGGCATCAGCACGGCCGCCCTGCTGATGCTCCTGGGGCTGGGCTCACGGGCGGTCGCCGTCCGGACCGGGGCCGTCGTCGCGTCGCTGGCCCGCCCCGTCGCCGCGGCGGCGGTCGCGGCGGCCGCCTGCCGCCTGGCCACGGAGCTGGTGCCGGGGCCGTCGGCGGGTCTGGCGGCCGGCTGCCTCGCCGCCCCCACCGCCTTCGTCCTCACCGGGCTCGCGCTCCGGGCGCCCGAAGCCGTTCACCTGCTGGCACTCATCCGACAGAGGTTCCCCCATGGCCGCTGACACCTCCGCACCCCGTGTCCGTACGCTCCCTCTCCGGTCACGGCCCTGGATCCTGACCTATCACTCGGTCAGCGATCCCACTGACGACCCCTACGGCATCACCGTCTCCGCCGACCGCCTGGACGAGCAGCTGACCTGGCTGCGGCGCCGGGGCCTGACCGGCGTGGGGGTCTCCGCCCTGCTGCGCGGGCGGGCCTCCGGAGAGCGCGGGCTCGTCGGCCTGACGTTCGACGACGGGTACGCCGACTTCCTCGACGAGGCGCTCCCGGTGCTGCTCGCGCACGGCTGCACCGCCACGGTGTTCGTCCTGCCCGGCCGGCCCGGCGGCTCCAACACCTGGGACCCGCTCGGTCCGCGCAGACCCCTGCTGACCGAGGAGGGCATCCGTACCGTCGCCGCCGCGGGCATGGAGGTCGGCTCGCACGGCCTGCTCCACCAGGATCTGACGGCGCTGTCCGACGACGGACTGCGCACGGAGACGCACGAGAGCCGGGACGCGCTGCACCGCATCGTCGGACAGGCTCCGTCCGGCTTCTGCTATCCCTACGGCACGGCCGACCGGCGGGTGGCCGCCTCCGTCCGGGATGCCGGGTACACCTACGGGTGCGCTCTCGTCCCCGGGGCCCTGACGGGACCCCTCGCCCTCCCGCGCACGCACGTCAGCCACGCCGACCGGGGCGCCCGCCTGCGGGCCAAGGAGGTACGGCACCGGTTGCGGTACCGCTCCGCCGGGGCCGGTGAGGCGGGGTGAGGGCACTGCACGTCATCACCGGCCTGGGCGTCGGCGGGGCCGAGCAGCAGTTGCGTCTGCTGCTGCGTCACCTGCCGGTGCGCTGCGACGTCGTGACGCTCACCAACCCGGGGGCGGTCGCGGCGGGCCTGCGCGCCGACGGCGTCCGGGTCCAGGACCTGGGGATGCGGAGCAACCGGGACCTCGGCGCCGTGCCCAGGCTCGCCCGGCTCATCCGCCGCGGCTCGTACGACCTCGTGCACACACACCTCTACCGGGCCTGCGTCTACGGCCGGATCGCGGCGCGTCTCGCCGGGACCACGGTGGTGTCGACGGAGCACTCGCTGGGGCGTGCGGAGATCGAGGGACGCCCGCTCACCCGCGGCACCCGGGAGCTCTACCTGCGCACCGAGCGGCTCGGGGCGGCGACGGTCGCGGTCTCCGAGACCGTCGCGGGCCGGCTGCGCGCCTGGGGCGTGCCGGCCGCCCGGATCCACACCGTGCCCAACGGCATCGACATGACCGCCTTCCGCTTCGACGAAGGGCGACGGCGCTCCACCCGGGCGCTGTTGGGCCTTCCCACCACGGCGTTCGTGGTGGGGGGCGTGGGCAGGCTGGTCCCCGGCAAACGCTTCGACCTGCTGATCCGCGCCGTCGCCGCCCTCCCCGGGGCGTGGCTCGTCCTGGCCGGTGACGGGCCCGAGAGCGAGGCGCTGCGCGCGCTCGCCGCCCGGCTGGGTGTCACCGGCCGGATCCGCTTCCTCGGCGAGTGCGGTGCCGCTGGCGCCGCTCCCGGTATCCCCGAGGTGCTGAGCGCCGTCGACACGTTCGTGTCGGCGTCACGCGAGGAGGCCTTCGGTCTCGCGGTGGTCGAAGCCCTGGCCGCCGGACTGCCCGTGGTGCACGCTGCCTGCCCCGCCATCGAGGACCTGCCCGCGGGGCCCGTGCCGGGCACCACCCGGATCGGTTCCACCTCCGCCGCGGCGGATCCCACGGAGGAACTGACAGCCGCGCTGCGGCACCGCATGGAGAGCGGTGCCCGCAGGCTGCCGCCCCCTCCCGCCGTCGGCCACTACGACATCCGGCTCAGCAGCCGGCGCCTCATGGACGTCTACGCACAGGCCGTCGACGCCACCACAGTCACCCCGACCGAGAGAGCTCACCCATGACCGAGTCGCCCGAGCAGAAGCCGGCCGTCCCCGGACGGTTCCGCAGGCTGCGCCCCGCATCCGTACGGCCCAGTTGGTGGCCCCTGCCCGCCTGCGTCCTGCTCGGAGCCGCCTGCGGGTTCTCGTACGGCATGCTCGCCACGCCCGAGTACGCGGCCACCAGTTACGCCATGGTCACCGCCGGCAAGGACATCGATCCGGCCGCGGCGCTGGGGTACGCGCAGTCGTACGGCCGCCTGGCCACCAGCGACGCCACCCTCACCTACGCCAGGGGCGCCGCCGGGGAGCCGGTGCGCGAACTGCGCACCCATGTGCGGTCCGAGACCTCCCCCGACTCGCCGATGATCGCGGTCACCGGTACGTCGGCGGACCGTGACCGGGCGGCGGACATCGCCAACGCGGTGGCAGAGGCCGTGGTCGTGAGCAGCGGGCACGTCGCCAAGGAGACCGGAGTGAAGCTGATCAAGTTCTCCCACGCCGTGCCGCCCGTCGATCCCGTCTCCCCCTCGACGCCTCTCGGCACGGCCGTGGGCGCGAGCGCGGGCGGTCTGCTCGGCGGGCTGGTCCTCCTCGTCCGCCCCCGCCCCGCGCGCCGGGACGTCACGGCCCAGGTGCCGGGTCCGTCGCAGGGCGGTTCCGCCGACGACCGGGAGCTCGTGCGATGAACACCGATCGTCGTGGACGGCTGACCGTCACCCTCTGCCGGGACCTGCCGGACTTCGCGGACCTCGCCGCGGAGTGGGACGCGCTGCACCGCCGCTGCCCCACCGCCACACCGTTCCAGAGCCACGCCTGGCTCCACTCGTGGTGGCTCTCCTACGGCGCCTCCGGCCGGCTCCGGGTGCTCCTGGCGCGCCGGGACGGGCGTCTGATCGGCGCGGCGCCGCTGATGCTCGTCCACCGTCCGATGCCTCTGCTGGTGCCGATGGGCGGTGCGATCTCCGACTACTCCGACATCCTGGTGGACGGCGAGGACTCCGCGGCTGCCGTCACCGCGCTGGAGCGCGGGCTGAACCGCGCGGCCGCCCACACCGTCGTGGACCTGCGCGAGGTACGGCCCGGCGCCTCGGCCAACCTGTTGTTCGAGGCCTGGTCCGGGGCCCGGAGCAGCCTCACGGACTCGACCTGCATGGAACTGCCCGCCGAGCCGATCGAGTCCCTCATCGGCCGGATGACAGGTTCCCGCGCGCAGCGGACGCGAGCCAAGCTGCGCAAGATCGACACGCTGGGCGTCGAGTGCCGCCCGGCGCCGGTCCACCGGGTGGCGGGGGCGATCGGCAACCTGCTGCGGCTGCACGAACTCCAGTGGCTCGGCAGGGGGGTCAACCCGGAGCACCTGCGGCCCCGCTTCTGCGCCCATCTGGTGCGATCCACCCGCCGTATGGTCCGCGACGGCGAGGCCACCGTCAGGGAGTACGTCCTCGACGGGGAGGTGGTGGCGGCCGACCTGTCGTTCCGGTCGGCCCGGCTGACGGGAGGCTATCTCTACGGCATCGATCCCCGGCTTCGGGAGAGGAAGGTGGACGTCTCCTCCATGCTGCTCCGTGAGATCGCTCGCGAGGCCGGGGGGCTGGACCACGGTGTGCTGAGTCTGCTGCGCGGCTCGGAGGAGTACAAGAACCACTGGGGTCCGGTACCGGTCGTCAACCAGCGCCTGCTGCTGGCCCGCTCCGGACTGGAGCCCTTGCTGCGGCTGCGCGAGGCCCAGGTGGCCGTGCGGGACCGGGCGGCGGAGACGGTGAAGTCCCGCTTTCCCGCCGCGCGGGACTGGCGCGGCCGGCTGAACGGGCTCCCGGCGGCCGGCCGCGCCCTGATCGGCCTGAGTTGAGCCAAGATGATGACTTTTGCGCCGATCCGTTACCGCCTGACGACTACCGCGTTGTCAGTGCACACCGGCCGCAGCACGGCGGCCGGTCCCGAACCTCGCAAGGAGAACTGATGTCGCGTATCTCGAAGGTGGCCGCTGTCATGGCAGGTACCGGTGCCCTGGTCGCCGGCGGCGCCGGCATGGCCACCGCCGACGCCGGTGCGGGGGCCGTCGCCTCTCACTCCCCCGGTGTCCTTTCGGGCAACGTGGTCCAGGTGCCGGTCCACATCCCGGTCAACGTGTGCGGCAACACGGTCAACGTGATCGCTCTGCTGAACCCGTCGTTCGGCAACACGTGCGCGAACGTGTCGGACAGCCACGCGGAGAAGCACGAGGACAAGGGCGAGTACGGCTACGGCCACTGATCTCCCCCGCCGTACCTCCCGGGCCTCCTCTCCCCGCCTCCGGGCGGGGAGAGGAGGCCCGGTCCCGTTCCGGGGCGGCAGGCCGGGTCAGACGTACCGGTAGAGCCGTCCGTGGTCCATGAGCTGTGAGGGCGCCACGTCCCAGGGCGGCATCGGCCGGTCGAACGGGAAGACCCGCTCGTGCTGGGGGTCGTCCGCGGGAAGTGCGCGGGCAGGCAGATAGCGCGAGCGTGGATGCGCCTTCTGCCAGCGCGCCCAGAGCAGGTCGATGTACGCGTGATGCAACCAGAAGACGGGGTCGTCGGGCGACGCGGCACCGGCCATCGACCCGCCGATCCAGCGGTGCACGCGGTTGTGGTTGGCCACTCCCCTGCCGCCCCTGATGCCCCAGCCCTCGATCCTGTTGCGGAAGCCGGTCGTGCTGACACTGTTCCAGGGCGCCGCGTCGTAGACGGGGTCCTTCAGCGCACGCTCCACCTCCGCGGCGCCCGGCAGCGTCACGGGTGAGGAGGGCCGGCCGAAGTTGCGCCGCAGGAAGGGGTCGTCGGTGACCCCGCCGCGGATCCGCCAGTTCCCCTGCCGGTAGGCGAACGGCCCGGTCATGACCTGCCGGTCGCCGGGCCTGCCGTTGCCGCCGAGGAAGTCCTCCCCCCAGAGCGAGGCGCTCGCCGTGTCGTCGCGGGTCCAGTCCCAGTACGGAATCGACACGCGGGAGTCGACGGCCTGCAGAGCCTGCTCGAACTCCAGCAGGTATCTGCGGTGCCAGGGGAAGAAGGAGGGGGTCATGTGGGCGGGCCGCGGCCGGCTCTCGGCGTCCGTGACGTAGTACTGCCGGTGCAGGGAGACGAAGTCGTCGTACCGTCCCGAGCGCTTGAGCTCCAGGATCGCGTCGATGAGTCGTCTCTTCTCCGTGCGCGTGAGATCGCGCTGGTTCTTGCGGCTGTGCATCCGTACTCGTCCTCGGTGCTCAGATGGTGTGCGGGGAGACTGCGGACAGCTGGGCGGTGCCGAGTTCGTCGACCGCCGCACGCGCCGTCTCCAGGAGGGTCGGGAACGACTCGTAGTGGTTGACGGTGCTGAGGTAGGTGCCGTCGGCGCGCCGCATCACGTGCAGGGGCCGTCCGTCGACGCGGACGTCGGCCCCGGACGACGCGGCGGCGGGTCCCGCGGCGCCCGCGCCGGGCCATGCGCCGGCCGGTACGACAGCAGTGGCCGTGCCCTGGATCTCGCGTCCCTTGTACAGCTCGGAGAAGCGCTCCGGGCCTACGGCGTCGCGCTCCTGGGGCGCGGTGGCCGGGGCCTCCGCGCTCTCGAGGAGAACCGGGGCGAGCGCGCCGCCGGTGGCGGCGACCACGGCCGCGGTGAAGACGGTGCGCAGCACCGCGCGGCGGGCAGGGCGCGGGGCACCGGCCGGTTCCGCGCCCGTGTCGGTGGTCGGATTCATGGTGGTGTACCTCCTTCTCGTCACTCCTGCGGGGTGTCTCGTCCGAGTGGGCAACGAGACGGGGCACGAACGGTTCTCGTCCTCCGGGCATCGGGCGACCGTGGGAATTCTCCGGCCCGCCCGGCCGTGTCGGCCGCCCGGCGCCGCCCGCCGGTCCAGCATGGCGGTCCGAACCCCCGGAGGTTGTGCATGAACGCGCCGACACAGATGTCCACGGACCGCGTGCGAGGGACGGCCGGTGCCGATCTGGCCGACCCGGCCTTCTGGCGGCTGCCACGGTCCGAACGACTGTCCGCTTTCGCCCGGCTGCGGGAGTTCGGCGCACCGGTCCGCTTCACCCCCCGTACGGGGTCGCGCACGCCGTTCCACGCCCTGGTGACGTACGCGGACGTGAAGACGGCCAGCCGGCAGCCGCAGGTATTCGCCAGCGCGCCCGGTGTCACCACTCCCGAACCCGCGCCCTGGGCCAAGGCGGTGTTCGGCAATTCCATGGTCAACATGGACGGTGCCGAGCACGCCGGGCTGCGCAGGACCATCTCCCGCGCCTTCACCCCGAGGCTGCTCGCCGCCGCCGAGGAGAACATCGGTGACGTGGCCCGGCGGCTGGTGGACGAGATGGCCGCCGAGGGCCCGGGGGACTTCATGCGTTCGGCTCCCTCCCGCATGCCGTTCGAGGTCATCTGCGACCTGATGGGCATCCCCGCACGGCACCGGGCCGCCATCGCCGCGCGCATCGACCACGCGTCGGAGTACGTCGGGGTGCAGAGACGCGGGCGCGCCCGGATCCGGGTCCCGGGGCGTGGTCTGCGCTCACTGGCCCGCATGCAGCTGGAGATGGCGGGCATCGCCCGTGAGAGGCGCCGCGTCCCGGCGGACGACGTGATCTCCGCTCTCGTCCGCGCGGACGTGGCAGGACAGGCCCTCTCCTCCCGTCAGCTCGGGGCCTTCTTCTCGCTGCTGCTCGTGGCCGGTGTGGAGACCACCCGGAACGCCATCGCCCATGGGATGGTCCTGCTGAGCTCGCATCCGGAGCAGCGTGCGCTACTGGAGTCGGACTTCGAGCGCTACGCCGACGGCGCGGTCGAGGAGATCGTGCGCCACTCGACGCCGATCATCCAGTTCCGACGGACCGTGGCTGCCGAATGCACGGTCGGCGGACACGATTTCCGGCCCGGGGAGAAGGTCGTGCTGCTCTACGCGTCAGCGAACCGGGACGCGTCCGTCTTCGATGATCCCGATTCCTTCGACATCACCCGATCGCCCAATCCTCACCTCGGATACGGCGGCGGTGGACCGCACCACTGCCTTGGGGCGCATCTGGCGAAAATGGAGATGAAGGCCCTT
The DNA here is from genome assembly GCF_044765765.1 of Streptomyces sp. NPDC102402. NCBI lineage: Bacteria > Bacillati > Actinomycetota > Actinomycetes > Kitasatosporales > Streptomycetaceae > Streptomyces > Streptomyces sp. NPDC102402. The sequence goes on from NZ_JBIWKR010000004.1 coordinate 277,416, forward strand.
TTCCGCGAAATGCTCACGCGACTGGAAGGGGTCCGGACCTCGGGCGAACCGGATCTGGTCGATTCGAATTTCGACAACCGCATCGGATCCCTTCCCTTCACCTTCGACAAGGTCACCCGAACGGCCCGCCCCGAAACTCCGCGTGTCGCGAATGGTCTATCCACGGGTGGTCCCACAAGACGTTGTTGAATGTTTCTCCTTAGGGTCGACAGGGTCGGATACAGGCCGTAATCCAAGGAGGACCCGTGCCCGCACAGCGCCGTCTCGTCAATTTCGGCATCGGGGCGACAGCCTTCTGCCTCCTCGTCGGCGGCGCGGTCCTCGCCGATCGCGACACCGCCGGCACCCAGGCCGGCAAGGGTGCGGCCCCGGGAGCGCCGGAGCCCGGCCCTGCGACCGCCATCGGCGCCTACCTGGACTACGGGCCGGCGGGTGTGCGGCGGATGGCGGAGCTGTCGCGGTGGCTCGGCGGTACGGAGCTGCGCGTCGGTCACAGCTACCTGCCGGGCGACGTGTGGCAGAACATCGAGGGCCGCCCCGGCTTCCTGGCCGCGTGGGCGGCCTGGCGGAAGGCCGACGACGACCGGATGTTCGTGCTCAACACGCCGATGCTGGAGCGGAACGAGGAGCGCGTCCCCGACTACGAGGTGCGCGGCCTGCTCAAGGCAGGCGCCGCCGGGCAGTTCGACGAGCACTTCCGCAGGCTGGCCGAGCGCCTGGTCCTGCTGGGTGTCCCTGACACCGTGATCGTCCTCGGCTGGGAGATGAACGGGACGACGTACACCCATCGCTGCGACCCCGACCCGGTCGCGTGGAAGGCGTACTGGAAGCGCATCGTCACCACGATGCGGTCCGTGTCCGGCCAGGAGTTCCGCTTCGACTTCGCTCCGTCCAGAGGACGGGACGCGGTGCCCTGGACGGAGTGCTACCCGGGCGACGACGTCGTGGACATCATCGGGATGGACTCCTACGACCAGCCTCCGGCGCAGACCTTCGACGAGCAGGTGAACGAACCGTACGGGTTGCAGAAGCAGGTCGACTTCGCGGCCGAGCGCGGCAAGCCGATCTCCTTCCCGGAGTGGGGGCTGTTCCGCAACGGTGACAACCCCGAGTACATGCGCCGCATGCTGGAGTGGATCGAGCGGCACGAACCGCTCTACCAGACGATCACGGACTACTGCCCGCACGGAGTGTGGCAGTGTGCGGAGAATCCGGAGTCCTCACGTGTGTTCCGCGAGATGCTGAGCGGGCTCCCGGACGCCCCCGTGCCCGGCGAGCCCAGCGGGACGCCGACGGCGCCCAAGCCCGACAAGCCCACGCCGACGGCGCCGGTCCCGGGCACGAACGAGCCCGGATGGTGCATCACCGTCCCGCTGAGCGAATGGTTCGGCCAGTGGCTGCGCGACCGTGAGTTCTGCGTGAACGACTGAGGCCCGTCCTGACGGATCGCCCGTACCGGCGCCGTCCCGCGGAGGTGGTCCGCCTCGCCGTGGGACGGCGCCGGCCGTTCCGGCGGCCTCAGGCTGCGTGGGAAGAGCGTGCCGGCAGGTGCCACGCGCTCCCGCACCGCGGATCCGACCCCGGCACCTCGGCGGTCGCCGGGGACGATGCGTATCGCCTGCTCACCATCCGGTCCACAGAAGGTGGTTGATCAGCAGGGCGACGGCGGCCTGGGCGGCCAGCCAGCCGCGCCTGCCGGTGTCCGGCAGCAGGGCGGCCGCGGGAATCAGCCAGACGACGAAGGGCTGCCAGATCCGCTCGGTCTCCGCCTTGCTCATCCCGGACAGGTCGGCCACGACGAGGGCCAGGAGCGCGGTCAGGGTGAGGAGGGCCAGCCGTTGCGGGGCGGTGGTGGTACCCGACGGCAGGGCTCGCAGGGCGGCAGGGGCGGCGGCCGCCGTGCGGCGCAGGCCGGCGACGGTGGCGAGGCCCACGGCGAGCGTGGTGCAGGCGAGATTCGCCCAGACCCAGTAGGAGTAGGGGCGGACGCCGCCCGCACCCTGGTAGTAGCGCTCGACCAACTGGTGGTAGGCCTCCCACCAGTTGAAACCCGCCAGCGTGAAGGCCACCGGAGCGGCCAGGGCACCCAGCACGAGGAGGCCGAGGGGGCGCGCAGTCCGGGCGATGGCCAGGACCGCGACCAGCAGGGCCGCGATGAGTGTCAGGCCGTAACTGAGGTAGCAGGTGAACCCGAACAGGAGTCCCGAGCCGAGCGCGGCGGCTGCGGGGAACCGGACCGTGCGTGTCGCCGCGAGGGCGGCCAGGGCGACGGACCAGGCCGCGACAGCGGCGAAGTAGCCGTCCGCCGAGGTCCCGGCCCAGACGGCGAAGGGGGCCAGGACGAGGAACGGAGCCGCGCGCCGGGCGAGGTGCTCTCCAGCCAGGGCACGCACCGCGACCATGACGGCCACGGCCGTGGAGCCGCCGAGCACGATGCACCAGATCCCCGCCCATGCCCCGCCCCCGAGACCGATCCGGTCCAGACCGACGAAGGTGAGGGTGGCGCCCGGCGGGTGTCCGGCGACGTGGGCGGGCCAGTTGCCGGGCGGGCCGATCACGATGTGGTCGGTGAATCCGCGCAGGGCGGCTCCGATGTCGTCGAAGCGGTCGATGACCCGCAGGTACTCGTGCTTGGTGGTGAGTCTGCGGGCAACCCCCCGGTACCAGCCCTCGATCAGGGCCAGCGAGAGGATCCAGGCCACGGACACCCCCCAGCAGCCGAGGAGCAGACGGCGCCAGGCGAGCCGCTCCGCGACGCGGGGCCCGTAGGCGACGACCGCCACGGCCACGGCGATCGCGGCCGGTGTGCCGGGGCCGAGGTGCGGGTCCCACGAGGCGAGGAGCGGGGGCCAGTGGACCTGCAGGCTGCCGTTGCTCTCCTGGATGACCCATCCCACGACGGCGGCCACGGCCACCAGCAGGGCGCCCGCGGCCGCGGCCGTCAGGTCCCGGCGGCGGCCGGTCCGAAAGGCGGGCCGGCCGTCGAAGCGCCCGGGTCCGGTGGGTTCGAGCGGTCGGATGCTGTCACTGTGCTGCTCGGTCGTCACGCACGCACGCTACGCACCGGGAGGGCGTGTCGGCCGGTGCGACGCCCCCGCGTCACACAACCGTCAGATCCGAGATCCGGGATCCGGGATCCGGGATCCGGGGCACGCTCCCGTCCGGAGGCGGACGTCAGACTTTCGTCAGGAGTCGCGGGCCACCGGAAGCGCCGTCCCCGCCATAGCGTCGGGGCCATGGGCGACACACGTCGGAAGACCACAGCACGACTCTCCTCCCTGCCCCTGCCCACCCGGCCCGCCTTCTGGCGCAGCCCGGTGCGCGGGGTCCGGTTCACGGCCGTACTCGGTGTGGTGCTCCTCGCCGGTCTCACCCTGCTGTTCGTGACGGGGCTCGTGTCGTACGCGGCGTACAACCCGGATCTGGCAGCCGTGAACGACAAGACGCCGGACAAGGGGTGGCTGGGCTTCTACCTGTTCGACTGGCCCACGGAGCCCCGCTGGCTGTACCGCCTGAACCAAGGGGTGCACGTCACGCTCGGCATCGTGCTCGTGCCGGTGCTGCTGGCCAAGTTGTGGTCCGTGATCCCGAAACTCTTCGCGCTTCCTCCGGCACGGTCCCTCGCTCACGCCCTGGAGCGCCTCTCGCTGCTGCTGCTGGTGGGCGGGGCGCTGTTCGAATTCCTCACCGGGCTGCTCAACATCCAGCTCGAGTACGTGTTCCCAGGCTCCTTCTATCCGCTTCACTTCTACGGTGCGTGGGTCTTCTTCGCCGCGTTCGCCGCCCATACGGCGCTGAAGCTTCCCCGGGCGCTGCGCGTGCTGCGCGACGGAATTCCCGCGCAGGAGGACGAACTGGCGTCTCCTGACCCCCTGGAGCCGACCGTGTCCCGGCGCGGTGCCCTGGCCATCGTGGGAGCGGGGTCGCTCGTACTCCTGGTCACCTCGGTGGGACGGAGCTTCGACCCACTGCGGCCGACCGCCCTGCTGGCCCCGCACGGAGGCGCCGAACCGGGGCCGGGACCCGACGGCTTCCAGATCAACAAGACCGCCGCGAAGGCAGGCATCGTGCCGGCCGAGGCGGGAGAACGCTGGCGGCTCACGCTCGTCGGACCGGCCGGGGAGGTACGCCTGTCCCGCGGGCAGCTCGAGGCCATGGAGCAGTACGCCGCGGCGCTGCCCATCGCGTGCGTGGAAGGCTGGTCGACGTCGGACCAGTGGTGGCGCGGGGTGCGGCTGCGCGATCTCGCCGCGCTCGCGGGCTACGGGGGCGAGGCGCCGGGGGTGCTGGTGGAGTCGCTCCAGCGCAGCGGGTCGTTCCGCACGGTCGCGCTCCGGGACAACCAGGTGCGCGACGCCCGGTCGTTGCTGGCGCTGGAGGTGAACGGTGCGGCGCTGTCGCCGGACCACGGGTATCCGGCGCGCGTCATCGTGCCCGCCGCGCCCGGCGTGATGAACACCAAGTGGGTGGCCCGTATGACGTTCGGAGATCTGTGATGAGGGTGCTGCGCCGCTGGTACGGAGAGGGTCCGCTGCACCTGCTGCTGATGGCCGCGTCGTTCGCGTCGGCGGGCTGGGCCGGTGTGCGGCTGCTGGACGGGGACGCCTTCCTGGTGCTGGTGTGGTTCGTGGGCGCCGCGTTCGTCCACGACCTGGTGCTGCTGCCGCTGTACGCGTCGGCGGACCGGGCGCTGCGGCTCTGCCGCGCGCGACGGTCCGGTCCGGTCAACTTCGTCCGTGTACCGCTGCTTCTGTCGGGGCTGCTCCTGCTGGTGTGGTTCCCGCTCGTCGTGGGGGACTCGGAGCGTTACGGTCCGGCGACGGGGATGTCGCCCGACAGGTTCCTCGGGAACTGGCTGCTGATCACGGCCGCACTGTTCGCCGTGTCGGCCCTCTGTCTCGTGCTGCGGACCGTGCGCGTACGCCGCAGGGCCAGGAAGGGGCGGCTGCCCGCCTCCCACTGATCGACGGCGTCCCAGCCGTCCGACCGCGCGTACTCGAGCAGCGCGGACACACCGACCCTGGCCCAGGGGAAGTGGGGGGCGGAGCCCACGCTTCCCCGCCCGTCGTCGAGCCGGACCTGGACCTGTTCGTCCACCTCGTGCGGAGCCGCCTCGGTGATGAGCAGTCCGCCGGGTGCCAGCAACGCCGCGACCCGGCGGAGCAGCGCCCGGGGGTCACCGCCGATTCCGATGTTGCCGTCGATGAGCAGCGCGGTGCCCCAGCGCCCTTCGCCCGGCAGCGGCTCGAACACGCTCCGGCGGAGTGCCGAGCCGCCGAGGCGCTGGGTGTGTCCGACGGCGGCGTCGCTCACGTCGATGCCCAGGGCACTGTGCCCGCGTGCGGCGAGCGCCGCGACCAGCCGTCCCGGGCCGCAGCCGATGTCGATGACCGTGCCTTCGCTGCGGCGGAGCGCCGAGAGGTCCGCGGCGTCGGCGTCCGCGCACCAGCGTTCGACGTCCAGTGGCAGCAGCCAGCCGTCCGCCCGGCGCAGGAAGAGCGGGCCGCAGCCCCTGCTCAGGGCGCGTGCGTAGGGGTCGGTCGCCCAGGCGGCGGGGCCCGGGCCTGCCGCGGGTGTCACCGTGCTCATCGGACCACCGGCCCGCCGAGTCGGGACAGGGCGGCGGCGAACCGTCCGTCGGGAGCGTCGGCGGCGACGTGCAGGGCGTCCTCCGCGGTGTCCACGTCGCGGAGTTCCGGCAGATCCCGCACGGTGAGCCCCGCGTCGACCAGGCGGGCCCGCTGAAGTCCTCCCGTGCAGGGGAGGGACATCGGGACGCCCTGGACGAGGCCGGGGTCGGGCCTGGCCATGCCCAGTGCCCAGAACCCGCCGTCCTCGGCGGGGCCGAACCAGGCGTCGCAGCCTTCCCAGCCGTCCGGGGCGAGTGCCGGCGCCAGGAGGGGTGCGGTGATCTGCGGGGTGTCCATGCCGATGAGGACGGCCGGTCCCGCGCACAGGCCGAACGCGGCGGCGATGCGCCGGTCTAGCGTGCCCGCGCTCTGCGGAACCACGTCGAACCCCTCAGGCAGCCAGGGGCCCGGGCGCCCCTCGAGCACGAGGACACGCCGCAGGGCGGGCAGTGTGAGCACGGTCCGCAGGGTGTCCTCGATCGAGGCGGCCGCCAGTTCGGCGGCCTCGTCCGGAGTGAACGGCGGAGTGAGCCGGGTCTTGACCCTGCCGGGGACCGGTTCCTTGGCGATGACCAGCAGCGTCGTCCCCCCGGTGGGGTGCGCGGGCGCGCTCATCGGGCCGCCTCCGCCCTGACGCCGCGTCCGGCGGTCCGCTCCGGCTCCCGCAGAACCGCCCGCATGTCCCGTACGGCGTTCCAGGTGCCCCGCCAGGTGCCCGTGACCTTGGACCTGCCGGTCCTGGGGAGGTACGGCACGTCCGTCTCGGCGACCCGCAGTCCCGCGTCCGAGGCGCGCACCACCATCTGGAGCGGGTAGCCGCTGCGACGGTCCGTCAGGTCAAGTGCCAGCAGCGCCTCGCGGCGTACGGCCCGCATGGGCCCGAGGTCGTGCAGCCGCAGGCCGGTGCGGCCACGGAGCATCCGGGAGAGGGCGACGTTGCCCGCGCGCGCGTGCAGGGGCCAGGCGCCACGGCCCGTGGGACGTCGTCTGCCGAGGAGCAGATCGCTCTCCCCCGCGGCGATCCGGCGGACGAAGCCGGGAAGCAGGGCAGGGTCGAGCGAGCCGTCGCAGTCGCAGAAGCAGACGTACTCCGCTTCGGCGGCGAGCAGCCCCGCGTGGCAGGCGGAACCGAAGCCGCGGCGCGGTTCGTCCACGACGGTCGCGCCGAGGGAGCGGGCGATGTCCGCCGACCCGTCGGTGGAGCCGTTGTCGACGACGACGGCCCGCCACCCGGCGGGGACGCGGGCCAGCACCTGGGGCAGGGCCGCGGCCTCGTCGAGACAGGGCAGGATGATGTCGGCGCGGACGGAGTCGGCGGAATCAGCCGGAGAAGTGTCGGTCACGTGGATCACCCTACGGAGCAGAAAGCGACATTTCGCCCTTCAGGTTCTTACGAAACGTGGACGTCGACCGTGTGGCGGCCGGGGGCTGTCCGTCCGGCGTGCCGGGAGTGCCACAGTGGGCCGTATGCAGAACATCTCCTCCGCCCCGGGAGCCCGGGTCGTGACGTCCCCCGGGCACGCCGTGCCACGCGGTCGCGTACTCGTCGTGGACGACGATCCGACCGTCCTGGAGGTCGCCACCGGATACCTGGAGCGCGCGGGATACGACGTCGACCACGCGGACGCGGGTCCCGCGGCCCTCGCGCGCTTCACGGCCCGGCGCCCCGACCTGGTGGTGCTCGATCTGATGCTTCCGGGGATGGACGGGTTCGAGGTCTGCCGCCGGATGCGCGCGCACGGAGCGGTGCCCGTCATCATGCTCACCGCGCGGGGGGACGAGGACGACAGGATCCTCGGCCTGGAGACGGGCGCGGACGACTACGTCACCAAGCCGTTCAGTCCGCGTGAACTCGTGCTGCGCGTCGACTCCGTCCTTCGCCGTGCCCGTCTGGTCCAGGTCCCCTCCCCCGCAACGCTGGGCGGCGCGGGGCTCGTCCTGGAGCCCTCGGCCCGCCGGGCGTCCCGCGACGGCCGGGACCTCGCGCTCACGCTCCGCGAGTTCGACCTGCTCGCGTTCTTCCTGGGCCGTCCCGGACAGGCGTTCACCCGTGAGGAGCTGATGCGGGAGGTCTGGGGCTGGGACTTCGGCGACCTGTCGACGGTGACGGTGCACGTGCGCCGTCTGCGCGGCAAGGTCGAGGACGACCCGGCACGTCCCCGCCTGATCCAGACGGTGTGGGGCGTGGGCTACCGCCTGGACCTCCCTGCCGATTCCGCCCCCGGGGAGCTGAACCGGTGACCGACATCCTGCTCATCGCGCTCTTCGCGTTCCTGGGTGCCGCCGCGGCGGGACTGCTGGGCGCGCTGGCTCTCCGGCTGCTCCGCCACCGGCCCCTGGCGGTCTCCCTGACGGTCGTCGCAGCCGTGGCGGTGACCGCGATGCTCGCCGGTACCCTGACCGTGGCCTGGGCGATGTTCCTCTCCCCGCACGATCTGACGGTGGTGACGACGGTCGTCGCCATGGCCGCCGTGGTGTCCCTCGCGACCGCGGTGCTGCTGGGACGCTGGGTGGCTGCCAGGAGCCGGGACCTGACGCTGGCCGCCCGCTCCTTCGGTGACGGAGGTACCTTCGCCGCTCCGGCGGGGCAGGCGACCGCCGAACTCGCGGCGCTGACGCGCGAACTGGCGGCGACCAGCGCGAAGCTCGAGAACTCCCGGGAGCGGGAACGGGCACTGGAGAGTTCGCGCCGTGAACTCGTCGCCTGGATCTCCCATGATCTGCGGACCCCCCTGACCGGCCTGCGTGCCATGTCCGAGGCCCTGGAGGACGGCATGGCCGCCGACTCCGGCCGCTACCTCCGGCAGATCCGGCGGGAGGTGGAGCGCATGAACGACATGGTCGGTGACCTCTTCGAACTGTCCCGGATCCACGCGGGTTCGCTCACGCTGACCCCCACCCGGATCTCCGCCCACGACCTGGTCGGCGACGCGCTCGCGGGGGCTCATCCGCTGGCGCGGGAACACGGGGTGCGCCTGGTCGGCGACCGGGTCGAGGCCGTTCCGGTGGAGGTCGACAGCAAGGAGATGAGCCGTGTCATGGGCAACCTGCTGATCAACGCGATCCGTCGGACGCCGGCCGACGGGACGGTCGCGGTGGCCGCGCGGCGCGCGTCGGACGGCGTCGTGTTCTCGGTGACCGACGGGTGCGGCGGGATCCCCGACGAGGACCTGGCGCGCGTGTTCGACACGGGCTGGAGGGGCAGTCACGCCAGGACCCCTCCGGGGGGTGCGGGCCTGGGGCTCGCCATCGTCCGTGGGATCGTCGAGGCGCATTCCGGGCGGGCCGGGGTGCACAACGTGTCCGGCGGGTGCTGCTTCGAGGTCACGCTTCCGGTGGCGGCCGGCTGAGCGCCGGCCGGCGCACGTCCCCACCGCGCACTGCGCAGGGGGAGGACACGCTCACACCGCGCCGCACGGGGGGGGCATGCTCACACCGCGCTGCGCAGGGGGGCGACGGCGAACTCCCGCATGCCCGCCCCGAAGTCCGTCTCCGGTTTCCAGCCGAGCTCCTCACGGAGCCTTCGCGAATCCGCCGTCACGTGCCGGACGTCGCCGAGCCGGTACTCGCCGGTGACCACGGGCTCGGGGCCACCGTGGGCCGCGGACAGGGCAGAGGCCATCTCGCCGATGGTGTGGGGTGTGCCGCTTCCCGTGTTGTACACGTCGAACGTGCCCGGCTCGCGCTCTCCCAGGGCCGAGAGCGCCACCGCGTCGGCCGCGGCGACATCCCGTACGTGCACGAAGTCGCGCCGCTGGCGGCCGTCCTCGAACACCCGGGGCGCCTCGCCCCGGGCCAGCGCGGACCGGAAGAACGAGGCGACCCCCGCATAGGGGGTGTCGCGCGGCATCCCCGGGCCGTACACGTTGTGGTAGCGCAGCGAGACGGCCCGGCCGCCGGTGGCACGGGCCCAGGCCGAAGCGAGGTGCTCCTGCGCGAGCTTGGTCGCCGCGTACACGTTGCGCGGATCCGCGGCCGCGTCCTCGGTGACGAGGCCTGGCACCAGCTCGGCGCCGCAGACGGGGCACAGCGGCTCGAAGCGGCCGGCCTCCAGCTCGGCCACCGCCCGCGGCCCGGGGCGGACGGAGCCGTGCCGGGGGCAGTCGTACCGTCCCTCGCCGTAGACCACCATCGAGCCGGCGAGTACCAGGCCGCGGACCCCGGCCGCCGCCATCTCGCCGAGCAGGACCGCGGTGCCGAGGTCGTTGCATCCGACGTACTCCGGGGCGTCCGCGAAGTCCTTGCCGAGGCCCACCATCGCCGCCTGATGGCACACGGCGTCGATCCCGGTCAGCGCCCGGGCGACCGCGTCCCTGTCCCGTACGTCGGCGACGGTCAGCCGGACACCGGGCGGAAGGTCCGCGGCGGCCGAGGCGGCCCCCGCCCCGGCCGGTCCGTGTGCGGAGGGCAGGAGTGCGTCGAGGACGACGGGCTCGTGTCCACCGGAGACGAGTGCCCGGACGATGTGTGACCCGATGAAGCCGGCTCCGCCGGTGACCAGTACGCGCATGGCCGCCACGCTAGGCGTCCCGGATGCGGGAAGGGCGGTACGGCACGCCCACGTCACAGGACCGTAAGGACCGTAAGGACGCCGGTTGCGGCCGGAGTGCGGTGTGTCCTGGCGCCCGCGCGGCCGGACCTCGCCCGTCCCGCTCCGACGCGCCGCTTCCCGATCACCGGCGTCTCTTCGATACTGGTTGCCGTACGCACCTGAGAGAAGTTGATCGGATTCACGCTGACGGCCGGTCAGCACGATCGGCCGGCCGGCGCACTCTCCCCAGGAGGAACCGTTGCGCATGCTCATCAACGTGCCGGAGACCGTCGTCGCGGACGGACTGCGCGGAATGGCCGCCGCCCACCCGGAACTCGTCGTGGACGTGGAGAACCGTCTCGTCGTCCGGCGTGACGCGCCGGTGGCCGGGAAGGTGGGCCTCGTCTCCGGCGGAGGGTCCGGGCACGAGCCGCTGCACGCGGGGTTCGTCGGGCCCGGGATGCTGTCCGCGGCGTGTCCGGGCGAGGTCTTCACCTCGCCGGTGCCCGATCAGATGGTGCGGGCCGCCGCCGCGGTCGACAGCGGCGCCGGGGTGCTGTTCGTCGTGAAGAACTACACCGGGGACGTACTCAACTTCGACATGGCCGCGGAGCTGGCCGAGGACGAGGGTGTCCAGGTCGCGAAGGTCCTGGTCGACGACGACGTGGCGGTGGCCGACAGCACGTTCACCGCGGGCAGGCGCGGCACCGGGGCGACGCTGTTCGTCGAGAAGATCGCAGGCGCGCTCGCCGACGAGGGGGCTCCGCTGGAGCGGGTGGAGTCCATGGCCCGGCGCGTGAACGGGTCCTCGCGGAGCTTCGGGGTGGCGCTCAGCTCCGTCACCACACCGGCGAAGGGCTCTCCGACGTTCGATCTCCCTCCGGGCGAACTGGAACTGGGGATCGGGATCCACGGCGAGCCGGGCCGGGAACGCCGCCCGATGATGACCTCCGGCGAGATCGCCGACGTCGCGGTCGACGCGGTGCTGGAGGACCTGCGTCCCGGTGGGCCCGTGCTGGTGCTGGTGAACGGCATGGGCTCGACGCCCCTCCTGGAGCTGTACGGGTTCAATGCGGAGGTGCAGCGGGTGCTCTCGGAACGGGGCGTGGCGGTGGCTCGTACCCTGGTGGGCAACTACGTGACGTCGCTCGACATGGCGGGCTGTTCGGTGACGCTCTGCCAGGTGGACGAGGAGATGGTGCGCCTCTGGGACGCACCGGTCGAGACGCCCGCCCTCCGCTGGGGCCGGTGAAGGGATGGCTGGGGCCGGTGAACGGACTGTCCACCGTGTGAAAGGAACAGGAGATCTTGTGCTGCTGGACACCGATTTCTTCCGTCGCTGGATGGCCGCGACCGCGGCCGCCATGGACCGTGAGGCGGACCGGCTCACCGAGCTCGACGCCGAGATCGGGGACGCCGATCACGGGAGCAACATGCGGCGCGGCTTCGCCACCGTGGGCGACGTCCTGGACAAGGAGGCCCCCGGCGCGCCGGGCACGGTGCTCACCCTCGCGGGCCGGCATCTGATCTCGACGGTCGGCGGAGCGTCCGGGCCGCTGTACGGGACACTGCTGCGCCGCACCGGAAAGGCTCTGGGGGACACGCCGGAGGTGACCCGGGAGCAGCTGGCGGATGCCCTGGGGGCGGGCGTCGCCGCGGTGGCGCAGCTCGGCGGGGCCCGGGCCGGCGACAAGACGATGCTCGACGCGCTGCTCCCGGCGGTCGAGGTGCTGGGCTCCTCGTTCACCGAGGCACGTGACGCGGCGCTGGCCGGCGCTCTGGAGACCGTCCCGCTGCGGGCGCGCAAGGGCAGGGCCAGCTATCTGGGCGAGCGCAGTATCGGGCACCAGGACCCGGGCGCCGCGTCCTCGGCGCTGCTGGTGGCGGCGCTCGCGGAGACCGCAGGACCGACCGGCGGGGGTGGCGCGTGAGCGAGGAGAAGCAGGTCGGGATCGTGCTGGTCTCGCACAGCGGACCGGTCGCGGAGGCCGTTGCCGAGCTGGCCAGGGGCCTGGCGGCCGGTGGCGCGACGGCGCCGGTGGCAGCGGCGGGAGGCACCTCGGCGGGAGGCCTCGGGACCAGTACGGAGCTGATCGCCGAGGCGGCAGGGAAGGTCGACAGGGGCGCCGGGGTCGCGCTGCTCGTGGACCTCGGCAGTGCGGTGCTCACGGTGAAGTCCATGCTGTCGGACGGCGACGAACTGCCCGACGGCGCGCGGCTGGTGGACGCTCCGTTCGTGGAGGGCGCGGTCGCGGCGCTGGTGACCGCGTCGGCGGGGGGCGACCTGGACACCGTGGAGGCGGCCGCCTCCGACGCGTACGGCTACCGGAAGGCGTGAGGGTCCGCGCCGGGGGCGTGCGGTCCTCCGGCACGGGGCGGCACCCGGACCGCCCGACCGGGTGTGGGCCCGTGGCCTCGGGCCTACGTGCCGCAGCGTGCGCCCCGAAGACACCGCACGGCTCCCGGTCGAGGTCCGGGAGCCGTGCGGTGGTGCGGTAGGCGGCCGGACTCAGGCGGCGGGCGCCACCGCCCCGGCCGCGATCCGGATCTGTGCCTGCCGGGTGACACCGTTGACGGTCGCCGCGAGCGTGACGGTGCCGGGGCGGAGCGCGGTGAGCGTGCCCGTGGCCGGGTCCAGCGTCGCGATGTGGCGTCCGCGGGCGCCGTCCGCCTTCCCGATGCGGACGTTCGGGGATCCGGTCCAGTCCACGCTGAGCGGGAAGGCCGCCGGCACGGTCCGCGCGCCCTGGGTCACCTGCGCACGGACGGCTCCGCGCTCCCCCGCGGCAAGTGCGGAGGGGGCGTCCAGGGCCAGTGCGTCGACGTGGGCGCGGGTCTGTGCGGAGATCCAGTCGGGTCCGCCACGCCACGGCTGCAGGCGTGCGGCCGCCTGTTCGGCGGGCGTGACGCGGTCGGCGCCGATCAGGGACCAGCCGGTGAATCCGCCCTCGTCCGCGGGACCGGCCGGAGCCTTCCCGGAGTTGCCGTTGACCAGATACGGGACCCCGTCCACGTGCGAGGCGTGGAAGACCCCGACGTGGCTGCCGATGAGCGCCGCGCCCTTGCCCGTCGTACGGCGGAAGTCCGCGAGCCACCTCTCGACGAGAGCGGCCTCCTTCCGGTCGGTCAGCTGGCTGCCCTTCTGCACGGTCGGATCGCGCGGCGGCACGTGCTCGATCAGCATCACGGAGCCGACGGAACGGTCCTTGGCCGCCGCGTCGAGCTGGGCGCGCAACTCCTTGATCTGGGCGAAGCCGCCACCGCGCAGACCGAGGGAGGACGTGTCGAGCGTGACGACACGGGTGCCCTCGTGGTCGAACGTCCGCTGGGCGGGCCCGAAACGGGCGACGAAGTCGTCGATCTTCCCGCCCATCACCTCGTGGTTGCCCGGGACGTAGTACCAGGGCAGCGAGTCACCCAGCTCCTCCTCGAGGATCTGGCCGGCGAAGGCCAGGTCGGCGGGTGACCCCTCGTCGACCAGGTCGCCGTTGACGACCAGGAAGTCGGGCGCGGCGGCCTTGATCTCGCGCAGGGTGCGGCGGGCCTGCCGGACGATGGCGCTGTCCGGGTCGCGCGCGACGAACTGCGCGTCGGACATCACCGCGAACTGCCAGTCCCGGCCCTCGGTCACCGCGGCGGTGTCGATCAACGGGTCCACGGGGTGGGGCTGTTCGGGCAGTTCCACCGTGGGGGGCACCTGGGCGGTGAGGTCGTCGATGACGATCTCACCGGTGTACTGCCGGGCCGCGGCCGTCTCGGCGAGATAGAAGCGGGACACCGACAACGGCGTCGCCGCGCCCGCCGGTACGGCGAAGGTGACCTGTCGCCAGCCGGTCCAGGTGACGTAGGGCCCCCGCAGCAGCTGATCGGAACCGGCGGCGTCCTTCAGGTGCAGAGTCGGCCAGGCGCCGTTGCCGTCCCCCTTGATCCAGAGGGTGAACGCCTGGGGCCGGCCGGGCACGGCGACGGGCTGCGGCGGAGCGGCGTAGGCGGCGCGCGTCGCCGTCGACCGGGTGAAGTCGTAGGTCAGCCGGAGGCCGGTCCCGGTGTGCCCCTCGGGCGTCGCGGCGAGGGAGCCGTCCGCCCGGGCCTGACTGAACGTCCAGGACCCGGCGTCGTCGAAGTCGGACACGGCCTGCTCGGTGAGGCCGACGCTCACCGCGAGGGTGGTGCTGACACCCGCGACGGTGGCGGTGATCCGGCCCGCTCCGGAGCCGGTGAGGGACCGGACGGTGAAGGACCCCTTGCCGTCGTCGTCGACCGCGAACAGCGTGCGGTCGTAGTCGAGGGTGAGGTCACCCGGCTCGACGGGAGCACTCGTGCCGTGGGCGTCGAGACCGACGATGCCGAAGCTTCCGGTGGCCTCCCCGTCCGCCAGTCCGACGCGGGCGGTGGTGGACCGGATCCGGTCCAGCCGGTCGAGCACGGTGAGCCGGGTCGTGCCGTGGGCGCCGGCCCGCTCGGCCCGTACGTCGGTCGTGCCGCTGCGGCGGGCGGTGAACGTGCCCCGCGCGTCGACGCTGCCGACCGCCGGGCTGACGGTGCGCCAGCGTGGGGCTCCCGCCGCGGGTCCGTAGGTCTCGTCGTAGCCGGCGGCGGTGAGTTGCCGGGTCAGGCCGGGGAAGACGCGCTCGGGGTGACCACCGCGGACCGGGTCGTCGCCGGGGGCCGCGCCCGCGGGCGTACGGGTCTCGACCCAGAACCCCTCGAGCCGTCCGCTGCCGTCGGGGGCGGTCAGGGCGAGACCGTTGGGGACGGTGCGCTCGCTGCCGTCGGACGGGCTGTTCTCGACCTGGAGCGCGTCGCTGCCCGGCTCACGGGCCACGAGGGTCGAGGAGCCCCCGCCGTCGAGGTTGAGGGCGCTGTACGAACCGGCCTCGCGCATCATCTCGCCCAGCTCGGTGAGGGTGACGCCGCCGCTGTCGGTCTGACGGCCGTCGACGGTGAGGACCTGCATGGTCCGGCCGTCCTCGGAGAACCCGACCGCCGTGCGGGGCGCTGCGGTGTTGTTGCCCTCGCCGTCGTGGTTCTGCGCGGCCCCGTCGACGACGAGGAGTTCCCGCCCTCCCACGGCGGTGCGCGGCACGGCCCCGCTGTCGGTTCGCGCCCGGTACTCGATGCCGACCGGGTCACCCGGCTCCAGCCCGGCCAGCAGGCCTGCCCCGGCCTCCCGGCCGACGAGGACCACGGTGTCCTCGGGCACGGGGCCCGACCCCGGCGTGCCCGGCCGGGAGACGACCTTGCCGTCGCGCACGGCCACTTCGGCGACGGGCCGCGCGTCGTCGACGGTCAGCGCGCGGTCGGCGCTGCCCCAGGCGGAGGTGTAGGCGCCCACCCCCTGGGCCGGTACGTCCGCCGCGTTGTAGGCGGTGAGCGGGTGCGTGCCGGAGGGGAGGGTCAACGTGCCCTCGAAGTACAGCTCGAGGAGACGGCCCGCGTTCTGCGGCCCGATGCCCACCGCGCGGTTGACGCCCGGGGCCGGTGAGTGGACCGTCCGGCCGTCCTCGACCCCGGGCCCCAGGGGCGCGCCGGTCTGGTTGATGTCGAAGAAGTCCGCGTTGATCGCGGCGACGGTGCGGCGGCCCTTCCCCGGGTCGTGCCCGGCGGCGAGCTCGGAGACCGGACGCCGGTCCGCGACCTTGCCCGAGGAGAGGTAGTCGGCCCGCACCCCGCTGCCGTCCAGGTCCACGGAGAGGCTGTCGACCCGTAGCCACTTGTCGGACTCGAGACGGTCGTACGAGCTCAGCCGGACGCCGGGCGCGACGGGGCGGGACGCGCGGGCCGTCTCGATGCCGTCGCCGTCCACGACGGATCTCGCCTCTCCCCAGGCGCCGCTCGCGGCCGGTGGCGCGACGGGTCTGAGGATCTCGGCGGTGGTGTGCGGGCGGGGGTCCGGAGTCGGGTCGGCCGCCGCGGGTGCGACGGCTCCGGCCGCCACGGCCGTCACGGTCGCCAGCAGCACGAGTGGCCGCAGGGCGACGCGGATGGTGCCAAGGCCCACAATTCCTCCTGGTGCGGAGCGGATTGCACGCGGAATGCGCTGTCGGCGGACAGCATGACCGGGCCCGGTGGGACGCACCAGAGGACAACAGGGACATCAGGAGGAACAGCGTGCGGCGGAGGAGTGACCCCGGCGAGCCCCGGTCCTCCCGGATCGGTGGCCCTCCGGACGTCCGCACGGCACACTTGACGACATGTCGACAGTCAAGCGCAGCGCCGGGGTCCTGCTCTTCCGGGTCGTCCCCGGCAAGGACGGCCGACCGGACGCCGAGGTGCTGATCGGCCACATGGGCGGACCCTTCTGGGCAGGCCGTGAGGCGGCCGCCTGGTCCATCCCCAAGGGCGAGTACGGACCGGACGAGGAGCCTGCCACCGCGGCCCGCCGGGAGTTCGGGGAGGAGCTCGGGCTGCCGCTCCCGGACGGCCTCTGGGTGCCGCTGGGCGAGGCGCAGCAGTCCGGCGGCAAGATCGTGACCATCTGGGCCGTGGAGGCCTGGCTGGACCCCGGCGACGCTGTCCCGGGCACCTTCACCATGGAGTGGCCGAAGGGGTCCGGGGTGCTGCGTGAGTTCCCGGAGATGGACCGGTTCGCGTGGTGCACACCAGAAGACGCGCTCGCACTGCTGGTGGCGGGCCAGAGGGTCTTCGTGGAGCGGCTGCTCGCCCATGTACGGGAGGACCGCCCGCCCTCGGAGGCGTAGGTCCTCCCGCACGGGATCCGGATTCCGGCCGTGCCCGGCTCGACGACCGGTGCGTCACCGGCTCCGCGCTCTGCTGCCCGCCACGGCGCGGCCCGCCCGGAGTTCGAGCCGCTCCCCGGTGAAGCGGCCTCGGAAGCTCCGGTCGTGCGAGACGACCACGACGGCCCCGGCGTACCGGTCGAGTGCGGCTTCCACTTCCTCGACGAGGCCGGGCGCGAGGTGGTTCGTCGGCTCGTCCAGGATCAGCAGATCCGCCGGGCGGGTCACGAGCCGCGCCAGGGCGAGCCGGCGCTGCTGTCCCACGGAGAGGTCCGCCACCGGCACGGCCAGGTCATCCGGACGGAACAGGCCGAGGGCCAGCAGGTCGTCCTCGTACGCGTCGGGAATACCGGGCCTGCCCGCGGCGAAGGTGGCGAGCAGGGAGCGGCGGGTGGGCCGGACAGGCAGCTCCTGCGGCAGATAACCGATCCGGCCGCGCCGTCGGACCGTACCGGCGTCGGGCGCGAGGTCACCGGCCAGGACGCGCAGGAGCGTGGTCTTCCCGGCGCCGTTGGGCCCGGTGACCAGGAGCCGCCGGCCCGGCTCGACACACAGGGAGGCCATGTCCAGCCGCGTGCCCACGAGGACGGAGTCCAGCTCGGCCACGGCGCCCTCCGTCGATGAGCCGCCACCAGGGGCGAGGGCCTGATCGGCGGTGAAGCTCAGCGGCCGGGGAGGCGCGGGGACGGGCGAGCGACGCAGCTCTTCGAGGCGGGCCCTGGCGGCCCTGACCTGGCCCGACAGCTTGGCCTCGTGCGATCTGCGGTGCTTCCCGAAGCCCTGCATGGGGTCCTTCCCGGTCCCCGCGAGGCGCCGCCCGGAGGCACTGACCAGCTCTTCGGCGCGGTCGACCTCGGCCAGCCACTCCTGGTGCTCCTGGGCCCGGCGGCGGAGGGCCGCGGTCTTCGCCGTCCGGTAGCCGTCCCAGCCGTCCCCGTACCGCGAGACGCTCCGCAGGTCACGGTCGACCTCGATGATCACGGTCGTGGTCCGCTCCAGGAAGGCCCGGTCATGGGTCACGGCGACCAGGGTGCCCCGGTGTGCGCGGAGGTGGTCCTCCAGCCAGCCGACGGCGGCGGCGTCGAGGTGGTTGGTGGGTTCGTCCAGGAGCAGCAGTTCCGGCGCCGCGGCCAGCACGCAGGCCAGGGCCAGCCGGGACTGCTCGCCGCCGGAGAGAGTGCCGAGCGCGCGGTCCCGGGTGAGATGGCCGAGTCCGAGGCCGTGCAGTGCGGCGTCGGTCCTGGCATCCGCCTGGTACCCGCCGCGCTCCTCGTACGTCGTCAGCAGGTCCCCGTAGGCGCCGAGCTGGGCCTCGGTGGGGTTGCCTCGGGACATCGACTCCTCCGCCGCGCGGATCAGCTGTTCGAGGTCGCGGAGTCCGGCGAGCGCGGTGTCGACGGCGTCCTGGACCGTGCGGTGGAGGTCGAGGGTGAGGGTCTGGGCGAGGTGACCGGTGCCGCCGGGGAAGCCGACGGTGACCTCACCGCTGTCGGGAGCCTCCGCCCCGGCCATCAGGCGGAGCAGGGTGGACTTCCCGGACCCGTTCTCGCCGATGACCCCGGCCTTCTCCCCGGGGCGGACGGTGAGGGACACCTGTTCGAGGACGGGCCGGTCCCCGTAGGTCTTGGAGACGTCGTTCAAGGCCAGTTGGGCGCGGGAGCGCTGAGAAGTCATGGGTGCTTTCCCTGAAGTGACATGCCCTCGGCTGCGCGCACGTCGGTGTCACGTGCGGGAGCGCGCTGCGGGGCTGGGGTGTCGGACGACGGAGAGGACTGCGGCGCACGGCGTGGCCCGGAGGTCGCACGGCGACGGCAGGCGTCGCGGGTGGCGTGTCCTGCCGCGGATCAGAGAAAGAAGTAGTACGAACCCATGGCGCCCATGGTAACCGCGGGCGGGGCCCGGTGGGACGGACCGTTCGGCATACCTGGAACGGCGCGGCCTACTGGGGCGTCGCGCTCACGCGGATCAGCGTCTGCTGGCCTGTGGCGACCAGCGTGCGGACGCCGTCCGGCTGGACGCCGTACACCTCCAACCGGCACACGGTCAGGGTGCGTCCGGGCTTCAGTACGGTGCCGATCGCTTCGAGGTGGTGGCCGGCGGCGGGCGCGATGAGGTTGATCTTGTACTCGACGGTGAGGACTTCGGACGACTCGTCGGCCAGCGTGAGTGCCGCGTAGCCGCCGGCGCTGTCCGCGACGGCGCTGGTGGCGCCCGCGTGGACGTAGCCGTGTTGCTGGGTCACCTGGGGGGAGGCCGGGAGCACGATGTGCACGCGCCCGGGGCCGATGTGGGCGAGGCGCGCGCCGAGGTGGGCCATGAGTCCTTGCCGGTCGAAGCTGTCCTGGACGCGCTTGCGGACGGCGGGGCTCGCCTGGTCCTGCTGGGTCAGGTCTTCCACGTGCTCTCCTTCGGGGCCGTGTCGGGTGGGGCGGGGCGGGTTTCCTCAGCCGGCCAGGCTGTCCACCACCAGGAAGGCGCCGATGGCGATCATCATGGCACCGCTGACGCGGGTGACGGCACGGGCGGCCGAGGGCCGGGTTCCGAGGACCGTGCGGGCCAGGACGCCGACGGCGAGGTAGACGACGGTGCAGGCCGCCAGGTGCACGGTGCTGAGCAGTCCGGTCTGCGCGGCGACCGGCCAGCCGCCGGCCGGGTCCATGAACTGCGGGAACAGCGCGAAGTACAGCAGCAGCGCCTTCGGGTTGAGGCCGCTGATCCCGGCGCCCTTGACCATGACCTGCGTCCGGGAGGCACCCGAGCCCTCCGCCGCCGCGGGTACGGCCGGCTGCCGCAGGACACCCCACCCCAGCCACAGGAGGTAGCCGGCGCCCGCCACGGTCAGGGTGGTGAGCGCGGCCGGAGAGCTCGCCACGATCACCGCCAGGCCCGCGACGGCCGCCAGCGCGTAGGCGGCGTGTCCGGCGACCAGCCCCGCGACCGCCGGGACGATCGAGCGGTCCCGCAACCCGGCGGAGATCGCGTAGGCCCAGTCCGCGCCAGGAGTGAACACGAGGAGCAGGTCCACTGCCAGAAAGGCCACCAGTGTCGTCATGTCCATCGATCGGTCCCTCTCGCATGTCGTGCCATGGAGGGAACGCTAGGCCGGATCCGGC
The DNA here is from genome assembly GCF_044765765.1 of Streptomyces sp. NPDC102402. Classification (NCBI taxonomy): domain Bacteria; kingdom Bacillati; phylum Actinomycetota; class Actinomycetes; order Kitasatosporales; family Streptomycetaceae; genus Streptomyces; species Streptomyces sp. NPDC102402. Next base: position 297,430 of record NZ_JBIWKR010000004.1, read on the forward strand.
CGAAGGTGTTTGCGTCTTTACTCCATGATCGCGCGATACGAGGGAGAATCTTCGCCATGGATGCCCTGGACCGGAAGATTCTTACCGAGCTGCAATCGGACGGCCGTCTGACCGTCACCGAGCTGGCGGCGCGGGTGAAGCTCAGCGTCTCGCCCTGCCACCGTCGGCTGCGCGACCTCGAACGCGAGGGCGCGATCCGCGGCTACCGCGCCGTGGTCGACCCGGCCGCCGTGGGTCTGAACTTCGAAGCCCTTGTCTTCGCCACCCTGCGCTGGGAGACCCCCGACACCGTCATCGCCTTCGAGGAGGCCGTGGCCGCCGTTCCCCACGTGCTCCAGGCACAGCGCCTCTTCGGCGAACCCGACTACCTCCTGCGGGTCGCGGCGGCCGACCTGGCGGCATTCCAGGCGCTGTACGACCACCAGCTCGCCCGGCTGCCCGGGGTCCAGCGCCTGACTTCCACGCTCGTCATGAAGAACGTCGTCGACGACCGTCCCCTGCCGGAGAACTGACGCTCCCGAACCGCCGGGCGCCACAGGCGGACTCCGGGCGCCCCGTCACGGGTGCTGAGCCGTGGGGTCGCTCGTCGCGGCTTCCGGGCACGGCGCCGCGTTCCCGGCGGCCGGTGGCCGGTCCAGGACGAGCACGGCGACGTCGTCGCGGCGCACTCCGCCGGAGAACGTCTGCAGGTCGGCCTGGAGCGACTCCAGGACCTCGTCCGGCTCCTGCCCGGCCCATCGGGCGAGCCGCTCGTCCAACGGGTAGAAGACGCCCGCGGCATCCCGCGCCTCGGTCACCCCGTCGGTGAAGACCATGAGGGCGGCGCCCGGGGGAAAGCCGATCCACTCCGCGGTGCGCGCCTCGCCACCGAGCTCGGCCATCCCCAGGGGTACGGACGTCCGGTGCAGGGGAACCGCCGAAGCCGTCCCGTCGTGCAGCAGCCACGGCAGCAGGTGCCCGCAGTTCACCGCCTGCACCCGGTCGCCTCCGTCGAAACCCAGCAGCAGGGCGGTGACGAAGCGCTCGGCGTCACCGGTCTCGGCGGAGAAGGAGTTGTGCCGGACGACCGCGTCCTCGACCGCGTCGGCCACCGCGGTGAGCTCGGGCTCCCTCACCGCCGCCTCCCTGAACGCGCCGAGCGCGGCGAATCCGGTGCCGATCGCGGGCAGGCCCTTGCCCTGCACATCGCCGATGATCACCCGGGTCCCGTGGGGTGACTGCACGACCTCGTAGATGTCCCCGCCGACGAACCGGTCCTGCTCGATCGGCTCGTAGAAGCCGTGGGCACAGACCTGCCGCGTGACGATGGGGAGGGGCCGAAGGATCTGGCGCTGCAGCGCGACGGCGGCCGAGCGCAGCCGCGCCACCTCCATGGCGTGCCGGATGCGCGCGGCGCAGGCCACGATGCCCAGGGCACTGGCCAGCGCCGTGAAGCCGATGAGGAAGACCACGTCCCAGAAGGCCCCGGTGGAGGCGATCCGGGACCCGACGACGACCAGGGTGACCCATACCGCCACAGCGGTGGTCTGGCGGACCGTGCAGAAGACGGACGCCAGCGCGGGGAGCACGACCATGAGCGGGATCAGAGGGAGGTCGTTCCCGGTGAAGGTGTCGAGGAGGACCACCGCGACGGTCAGGAGGAGGAGCCACAGCGCGAGCGCCCAGCTCCCGATGCGGGCCTCGCCCGCCGCCGTCTCGGCCGGTTCCGCCCCGGGCAGCGGTGCCGTGCGCGCCGCAGACGGGCGCCGGAGTCCCAGGACCACGGCAGGCCTCCCGCATGTTCGTCGCTAACGCCCCACCTGTTCCAAGCTACCCGTCCCCCGGCCCGGGGTCCTGGCGTCGGCGTGCGGGTCCGTGCCCACCGGGGCGTCCGCCGGGACGAGCGCGGAGAGGAAGGAGGTCCTCCGGCGCAGGGTGAAGCCGAGGGACTCGTAGAGCCGGATGGCCGAGGTGTTCGACGCCGCCGCGTGGAGGAAGGGCGTCTCGCCCCGTTCCCTGATGCCGTGGGCGACGGCTCTGATGAGACGTGTCGCAAGCCCCTGACCGCGCACGGAACCGTCGGTGCACACGCCGCTGATCTCGGTCCAGCCGGGCGGGTGCAGCCTCTCGCCCGCCATCGCGACCAGTACGCCGGAGCGGCGGATGCCGAGGTAGGTGCCGAGCTCGACGGTGCGCGGGAGGAAGGGACCGGGGCGGGTGCGCTCGACCAGGTCCAGCATCTCGGGCACGTCGGCCGGTCCCAGAAGCAGCGCTTCCGGGTCGGGGGCGGCCTCCAGGGTGTCGTCGACCAGTTGGACGCCCTCGGCCTGGAAGACGATCTCCCAGTCGGCGGGCGGGGGCTCGCGGAAAGCGGTGAGGGTGACGGACGCACCCGGACCCGCGAGCGCGGCGACGTCGGCCCAGTCCCGGGCGTCGGGCTCGTCCGGCAGGGCGATCCAGGGGGTGACGTCGGGGCTGTAGCGCAGGATCCGGCCGCGCCGCTCGGCGAAGCGGGCGTGCGGACCGGTCAGTGACGCGCGGGCGGGGTTGTCCAGCGGGTGGGGCTCCCCGGTTCCGCCACCGGGGCCGGACCCTCGCGCCGGCGTGGGTCCGGTGGCCCCGTGCGACGGGTCCGCGGCCCGTGCGAGAGGCGGGTCCGTGCGCGGCGGCGACGGGTTCGTGGGCAGAGGGGTGACCTCGGGCATGGACTCTCTCACTCCGGTTGGATCGACGGCCGGGACACGGATGGAAGGCCGGTCCGCCCCGCGCGTATTCCCGGCCGGCCGTTCTGTTCACGAGCGTGCAATCAATGCGCCGGCCGGCCCCCTCCCCGTCGCCTCCCCTCGTCACGGCGAGCACCTGCCCGCCGGCCCCCCGTACCGCCCCCGGATGTCCTCCGCACGGAGCGGGCGGCCCGGCGCCGCCACGCGTGCGGCGAATCGTGCGCCACTGCGCGGGAACGGCCCCAACGGGCCTCGGCCTGTGGCACCCTGGACATGACCGCCCCACCGGGCTCCCCCGTACCGGTGGGGCGGTTCTGTGTGCTCCCGCACGCACGCGGCCCCGCCGCGGCGGCCCATGAGAGCGATGACGCCCGTTCTCAGCCAATGCCGCCGTCGATGTGGCTCAAATCTGCCTTCTCATGCATGAGTTGAGGAGTCCCGGGCAGGCGACCACACCTCGTGGCATCCAACCTGAGGAGCGTGACGGGATGACCGTGCACACTGCACAGACCGCCGGTGCGGAACGAGCAGGCGCACCGGACGGTCTCCCCTGGATCGAGGACGCCGGGCAGATCGCCCCGCGGGACGCGCGGAATCTGTCGAGGCTCTTCTTCGACCGGCTGCACCTGCTCGAGGAGGGCACTCCCGAGCACCAGTACGCCCGAAACGCCCTCATCGAGATGAACCTGTCGCTCGTGCGGTTCGCCGCCGGACGCTTCCGCAACCGGGGCAGCGGCGACATGGAGGACGTCGTCCAGGTCGGCACCATCGGTCTGATCAAGGCCATCGACCGCTTCGACCTCGCCCGTGAGGTCGAGTTCACCTCGTTCGCCGTGCCGTACATCGTCGGTGAGATCAAGCGCTTCTTCCGGGACAGCACCTGGTCCGTGCATGTGCCGCGGAGGCTTCAGGAGCTCCGGGTGGACCTCGCGAAGGCCAAGGAGAGGCTGGCGGCCGACCTCGACCGTGACCCCACGGTGCGGGAGCTCGCCGAGGATCTCGGTCTCGAGGAGACGGAGGTCACCGAGGGCATCGTCGCGGCCAACGGCTACACGGCCGGCTCACTCGACATGCCTGCCGACGCCGCGGAGCCGGCGGGCCGCGCCTCGGGCGCGCGCACCTACGCGGACGTGCTGGGCGAGCCCGACCCCGCGATGGAGGCGGTGGAGAACCTCCATGCGCTCGCCCCGCTGCTGGGCGGCCTCGACGCCCGGGAGCGCCGCATCATCGACATGCGGTTCGGCCAGGAGATGACGCAGGCCCAGATCGGCGAGGAGCTCGGCATCTCGCAGATGCACGTCTCCCGGCTGCTGAGCCGCATCCTCCGCACGCTGCGCGCCGGGATGTTCGTCCAGGACTGACCCGCCCACCACGCCCGGCCGGCCCGCGGTCCGCGGGCCGGCCGGGCGTGCTCTGTTGCGGCGGCATTGCAGCTTCGTGGCCACGTGGGCGAGCTGCTTCCGCACCGGCTCGGGCGGCCTCTACCGTCCGTAACCAGTACACCGCCGCCGCGTCGCCACCGTGCTCGCGCGGACATCCCCGAACGACCGTGCGAGGTATGACATGAGCCAGCCCGTCGACTCCGTCACCGCGGGGCACACTCCCGAGGACCACGACCGTCAGGACGCCGGGGCCGCATGGTCCTTCGAGACGAAGCAGATCCACTCCGGCGCGGCCCCCGATCCGACGACCGGCGCCCGTGCGGTACCGATCTACCAGTCGACGTCTTTCGTCTTCAAGGACACCAAGCACGCGGCCGGCCTGTTCTCGCTGGCCGAGCCCGGCAACATCTACACCCGGATCCACAACCCCACGCAGGACGTCCTCGAACAGCGGATCGCCGCTCTGGAGGGCGGAGTCGCCGCCGTCGCGCTCGCCTCCGGCCAGGCGGCCGAGACCCTCGCTCTCCTGACGCTGGCCGGCGCCGGGGACCACGTCGTCTCCTCGGCCTCCCTCTACGGCGGTACGTACAACCTCTTCCGGCACACGCTCCCCCGGTTCGGCATCGAGGTGTCGTTCGTGGAGGACCCGGACGACATCGAGGCGTGGCGGGCCGCGATCCGGCCGAACACCAAGGCGCTGTTCGCGGAGACGCTCGGCAATCCGCGCGGCGACGTCCTCGACGTCCGGAGCGTGGCGGACGCGGCGCACGCCGCGGGGCTTCCGCTGATCGTGGACAACACGGTGCCCACCCCCTACCTCCTGCGGCCACTGGAGCACGGGGCGGACATCGTGATCCACTCCGCGACGAAGTTCCTCGGCGGCCACGGCACCACGCTCGGCGGTGTCGTCGTCGACGGCGGCACGTTCGACTTCGGCGCGCACGCCGACCGCTTCCCGGACTTCCACACCCCCGACCCCAGCTACCACGGCCTGCGGTACTGGCCGGATCTCGGTCACGGCGCCTTCGCGGTGAAGCTGCGGGTCCAGCTGCTCCGCGACCTCGGACCCGCGCTCTCCCCGCACTCGGCCTTCCTGCTCCTCCAGGGCGTGGAGACGCTGAGCCTGCGCCTGGAGCGGCACACCTCCAACGCGCTGGCCCTCGCCCGCTGGCTGGAGGGCCGCGACGAGGTGTCGGCGGTGCACTACGCCGGCCTGGAGTCGAGCCCCTGGTACGAGACGGGCCGGCGCTACCTGCCGCGCGGCGCCGGAGCCGTGCTCGCCTTCGAGCTCCGCGACGGCGTGGAGGCCGGCAAGCGGTTCGTGGACGCCGTCGAGCTGTTCAGCCATCTCGCCAACATCGGCGATGTGCGCAGCCTGATCATCCACCCGGCGTCCACCACGCACAGTCAGCTGACCGAGGAGCAGCTCGCCGCCACGGGCGCCACCGCGGGGCTGGTGAGGCTCTCCGTCGGCCTGGAGAACGTGGACGACCTCAAGGCGGACCTGGAGGCAGGGTTCCGCGCCGCGAAGGCGGCGTCCTGAACCGGGTGGCCGCACCCCCCGCCCTCCCCCTCCCGCCGGCTGCCGGGGGCTGGCGGGAGGGGGACCCCGCCGGCCGCCGCTCGTGGGTGGCGCTCGACGGTCCGCTCCGGCTGGAGTCCGGCGCCACTCTGCCGGGTGTGCGTCTGGCCTACGAGACCTGGGGCCGGCTCGCGCCGGACGGCGGCAACGCCGTGCTGGTCCTGCACGCGCTGACCGGTGACAGCCACGTGGCGGGGCCCGCCGGGCCCGGCCACCCGTCGGCCGGCTGGTGGGACGCGCTGGTGGGACCCGGCCGGGCTCTGGACACGGACCGCTGGTACGTCGTGGCGCCGAACGTCCTGGGCGGGTGTCAGGGCAGCACCGGCCCCTCCTCCCGGCGGCCCGACGGCACCCCGTGGGGCGCGGACTTCCCGTACCTGACGGTCCGTGACCAGGTGGCGGCGGAGGCGCGGCTCGCGGACGCCCTGGGGATCGGCCGGTGGGCCGCGGTCATCGGTGGCTCGATGGGCGGCATGCGGGCGCTGGAATGGGCGGTCGGCCACCCCGGCCGTACGGGATCGCTGCTGGTGCTCGCCGCTCCCGCCGCCGCCTCGGCCGAACAGATCGCCTGGGGCAGCACGCAGATCGCCGCGATCCGCAACGACCCGGGGTGGCGGGGCGGCGGCTACCACGACGCGGCGCCCGGCGCGGGCCCGCATCTGGGGCTCGGGCTGGCCCGTCGGATCGCTCATGTCACCTATCGCAGCGAGGCGGAGCTGGCGGCGCGGTTCGCCCGGCGGACGCAGCCCGGCGAACCGCCCTCCCGGGGCGGGCGCTACCAGGTGGAGTCGTACCTCGACCACCACGCTGCCAAGCTCGTGCGCCGCTTCGACGCGGGCAGTTACGTGACGCTCACCGAGGCGATGAACGGACACGACGTGGGCCGTGGCCGCGGCTCCCTCGCGCGTGCGCTGCGCCGGGCGGACATGCCCGCACTCGTCGCGGGCAGCGATACCGACCGGCTCCACCCGCTGTCGCAACAGGCGGAGCTCGCCGCGCTGCTGCCCGGCTCCGACCGTCTCCGGATCATCGAGTCCCCGTACGGACACGACGGTTTCCTGATCGAGACCGGCCAGGTGGGCGATCTGGTACGGGAGTTGCTGCCGTCCCTCTGAGCCCGTTCCCTCCGTCCTCGGCCCCTTCCTCATCCCTGGAGCGCCCCTGTGAGTTCCCTGCCACCGTCCGAAGCCGCATACGACCTTTCGCGCCTTCGCCAATGGACCCGCGGCCGTGCGAGATCGGCCGGGATCGACCGCCGTGATCTGCTGAAGCTGGTCGCCGCGGCCTCGGCCGCCGCCCCGCTGATCCCGGCAGCCGCCACCCCCGCCCGCGCGGCGCAAGGGCTTCCGGGAGTGGTGAAACCTCTGCCTCCCGAGCTGTTCACGGTGCGCGGCACCAATGCCGAGACGAATTTCGCGGCGCTGCGGGACACCGGGCTGCTCACTCCCGCCGACCGCTTCTTCGTGCGCAACCACACCGCGACGCCGCTCGTCGACGCGGCGGAGTGGAAGCTGACGGTCTGGGGCAGCGGGCTGACCGGGGGTCCGGTGGACTTCTCGTACGCCGCGCTGCGCGCCCTGCCGTCCGTCACCCGTACCGCGTTCGTCGAATGCGCGGGCAACGGCCGGAGTTTCTTCGGCTCGCAACAGGGCCAGCAGGTCAGCGGCACCGCGTGGACCCTGGGCGCGATCGGGACGGCGCGCTGGCGCGGGGTACGGCTCGCCGATGTCCTGCGCCGGGCGGGCATCGGCCGGAACGCGGTCGACGTCCTGCCGCGCGGCCTGGACGCGGAGGTCGTCAGCGACGGGACGAACCTGGGCCGGGTGCGCAGACCGCTGCCGGTGGCGAAGGCGCTGGACGACGTGCTCCTCGCGTACGAGATGAACGGCGAGCCGCTGCCTCCGGACCACGGTGCCCCGGTCCGGCTGATCGTGCCGTCCTGGGTGGGCATAGCGAACATCAAGTGGGTCGGCGACATCGAGGTGAGCGCGGAGCCGTTGCTCAGTCCCTGGAACACGGGTCTGTACCGGCTGTTCGGCCCCGGGTACCCGCCCGAGGGCAGCGCGCCGCTGACCCGCCAGACGCTCAAGAGCGCGTTCGAGCTCGAACAGGGTGCCCCCTTCGCCGTCCACCGCAGGCATCTGCTCACCGGCCGGTCCTGGTCGGGCGGCGCGCCCGTGCGCTCGGTCGAGGTGAGCACCGACGGCGGACGGCGGTGGCGCCCGGCCCGGCTGCGGGACGAGCCCCGGTCCGGGAGCTGGGTCCGGTGGACGGCCGACTGGGTCCCGGAGGCGACGGGACCCGGTGTGCTGCTCGCACGGGCGACGGACCGGTCCGGCCGCACCCAGCCGGCCGCGACCGCGCACAACACGCAGGGCTACCTCTTCGACGCGGTGGTGAGGCACCCGGTCACCGTGGTCGGGCCGGCCGGGTCCTGAGCCCGGGGTCAGGCCGGGCTCGCGGAGCCTGTTCCGGGCGCATGCCCCTGGGCCGGGCGGCCGGCGTAGTACGTGGCGATCATGTCCTCGTCGCCGTGTCCGGCCGCCTCCGCCCGGGTGAACCGCTCGGCGGAGGCGGCGACCAGATCGAGCCTCACTCCCGCGGCCCCGGCCGCTTCGAGGATCAGCCGGGAGTCCTTGAGCGCGGTGGAGAGCGCGAAGCTCGGGCTGAGATCGCCCGAGAGCACCGCCGCGGACTTGCCCTGGAGATAGGGCGTGTCGAGGGGGCCGCCCTTCATGGCGTCCAGGAAGAGCTGCGGGTCGAGCCCGAGCCCTTCGGCGAGATTGAGGCACTCCGCCACGCCGTTGACCAGGTTGATCACCCAGGTGTTGGCGACGAGCTTGAGCCGGGTGGCGGCTCCCGGTTCCTCCCCGACCCATACGGTGCGCTGCCCGATGGCGTCCAGGACGGGCAGCACGGTGGCACGGGCAGCCGAGGGACCGGAGACGAACACGGTGAGTGTGCCCTGCTCGGCGGGCTGCCTGGTGCCGGAGAGCGGTGCGTCGAGGTAGACGAGCCCCAGGCCGGCGGCCCGGTGGACGAGGTCGGTGGTGGCGTCGAGGCCGACGGTGGAGCTCTGCAGCCAGACCTGGCCGGGGCGCAGCCCGGGGGTGGCGGCGGTGAGCGTCTGCGCCACGGACGGGCCGTCGTTCAGCGCGGTGAGGACCACATCGGCTCCGCGTACCGCTTCCTCGGCCGTGTCCGTCACGGTGGCGCCCCGGGCGGCCAGCGGCTCGGCCCTGGACCGCGTGCGGTTCCAGACCCGGACGGGGATCCGTTCCCTGAGCAGGCTGTGGGCCATCCCCGATCCCATGATCCCGGTACCGAGGACCGCGACGGTCGGGGTCCCGGGGGCGGCGTCGGCGGCGGATGCGGTGGTCATGGGGGTTCCCTTCGTCGGAGCGGGGCCGGTCTCGGGACCGGTGGGCTCAAGACTGCGGCAGCGCGCTCTCCAGGACGGCACGGTGCACGGCTCTGGCGAGTCGCGCGCCCCACCGCGAGCGCGGCCCGGCGAAGGGCTCTCCCGGCAGCCCTCCCGGGTCGGGCGCGGCGACGCACACCGCGTCCGTCGGCGTGCCGGAGCAGTCGAGTCCGGCGTCCAGGAGCGCCTGGACCTTCGCCTCGGTGGCGGTGGCCACCGCGTTGACCAGGGCGGCGTCGGAGAGTGCCACGGGGAGCAGGACGACGATGTTGACGGTGCCCGGTCGCGGCATGCCGTCGGTGCCCTCGGCCGGGACGGCGGCCCATCCCCGTACGCCGAGGCCGCTGGTGACGGTCGCGGTCACTCCTCCGTCGTCGGCGAGGGTGTACGCGGTGACGTCCGCTGCGGTCATCAGTCCGGCGCCCGGGCCGTCGAGCGCCTCGGCCGCCGCGATCTCCGCCAGGTGTCGGTCGGGGTCGAGGCGGGGGTACCCGCCGGGCACCTGGGCGTTCAGGATCCAGTCGCGCGGACCGATCCCGCCGCCGAGTACGGCGCTGCTGCACACCCGCCAGCCGGGGCCCAGCCGCCAGACGAGATGGTGCAGCCCGGCGCCGTTCTCCTGCCGGGAAAGCAGTTCGCCGCGCTGCCGGGGCAGCCGGATGCCTGCGGATCCGATGGCGCACCCCCGTGACAGGCCTGCCGACGGTCGGCAGGAGCGCGTCGATCATACGGGCGGGGCACCTGCGCACATCGGGCGCACCCGGGCGGGTGCTCACCCGAATGGCGTAACGCGTGTGGCGGGCCGATATCCGCGTGGAACGGGGCCACCACCCCTCCCCGGTGTCCTGGGCCCGCCGCCGCCCAGGGCGGGAGGTTGCAGCGTCCATCCGGGTGAGGCGCGATGGAATCCGGACGCGCCTCCCCTGCTGGACCCAACCGCAGGACGCGCCCGGGCGAGGAGGAATCGGCCATGGGAGCCGCTGACGGTTTCACGGATTCCGGAGAACTCGACGGTCTGACCGTCTACGACAGCGACGGAGAAAAGGCAGGCACGGTGGGGCGGGTGTACGTCGACGACGACACCGGCAAGCCCGACTGGATCACGGTCAAGACCGGCATGTTCGGCATGAAGGAGAGCTTCGTACCGCTTGCCGGAGCCCGCCGGGTGGGCTCGGACCTGCACGTCTCGCATCCGAAGGACCGCGTCAAGGACGCCCCTCGGGTGGACGCGGACGCGCACCTCTCCGTCTCGGAGGAGGAGGAGCTCTACCGGCACTACGGCATGACCAGGAAGGCCACCGGTAACACCGGTGCGGGCGGCGACGCGCGCACCACGTCCGGGACCGGAACGGGAGCCATGGGTGCCGCGGGTGCGGCCGGGGCAGCCGGTGCTGCCGGAACCGCCCGCACCACCTCGGCCGGCCAGGCGAAGGCCACCGGCAACACGGCCGGCATGGGCACCACCGGTGCCGGTGCGGGCAGGCACCGCGACATGGACACGTCCTCCACGTCGCGCCCGCTCGCGGGAGCCGGAGCCGAGCGGTCCGCCACGGGCGCCGGAGGCCGGGAGGAGATGATCCGGTCCGAGGAGCAGCTCCAGGTCGGCACGGAGGAGTACGAGAGCGGAAAGGCACGCCTGCACAAGTACGTCGTGACCGAGAACGTCACGCGGACGGTGCCCGTGTCCCACGAGGAGGTACGCGTGGTGCGCGAGCCTCTGCAGCCGGGTGAGAAGGGAGCAGGCACGAAGGGGCGGAGCGAACTCGGCGAGCAGGACGTCGAAGTCACCCTGCACGCCGAACGAGCCACCGTCCGCAAGGAGGCGGTCCCGGTGGAACGGGTCCGTCTCGAGACCAGCAAGGTCACCGAGCAGAAGGAAGTCTCCGCCGAGCTCCGCAAGGAGAAGATCGACTACGCGGACGGCAAGGACAGGGGCAGCGACAAGGACATGGGCGGCGAGTTCGGCCAGGGACGACGTCGCTGACCCCTCCCACAGCGGCGGAAGGCCGCGTGACAGTTGCGAGGGGCGGACCCGGGCGTTCACGGGCCCGCCCCTTCGTCACGCCCGGGGCGGGGGGTGGACGGCCCGGCCCGGCAGGAACCGTACCGACGGCCGCCCTTCCGGCCCGTCCGGTGTCACCACGGCGCGCACCCGGTAGACGTCCGCGAGGAGTTCCTCGGTGATGACCTCCGAGGGCGTTCCGGCGGCCACCACGCGGCCCTCCCTCATGACCGTGACCCGGTCGCAGAACATCGCGGCCAGATTGAGGTCGTGGAGCGCGACCACCGCGGTGACGGGAAGCGCGGCGACCAGGGACAGCAGCTCCAGCTGGTGCTGGATGTCCAGGTGGTTCGTCGGTTCGTCCAGCAGGAGTTCACGGGGCTGCTGGGCGAGGGCGCGGGCGATCTGGACCCGCTGGCGCTCACCCCCTGACAGGGTGTGCCAGGACTGTGCGGCGCGGTCCTGGAGTCCGGTGCGCGCCAACGCCTCGTGCACGGCGGCCTCGTCCTGGGGACCGGGCGCGGACCAGGCGCGCCGGTGCGGGATGCGGCCGAGGCGTACGACGTCCGACACGCTCAGATCGACCTGGGTGACCGCGTGCTGGTCGACGACGGCCACCCGGCGCGCCACTCCTCGCCGGCCGGTCTCGGCGAGTGTGCGGCCGTCGAGCGTGACGACTCCCGAGCCGGGGGTGAGCACGCCCGCCATCACCCGCAGCAGCGTGGTCTTCCCGGATCCGTTCGGTCCCAGGAGCCCGACCGTGGTGCCGGGCGGCGGTGCGATGCTCACCCCGTCCAGGACGATCCTCCCGCCGGCCTCCCGGCTGACCCGCGCGGCCCTCAGCCCGTCACCGGGAGTGCCGTTCCCTGGCCTCATGCGGCCCTCCGGGTGCGGTACAGGACCAGGACGAAGGCGGGCACCCCGATGAGGGAGGTGACCACGCCGACCGGCACCTCCTGCGGGTCGAGGACGGTCCTGGCCAGGGTGTCGACCCAGACCAGGAACACCGCGCCGGCGAGCGCGGTCACCGGCAGAAGCCTCATGTGCCCCGGCCCGGTGAGCGCGCGGGCGGCGTGCGGCAGGACGAGTCCGACGAACCCGATGGCGCCCGCCGAGCTGACGAGGGCGGCGGTCAGCAGCGCGGTGGTGCAGAGCAGCACGATCCGGGTGCGGGCCACGTGTACCCCGAGGGCCGCTGCGGCGTCCTGCCCGAAGGCGAAGGCGTCCAGGGTCCGGGCGTGACCGAGGCAGATCCCCAGGGTCACGGCGAGGACCGCGGAGCACATCCACACGTCGCTCCAGCCGGCCCCGCTCAGCGAGCCGAGGAGCCAGAAGAGCACGCCGCGGGTCTGCTCGGCGTCGGCGGCGGTCATCACGACGAAGGAGGTGAGCGCGGAGAAGAGCTGCATGGCGGCGACCCCGGAGAGGACGACCCGGTCGGTCGATCCGCCGAGTGTGTGGCTGAGCAGCAGGACGAGGGCGAACGAGCACAGCGCCCCGGCGAAGGCGCCGGCCGAGACCGACACCGCTCCCCCGCCGACGCCCAGGACGACGACCACGACCGCCCCGGTCGACGCCCCCGAGGAGACGCCGAGGACGAAGGGGTCGGCCAGCGGGTTGCGCAGCAGCGACTGCATCACCGTGCCGCACACCGCGAGTCCGGCCCCGCACACCGCGGCGAGCAGCGTGCGGGGCATGCGCAGGTTCCAGATGATGCCGTCCCGGATCGGGCTCAGCCGTGTCCCGCCGACGCCCAGGTGCGAGGCCACCGCTGACCAGACGTCCGGCACCGAGATGCGGGCGGGCCCGATCGTGACGGCGACCGCGACGGACAGGAGCAACAGGGCGGCCCCGGCGCTCCACAGGAGACCGCCTCCCAGGAACCGGGCCCCGCCGGCCGGCCGGACCGCGTGCGGCATCTCCGTGCCCGTGTCCGGGGCGTGCTCGGTCTTCGTCACCCCGCGAGTCCGAACGATCGCAGCCCCGCCGCGACGCGCTCCACGCCCTCCACGGTCCGGACGGTCGGGTTCATCGCCTGACCGCTGAGCAGGACGTACCTCTTGTGCCGGACGGCGTCCATGTTCCTCGTGGCGGGGTTGGACTCCAGGAACTCGATCTTCTTCTCGGCGCTCTCGGCCGTCTGCGACCTGCGGGTCAGGTCTCCGATGACCAGGACGTCGGGGTCGCGGTCGGCGACGGTCTCCCAGTTGATCTGTGGCCATTCCTCGCGCGTGTCGTCGAAGACGTTCTTCGCGCCGACCTCCCCGGTGATGATGCCGGGTGCCCCGCAGCAGCCCGCCATGTAGGGAGCCTCGGAGTTGGCGAACCAGTAGAGGAGGGTGGCGTCCGATGCGTCGATGCCCTCGGTCGCCCTGTCGACGCGGTCCCGGAGACTCGCGACCAGTTTCTCGCCGCGCTCCGGTACGCCGAACACCTTCGCCAGGTCGCGTACTTCGTCGTAGACGGGGCTCATGGTCAGAGGCTCGGTACGGGAGCCGTCGCTGCTGCCCGTGTTGTCCTTGCCCATGCAGTCCGAGGGCGCGAGGTACGTCGGCACGCCCAGCTCATCGAACCGGTCGCGGGACGCCACACCGCCCGTGCCGAGGGTGGATTCGAACGAGGCGCTGACGAAGTCGGGTTCCTCGGCGAGGACCTTCTCGGAGGAGGGCTGGTTCCCGGCGATGCGCGCCACCGCGGACTCGTCCTTCTCCAGGCCTTTCATCACCGGGTCGGTCCACGTCGCGGTGGCGGCGATCCGGTCGGCGAGGCCCAGGGAGAGCAGGATCTCCGTCGATCCCTGGTTGAGGGAGACGGCGCGACGCGGTGCCGCGTCGACGGTCACCGTCCGGCCGCAGTTCTCCAGCGTCACGGGGAAGCCTTCCGCGGAATCCTCCCGCGCGGCGCCGTCGGACGCGCCCCCGTCGGGGCCGCAGGCGGCCAGAAGGACAAGTCCCGTGATGAGCAGGGCTGTTCGGCGTACGGCACTGGCTATGGGCAGCACAGGGTCCCTCGGCGTCTCTGGGCTCATGCGCGGAGCCCGCTACGGAGTTCCGCTCCCCTTCCGGGAGCGGGTGCCAGCAGGTCTTCGGACTCGGGTTCGTCCGGACGGAGCGCCTTCCCGGTGCACCCGTGGGTGTCCCAGTGGCCGTGGCCCCGCCCGTCCCCCTCACCGCTGCGCGTCAGCTCCGGATTCGCACCGGATTCCCTGACTCCACGTGGAGTGTGACTGGCGTCTGCAAGCTATCACGCGTCGCGGCGACGGCTTCGGGAGCCGTCGCCGCGAGGACGGGACCGCCTCGGCCCCTCCGTGCCGGCCGCCCGTCAGGCGGTCAGCGCTCGGGGTGAACCGATTCGCCGCCGTCGACCGGCGGCCTCCCGCTCCGGCGGGCGAGGACGGATGTCGTGCCCCAGTAGGCCAGCAGGACCGCGCGCAGGCCCAGGATCTCCAGGCGCTCCGTCAGACGGCCGCACGCCGTCGGCGCCCTGCGTGCCGGGCTCATCGGGCGCCCGCCGGGGAGGCGTTCCAGGGGCCGGCGGGATCGTCGTACGCGTCCGCGTAGCCCGGTCCGGCGATCGGCCAGTCGGCGAGCAGTTCCTCGGGAAGGGCGAAGGAGTCCGCGAGATCCCGGGCGTGGGTGGCGACGGCCCCGATCAGCTCCTCCCTGCTCTCCGCCAGCGCGTCGACCTGATCGCTCCTCAGAAAACCCGCGGCCAGCAGATCGCCGCTGTTGCGGGCCACCCACTCGACGGCGAACAGCCGCTCCAGCTCGCCCAGCCGCTCTCTGGCTGCCCCCTCGGGCAGCGCGGCGCGGGCGTCGGCGTACGCCTCGGCCGCCTGCCGGTAGGCGTACGCCTCCACCCCGCGCAGAGCGGGGCCCGAGGCCGCGTTCCAGCGTCCGAGGGTGTCGGCGGCGGAGGTCCGCTGCGCGCGCTCCCTGGCACGGGCGAACCAGATGTCCTGGACCCCGGCGAGGAGCCGCCCCAGGAAGCGGGGGTCGGCCAGGTCACCGGGGTGCGGGTCCAGGTCCGGGCCGTCCTCGGCGCAGGGGCCGGCGGCGAAGAGCATGTCGGCCGCCGCCTTCGCGTACAGGGCGATGTTGTCGCCCTCCGCGGTGATGGCCCCTTCCACGCCCGTGACGAGTTCGGTCATGCCGTTGTTCTCCAGCAGCGCCTGCGCGCCGCAGCGTTCACGGCTCTCGACGATCACCTCGCGGGCGCGCCACGTGATCCACGCCTTGGCCACGTCGACGAGTCGCGCCGCGTCCGGCCGCCCCTCCTCGTCCGTACCGGCCTCCCATCGCTCCTGTGCCCTGCGGTACAGCAGGCTCATGGCGAAGACCATGGCCATGGCGGAGGCGAGGGGCCCGTGGTGGGTGCGGTGGGCGTTGACCGGCACCGGCGGGGCACCACGGGTCCCGGAGATCAGCCGGTGACCGCCGTAGCGCACGGCGACCGCCAGAGTGGCACGGGCCGAACCGGCCGCACAGGCGCTCATGGAGATGCGTCCGGGGGTGACCCGGCTGATCGAGGTCAGGAAACGCCGCCGCCTGTCCCCCGGCCCGGTACGGAACTCCCCCTGGTCCTCGCCCGGCTCACCGGATCCCAGCAGGGCGTCACGCCCGACGAACAGCCGGTCGAACGAGGTCAGGCAGTGGTCCACGGGGCTGCCCATCCGGGCCGGGAGCTGCCGAACCCTGACGCCGGGAAGGGGCCGTACGTCATCGGTGAGCGGCACCAGGAAGAGGCGGACGCCGTGGTCGCCGCCGTCGGCGACGAGGCGCGCGGCGACCAGTCCGGACTTGGCCCCGCCCGCCGGGCCGGTGTTGGGCATGAACTTCTGGGCGCCCGCGTTCGGGGTGTGCAGGACGAAGCCGTCCCGTTCACGGTCGTACGTCGCGGTGGTCTCCATGGCCGCCGCGTTGTTGCCGTGCGCCACCTCCGTACAGAGGAAGGTGCCGATGCGCCGCATGGCCAGATAGTCCGACAGGTCGCGGCGGCCGACGCAGTCGTGGTCGAGGAGGCTTCCGAGGAAGAGGTTGTAGTGGATGCCCGCCACGGTGGTCAGCGCGGGGTCCACCGGGCCGAGCCACGCGTGCAGGGCGTCGAGCGCGCGGGGGTCGGAGGCGAGGCGGGCCCCGCTGTCGAGGGAGCGGTTGAGGATCCGCAACCGCTCGTAGGCCAGTTCCAGTCGCTCGTCGGCCGTTCCGCCGGCCGGGCGGCGGAACGGTTCTGTACTGATCAGCCGCTGCCAGAACCCGTGTTCGCGGCGGAATTCCGGACCGAGGAGGACGCCGGTCAGCTGTTCGGCGGTGGACGGTGGGGCGGTGTCGGCAAGGGTCACGGTCATAACGAAATCAACGACCGTGGTGCGGGCGAGGACACCCTGGACGCCCTACCGCTCCGGGACCGGAACGCCGGTCAGAGCGGCCGTCAGCTCCTCCCCGTCGGGAGGCGTCGCACCGGCCCTCGCGACGGTCACGGCGGCCGATGCCACGGCGTGGCGCAGTACGTCCCCCAGCGTGACGGTGTCCAGGCGGCGCAGCCGCGCGCGGGCCCGCGCCCCGAGCAGGCCGTGCGCGGCCAGGGAGTGCAGGGCACCGGACATGAAGGCGTCGCCCGCTCCCACCGTGTCCACGACCTCGACGGGCGGTGCGCCGATGCGCACCGTCGCACCCGGCAGCAGGGCGAGCGCGCCTCCGGCTCCCCGGGTCAGCAGGACGGCCGCCGGACCGGAGCGCAGCCACCGCTCGGCGGCCTTCTCCGGTTCGTCGTCCGGGTACAGCCACCGCAGGTCCTCGTCGCTGGCCTTGACGACATCGCTGAGCGCGACGCAGCTCTCCGCCCTGTGTACGGCGCGGGCCCGGTCCCCCATCAGCGCGGGCCGCACGTTGGGGTCGTAACTGACGGTGGCGTCCGCCCGGAGGGAGCGGACGAGGTCCAGGACGGTGTCCGCACCGGGCTCCAGGGCGGTGGCGACGGACCCGGTGTGGACGTGTTGCGGCGGCTGGGCCGGCTGCTCCACCGGCCCCAGCGTCCAGGCGATCTCGAAGGTGTAGGCGGCGCCGCCCGCGTCGTCGAGGTCCACCGTGGCCGCAGGGGTGGGTGCTCCGCTCCCGTCGGTCAGGACCCGCACTCCGGCCGAGGCCAGGTGGTCCCCGATCAGCCGCCCGTGGGAGTCGGGGCCGAGCTGGGTGATCAGGGTGGCGGCCCGTCCGAGCCTGGCCAGGCCGTACGCGACGTTCGCGGGGCTGCCGCCGGGGTGGATCCGGTCGGGCGCGCCCGGCAGCCGGACGACGTCGGCGACGCATTCGCCGATGACGAGCAGGGCGGGGCTGTCGGGCATGGCGGCAGGTCTCCTGGGCGGGCGGGCGTGCCCCGGTGAGGCACGGTTGTCACGGACGCGCTGGTGCCGATTCTGCACCGTGTGCGGTGAGCCGAGGAGACCCGGGGCTCAGGCTTCCTCGCCGTAGCGCTTCTCGAACTTGGCGACCTGGCCCTCGGTGTCGACCACCCTGGCCTTGCCCGTGAAGAACGGGTGGCTCTCGGCGGAGATCTCCACGTCGATGACCGGGTAGCTGTTGCCGTCGTCCCAGTCGATCGTCCGCTCGCTCGACGCGGTGGACCGGGTCAGGAAGGCGTACCCGGCGGCGCGGTCGCGGAAGACCACGGGGCGGTACGACGGGTGCTTGTCCTGCTGCATGTCTGCTCCTGGAGGTACGGGGATCTCGCGTCCCGGCTTCGGGCCAGCCTCGCCAAGGGCTGGTGCGGGCGCGATCCGGGGCGTCCGTACGGGGCAGGGGCCGCCCCTGCGCCTCACTCAGGCGCGGGGGCGGTCGTCACGACCCTGCGCGCGGCCGGGGTCCGCCCGGCCCAGAGCGACGTGCCGGCCAGGAGCACCATGGCGGCGAGCAGCCAGGGCAGCGGTCCCGGGGGCAGTACGCCGATGACGACGCCCGCCGCCGCCCCGAGGAGCTGCTGGGCCAGTGACTGCACGGAGAGGGCGGTCGCCCTGCCCGAGGAGTCGACCCGGCGGTGCAGAAGGTCGTTCTCGCTGGGCCCGGCGGCGCCGAGGCCCAGGTACACCAGGCCGTATCCGGCGGCGGCCGCTGCCGCCGGGAGTCCACCGGTGGCGCCCACCGTGACCCCCAGGGTCACCAGACCGGCCGTACTCACCCCGAGGCTCACCAGCACCGCGCGTTCGCCGCCCCCCGCGAGACGCGCGACGAGCGGCGCGAGCCGGCTGCCGACCGCGGAGCAGACGAACCCGGCCGCCGCGAGCCCGGCGAAGAGCACCGCCCCGGACTCCGGGGACCCGGTCATCGTGGCCGCACGGCCGGGGGTGAGCAGTTCGAGGGCCGCCAGAGCCGTACCGGCGGCGCCGGTGGTCACCAGGATGCGGCGGACGAGCGCGTCCCCGGCACCCAGCCGCAGCCCCGCGCCGATGGCGCCGGGAACGCCCCGCAGGACTCCGCGCAGAGTGGCGGCGGGGCGAGGAGGCTCGGTCAGGGCGGTCAGGACGTAGAAGACGAAGACGACGTGGACGGCCGCGCCGAGCAGCACGGGGACGGACAGCGGCAGGACGAGATCCGAGGTGAGGTTCCGCAGGTGCTCCCCGGGGCCGGGGCCGAGGCCGAGCAGCCACGGCGTACCGCCGCCGACGAGCACGCCGAGCGCGATCGCGCCGGACGACGCGGCGCTGCCGCGCGCCAGACCGGTGCGCAGGTCCGCGTCGGGGCCGGCGTGGGCGTGCACGGTGTCGACGTACCAGGCTTCGGCGGGCCCGCTGGACAGGGCTCGCCCCGCCCCCATGAGGGCCATACCGGGGACGATCACCCACGGGGTCGTGCCGAGGGCTATGAGCACGAGGGCGCAGGCGTTGAGCATCCCGGCACCCGCCAGGACGGTGCGACGGCCGATGACGTCGGAGAGGCCGCCGGTGGGCAGTTCGAGGGCGGCGACGGTCAGGGAGTGGGCCGCGTAGGCCGCGGCGACGGCGGCGAGCGTCAGGCCGCGCTCGGTGAGCAGCAGGACCATGGGGGCGAGCCCGAGGCCGGCGGGAAGCCAGAAGAGGAACGACACCGTGACGAATCTGCGGGCCGCGGCTCGCTCGGTGAGCCCCGTGTCCGTCCCTGTGCTCCGGCTCCGGGTCACGTGGCGCTGCCGGTGGCGGAAGCCCCGTCCGCGGATGCGCCCGGCCCGGCCGGGGCCAGCGGGAGTCCTGCGGTGAGCAGCACGACGCGCTCGGCACGGGGGTCGTGCTCGTCGCGCGCGGCCAGCTCCGCGGTTTTGGCGCCGATCGTGTCCCGGAGCTCGCGGAGGGACTCAGGCGTCAGCCGCGGCATGAGGTCGTCGATCCCCGAGGGGTCGTGCCACTCCTCGCCGAGCCGGCCCGCCTCGATGTCCGCCTCGTGCCGGTCGACGGACTCCTGGAGATGCTCGATCTGGCGGCGCCGGCCCAGCATGAGCATGGACCGGCCCGCCGGGGTGGCCAGCATGGCGGCGTTGCTCGTCGTGGTGACGGAGTGCACGGC
Source organism: Streptomyces sp. NPDC102402 (assembly GCF_044765765.1). NCBI lineage: Bacteria > Bacillati > Actinomycetota > Actinomycetes > Kitasatosporales > Streptomycetaceae > Streptomyces > Streptomyces sp. NPDC102402. Next base: position 317,050 of record NZ_JBIWKR010000004.1, read on the forward strand.
CTTCCAGCGGCGCTCACGTCCGTCGCGGTGCTCGGCCTCCGCGACGAACGCGTACTTGGCCAGCACCCGCAGGTGGTAGCTGGTCGAGGCCGACGACTCCCCGGTCCGGGCCGCCAGCTCGCTCGCGGTGGCCGCACCGTGCTGCCGCAGCAGACCGAGCAGCCTCAGGCGCAGGGGGTGGGTGAGCGCTTTCAGGGCCGCCGGGTCACGCTCGGGATCGAGTACGCGGTGTGACGCTCCGTTGTCCATGACGGCAGCCTAGGGCGCCGCAGGGCTTTGCCAAATAGTTTTTGCAGAATTTGTTTGGGAAACTCGCTCAGCCGCCCGTCGCCCCCTCCACCGCATCGGCCACGAGGGAGAGGAAGAGCGCGTGGGCACGCGGACTGCACAGGGGTTCCGGATTCCACGGCACGCTCCGCGCCCGCCGTCCCGCGGCCTGCCAGGCGGGGGCGGTGATCGAGTCGAGCGGCACCGCGTTGGACCGGATGTCCGTCAGGACGATGCCGGGCTCCAGAGCCGCGACGCCCGCCCAGTCGACGGTGGCCCAGTTGACGCCCGCCCCCTCGGGCGGGGAGACGAGATCGACCCCCAGCTCCGCCAGGACACGCAGTTCGGGCCACATCCGCGGCCGGGCGGCGTACGCCTCCGCCTGGCTCGCGGGCGAGAGGGCCACCACTCTGGGGCCCTGGCCGCCGGCGGCGGCACGGAGCCGCTCACGGGCGGCGCTCAGCTCGGCCCTCGCGTCCGGGACCGGCTCGCCGCCCAGGGCGTGCGCGAGCTCGGCGAACCGTTCGGCGACCCGGTCCAGGGTCCGCGCCTGGCCCACGTCGACGACGACGACCGGGACGTGCTCCTCCAGGTGCTTGGCCGTGTCCGGGTCCAGTCCGTAGAGCTGCCCGTGGCCGTAGCTGACGGCTACGACGAGGTCGGGTCCGCCCCGTAACAGCGTGTCCACGTCCAGAGCGTCACCCGCACCCCGGTAGTCCACGGCGTCCAGCGGGAGGGTGCCCGTCTTCGCGCGGTCGGGCTCCGCCCCGTCGTGCCCGGAGCCGAAGATCCCCTCGGGGCGTATTCCGTAGTCCCACAGCGTCGCGCCCGCCTGGACGTACGCGAGCACCCGGGACGGCCGGCGGTCCGCCACCACCAGTCGGCCCCGGTCGTCCGCGAAACTCCACGCGCTCTCCTCGGTCATGCCGATCACCCCTCCGAACCGGCGGTCCGGGCCCTCTCCCGGGCTCGCCCTCCACTACCTGCCCAGCCCACCGGCTCCACACCCTCCGTGGAGCGCCCCAGATACGTGAGCGGTCCGGGATCGGGAACGTCGATCGCCTCGAAGCCGAGCCGGTCGTAGAAGGCCCTGGCCGGAGTGTTCGCGGTGAGCATGGACAGATGGACGGCGGGGACGCCCTGGTGGCGCAGTGCGCCCAGGAAGGCGCCCATCAGCTCCCGGCCGTAGCCCTTGCGCTGCCAGGGGGGCAGCAGGTCGATGTGCAGGTGCGCGGGGTGCCCCTCCAGCTCCGGGAGGATCATGCGCTCCGGGCGGTACAGGAGCGCCGTCATCGCCTCGGCGAGGGTGCCGGGTCCACCTTCGGGCTCGGGGAAGCGCTCCGTGACACGCGGGAGCCAGAGCTCGCGGAAGGCCTGCGCGAAGCCACGCGTGTCCGCGGTCCCCAGGACGTAGCCGACCGCACGGCCGGAGCCGTCGTCCAGCACGAAGGCCAGCTCCGGCTCGAGGTGGGCGTAGGGCGCGGCGAAGAGCGCGGGCATCAGGCCGGGGTCGGGGTACAGGTGCGTGCTGTCACCGCCGTTGTCGGCCGTGCGGACGCAGATGTCCGCGAGGGCCGCCTCGTCGGCGGGGCGGTAGGGACGTACGTACGCGGTCCGGGTCATCGGCCCATCCTTCCCGGCTGGGAGCGCTCCCACAAGGCCCGGAGGCCCGGTCACGGCACCTTGTCCTCCCGGTTCCCGCCGGTGCGCGCCAGCTCGACGTTGAACTGGGCGCCGGTCAGGAGCGCCAGGTTGGTGAACCAGATCCAGATCAGGAAGACGACCAGTCCGGCCAGCGAACCGTACAGCCGGCTGTAGCTGCCGACGTGGGTCGCGTACAGCGCGAATCCGGCCGAGGCGATCAGCCACAGACACGCCGCGAGGACCCCGCCGGGCAGCCCTTGCCGCAGGCCGCGCGCGGAGCGTGGACCGGTGTTGAAGAGGACCACGATGAGGCAGGCGACCAGGCAGAGCAGCACGGGCCACTTGAGGCCCGCCCAGAGCGTCTCCCCGGCCTGCGCAAGACCGAGCATCCGCCCGAGCCACCGGGCCAGGGGCCCGCTGAGGACGAGGGCGAAGGCGCTGGCCATCAGCAGGACAAGGAGCCCGAGGGCCGAGGCCACGATGATGGGCGCCTGGCGCAGCGGGGGCCTGGTGTCCTTCACCTGGTGCATCGCGTGCATCGCCCGGCGGAAGACGGCGAGATAGCTGGAGGCCGACCAGACTGCGCTGACGGTCCCCGTGGCCACGAAGAGCCAGACCGCGGTGCGCTCGTGGGTGGCCGCTTCCAGGGGCCTGCGCAGGGCCGCCCCGGACTCGGCGGGCGCGAAGGCAGTGATGTCCGCGATCAGGGCGTCGGTCGCGCCGGGGTTGGCCAGTCCGATGACGGAGACGGTGACCAGGAGCGCCGGGAGCAGCGCGAGGATGGCGTAGTAGGTGAGCGCCGCCGCCCAGTCGGAGAGGTCGTCGTTCCACAGCGACACGGGGGTACGGCGCAGGGCGGTGCGCCAGCGCCACGCCCGCGCGGCGCGCCCTGTCGGGGGCGCGGTCGGTTCCGCGACGGGTTCGTCGGTCCTGCTGGGCACGCGGTTACTCCGGGGGACGTAGGGAGGACTGGCGGCCGGGCCGTCGGCACGGGTGTGCCCGGCGTCCCGGCCGCCTCCCTTTCTCTCATGCCTCGGTCCCGCCGGGGTACTCCAGGGCGGCTCAGTCGTTGACCGCGGTGAGCAGGACCACCGAGTCCTCCAGGGCCAGCAGCCCGTGCCGCTCCTGGGGGATGGGGTGAAGCCCTCCCGCGGCGAGGTCCACGTCCCCGGACCCCGCCGTGAGCCGGACGGCGCCGCGCAGCACCTGGAGGGAGGCTGCTGGCGGCGCGTTGTGCTCGTCGAGGGCGGACCCCGCGGTGAGCGCGATCACCGTCTGCCGCAGTGGCTCCTGGCGCAGCAGCAGATGCGCGCTGCGTCCGTGCGCGTGGGCGCGGGCCGCGGCCAGGTGCTCGTCGGCGAGAGCGTTGAGATCGTCCATACGACCACTGTGCCGCAGCCCCCGCTCCCCCGCTATCGCGTGCGGCGCAGCCAGGCCGCCGTGTCGTCGGGCAGCAGTCCGGAGGGGTCCAGCGGGGCGCTGGTCAGCAGGATCTCGTCGTGACCGGGGAGCGGAACCGGGCTTCCCGAGAGGTTGACGACACAGATCAGGCCCTGGGTCCGCTCGAACGCGAGGACACCCGGGGAGGACGGCAGCCAGTCCAGCCGGCCGTCGGCGCTCTCGCCGGGGACCGCGGCGAAGCCGGGTTCGGAGCGGCGCAGTCCCAGTGCCTCGCGGTACAGGGAGAGCATGGAGCCGGGATCGGCGCTCTGCTCGTCGGCGGCGTACGAGGGCCAGGACGCCGGCTGCGGCAGCCAGGGGTCGGCCGTGGACCCGAATCCCGCGTGGGGCTCGGACGCGGACCACGGCAGGGGGACCCGGCAGCCGTCGCGCCCCGGGTCGGTCCCGCCCGACCGCAGGTGCATCGGGTCCTGGATCCGGTCGAGCGGGATGTCGGCCTCGGGCAGGCCGAGCTCCTCCCCCTGGTAGAGGTAGACGGCGCCCGGCAGCGCCAGCGAGAGCAGGGCGGCGGCCCGGGCCCTGCGGGTGCCCAGCTCCAGGTCGGTGGGCGTGCCGAAGACCTTGGCCGCGAAGTCGAAGCCGGTCGCCTCGCGGCCGTAGCGGGTGACCGTGCGGGTCACGTCGTGGTTGCAGAGCACCCACGTGGCGGGGGCTCCCACCGGGGCGTGTTCGGCGAGCGTGTCGTCGATAGCGGAACGCAGCAGCCCGGCGTCCCAGGGGCAGGCGAGGAAGTTGAAGTTGAAGGCGGTGTGCAGCTCGTCGGGCCGCAGATAGCGGGCGAAGCGCTCGGAGTCGGGGAGCCAGACCTCTCCGACGAAGATGCCGTCGTACGTGTCGGCGATGGCGCGCCACGAGCGGTAGATGTCGTGGAGCTCGTCCCGGTCGACGTAGGGGTGGGGATCGCTGCCCTTGACGAAGTCGGGCAGGGCCGGGTCCTTGGCGAGCAGGGCCGCCGAGTCGATCCGCACCCCGGCCACGCCTCGTTCGAACCAGAAGCGCAGGACGTCCTCGTGCTCCTGGCGGACGGCGGGGTGCGCCCAGTTGAGGTCGGGCTGTCCCGGGGCGAACAGGTGCAGATACCACTGGCCGTCGTCGATCCTGGTCCAGGGGGTACCGCCGAACTCGGAGACCCAGTCGTTGGGCGGGATCTCCCCACCGTCGCCACGTCCGTCCCGGAAGTGGAAGAGTTCGCGCTCGGGGCTGCCGGGGGCGGCGGCCAGCGCCGCCCGGAACCAGTCGTGCCGGTCGGACACGTGGTTGGGGACGATGTCGATGATGGTGCGGATGCCCAGCCCGCGGGCTTCGGCGATGAGCTTCTCCGCCTCGGCGAGGTGGCCGAAGGCCGGGTCGATGGCCCGGTAGTCGGCCACGTCGTAGCCGCCGTCGGCCAGCGGGGAGAGGTACCAGGGGGTGAACCACAGCGCGTCGACGCCGAGTTCGACCAGGTAGGGCAGCCTGGCCCGGACTCCTGCGAGGTCGCCGGTGCCGTCTCCGTCGCCGTCGGCGAAGCTGCGTACATAGATCTGGTAGATGGCGGCGTCGCGCCACCACGATGCGGTGGCCTCGGTCGGACGGATGGCTGCCACGTGGCGTTCCTTTCGGGCAGGAGGTACTCCGCCCCCGGCCCGGGCGCGGGGCGTGCGAGTGGAGGGCCGGCGGCGGAGTGCTGGTGGGAGGCGGTGTCGCGAGGGCGTCAGCCCTTCAGGCCGCCCGCGGTGAGACCGCTCATGATGTTGCGCTGGAAGAGCAGGAAGATGAGCAGCGTCGGGACGGACGCGATGGTGAGCGCGGCGATGAGGACGTTCTGCGGCACCCCGTTGGACAGCGAGTAGATGCCGACGTTGAGGGTCTGCTTGCCCGGGTCCGGCAGGGTGAGCATGGGCCAGAGGAAGTCCTTCCAGACCCCGACGACCGCGAAGATGGAGACGACGCCGAGGATCGGCCGGGAGATCGGCAGGATGATGGAGCGCAGGGTCCGCAGGGGTGAGGCGCCGTCGATGGCCGCCGCGTCGAGGAGTTCGCCCGGGATCGAGTCGAAGAACCGCTTCAGCAGGAAGATGTTGAAGGCGTTGGTGACCGAGGGCAGCCAGATGGCCCAGGGCGAGTTGAGCAGGTTGCGCTCGAAGATCGGCACGTCGAGGACCGTGAGGTACTGCGGGACCACGAGCACGGTCGCCGGGATCATCAGGGTGGCGAGCATCATGCCGAGGATGACCTTGCCGAACATCGGCCGCAGCTTGGACAGCGAGTAGGCGGCGGCCACGTCGAGGACCAGCTGGAAGGCCAGCGCTCCGAACGCGTAGTACAGGGTGTTGAACAGCAGTTGCGCCAGGTCCATCACGTTCCACGCCTGGGAGTAGTTCTCCGTGTGGATCGAGGAGGGGAAGGCGGTGGGCGGGCTCTGCACCACTTCCTGGGTGGTCTTGAGACCACCGGTGACCATCCAGTACAGGGGGCCGAGGAACGCGAGCGTGAAGGCCGCCACGACCAGGGCGAAGATGATCCAGTAGAGGGCCTTGCCCCGGGGCCGGCCGAGCTGGGCCGGTGAGATCAGGGTTCGCTGGCGGCTCTGGTCGGCCTCCCGGCGGCGAGCCCTGCCCGCGCCGGGCCCGCGCCGGGAGACAAGCGTGTTCGATGCCATCGTCGTGCTCCCGTCCTAGTCTTCGCTGCTGCGGCTGAGGCGTACGTACACCGCGGAGAAGCCCGCGAGGACGACCAGCAGGAGGAGGCCGAGGGCCGCCGCTCCGCCGTAGTTGTTGAAGTTGAAGGCGTATTGGTAGATGAGGTAGACGACGGTCGTGGTGGAGCCCTCGGGGCCGGCGCCGTTGGTGAGCAGGAACGGTTCGGTGAAGACCTGCATCGTCGCGATGATCTGCATGAGCAGCAGGAGCGACAGGATCAGACGGGTCTGCGGGATGGTGACGTGCCAGATCTTGCGCAGGAGTCCGGCGCCGTCGAGCTCGGCCGCCTCGTACAGCTCACCGGGGATGCCCTGGAGTGCGGCGAGGTAGATGAGTGTGGCCCCTCCCATGTTCATCCAGGTGGAGGCGATGACGACGGAGAGCATGGAGGTGCTGGGGTCCTGGAGCCATTGCTGAGCGGGCAGATGGAGGAACTCCAGGATGCGGTTGAAGAGTCCGTAGCCGGGGTCGTAGAAGTACTTGAAGAGCAGGACCGAGGCGACCGGCGGCAGCATGACGGGCAGGTAGACCAGCAGGCGCAGGTATCCCTGCGCGTGCCGGAACTCGTTGAGGACCACGGCGACGACGAACGGGACGGCGAATCCCAGGACGAGCGCCAGCACGGTGAAGAGCAGCGTGTTGCGCCAGGCCTGCCAGAACGCCGGGTCGTTGAACACGTAGCTCAGGTTGGACCAGCCGGCCCAGGTCGTCGTGCCGTCCTCGGTCTTCTGGAAGGCCAGGATGAACTCCCTGACCATCGGATACCAGGAGAAGAAGGAGAAGCAGAGGACGGCTCCTATCAGGAAGCCGTGCGCCGAGATGTTGCGGCGCAGGGCGCGCACGAACTCCTCACGGGGGGAGTCCGGCCCGGTGGGCCGCGGGTGGTGCCCGGGTGGCGGTGCGCTCGCCTTCCCGGTGGACAGGGTGGGGGCCGACATGGTCTCTCCTCGGTGCCGGTGCAGTCGCTCGCAGGCGGACGGTCCGGATGCGGGGCCGGGCCCGCCCGGCCCGGCCTCCGCACGTCCGTTACTGGTTCGCCAGAACCTGGTTGACCTGCTGCTCGGCGGTGTCGAGCAGCTTGTCGATGTCGGCGTTCCTGTTGGTCAGGACACCGGACATCGCGTTGTCGAGGATCTTGTAGATCTCCTGGGCCTTCGGCGGCTCCGCCTTGCCCTGGACGGGGTTGTCCATGAAGGCCTTGAAGTTCTCGACGGGCATCGTGGCGTTGGCGACACGTTCGGCGTCGTCCGCCACCTTGCTCTCACCGAGGAAGAAGTTGGGCTGCGGAAGCCCGACGGGGAGGTTGTCGGCCTTCCTGCGGCCCCAGTCGAACTGCCCCTTCTTCGGGGTGAGGTTCTGGAAGTTCAGCCAGGCGACGGCGGCCTTGATCTTGTCGGGCGAACTGCCCTTCTTGATCATGTAGTTGTTGCCGCCGAAGAGAGTGCCCTCGGCGCCGGGGATCGGCCCCATGCCGAAGTTCTCGTACTTCGCGCCCAACTGCTGCACCATGTAGGTGATGTCGTCGGGAGCGGCGAGGAACATACCGAGCTTGTCGGTGGCTATCTGCTTCTGCAGATCGCCCCACTTCAGCAGCTGGGTCTTGCCCATGCTGTCGTCCTCCCAGCGCATGTCGTGCAGCTGCTGGAGGACCTGCTTGCCCTTGTCGTCGTTGAACGCGGCCTTCTTGCCGCTCGCGTCCACGACGTCCCCGCCCAGACCGTACTGCGCCGCGGTGAAGTGCCAGCCCCCGTTGTTGCCCGCGCTGTACTCACCGAAGCCGGCGATGCCCTTGCCCAGGCCCGCGATCTTCTTGCTGGCGGCGCGGACTTCCTCCCAGGTCGCCGGCGGGGCGTCCGGGTCCAGACCGGCCTGCGTGAACAGCTTCCGGTTGATCATGAGGCCCATGGTGTAGTTGCTGGTCGGCAGCGCGTAGAGCTTGCCGTCCTTGCGGGCGACGTCGAGCACCTGGGGCTGGATGTCCTTGAGCGCGGGGACGGACGTGTCGTTGACGTAAGCGGAGATGTCCTCGGCACCGTCGTTGTCCAGCACCTGCTGGAGGTCGGTGAAGTACGCGTAGAACACGTCCGGTTGGGACTTGCCCTTGAGCATGGCCGTGAAGCGCGGCGGCTCCAGGCACTGACCGGGAGTGGACTTACCGTTGATCTTGACGTTCGGGTACTTCTTGTTGAACGTCTTGATGTCCTCGTTCCACTCGCGCAGCTCCGCGGCCTTGGCGGCCGGCGGCATGCAGTCGATCGACAGCGTCACCTCGGCCTTCGGGTCGAGCGGCGCGGACGGGTCGGACGACCCGCTGCCGGAGTTGTCGTTCTCGTCGCTGCCGCTGCTGCTCGTACCGCAGGAGGCGAGGGCGGTCAGGGCGAGCGCGGTGACGACGGCGGCCGCGGAGGCACGGCGGTTACGGCGGAAGCCAGCACTTCTCATCGGTGGTCCCCTTCGGGCATGAGCACGGAAGGCCTCGGCCGACTGTCTGCCGGGGCGCGGCATACTCAACCACCGGCGACATGTGAACGCAATATCTCGCGCAGATTTAGAAAATGTTTGACAGCGCTCCGCATGTGAGGGGGCGTCGGACCCGAGCCGGTTCAGCACCTCACGGAGACCCCGTCGTCCGGGTCACCGGAGACGGCCGGGCAGACGTGCACAGTGAAGGCCCCTGACGGCAACCCGGCCCATACCGCGGGGGCCCGGGTCGGCCATGGGGCCGCCGGATGCAAGAGACGGACTTCTGGATGCAAAGAGCTATGCAGTCGGGGCGCCGGGGTGAAAGCTGTCACCAGCCGCGGACGCGGCGCCGGTTCGTCGGTGTGCACCCCACGTCGCCAGTGTGCTGCGGTGGATCCGCGCCGAGCACTTCGCCGTGCACGCACCGGTGAGGTGCCGCTCGACCGCCGCGGTGCACGACGGGGGCGGGGCGGACAGGGGCGCCACCGGGCGCGCGGCAGCCGGAGCACGCCCCCGCTTCCGAGTTCGGCCACCGGTTCGATCGCCACGCCTGCCCCGCTCTTCCGGCACCGCCGCGGTGAATCCCGTATCTGCTGCGGCAGTGCGGCCTGACCGAAGAACCCCTTCCGCGCCGTGCCGCTCCGTACGCCGGACACCGACTCACGGGAGGCTGACGCCATGCGGAAACTGACCTTTGGCATGAACCTGAGCCTGGACGGCTACATCGCCGCGCCCGGCGACGACCTCGGCTGGAGCGTGCCGAGCGACGAGCTGTTCCAGTGGTGGTCCGACCGGGTGGGCGCGACGGGCCTGGCGCTGTACGGGCGCAGACTGTGGGACACGATGAGCTCCCACTGGCCGACCGCCGACAGACAGCCGGGTGCCACACCGGCGACGATCGAGTACGCCGCCCGCTGGCGGGACATGCCGAAGGTGGTGTTCTCCTCCACGATCAGCACGGTCGACTGGAACACCCGACTGGTCACCGGCGACGCGGTCACCGAGATCACCAGGCTCAAGGCCGACGACGGCGGCCCCATGGACATCGCCGGAGCCACACTCGCCGCGGCGGCCATGCGGGCCGGGCTGATCGACGAGTACGCGATCGTCACCCATCCGGTCCTGGTGGGCGGCGGCACGCCGTTCTTCACCGCTCTGGACAACTGGGTGCACCTGACCCTGGTGGAGACCCGGACGTTTCCCGACGGCGTGGTACTGACCAGGTACGAGACCAAGCGCTGAGCGCCCGACGTCCGGATCGGCGCCGCTTCGGGCGCCCAAGGATCCGGGGCGGCGCGTTCGGCCGGCCCATCGCCGCGGTCGGCCGGGGCGACGGGGCGACGGGGCGACGGGGGCAACGGGGGCGAGCACACGAAGGCGGCACCTCGACGGCGAGTTCGCCGTGCGTCACGTGCAGAGGCCCGTGGCGGCCGACATCCACTCGGCAGGACGCGGTACGCGGTCCACGGAGAGCACAGGGGCCCTCCCGCGCCTGGCGCAGGAGGGCCCCACGCGCCTCGGCAGGCGCTACAGGCCCCGGTCCCGGTTCCACCGGCTCACGCTCATGGCGTAGAAGACGTTCCCGATCCCAGCCGTGAACATGAGCAGCCAGAAGTGGACCCAGAACGACTGACGCCGCCGCCGGACCGCGAAACCGCCGGCGACCGCCGAAGCTGAGGCCGACGCCGCCACGTTGTTGTTGATGATGATCGGCGGCATCCCCGCGGGGAGAGGCTGCTGGTCCGGAGCTGTCGTCATGGCGCTATTCCCTCTGTGCGAAGTACAGGATGCGCACGCACGGTAAGGGACGGCATTCCGCCTCCAGTGCGGAACGGACCTCATGTCACCTGATCGAGGAATCACGGCCGCCGCGCCGGGCGCCTCACCCGGGCGGCCGCCGAAGATTCGGCCTGGCCGGCCGAGGCCGCTTCCGGCGTGAGCAACACGGCCAGAGATCCGTCCGCACCGACGGAAGGCCGGTCCGCCCCCACGGGCGGGCCGGCGGCCCGGAGCCGCCGCACCGCCCCTGCGAGGCCCCGGGGAGGGAGCCTCGCGGGGAGGACGGGACCGTAGGGCGTGCGGAGCCAGGCAGCACCGCCTCCCCACGCCCTCGGACCCGCCTGCTACGGGTTTATGTTGATCTTGAACGAGGGGGTCGTGTTCTTGACGTCCTGGGCGTTGCCGCTGAGCTTCAGCCCGTTGAACGTGACCTCACCGACCGCAGGTCCCTGGCCTGCCTCCGGCAGCTCGTTGGCCCACAGGCCGAAGCCGGACTTCGCGTCGAAGGCGTCACCGCTCTTGCGTGCGCCGGTGATCGAGATATCGGTGAGGATGGTGTCCTTGATCGGGAACTGGGGTTGCCCTCCTACGTAGTTGGTCTGGAACATGATCCCGCTGTACGTCGGGTCGACGATGTCCACGTGCGAGATCCGGATGCCCTGGAAGACCTTGGACGCCGAGAACAGCCAGATCCCGGGGAAGGTCTGCGTTCCCCAGAAGTGGCCGCCCGACCGCACGACCGACACGTTCTCGATCGCCGTGGGGCCTGTCCCGAATCCGTTCATCGGGTAGCCGAAGTCCAGCGAGCTGACCGTGATCCCGGAGTACACCAGGGTGTCGGCGATGTGGATGTTGCGGAAGGTGTTGTCGTATCCGCCGTAGACGGCGACTCCCGCGGCCCGCCAGGTCAGGATGGACGTGAGGTTCTCGTACACGTTGTTCTTCATGTCCGCGCCACCGGAGTCGATCGCCGAGAACAGGGCGAAGCTGTCGTCCCCTGTGGCGCGCGCCTCGTTGTTGGTGACGTGGTTGTCGGTGGACCCGTTCGTCATGTTGATGCCGTCGGCGAACATGTTGCGGATCCGGGAGTTCTTGATGGTCACACTGTCGGTGTTGGCGCCCCAGTAGAGGCACACCATGTGCTCGTTCCAGATGTTGTCGATCACGATGTCCGAGACGTTGGAGAAGTCGAACACCTTCCCGGGCCCGTCGATGCGGGACGTGTAGTTGCCGAAGTAGGCGAAGTTCGCGAAGGAGGAGCCCTTCGCGCTCGCCTCGGCTCGGAATCCGATGTCGGTGTTGTCCTGCGTGGACGGTGCCCGGAACCGGGTGAACCAAGGGCCTGCGCCGACGACCTTCACGGCCTTGCCGTAGACCTGGAACTTGCTGGCGGTGGAGTAGTCACCGGCCGGCAGGTAGACGCCGACGAGCTTCCCCGTGGTGTCCATCCGGACCTTGTCCAGGGCGTTCTGGACATCCTGGTGGGTGAAGCCGGCGGGCACCGTGTAGGTGGCCGGGTCCGGGTTGGCGACCTGGGAGACCTGCTCCAGGCTGACGAAGTCGATCGCGTAGGTGCTGGTGTTGGCCGCGTCCTTCTGCAGCCGGATCTTGCTGCCCGCCGGGACGGTCTTCCCCAGCATGACGTTCGCCTCGTCGTAGATGTGCCGGGGCGCGCCGGATCCGGGGTCGTTGCCCGGTCCGGTCTCGTTCCCGTACAGCCAGGCGTACTTCGAGGTGAGGTCGATCGCCTTGAGGAAGGTGCCGTCCACGTAGACGTTCAGCTTCGACTCGATGCCGCCGCCGCCCGCGGAGTCCGGGATGGAGAACCGGGTGACCAGGGTGTTGGTCGTCGCCCGTGTCGTGAACTCGACGTAGTTGCCGGTGCTGTCGAGCGTGACGGCCTTGCGGCCCGACGCCTCGCCCGCGACGTCGCCGACGGTCCTGTTGGGTCCGACGACCTTGGCGCCGCCGCCGGTGACACCGTCCTCCGCCTCGTACATGTCGTACGGCATGTTGGCGCCGCGCCCGACGAAGAGCGACTCGGTGCTGGTGTTGTTCTCGCGCTTCACCGGCAGTTCGTTGGCGTCGTCGGCGAGCACCACCTTCACCGTGTACGAGCCGTTGGCGGCCGTCCAGGTGCCCAGGGAGACCGGTGCGGTCGTCGAGCCCGCCGCGATGGCGCCACTGTGCGCGCCGGTCAGGGTCTTGACCGTGGCGCCCTTGGAGTCGATCAGGCTGAGGGTGATCCCGTGGCTGCCGCTCGCGGACGCCACCGAGCCCTGGTTCTTCACGGCGACCGAGAAGGTGACCGTGTCACCGTTCGAGGGGCTGGACGGGGAGGTCGTGACCGCGCTCGCCACGAGGTCGGAGCTGGAGACCGGCTTCACGACCAGCGGAGCACTGTTGGTGAGGCGGTTGTTGGTCTCGTTCTGCTCGATGATGTCACCCGCCGGGTCGACGACCGCGCCCAGCGTGTAACTGCCCGCGTCACGCGCTCCGATGGATGCGGTGACCTGGGCGGACGCGCCCGCGGCGAGGGCGCCCACCGAGGCGGTGGCCACCTTGGAGCCGCCGAGTTCGAAGTCCAGCTTGCCTGCCGGGGAGGAGACCGCGCCGGAGTTCCGGACGGTGGCGGACAGGGTGATGGCGTCCGATTCCACCGGAGCCGAGGGCGAGGCACCGACCGCGGTGACCTGCAGGTCAGGGTTGGGGGCCGGAGCGCCCAGCACCTGGAACTCCGCGACCTGACCCGCGCCGGATCCGGTGTTGGACGTGAACTTCAGCTGGACGTCGGCCACCCGGGCCGTGACCGGGATGGTCACCGTGTTGCCCGTCGCCGGGCTGAACGCGTAGTCCTTGGCGGCGGCCAGGCTCGTGAACGAGGTGGCGTCCTGCTCCCGGCCGAGCACCTGGATGTTCTGGGTGCGCGCTCCCCAGGAGCTGTCGGGGTTCAGCTTGACGACGACGCTCTCCGTGTCGGCGTTGGCGCCGAGCTTGACCGTCAGCGTGTTGGGGTAGCTGCCGCCCGCACCCTCCCAGTACGTGCTGAGGGAGTTGTCGTTGGCGTTGGCCGCGACGAAGGTATGGACCACCGAGGAGGCGGTGATCGGCTTGGAGACGGCGAGGTTGGAAGCGCTGCTCGTGGACCCGTTCCGCGTCACGGTGTTGCTGGCGCCGGAGACGTTGCCGGCCGCGTCCTTGGCCCGCACGGCGTAGCTGACGGTCGTGGCGGCGGACTGGGTGTCGGTGTACGTGGTCACGTCGCCGGCCACGCTCTTGCGGAGCACGTTGTTGGCGTAGATGTCGTAGCCGGTGACGCCCTTGTTGTCCGAGGACGCCGACCAGGTCAGTTTGATCTGCCCGGAGGACGGCTCGGTGAAGGCCAGACCTGAGGGCGCGGTCGGCGCCTGTGTGTCACCGGAGTCACCGGTGCGGGTGACGGTGTTGCTGTTGCCCGACTGGTTGCCCGCCGCGTCCTTGGCCCGGACGTAGTAGGACACGGTCTCGCCCGCCGGGCGGGTGTCGGTGAACGTGGTGACGCCGCCCGCCACGCTCGTCAGCAGCGTGTTGTTCGCGTAGACGTCGTAGCCGGTGACGCCGGTGTCGTCCGAGGACGCCTTCCAGGTCAGCCTGATCTGCCCGGAGGACGGCTCGGTGAAGGCCAGCCCCGACGGCGCGGTGGGCGCCTGCGTGTCACCTGTGGACGGGCCGTATATCTCCAGTTCGGAGAGCTGGGCGGCCTGCTGGACGGAGTTGGCCGTGACGAGCACCCGCACGTAGCGGGTCGTGGTGGCGTCGAAGGAGATCGTCGCCGACTGCCCGCCCGCGGCGTTGAAGGTGTACGCCTTGGACGCGGTCAGGTCGCTGAACTCCGAACCGTCGGCGCTGCCCTGGATCTTCAGGGTCTGGGAGCGCTGCTCCCAGCCGTCGGGCAGCCTGAGCACGACCCTGTCGACCCGGACCGAGGAACCGAGATCGGCCTGGATCCACTGCGGGAGCTCGTTGTTCCTGCTCTCCCAGTAGCTGGACCTGTTGCCGTCGTTGCCGTTGGAGGCCACGTACGTCTCGGTGTAGCTGCTCGCCCTGAGCGTCCTGCCCGCCGCGAGGTTGGTGGAGGACTCGCCCGCGGCCCTGACCTCGAGCTCGGAGAGCTGTGCGTTCTGCCACCCCGTGTTGGCCGTGACGTTCACACGCACGAACCGGGTCTGGGTCGCCGGGAAGGATATCTTCACGGCGTTGGAGGTGCCGGGGCTGAAGGTGTAGGCCGCCGAGTTCTTCAACGTCGAGAAGCTGGTGCCGTCGGCGCTCCCCTGGACGGAGAGGGTCTGCTGCCTGGTCTCCCACCCCGCCGGGAGCTTCAGCGTCACCTCGTCGACCCGGGCGGTCGCGCCGAGATCGGCCTGCACCCACTGCGGCAGCGTGCCGCCCGAGCCTTCCCAGTACGTCGCCTGGTTGCCGTCCGTCACGTTGCGGGCGGCGTACTCCCCGCCCGAGCTGCTCGCCGCGGCGGTCCGGCCTGCGGCGATGTTGGGCCCGTCGGCCGCCGCGGCGGTGAACGACGGCCATCCGATCATCAGAAGACTGGTCGTGACCACGGCGGAAAGGGCCCGCCATCTCCAGCGTTGGGCTCTCATAAGTCCCCGATCTTGGGCCTCGGTGCGGGACACACCGAGGACGCGGCTCTGTCGGCACAGCTCTCCGGCACCTGTTTCTGCACGCGGTGAGCTGAGTTTTGCGCTTTGCCGTCAGAGAGTTGCAGACAAGTGCGAGAGCGTCCACGGTTGAGACAGAAAACGGAACAGCGGGAGGCAACACAGGTGACCCCCAAAGAGCTGCTACCAGAACGTTTTTGGGGTCGGGATCGGGTCACGTCGAAGCATGAAAGCCGCCTTCAAAACACGTAAGCAATTTGCGTACACCTGCAAGCCGACGGAAAGTGCCTGCTCCAAGGCATGACGCAGAGCGGGGCCCGCGGCACGCGGACCCCGCTCGGTGCGGCCGGCCGGGGTCAGAGACCGCCGGTGTACAGCAGCCGGTCGGGCGAGCCGGAGCCCAGCCCGGTCAGCACGTCCGGGGTCGCCTCCGCGGCGAGCCGGTCGGCGACCTCCTGCGGCGTCGCGTCGGGGTTCTGCTCCTTGTAGAGCACCGCCGCGCCGGCGACATGCGGGCTGGCCATGGACGTCCCGCTCAGCGTCGTGGACCCGCCGCCGAGCTTCGCGGACACGATGTCGACGCCGGGGGCGTACAGCCACACGCAGGTGCCCCAGTTGCTGAACGTCGCCTGCCGGTCCTGGATGTCGGAGGCGCCCACGGCGAGGACGCCGTCGGCACGCGCCGGCGAGACGTCGCAGGCATCCTGGTTCTCGTTGCCCGCCGCGACCACCGGCAGGGTGCCCTCCGCCGCGAGGGCGTCGAACGCGTCGTCGACGGCCGACGACGCCGGTCCGCCCAGGGAGGCGTTGACCACGGCGGGCTGTTCGGCGTTCTGGGCGATCCAGTCGAGGCCGGCGATGATCCCGGCCCAGGTGCCCGAGCCCTCGCAGTTGAGCACCCGCACCGGCACGAGGGAGGCGGCGGGGGCGACGCCGTAGGTCGCACCGGCCACGGTCCCGGCCACGTGCGTGCCGTGGCCGTTGCAGTCCTCGCCGTCGCGGCCGTCACCGATCGCGTCGTAGCCGGCGCCCACCCTGTCGCCGAACTCGGTGTGGGAGGCCTCGATGCCGGTGTCGAGGATGTAGGCGGTCACGCCCTCGCCGGTGCCCTCGACGTCGTACGTCCCGTCCAGCGGGAGATTCCGCTGATCGATGCGGTCCTGCCCCCAGCTCCCGGCCGCGGCCCGCTTCCCCGCCGTCTTGGCGGCGGGCGGAGAGACGGACGCCTCGCTGTTCTCCTCGACGGTCTGGACACCCGCCGCACCGCGCACCTGCTCGAGCTGCGCGGGCGTGAGCGAGGCCGCGAAGCCGTGCAGGACCTTGCTGTACGTGAAGAGGGTGCTGACCCCGAGCTGCTCGGCCATGGCGCTCGGCGTCTGCTCGGGCGAGAGGGTGACGATGTACTGGCCGGGCACGGCCCGGGCCGACTTCTGCACCGGCACGAGCGTCTCGCCGGTGTCGGCCGTGGCCGTGGTGGTGCCGATCAGGGGCGCGATCAGCAGTAGAGCGGCTGGTGCCCAGCGGGCGCGCAGGCGCATGCGTTCTCCCTTGAGATGGAGGAGCGGATCGCGGACCACGTCAGGTCCGCGACGTGCGAACACCTGACCTTTCGTCCACATCCCGGGCGGGCCTTGAGCCGCATCAGCCGGACAGCGCAACGATCGGTACCGGGGCAGGCCCATTCGGCCGATCACGTGAAAGGTTTCAACTCCTCCTGCGAGCGAAGATAGACCCGTCTCGACGGGGCCGTCAATGCCGCACGCAGCGGTCTTTCACCATCAAGCCAGAAGTAGCACGATCGCGAAAGAATCCTTGACAGGGGCCGGTCACAATCATAGCTTCGCAGCCCTGAAACGATTCATCACTATCGTTACGGAGCCGCGCCGTGATCAGCAGAAGACGACTGCTCAGCACCACCGCCGCCACCGCCGCGCTCGCCGCGGTGTCCGCACCCGCCGCCGGTGCGTCCGGCCCGGCGCGGGGAGCCGCCGCCCGGGCCCGCGTCGCCGGGCCGACCGTCGAGTACGTGAGCCATCCTCTGGGCCTTGACACCCCCCGTCCGCGGCTGAGCTGGCCCGTCGCCTCGGACAGCCCCGGCACGGTCCAGGCCGCCTACCAGGTGCGTGTGGCCACCTCCGCCGACCGCCTCGGGAAGCCGGACGTCTGGGACAGCGGCAAGGTCGAGTCCGCGCGGTCCCTGCTCGTCCCGTACGCGGGCCCCGGTCTCACGTCCCGTACCCGGTACTTCTGGTCCGTGCGGGTCTGGGACACGGACGGCCGGGCCTCCGCCTGGAGCGAGCCGTCCTGGTGGGAGACCGGACTCCTGGAGGCCTCGGACTGGTCGGCCGGGTGGATCGCCGCGCCCGCGGCGCTGACCGCCGCCCCCGCCCTGGACGACGCCTCCTGGATCTGGTTCCCCGAGGGGGATCCCACGGTCGAGGCACCCGCCGCCACACGGTGGTTCCGCGGCCGTGTGGAGGTTCCGGAGGGGGTCACCCGGGCCCGGCTGGTCATGAGCGCCGACGACGGGTTCACCGCGCTGGTGAACGGCGTGGAGGTGGCGCACACGGAGGCGGACGGCCCCGCCGAGAACTGGAAGCGTCCCGTCCTCGCGGATGTGACGGCCCGTCTCTCCCCCGGCACCCACGTCGTCGCCGTCTCGGCGACGAACGCCGTCGCCGGCCCCGCCGGACTCCTCGGGGCCCTGGAGCTGACCACAGCGGACGGGACGACCACGGTCGTCACCGGTGCCGACTGGCGGGCGACGGACGAGGAACCGTCTGGAGACTGGCACTCCGGTGCCTACGACGACTCCGCCTGGACCGCCGCGAAGGTCCTCGCCCGCTGGGGCTCAGGCCCCTGGGGGAAGGTCGCGGTGGCGTACTCCCCCGCCACCCAGCTGCGACGGGAGTTCCGCCTCGGACGCAAGCGCGTCGCACGGGCCCGGCTGTACTCGACGGCACTCGGCCTGTACGAGGTGTCCCTCAACGGCGAGCGCGTCGGCGAGGACCGCCTCGCCCCGGGCTGGACGGACTACCGCAAGCGGGTCCAGTACCAGACGTACGACGTTACGGGACTGCTGGCGCAGGGCGGCAACGCCCTCGGGATCACGCTGGCGTCGGGATGGTACGCGGGGAACATCGCCTGGTTCGGCCCTCACCAGTACGGCGAGCGGCCCGCCGCACTCGCGCAGCTGGAGGTGACCTACACCGACGGTTCGACCGAGCGCGTGGTGTCGGGCACGGACTGGCTCACCGCTGCCGGGCCCGTCACCGGCGCGGATCTCATGGCGGGCGAGGAGTACGACGCCCGGCTGGAGACCGACGGGTGGACACGGGCCGGATTCGACTCCTCCGGCTGGCTCGCGGCCGACCGTGTCGACGGGGTCACCGCGGCGCTGGTGGCCGAGATCGACGGTGCCTGCCGCGTGGAGCGGGAGCTGACCACCCGTGAGGTCACCGAACCGAAGCCCGGCGTGTACGTGTTCGACCTCGGCCAGAACATGGTGGGCGCCGCGCGCCTCACGGTGTCCGGTCCGGCGGGGACGACGGTGCGCCTGCGCCACGCCGAGGTGCTGAACCCGGACGGCACGATCTACACGGCCAATCTGCGCACCGCCCGCGCCACGGACACCTACACGCTCAAGGGAGGGGAACGGGAGACCTACGAGCCCCGTTTCACGTTCCACGGCTTCCGCTACGTCGAGGTGACGGGGTATCCGGGCACACCGGGGCCGGACGCGGTCGTGGGCCGTGTCATCCACACCTCGGCACCGTTCACGATGGACTTCACCACCGACGTGCCCATGCTGAACCAGCTCCACAGCAACATCACCTGGGGACAGCGCGGCAACTTCCTCTCGATCCCGACGGAC
The DNA here is from genome assembly GCF_044765765.1 of Streptomyces sp. NPDC102402. Taxonomy (NCBI): domain Bacteria; kingdom Bacillati; phylum Actinomycetota; class Actinomycetes; order Kitasatosporales; family Streptomycetaceae; genus Streptomyces; species Streptomyces sp. NPDC102402. The sequence goes on from NZ_JBIWKR010000004.1 coordinate 335,871, forward strand.
ACCCCGGCACGCGACGAACGGCTCGGCTGGACCGGGGACATCAACGTGTTCGCCCCCACCGCCGCGTACACGATGGAGTCGGCGCGCTTCCTCACCAAGTGGCTCCACGACCTGCGCGACGCCCAGACCTCGGAAGGCGCCTTCACCCATGTCGCCCCCGACCTCCCGAACGTCGGCAACGGGGCAGCCGGTTGGGGTGACGCCGGGGTGACCGTCCCGTGGGCCCTGTACCAGGCCTACGGCGACGTACGGGTGCTGGAGCAGTCCTGGTCCTCGATGCTCGACTGGCTGGAGTACCTGGAGGCCCACAGCACCGGGCTGCTGCGCCCCGCCGACGGGTTCGGGGACTGGCTGAACATCGAGGACGAGACACCGAAGGACGTCATCGCCACGGCGTATTTCGCCCACAGCGCCGATCTCGTCGCCCGGACCGCCGAGGCGCTGGACAAGGACCCGGCGCCGTACCGGGCGCTCTTCGGACGGGTGCGGGACGCCTTCCGCTCGGCGTACGTCTCGGCCGGCGGGCGGGTGAAGGGCGACACGCAGACGGCCTACGTGCTGGCCCTGTCCATGGATCTGCTGGCGGAGGAGGACCGCGGGCCGGCCGCCGACCGCCTGGTCGCGCTCATCGAGGCGAAGGGCTGGCATCTGTCGACGGGCTTCCTCGGCACCCCCCGGCTGCTGCCCGTCCTCACGGACACCGGCCACACCGACGTCGCCTACCGCCTGCTGCTCCAGCGGACCTTCCCGAGCTGGGGCTACCAGATCGACCGGGGCGCCACCACGATGTGGGAGCGCTGGGACTCCATCCGGCCGGACGGCAGCTTCCAGGACGCCGGGATGAACTCCTTCAACCACTACGCGTACGGCTCGGTCGGCGAGTGGATGTACGCGAACATCGCGGGCATCGCACCCGGAGCCCCCGGGTTCCGGAAGATCGTCGTGCGGCCTCGGCCGGGCGGCGGGGTGACACGGGCCGGAGGCCGGTTCGACTCACGGTACGGGCCGGTCACCACGCGCTGGGAGAAGGACGGGAGCCGATTCGCCCTCGCGGTGGCGCTGCCGCCGAACACGACCGCCGAGGTGTGGGTGCCGGGCGGCGACAAACGGAGTGCGGGCCGGGGCCCAGCGGTCTTCCTGCGGCTGGACGACGGGTGCGCGGTCTTCGCGGCCGGCTCGGGCAGCCATCGGTTCACGGCGGCGGGCTGACGTCCGCCGCCGGGGGCGCCCCGGGCCGCGATCGCCGGGGACGAGTCGTCCCCGGCGATCGCGGCCCGCCAGGGGCACTTGCTGACCACCCTCACCGGCAGCACAGGCGAGGACTCGGCCGGCACCGGTGCAGCGGCACGGCGGCTGCACGCCCTGCCGGTCGGCGCGTCCCCCGGGCTTCCACCGACCGCCTTCGCCACAGCTGATGCGCATGGCCGGCGATTCGGTGGTCTCCATGATCTGGTCGATCCGTGCCGCAGGAACGACGCCGCCCGGCTGGAGCCTAGGTGTATTGATCACGGCGTGCGTGGACACCATGTACACCGACCGCCCCTGTCACGCGGGCTCTGGTTCACGACGAGCCCGGCCTCCACGCGCGCCGGCCGATCTCCGTCAACCCGAACCGGGTGAACCTGATCGCTCGTCAGCGCGACGGTACTCGGCGTTGATGCGCTGGGCTTCTTCGAGTTGGTCCTCGAGGATGACGATGCGGCAAGCGGCTTCGATCGGGGTCCCTCGGTCGACGAGCTCCCGGGCGCGGGCGGCGATGCGCAACTGGTAGCGGGAGTAGCGGCGGTGGCCGCCCGCGGAGCGCAGGGGTGTGATGAGGCGGGCTTCACCGATGGCGCGGAGGAAGCCTTGGGTGGTGTTGAGCATCTCGGCGGCCCGGCCCATGGTGTAGGCGGGGTAGTCGTCGTCGTCGAGACGGCCGAAGGTGTCGTCTGCGGGCATTGCACCTCTCTGTGGAACGCGCTGGAGGGGCCCTGGTGCCATATGGCACCAGGGCCCCGAAGGAACTTCTACACCACCTGCCGGCCCTTACTGCGCCGGCCTTCTGTGTCCGCTGACCCGGCGGGGATGCTGCCGGGGATACGGGGATCGCGGTTGCTCGACCGGAGACCACCTCACTATCGATGTCCTGCGGTACCCGGGCCTGGCAAGTACACCCGGGCGATCCTGATGGCGCCTGGTTCCTCCGTTCTTCCCTCTGGTGATCAACTGCGTACTGCTGGTACTGCGTCCTGCTCTTTCGGGTACTGCTCGTGGTGGCCCCTGATGACTGCGGGCCGCCCGGTCCGGTCGCCAGTCCCGTCGCCGTACTGCACAAGCCCTGGCTTCGAAACTCCGCCACCGCACCGTTCTGCATACTGCGACTACAGATACTGCCGCCTGGCAGTTCGTTCCTGCCAGGCCCTGCTGACTTCCTCGGTTACGAGAGAAACAATAGCTACGCCACAACCCAATGTCTACTCTGCGCGGCATAGATTTTCGTGTGCTCGGTGATGAGGAAACTGGCCTCGGGCAGTGACACCGCAGCGTTTGCCGCCCCACAGGCCGGGCAGAAGCACCGTCCAGGCCAAAGCGGCTACGACGAGGCAGAGAGCAGGTGGCCTGATGAGCGCGATGAGCTTCGCCGTCACACCCGCCCACGCGGGGGCATCCGTCGCCGAAGCACGCGACAGCACCCGGACCTTCCTCCAGCGACTCCTGCATCCGATCCCGTCAGAGACCGCCGACAGCGTGATCCTGGTCGTCTCGGAGCTCGTCACCAACGCCCTGCGCCACGGCGGCGGCACCTTCACACTGGACCTGAACGCGCACCCGGCCGACATCGAGGTGGCCGTGCACGACCGCAGTCCGCAGTGCCCCCGCATGCGCGCCCCCGATGTGAACGGCGCCACCGGAGGCTTCGGCTGGCCTATGGTCAACCGTCTCGCCCGCAGCACAGCGGTCACCCGCCGGCCGTCCGGCGGCAAGACCGTCACGGCCCTCATCGCCCGATAGCCAGGCACAGGTATCAGCCCCTCTGCTCCGGATGTCCGGTTCACTCCGCCTCCACGCAGGGCCGGGCCGGGCGGGGCGGCCGCTCTGCTCGCTGAGACCGCGCGGACGGCTCTGCGGTTCGAGACCGATCCAGTCGCCGACCTCGACCGGCGTGCCCGTCATGCGAGGTGATCCAGGCGAGTGGGGCGAAACGGCATCCGGTTCCTCCCGCGCCGACGCCACCCTTTCCACGCGGTCACGCCGGCACTTCGGCACTTCGGCACTTCGGCACTTCGGCACTTCGGCACTTCGGCACTTCGGCGAGATCCTGTTACGAGCTCATGGAACAACGCAACAGGCCCTCACCGGACGGTAGTGCGGTGAGGGCCCAGAAGCGTGGGCAGGGGGCGAAGTCAGTCGGTGAGAGCGTCCTTGATCTTCTCCTTGGCCTCGCGGGCATCGCCCTTGGCCTGGTCGGCCCGGCCTTCAGCGGTGAGGCGCTCGTTGCCGACGGTGCGGCCGGCAGCCTCCTTGACCTTGCCCTTGCCCTGCTCGGTCTTGGCCTGTGTCTTCTCGTCGGCAGCCATGCCACTCACACCTTGCGTCACTCGACGTCGGGAACACCCACCGCCTGACCGTCTTTGCTTCGTTCAAACAGATCACCGAGCCTCTTCGGCGACGTCACCTGGCCGTGGCCCTGTGGGCGCCTCAGCGGTCCGCAGCGGAAATCCCGTGACGTCGACGGGTTCAGGGAAGTGCCGCAGTGGCGATATCCGCACGGGCGAGTCGCTGACGCCGAGAACTTTGCTCGGCCACCCGCGGGGGCCGGGCCCGCCCTGATCCTGGTCTCCTGCTCCTCGCTGCGCGACGACGTCCCGGTGACGGCCACGCGGCGGACCGGTGGCTCCGGCGCGCCGGCCCCGGGACGGGTGATCGTTCCGTTACCGGGAAGAGGGCAACCGAACGCCCTCTTCCGTGGTCGAAACCGGCGTGATCAGAAGCCACCTCCTCCCTCTGTGCGCCGCCGCCTCGGCCGCGCTGCTGCTTTCCGCCTGCGCCGGCGGTGCGGCTGAGGACAAGCCCGCCCATCCGGTGTTCGGCGTACCGATCGAGCAGCAGCCCCGTCAGGCGCTGCTGACGACGCAGGCGGCGCGTACCGCACGGTTCAGCCAGACTCTGACCTTCACCTCCGCGTCGGGCGACACGGTGCGGACGAGCACGGGACGGCTCGACTTCGCGGGCGGCAGGGCCGTCGGCTCGATCGACTGGGCGCCGGACGAGGGGCTGGCGGACGAGGCCAAGGACACGCTGCTGGGCGTCCGCCTGGGGACGGGCCGTGCCCCCGCGCACACGGAGGTGGCGGTCGGACCGGACACCATCCGCCTGCGCGCGGGTGAAGCCGGCTACTGGCTGCGGTACGAAGGCACGTCCGGCACGTTCGGAACCGGTTCCGCGGTCGACGCGCTTCGGGGAACCGAGTCCGCGTTCGGCGGCACACTCCTGGAGATCGTCAGCGGAGCCCAGAAGGTGACGCATTCCGAGAGGAAGGTCGGCCGCGTCTACCGGGCGGAACTCACGGTGTTCAACGCCCTGCGCCTGTTCCCCAAGGACCTGGGCGCAGAACTCACCGCGGACATCGACCCGAACGGCACCGCGACGCCCGTGTCACTCACCGTCTCCGCGGACGCCCGCGGGCGCATCACCCGGGTGGAGGCGGATCTCTCGGACCTGCTCGGCAAGAAGGGCGGCGCCCTCGACGCAATGACCGGGCTGCGGGCCGACCTGAAGGTGAGCGGTTTCGGGACTTCCGCGCCGGTCATGCCGGCGGCCTCGGAACAGACACTCGACGCGAAGGAGGCCGTCACAGCTGTCGGTGAGATGGAGGAGGGCGGATGCGCCGATCTCACGACGGGCACCCGCACCCTCGACATGATGGTGTCGGTCCCCTGCGCCGGGCCCCACGACGCCCGGGTCTTCGCACACGCGCGGTTCGACGCCCGGTATCCGGGCTACGAGGATGCCAAGCGGATGGCCGTCGAGGCATGCCGGGACGAGCACGCGTCGGCGCCCACGGCGTGGACGGCGGAGGCGGCGGCGAAGGGTCGCTTCTGGTACACCTGGCCCGACGAGTCGCGATGGGGCGTCGGCGCCGATCCGGTGGTCACGTGCTACGTCGAGACCCGGTGACACGCACCGGCCCCGGCAGCCGCACGGTCCGCGTCGTGGCCAGGAGTACGCATCAGCCCTGAAGGAGGCGCCACGACGATGGCCGGCGAACCAGCTCCCGGTGCGGAGCCCCTGGTCTTCGAACGTACCGAAGGGCTCGAGACCTGGCTGGACGGGCACCACGCGAGCGCGTCCAGTCTGTGGCTGAAGGTCGCGAAGAAGGGCTCGGGGGTCGAGACCGTCACGGCGTCCGAGATCATCGACATCGCCCTCTGCTACGGGTGGATCGACGGACAGCGCAAGTCCCTGGACGAGACGTACTACCTCCAGCGGATCTCACCCCGCCGGCCCGGGAGCCCTTGGTCCCTCGTCAACGTACGGAAGGTGGAGGCCCTGACGGCGGCGGGCCGGATGCGGGAGCCGGGGCTCGCCGAGGTGCGGGCCGCGCGGGAGGACGGACGGTGGGAGACGGCGTATCCCTCCCAGAAGGAGGCCACCGTGCCCGCCGATCTCGCCGCCGCGCTGGCGGCGGCGCCCCCGGCGGCGGCACGGTTCGAGCGGCTGGGCAGGACGGACCGGTACCTGGTGATCCTGCAGCTCCTGAAGGCGAGGACCCCCGGACTCAGGGCGGCCCGCCTGGAACGCGTGGTGGCCAAGCTCGTGTCGGGCGAGAAGCTCCCTTGACCGCTGCCGCCGTGGATCGGTCGGTGCGGAAGGCCCCCTGACCGCTGCCGCCGGGGATCGGTCGGTGCCCACACTCCCCCGGCCTCCGCCGCCGGGGCTCAGTCGGTGTGAATACCGAGGAGTTCGGGCTTCGTCGCCAGCGCGGCGAACCGCCCGGCGGGGTCGGCGATCAGCCGGCGTGCCGTCAGATCGAGGATGCCGCCCACCCCGGTGATCTCCGCGGCCACCGTGCCGTCCTCCTTGAGGATCTGCTGCCGGATCTCGAAGGTCTTCCCCGTGCCGTAGAAGAGGTCGCAGCCCACCCGGACCCGGTCCCCTCCGCGCAGCTCCCGCAGGTACTTCACCGTCACTTCCAGCTGCACCGGACCGATCCCGTGGGCGAGCAGCTTCTCCTGGGCGACGCCGGCCTCCCGCAGCAGCTCCCACCTGGCGTGTTCCGCGTACTGGAGGTAGACCGCCTGGTTGAGGTGGCCCTGGGTGTCCAGCTCGTACCCGCGCACCGTTACGTCGACGAAGTAGGTCATGACTGCGGAACGCCCGATCGCCGTTCCCCATTCCTCTCCGAACGCGGTGTGCGCGGCCTCTTTACGGACCTGTCATGCGCAGGTAACTTCCTCGATGCAAGAGATTGCAGCAAGGTTCTGACAAGAATTTCTACCAGTGCGCACTGCTCGCCCGAACCCCGAGGCGCGTCCGGGTTCTCCGGCGGGATCCTGGCGGCCGCTCGCTGAGCGGCCGTGCTGTCGGCAGTCGCGGTCCACCCGCCCGCGGCCCTCCCCTGGAGACACACGAATGAGACGCACCCCTGTCCGGCTGCTCGGACGCCCCGCGGCGGCGGCCGTCGCGGCGACGGTGATGCTGGGCCTCCTGACCCCGGCGCCCGGGGCCTCCGGCGCGGAGCCGGCAGCTCCCGCGGCCTCCTCGGAGTCCACCGCCACCGTCTTCTACTACACCAAGACCAAGAACTGGTCCTCGTACAGACTCCATTACGCGCCCGACGGTGGATCCTGGACCACCGCGCCCGGCGTGACCATGGAAGCCGCCTGCACGGACTGGGTGAAGCAGACCGTCAGCCTGGGCAGCGCCTCCGGCCTGGCCGCGACGTTCAACAACGGCTCCGGCGTCTGGGACAACAACGCCGGGAAGAACTACGCCCTCGGCGCCGGCTCCGTGACCGTCAAGGACGGCGTGGTGGCCCACAGCGACCCCTGCGCGGATCCCGGGACGGAGCCGGAGTCGGGCAACACGGCATCGGTCTACTACTCGACCGCCACCGTCGGCTGGACGACCACCAATCTGCACTACCAGCCGGCGGGCGGCGCCTGGAGCACCGTGCCCGGGGTGGGCATGGAGCCCGCCTGCACCGGCTGGGTGAGGAAGTCGGTCGATCTCGGCACCGCCACCTCGATGCTGGCGACCTTCAACAACGGCAACGGCGTCTGGGACAACAACAACGGGAGCAACTACACGCTCCCCGCCGGTCTCACCACGGTGAAGGACAAGAAGGTCACCGGCGGCGCGAAGGATCCCTGCGCGGCGGAGACCCCGGACACCCAGGCCCCGACCGCTCCGGCGAAGGTGTCGGCGAGCGCGGACGGGGTCTCCGTCGTGGTGGCCTGGGAACCGGCTACCGACGACCGCGGTGTGACGAAGTACCAGGTGACCAGAACCGGCGGCACCAAGGGCACGCTGGTCAGCGACGTCGGCTCCACGGTGTTCTCGGACACCGGCCTGGAGGCGAAGACGGCCTACAGCTACACCGTCAGGGCCGTCGACGCCGCCGGTAACGTCTCGGCGGCCTCCGCCGCGGCCACGGCGACCACCGGGGAGAAGCCCACCGCCCCGGCCTCCGGGAAGCCACTGGGCACCGACCCCCGCAAGGACCCGATCTACTTCGTCCTCACCGCCCGTTTCAACGACGGTGACACCACGAACGACCGTGGTGGCAGCCAGCACACCAAGTCGGGCAACGCGGCCAACGACGACCCCATGTTCCGGGGCGACTTCAAGGGCCTGGTCGAGAAGCTCGACTACATCAAGGGCCTCGGCATGTCGGCGGTCTGGATCACTCCGGTGGTCCTGAACCGGTCCGACTACGACTACCACGGCTACCACGGCTACGACTTCTACGAGGTCGACTCCCGGCTCGAGTCGGCCGGCGCCTCCTACCAGGACCTCATCGACGCGGCCCACGCCAAGGGCATGAAGATCTACCAGGACGTCGTCTACAACCACTCCTCGCGCTGGGGCGCCAAGGGCCTGTTCACGCCGAAGACGTACGGGGTCCGCGACGCCCAGTGGAGCTGGTACTACGACGAGAGGAACGACGGCTTCGAGTACGACGGACTGACCGTCGAGACCAAGTCGGGGAAGTCGTACTACAACGGCGACCTCTGGTCCACGGCCGAACCCTCGGGCAACACCTGCGTGAACTGGGGCACCCCCACCCAGTACACCTCGCCGGAGGGCTACCGGATCTACAACTGCCAGTGGCCCAACCCGACGTCGGGCATGTTCCCCAAGGCGTACTACCACAACTGCTGGATCGGCAACTGGGAGGGCGAGGACGCCCGTTCGTGCTGGCTGCACGACGACCTCGCCGACTTCAACACCGAGAGCGCGCCCGTGCAGAACTACCTGATCGGCGCCTACGACAAGTACATCGACATGGGCGTGGACGGCTTCCGCGTGGACACCGCCGTGCACATCCCCCGCACCACCTGGAACCGCCGTTTCCTCCCGGCCATCCAGGAGCGCGTCACCCAGCGGTTCGGCACCGAGGCGGCGAAGAACTTCTTCGTCTTCGGTGAGGTCGCCGCCTTCGTCAACGACAAGTGGAACCGCGGCTCGGTCAACCACTCCGCGCAGTTCTACACCTGGAAGGAGCGCAAGGAGTACAGCGCGGACGACGGGAAGGCCGCGCTGGAGATGTACGACTACGAGCAGCAGCAGGGCACCGGCTCCCAGCCGACGTCCACCAACGCCTTCCTGAACGGCAACGACTACCACGCACCGGACCACAGCAGGTTCTCAGGGATGAACGTCATCGACATGCGCATGCACATGAACTTCGGTGACGCCAACAACGCGTACAGCAACGGCAAGGACTCGGACGACAGTTACAACGACGCGACGTACAACGTCGTGTACGTCGACAGCCATGACTACGGTCCCAACATGAGCAGCGAGCGGTACTCCGGCGGCACGGACGCCTGGGCCGAGAACATGTCCCTGATGTGGACCTTCCGGGGCATCCCCACGCTGTACTACGGCTCCGAGGTCGAGTTCCAGGCCGGCAAGAAGATCGACTGCGGGCCCACCTGCCCGCTGGAGACGACCGGCAGGGCCTACTTCGGGGACCACGTCGCCGGAACGGTGAAGGCGTCGGACTTCGGCACGGTCTCCTCGGCGTCCGGCGCGGTCGCGGACACGCTGGCGAAGCCGCTGGTCAAGCACGTGCAGCGGCTCAACCAGATCCGCCGCGCGGTGCCCGCCCTGCAGATGGGGCAGTACTCGACCGAGGGCATCACCGGCTCGATGGCGTACAAGCGCCGCTACACCGACACCGCGAGCGGCACGGACAGCTTCGCGCTGGTGACGGTATCGGGCGGCGCCACGTACACCGGCGTCCCCAACGGCACGTACAAGGACGCCGTCACCGGGGACACCAAGGTGGTGACCGGCGGGACGCTCACCGTCGCCGCGCCGGGCAAGGGCAACCTGCGGGTGTACGTCCTGGACCTGGGCGGCAGGAACGCGGCCCCGGGGAAGATCGGTACGGCGGGCCCCTACCTGAAGTGAGCCACGGTGCGGGCCGGACGCGCACCCGTGCGTGTCCGGCCCGCACCTGCCGGGCTCACCGGCCGCCGTCGACCCGGCGCAGGGTGCGCAGGAGGTAGTCCCCGCGGTTCAGCGGATCACGGTCGGTCCTGGACCTGTGCGGAACAGGACCGTCGACCGGCCGGTAGCTCTCGAAGGCGGACTCCAGCACCCCTTCCCCGCGTGTCATCCCCGGCAGCAACTGCTGGAGCTCATGGACGCGGGCGGCCGGGACCACCCCCTCCACGGTGCAGACGTCGCCGTCCGTCACCGGGGGCTCCGGGACGGAGTGCAGCCGCGCGAGGACGGGCACGAGCGGACCGAGCGTGTCGGCGGGGAGTTCGGCCCGGAAGCGGTGCACGGGTTCGTACACCGTCGTCCCGGCCCGCCTCAGCGCCTCCATCAGTACCAGCGGCGTCAGATTCCGGAAGTCGCCCGCCGTGCTCGACATGCTCTTGTCGAACACCGCGTGCGCATGGCTCTGCCGGGGCCAGTATCCGGAATGGGTCATGGTGACCGTGCAGTCGGTGACCCGCCATCCGTGAATTCCCTCGGAGAGCGTTTCCGACACGGTGTCCTCCACGGCCCGCATCAGGGAGTACGGCATGGATCCCAGTTCGACCTCCCGGCGGAATTCCACCCCGCTGCCGAATGCGGCGGGCTCCACCCGCAGCCCCACGGTGGCGAGAAAGGGATTCGGTTCGACGTCGATGAATTCGACGGCCGAGCCCGTTCCCGCGGGCCGCTCCAGACAGATGGTCGTCGTCTCCCGGAACTCGACGGCGATGCCGTACTCGTCCGCGAGCGTCGCCCCGATGACCTCCTTCTGCACCTCGCCGTAGAGTGACAGGGAGACTTCCCCGCGGACCGCGTCACGGCGCACGCCGATCAGCGGGTCCTGCTCCGCCAGGTGTCCGAGCGCGACGTGCAGCGCTCCCCTGTCCTCACGCCTGCACGGGGTGACGACGGTCTCCAGGGTGGGCGGCGCGAAGTGGGACCTGCCCGGCCGCCCGCCGGCCTCGCCGATGGTGTCGCCGATCCGGACGGTGTGGAGGCCGCGCAGCCTGCCGATCCGGCCCGCAGGCAGCGCGTCGCCGCGGACGTCGGTCCCGTTGTCGAAGACGGTGATGGCGGAGATCTTGCCCTCACGGGCCTCCTGGTCACCGTCGCCCAGCAGCCGGACCCGATCCCGGGTGCGTACCTCTCCCGAGAACATCCGGGCGTACGCGATCTTCTCCCCCGTCGGACCGCGCTCGACCTTGAACACCGTTCCCGAGGCCGGCCCTCCGGCGCCCTGGCCGCTCCGGGGCAGGAACTCGGCGATTCCCGCGGTCAGTTCGGCCACTCCGGCGCCGGTGGCGGCGGAGCCGAAGTAGACGGGGTGCACCAGGGACCGGCGGGTCTGCGCCGCCAGCCGCTCGCGCAGCCGGCCGTACGGAACACCTTCCGCGCCCTCGACGTACGCGGCCAGGAGGTCGTCGTCGTGGGTGGTGAGCAGATCGGTCAGGGCGGTGACGAAGGCGGGGTCCCCCTCGGTGAGGGCCCGCGTGCGGGCACTCCTGCTCCCCGCGTCCTCGACCGAGCCCATGGCGACGACCGAGGGCGACAGCCGTCGGGCGATGTCGGCCAGGACGCCGTCGCACCGTGCGCCCCGTCGGTCCGTCTTGTTCACGAACACGAGCGTGGGGATCCGCAGGCGGCGCAACGCCCTCATCAGGATGCGGGTCTGGGCCTGGACACCCTCCACGGCGGAGACCACGAGCACCGCGCCGTCCAGCACGCCGAGGACCCGCTCCACCTCGGCGATGAAGTCGGGGTGACCCGGGGTGTCGATCAGGTTGACCGTGACCCCGTCGACGGCGAAGGACACCACGGCGGACTTGATGGTGATGCCGCGCTGCCGCTCCAGGGCGAGGGAGTCGGTCTGTGTGCTCCCGTCGTCGACGCTGCCGACCGCGTCGATGACTCCGGCGTTGTGGAGCAGCCGCTCGGTCAGGCTCGTCTTACCGGCGTCGACGTGCGCCAGAATTCCCAGGTTCAACGTGTGCACTGAGCTTCAGGTCCTCGAGATAGGGGTGAATTCCTGTCTGGGTGGACTCAGAAGCTCGGCGCATGAAAATCTCCCGGGTTGATCAGCTGGTGCCGGAATTACAGCAGGCCGTCGCGCCGGAGGGCAATCGATTAACAGGGCTCTGTCAGGTGGCGTCGCAGGTCTGCCATGGGATCCACGTGCCCAGAGCTCGCCCCTCGGGCCGTCGTCCCCCTCGCTCGGCCCGGGGTGCGCCGGGCTCATGAAGGCGCCGCCCGGCCCTCGGGGAGCGAGGACGGGGCGGCGCCATGAGCTGTCGTGTCGTGCCGGGTGTGTGAGGTGGCGCGGGTCAGAACTGGAGCGACCAGGCGTTGACGTAACCGGTGTCGTTGACCCAGTTGTCGGAGACGCGCAGCTTCCAGGTGCCGCTCGCGGTCTCGCCGGAGGCGTTGACCGTGTAGGTGGCCTGCACGTTGTCGGCGCCGTCGTTGCTGTTGTAGGTCTTCAGCGGGTAGGCGGTGCCGTCGGGGGCGATCAGGTCGACCTTGAGGTCTCCGCGGAAGGTGTGGCGGATGTCCACGGTGACGGCGAGGTCCGAAGGCGCGTTGCCGGTGAGGCCGGTGACCGGCAGCGGTGACTCGACGGTGGCGTTGTCGCGGATCTGGTGGTCGTCGGTGTTCTCGAACCTCTCACCTGTGGGCGGCGGGGTGGTGGTGCCGGCACCCGTGTACAGCAGCTTGTTCGGCGAGCCGGTGCGGACGTCGGTGACCTTGTCGGGGGTGGCGTCGGCGACCAGCCTGTCGCGGACCTGGGCCGGGGTCCATGTCGGGTTGGCGGCGAGCAGCAGGGCGGCCGCGCCGGCGACGTGGGGGGAGGCCATGGACGTACCGCTCATCGACTGGGACGCCGTGTCGCCGGAGTTGGACGTGGAGACGATGCTGTCGCCGGGGGCGAAGAGATCGAGGCAGGAACCGTAGTTGGAGCCCTGGCCGTTGGACCAGCCGCTGGCACGGGCGTCCCGGCTGTTCGTCGCGCCGACCGTGACGGCCGACGGGGTGGAGGCCGGGGAGTACGAGCAGGCGTCGGTGTTGTTGTTGCCCGCCGCGACCACCCAGGTGATGCCGGAGGATATGGAGGTGGCGACGGCGTCGTTCACCGACTGGGTTCTGCCGCCGCCGATGCTCATGTTGGCCACGGCCGGCTTCGCCGCGTTCCTGGTGACCCAGTCGATACCGGCGAGGACCGGGGCCCAGGTGTCGCCCGAGGTGCCCTGGCAGTTGAGCACGCGCACGCCGATCAGTCTGACGCCCTTGGCGACTCCGTACGCGCTGCCACCGACGGTCCCGGCGACGTGGGTGCCGTGCCCCGCGCAGTCGGACGCGTTGCTGTCGTTGTCGATGAAGTCGTAGCCGCTCACCGCCCGGCCACCGAAGTCGCGGTGGCTCATCCGGATGCCGGTGTCCACGATGTACGCGTTCACGCCGGAGGCGGTGGTGCTGTAGGTGTAGCTCCTGTCCACCGGCAGGTCACGCTGGTCGACACGGTCCACGCCCCAGGAGGGCGGGGAGGTCTGGGTGTCGACCGCGTAGGCCGCGGCGTCGGCTTCCACGCGGGCCACCGAGGGGTCGGCGGCGAGTTCCTCGGCCCGGGCCTCCGTCATCCGTACGGCGAAGCCCCGCAGGGCGGCGGTGTAGGTGTGGCGCAGGCTGCCGGCGTGCCTCTTGGCCAGTGCCTTCGCGGAGGCGGGTACGTCCCCGCGCGGGACCGAGTCCTTGAAGGTGACGATGTAGGAACCCTCGACCGCACCGGGGCGGTCGGCGCCGACGATGCGGCCTTCACCGCCGGGCGGAGGTACGGGGGCCGCTGTCGCCCCCGTGGTCGTGGCGGCCCCGGCGAGCAGGGCGGCGCTGGCGCAGACGGCGAGTGCACGCCGGAGGACGCGGGCGTCGAACTCCATGGTTTCTTCCTTTTGTCGGTTGTGCGTGGGCCCAGGTACGAGGCACAGGGGTGGCCGGCGCCGCCGGCCGGTCCGGGCAGTCACCGTGGGCGGGGTGTGCCCGCGCCCACGATCGACGTGTCGAGGTCATGACATGGACGAAGCCGGGGGCGTGGATGACGGTCGCGCGGAGCCTTCGGGTCACGGCGTCCACGGGTGGCGGGACGAGCACTGTGCCGCACGGAGGGGGCCGCGCGGCACGGGCTCGGTCACGCCGAACGGCTGTGGGTGTTCAGCCGCCCCGTATCCCGGTTCCGTCGGCCGGAACCCGGCGTACGGTGTCGGCGATTTCGGGCTGCCCAGAGCTTCGGTCGTGCGGGAGAGGTCCCGCAATCCGTAGCGGTACCTAAGAAGTGACGGCGCGGACGGTGGCCCGGTGGCCCCCGCGGGCCCGGACGACATGGTGGCCGCCCCGGGGGTGCCTCCGCGCGGGGCGCCACGGACGGGACCGGGACCGGGTGAGGGGGCCGGCATTTCGTAGGTGGTGAACCCCTATTGCAGCCCGGGCGTTCGGCGGGGTAGACCACGTGCCCAGCGGAGGCCGTGGTCCGGCCGGAGAGCCGGGCCGGGTCGACGGGTCCCGGTGCGGGGACGAGTGGTCGTCGGGAGGCGGAGCCGTGGAAGCAGGAGGTGCCGGGACGGAACACGGCGCGGAGATCACCGGCGGCGGATTCGTCGGACGGGTCGAGGAGGCACGGCGGTTGCGCAGGGCGCTGCGGGACGGGCCGAGCGTCGTGGTGGTGCGAGGGGAAGCCGGTACCGGGGTCTCCCGGCTGGTGGACGAGGTACTCGGCGGAGCGGAGTGTGCCGGGTGGACGCACCTGCGCGGGGTCTGTCCGGATGTGATGGACCCGGCGCCGCTGGGGCCCGTGGCCGACGCTCTGGCGGGACTGCCTCACCGACCGGTCGGCGCTCCCGGCCGAGCACTGCCTTCCGTGACCGGCGTCGTGGGGCTCGTCGTACCCGAGCTCGCCGACCGGCTGCCGCCACCGCCCGCGGCGGCGGCCGACCCCGAGGTGCGGCGCGGGCTGCTGCCCCGCGCGGTCCAGCGACTTCTGACGGCGATCGGCGACACCGTGCTGGTCGTGGAGGACCTCCAGCACGCGGACCCCTCGACGCTCGGCCTGCTGCGCCACCTGATGGCCGCGATGCCGCCCCGGCTGCGGCTGGTCCTCACCGAGGACGCCGCGCCCGGACTTCCCGGCATCGGCGTGCGCGTACCGGCGCGGGTGCGGGTAGAGGAGGTCCGCGTCCAGCCCTGGGTTCCCGGGGAGACGGAGGAGTTCGTCCGGCAGTGGCTGGACGCCCGGCCGGGGTGGACCGAGGAGCATGGTGAGGTGGCGGGGCTGGTGCACCGTCTGAGCGGGGGTCTTCCCGGGGTCGCCCGCGCGCTGCTGCGGGAGGCGGGCGACGCGCTGCGGCGGGCGGGCGGGGAGGGCGCTCCGAGGACTACGGGCGACACGCGGACGGGGCGGGCCGGCGGCGCGGGTGCGGCGGCGCAGGGCGGTGTCCGCGCCGGTGGGGAGGACGGCCCGCCGGCCGGGGCCGTGGCCGCCGCCGTACGGGAGGCCGGCGTCCCGCCGCGGGTGCGGCTGGAGTTCGCCCAGCGGTGTGTGCGGCTCGACGAGGACGCGCACCGCATCGTGGACGCGGCGGCGGTGCTCGACCGGGCTGTGCCCCTCGGCGTCCTCGCCGAGGTGGCGGGCATCGCACCCGAGCGGGCCGGGGCGGCCCTGGACATGTGCGTACGCGGAGCGGTGCTGCGGGCCGTCGGGCCGTACCCGGGCTTCCGGCACCCGTTGGACCGCGAGGCCGCACTGGCCCGGATACCCGGACCACGCCTGGCCGGACTGAGCCTGCGCGCCGCCCGGGCACTGCGACGGGCGGGGGGCGGCCCGCTGCCGTTGGCCGACCTGGCCCGGCTGTACAGGGCCGCCGGGCGGATAGGCGAGAGCCTGCGCTGCCTCGTCGTCGCCGCCGACCGGGCGGCGGCGGCCGGCGACTACTCCACGGCCACCACCCTCTACACCCAGGCCATCGTCGAGGACCCCCGCGCGGCGGGACGTGTCCACACCGCCGAGAAACTGGCACGCACGGCCCATCTGGCCCGTGCCGGGGAGGAGGTGGTGACCGCGGTCCGGCGGGTGCTGGAGGAGGACGACCCGCCGCCCCGGGTGCGCGGTGAGATCCGGCTTCAGTTGAGCGTCGTCCTGCGCAACCAGAGCGGAGGCGCCCTCGACAGCCTCAACGAGGTCGCCCACGCCATTCCCGACCTGGAGATGTCCGACCCGCAGACCGCGGCCCGCGCCATGGCGGTCGCCGCCATCCCCTCCATCAAGGGATGGGCCATCGGTCGGCACCAGGAGTGGCTGGACCGCGGTGAGGCGCTCGCCGGCCAGGTCACCGACCCGGTGGCCCGTGCCTCCATCGCCGCCAACCGCGCCACCGCCCTGATGCTGCTCGGCGACCACCGGGCCTGGGCCGCCGCGGAGACGCTGCACGGGCCGGCCGCGACCGCCATCGAGGCCGCGCACCACACCCGGGGGTGGACCAACCTGGCGCACGCCGCCACCGCCCTGGGGTACGACGTGCGGGCCCAGGAGTTCCTCGGCCGGGCGACCGACGGGCTCGCGGAGACCAGCAGCCCGTACGTGGAGGGGCTCACCCAGACCGCCCGCCTGGTACTCGCCTGGCACGGGAGCCGCTGGCACGGACTGCACGAGGCGGCCGGCCACACCGCCAGGCTCTACCGGGAGATACCCGACCTGGCAGCCGAGGCCCTGCTGGTCCGGGGGCTGACCGCCCTGCACGTCCTGGGTGACGTACCCCGGGCGCGGCGCGATCTCACGGACGCCACCCGCACCACCCGCTACGACACCGGCGTCATCCTCACCGCGTCCGCCGCCGCCATCGCTCGCGTCCATCTGGAGGCCGGACGGCCCGGGCAGGCGTGCGACGCCGTGGAGGAGACCCTGCACCGACTCGACCGGACCGGCGGCTGGGTATGGGCCGGAGAGGTCGCACCGACCGCGGTGGAGGCCCTCGTCGGCAGCGGGCAGACCGCACGGGCCCGACGGCTGGTCGCGGACTTCGCCGCGGGGACGGCGGATCGTGACGCGCCCGCCGCCCGGACCGCGCTGACCATGTGCCAGGCGCGGCTCGCCGAAGCCGAGGACCAGCCGGACGAGGCGATCCGGCTGTGGGCGGACGCGGAGGCGCAGTGGGTACGGCTCGGCCGCCCCTTCGACGCGTCCCGGGCCGCGGAGGCCCGCGGGCGCTGCCTGATCGGCCGGCACGGGGAGACGGCGGCCGGCGCCGTCCAGGAGGTGCTGGAGGTGTACCGGGAACTGGGCGCCCGCTGGGACGTGGCCCGCTGCCAGAGGCTGCTGCGCCGCCACGACATCGTCACCACCCATCGCCGCGGTCGCCTCGGCTACGGCGACGAACTCTCCCCACGCGAGCGGGAGGTGGCCCGTCTGGTCGTCCAGGGACGGGCCAACCGGGACATCGCCGAGAGCCTCGTCCTGTCCACGCGGACCGTCGAGCACCACGTGGCGCGGATCATGCGCAAGCTGAACGTCACCTCCAGGAACGACATCTCCCCGGTGGGCTGAGGGCTGCGATCACCGCGCGTACGGCTTCCCGCGCCCGCGTGCGCGGCGGGACATCACCGCGCGCGGCACCCGCCGGCCCTCGGCCGACAGGTCCAGGACCCGGCGCGGCCCTGCCGCGCCGCCCGGTGTTCCGGGCGCCTCGGCCAGGGTCCGAACGATCTCGGCCTGGCGGCGGAGCTCATCAGCCCAGGCCGCCCCACCCGGAACAACGAGCAGATCAACTGACGGTCACACGATCGGCCGGACAGCTCCTAATCACGGAGGTGCGGGAAACGGAGTTCGGTTCGGCTGTGCGCGGTCTCGCCGGGGCGCAGCACGGGGCTGGGCAGGTCCGGCCGGTTGGGTGAGTCGGGCAGGTGCTGTGTCTCCAGGCAGACCGCGCCGTGCCGTTCGTGGCGGCGGCCGGTGGCGTCGGTGAAGGAGCCGTCGAGCTGGTTGGCCGTGTACACCTGGATGCCGGGCTCCGTCGTCCACACCTCCAGGACCCGGGCCGCGCCCGGGGCGGTGAGCCGTGCGGCCCGGCGCAGGCCGCCACCGGAGTCGCGCAGCACCCAGCAGTGGTCGAAGCCTCCGGCCGCGCGCAGTTGCTCGTCGTCCTGCCCCAGGCACTCCGCCAGGACGCGGGGTCCGGTGAGATCGAACGGGGTTCCCCGGACCTCCGCCGGGGCCCCGAGGGGGATGCCGTCGTCGTCGACCGGCAGATAGGCGTCGGCGTCGACCTCCAGGCTGTGGCCGCGGATGTCGCCGAGGCCTGCCAGCTCGAAGTAGGCGTGGTTGGTGAGGTTGACGACTGTGGGGCGGTCGGTGACGGAGGTGTACTCGACGGCCAGGGTTCCCGCGGTGTCGAGGGTGTAGGTGACCGCGGCGTCCAGGCCCCCGGGGAAGCCCATGTCGCCGTCCGGGCTGTGCAGGGTGAGCCGCACGGACACGCTGTCGTCGGTCCGGTCCGCTTCGGCCTTCCACACCTTGGTGTGGAAGCCGTCCGGGCCTCCGTGCAGGGCGTGGCCGCGGTCGTTGGCGGGGATGTGGTGCTCGGTCCCGTCCAGCACGAAGCGGCCGTGCGCGATGCGGTTGGCGTAGCGGCCGACGACGGCTCCGAAGTAGGGGTGCTTCGCGGTGTAGTCGTCGAGGGTCGTGAGGGACCGTACGACGGAGCCGGTGGCACCGGCGGTGTCGGGCACGGTGAGGCTGTGCAGCGACGCGCCGTAGGTCAGGATCTCGGCACGGACGCCCGTGCCGCTGTCGAGGGCCCACAGGTCGGTCGGGGTCCCGTGGGTGGAGCCGAAGGGGGCGCGGTGCACGGTGGGGCGCGGCATCAGAGGTCCTCGGTGTGGCCGGAGTCGGGCCCGGGGGTGGTGGATTCGCGGATGACGAGGCGGTAGCCGGGGCGTGGCCTGCGCGGTTCCGCGACGGGTGCGCCGGAGAGCTGTTCGACGAGGCTGTCGACGGCGAGACGTGCGATGGCCTCCTTGTCGGGGGCGATGGTGGTGAGCGTGGTGGTCGTGTAGCGGCTCTCCTCGATGTCGTCGAAGCCGACGACGGCGACGTCGTCCGGGATCCGCAGGCCGCGTTCGGTGATGGTCCGCATCGCCCCGATGGCGATGAGGTCGTTGTACGCGAACACGGCGTCGGGCCGGTCCTCGCGGTCCAGGAGCCGTGCCATGCCGGCGGCCCCGTCCTCGCGGCCGTAGCCGTCGGTGACCACGACGAGGGATTCGTCGGGGGTGATGCCGGAGGCCGCGAGCTCCTCGCGCCAGCCGCGGAGCCGCAGATGGGCGGGCTGGCGTTCCTGACCCGTGCGCGATCCGAGGAAGGCGATGCGCCGGTTGCCCTGGCCCACGAGGTGGCGTACGGCCGCACGGGCAGCCGCCACGTTGTCGATGGCGATGTGGTCGTAGGGCGCCTCGTACTCGCGCTCGCCCAGCAGGACCAGGGGCGCCGTCTCGGTGCGCGCCATGAGGTCCTCGGTCTCCAGGTGGATCGGGCTGAGGATGAGGCCATCGATCACATGGGACCGGAAGCCCTGGCTGACCAGGAGCTCCTTCTCCCTGAGGCCGGCGGTGTGGTCGACCAGGACGGTGTAGTCGTGACGGGCTGCCGCGTCGATGACCGCTCCGGCCAGCTCGGCGAAGTACGGGTTGCCGAATTCGGGGACGGCGAGGGCGATGATGCCCGTGCGGCCCTTGCGCAGGTGGCGTGCGGTGAGGTTCGGCCGGTAGCCGAGCTCGTCGATCGCCTTCTGCACCTTGGCGCGCATGGCCGGTGTGACGTGCTGGTAGTTGTTCACCACGTTCGACACGGTCTTGATGGACACGCCTGCCCGTTGTGCAACGTCCTTGAGGCTGACGCCCACGGCACTCCTTGGTTCGGCTCGGCTCGGCTCGGTTCAGAGGTCCGGCCCGGTGCGGCCGGCTCGTCGTCAGGTGCTTCTGCGACTGCGCGCGAGATAGCGCTGGGCCACCACGACAACGATAAGGAAGCCGCCGCTCACCACCGACTGGTACGAGGAGTTGAGCGAGCCGATCTGGTTGATCAGGTTCTGGATGACGGCGAGCAGCAGGACGCCCCAGAGGGTGCCGCTGATGGATCCGGCGCCTCCGATGAGCAGGGTGCCGCCGATGACGACGGCGGAGATCGCGTCGAGTTCCATCCCCACGCCGACGATGGTGACGCCGGAGGACAGCCGGGCGGCGTTCAGGGCACCGGCGAGACCGGCGAGGAGGCCGCTGAGCGTGTAGACGAGGATCTTCGTCCGGGCGACGGGGAGGCCCATCAGGGTCGCCGCGTCGCTGCTGCCGCCCACCGCGAAGAGCGTCTGCCCGAACGAGGTGCGCTGCAGGACGAGTCCGCCGGCACCGAAGAGCACCAGGGCGATGAGGATGGGGTATCCGAAGCCCCAGACACTGCCCTGTCCGAGCTCGCCGAAGGCGGAGTCCTTGGGCACGAGGTAGGTGGTGGCGCCCTCGTCGGTGAGCGCGAGCAGCAGACCGCGGGCGCCCAGCAGGGTGGCGAGGGTGACGATGAAGGGGGCCATGTTCCCCCGGGCGATGAGGAGCCCGTTGAGCAGGCCGATCCCGCCGCACACCACGAGGGGGAGCAACAGCGCCGCGAGGAATCCGTACTGCGAGGCCCAGGCGGCGAGGACTCCTCCGAGGGCGAAGACCGATCCGACGGACAGGTCGATGCCGCCGGTGATGATGACCATCGTCATGCCGAGCGCGACCACGGCGAGGAAGGACGCCTGGATGGTGACACCGCGGGCGTTGTCCAGGGACGCGAAGGTGGGGTAGATGAACGAGGCGGCGATCACGACGGTCAGCAGGACCGCGAGGACGCCCTGGCGTTGGAGGAGTTCGGCGGCGCGCTGCCGGCCGGTCTGCTCGGGGCCGGCGGCCGGGCGGGCCGCGGGCGCTTTCGTCGGCACCGGGGCCGGGGCGGCGGTGACGGGCTTGGTTTCGTTCATCGGGACCGACGCTCCCGGGCGACGTAGACGGCGGCGATGATGATGGCCGCCTGGGCGATCTGTGCGGTGGAGTCGGGCAGGTCGTGCTTGACGAGCGTGGCGCGCAGGAGCTGCATGAGCAGGGCGCCGGCGACGGTGCCGAGCACCCGGACGGATCCTCCGTTGAGGGGGGTGCCGCCGACCACGACCGCCGTGATGGCGGAGAGTTCCATGAGGGTGCCGAGCGAGGACGGGTCACTCGCGGTGAGCCGGGCCGTGGCGAGGACGCCGGCGAGCGCGGCGAGCACTCCGCAGAGCACGTAGACGCCGATGAGGACCCGTTTGACGGGCAGCCCGGCGAGCGCGGCGGCGGAGCGGTTGCCGCCCACTGCCACGATCTGGCGGCCGAAGGTGGTGCGCTGCACCAGGAAGGCGACGGCGACGGCGAGGACTCCGGCGATCCACACGACCAGCGGGACACCGAGGAAGGAGCCGGTGCCCAGCGACAGCAGGTCGGGGTTGACGATCTGCTTGAGCTGGCCGTCGGCCATGACGAGGGCGAGTCCCCGGCCCCCCACGAAGAGGGCGAGCGTGGCCACGATGGGCTGGAGCCCGACGAGTGAGACGAGGGCCCCGTTGACGGCTCCGACGACGGCGCCGGCCAGGAGCGAGACGACGAGCGCGGGTACGAGTCCGTAGCCGAGGTACAGCGGGAGGAACGCGGCGGCGAGCGCCATGGTCGAGCCGACGGACAGGTCGACGCCCTCGGTCCCGATGACCAGGGCCATGCCCAGGGCGACGATGACGATGGGGGCGACCTGGACGAGCTGGGTGCGGAAGTTGTCGGCGGTCATGAAGTGCTCGGTGAACAGGGCGTTGAAGAGCAGCACCACCGCCACGGCGACGTAGACGCCGTACCGCTGGTACCAGGCGGGATCGCGCAGCCGGGCCAGGGGGCTCACGGACTTCTGGGGCTGGTCGCTCTTCGTGGGCGGGGCCACGGCGGTCTCGGTCATCGGGGGTCCTCCTGGGCGGCCAGGGCCCTGTCCGCCGGCTCCGGTGCGTGGTCGGCGAGCACTTCGAGCAGCCGGTCCTCGGCCACGTCGTCGCCGGAGAGTTCACCCGCGACGGCTCCGCCGCGCAGGACGACGATCCGGTCGGCGCCTTCGATGAGCTCCTCGATGTCGGAGGAGATGAGCAGGACGGCCAGGCCCTCGCGGGCGAGGTCGTCGATGAGGCTCTGCACCTCGGCCTTGGCTCCGACGTCGATGCCCCGGGTGGGTTCGTCGAGCAGGAGGACCTTGGGCTCCAGGCAGAGCCAGCGGGCGAGCAGGACCTTCTGCTGGTTGCCGCCGGAGAGTTCTCCGACCTTCTGCTCGGGGCTCGACGCCTTGATCCGCAGGCGCTTCATGAAGATGTCGACGATGCGGTCCTGCCTGGCGCGCGAGACGACACCGGCCCGGGAGAGGCGGGGCATGGCGGCGAGCACGATGTTCTCGCGGACGGAGAGGCCGGGCACGATGCCTTCGGCCTTGCGGTCCTCGGGCAGCAGGCTGATGCCGGCGCGGATGGCGGCGGCGGGGGTGAGGCGCTTCAGAGGGGTGCCGTCGACGGCGATGTCGCCCGCGTCCAGGGGCAGCGCACCGGACAGGGCCTTCGCCGTCTCGCTCCGGCCGGAGCCGAGGAGACCGCCGAGGCCGAGCACCTCTCCCGCGTACAGGGAGACGGATATGTCGTGGAGCTGGAGGCGGCTGGACAGGCCGGTCGCGGTGAGGACGGGCGTACGGGCCGCCTCGTGCCCCTCCGCGGCGAAGTTCGTGACGCCGGAGCGGCGCACCTCGGAGAGGTCGCGGCCGAGCATCATGGACACGAGCTGCATCCGGTCGAGATCGGCGAGGTCGCCGGTGTGGATGTGGCGGCCGTCGCGCAGGACGGTGACACGGTCGCAGATCCGGTAGAGCTCGTCCATGCGGTGGCTGACGTAGAGGACGGCGATGCCCTGGCCGCGCAGACGCTCGATGACGCGGAAGAGGGTCTCCACCTCGCGGGGTTCGAGCGAGGAGGTGGGCTCGTCCATGATGACGACCTGGGCGTTGACGGAGACCGCGCGCGCGAGGGCGACCATCTGCTGGGTGCCGACACCGAGGGTGTGCAGGGGGCGGCGGGGGTCCACGCGTACACCGAAGCCGTCGAGCAGTTCGCCGGTCTCCCGGTGCATACGGCCGAAGTCGATGAGGCCGAAGCGGTTGCGGGGCTCGCGGCCCAGGAAGATGTTCCGCGCCACGCTCATCAGCGGGACGAGGTTGACCTCCTGGTAGATCGTGGAGATCCCGGCCTGCTGGGCCTCGAACGGCCGGGCGAACCGCACGGATTCGCCCGTCATCCGCAGGTCGCCCCCGTCCGGCCGGTACACGCCGGTCAGCACTTTGATGAGGGTGGACTTGCCGGCTCCGTTCTCGCCGACCAGGGCGTGGGTCTCCCCCGCTCGCAGGGAGAAGCTGACGTCGTCGAGGGCGACGACGCCGGGGAACCGTTTGCTCACCGAGCGGGCTTCGAGCACGGCGGAGGCCGCCGGCACGGCCGCCTCCGGTGCCTGAGGTACTGCTTCGGGTGGTGCCATGGGTGTTCTTGGCCTTCCGCTGTCCAAGGATGAGGGCCCGGGGGCCGCCGTGGCGCTGCACGAGCGCCGCGGCGGCCGGGGCCGTTGGGTTCGGGCGCGGATCAGTACGCCCCGCCGAGCGATTCCTTGGCGTTGGTCTCGTCGTAGGCGCGGTCGGTGATGATGACGTTCTCGGGGATCTCCTCGCCGCCGTAGAACTTCTGGGCGGTGGCGAAAGCCAGTGGCCCGAAGCGAGGGTTGGACTCGATCACGGCGTTGTACTCGCCGTTGACCAGGGCCTGCACGGCGTTGCGGGTGCCGTCGACCGAGACGATCTTGACGTCCTTGCCGGGCTTCTTGCCGGCGGCCTTCAGCGCGGTGACGGCGCCGAGGCCCATCTCGTCGTTCTCCGCGTAGACAGCCGTGATGTCGGGCTTGGACTGGATGAGCTGCTCCATGACCTGCTGACCCTTGTCACGGGCGAACTCGCCGGTCTGCTGGGCGACGATCTCGATGCCGGGCGCCTCGGCCTTGATCTGGTCGACGAAGCCCTTGGTCCGGTCGGTCGTCACGTTGTTGCCGGAGGCGCCGAGGAGGATCGCGACCTTGCCCTTGCCGCCGGTCGCCTTGATCATCGCGTCGGCGGCCCGCTTGCCCTGCTCGACGAAGTCGGAGCCCAGGAAGGCCACGTAGTCCTTGCAGGCGGTGGAGTTGACCTTGCGGTCGACGGTGAGGACGGGCACCTTCTTCGCCGCTGCCGCCTTGAGCGCCGGCTCGAGGCCGTCGGAGTTCAGCGGCGCGATGATGAGGAACTGGGCGCCCTGGGACAGCATGTCCTGGATGTCGCTGATCTGCTTGGACAGCTGTGACTGCGCGTTGGTGGTGAGCAGCTTCTTGACGCCGATCTTGGCGGCCTCGTCCTTGATGGACTGCGTCTCCGCGATGCGGAACGGGTTGGCCTCCTTCTCGGACTGGGAGAAGCCGACCACCGCGTCCTTGAGGTCGATCTTGGGCGCGCCGTAGGTCTGCAGGGAGCAGCCCGGGCCGGATGCGGCCTCGGGAGACTTGGCCGCCTGTGCGCCCTGGCTGCTGTCACCGCCCGCGTTGTCCGAGGTCTCCGACTTCGAGCAGCCGGAAACGGCCAGCGTGGCGGTGGCGGCGAGCAGGCAGGCCGCGGCGAGGGTACGGGATCGACGCTGGGTCATCATGCGCGGGACGCTCCTTGGCGAGGTGACGGCACGCCGTTCTGCGTGCGGTCGGGCATGGCGGGACGGTGCATCGGCCGCTCGGCGGCAGATGACGACGTATCCCTCACGAACCCCGCTTCCATCTGCGGAAACGTGTGGCTGTGAGGGCTTGTGCGGCCTCTCGGCGGCTCGGTTTACAACGTTATATAGGCGCGGCGCCACGGGCGGCAAGAGAGTTGTCGATGCGTTTCCAAAATGTGTCGGCCCGAGGCGTGCCGCCCGGCGGGGCGGGACGGCACCAGGTACTGCACGCCCCCTGGACACCGGCTTGACCGCGTGCTGTCATACCGCCGACATCAATTTTCCAACGTTGCAGAGCAGTTGTCGCCCCGTCAGCTCCGGGCGCGACGACCTCCTTCGCCATGCGCCGGTCCCGTCCGGGCCGGTCACCCCACCCCTGTCCGGCAGAGCAGAAGCGGAGTCCCCACACGATGCCCCTGAACCGCAGACAACTCGTGACCGGCGCCCTGGCCACCGCCGCCGCGGTCACCGCGGGCGGCCGCTGGTCCACCACCGCTACGGCGGCCGGGGGCGTGATGGCAGCAGCGCCCGGCGGCCACTACTCCCCCAACGCCGCGCCGCTGCACCCGACGGCGTTCCTGAAACTGCCGCCCGGCCGGGTCGCCGCCAAGGGCTGGCTGGCCGGCCAGCTCCACATGCAGCTGGACGGCCTCTGCGGCCGGTACGAGGAGTTCTCCCACTTCCTCGACTTCGGTGAGTCCGGCTGGGTCCGGCCCGACAAGGGCGGCTGGGAGGAAGTCCCCTACTGGCTGCGCGGATACACGGACCTGGCGATCGTCACCGGTGACGCGACGGCGCTGGCCGGCGCCCGGAGGTGGATCGACGCGATCCTCACGACCCAGCAGCCGGACGGCTTCTTCGGCCCGAAGGCCCTGCGGACCTCGCTCAACGGCGGCCCGGACTTCTGGCCCTTCCTCCCCCTGGTCCAGGCGCTGCGCTCCTGGCAGGAGTACAACGGCGACAGCCGGATCATCCCGTTCCTCAGCAGGTTCTTCCGGTACATGAACGCCCAGGGCCCCGGCGCCTTCGACACCAGCTGGATCGCGCTGCGCTGGGGTGACGGCCTGGACAGCGTGTACTGGCTGTTCAACCGCACCGGCGACACCTTCCTGCTCGACCTCGCCGACAAGATCCACCGCTACGGGGCCGACTGGGGCGACAACCTGGTCAACCCGCACAACGTCAACATCGCCCAGGGCTTCCGCGAGCCCGCCCAGTACGCACTGCGCAGCGGCTCGCAGCAGGACACCCGGGACACGTACGGGACGTACGCCAAGGCCATGGACCGGTACGGGCAGTTCCCCGGCGGCGGCTTCGCCGGCGACGAGAACGCCCGGCCGGGACACGGGGACCCCCGGCAGGGCTTCGAGACCTGCGGGATCGTCGAGTTCATGGCGAGCCACCAGCTGCTCACCCGGATCACGGGCGACCCCCTGTGGGCGGACCGCTGCGAGGAGCTGGCGTTCAACTCCCTGCCCGCCTCGCTGGACCCGTCGGGGAAGGCGATCCACTACGTCACGAGTGCGAACAGCGTCGACCTGGACAACGCCCCCAAGAAGGACCGGCAGTTCCAGAACGGCTTCGCCATGCAGGCGTATCTGCCCGGCGTCGACCAGTACCGCTGCTGCCCGCACAACTACGGCATGGGCTGGCCCTACTTCGTCGAGGAACTCTGGCTGGCCACCCCGGACAACGGTCTCGCCGCGGCGATGTACGCGCCCTGCGAGGTCACCGCCAAGGTCGCGGACGGCACGGAGGTCACCTTCACGGAGGAGACCGGCTACCCCTTCACGGACACGGTCACCCTCTCCCTCAGGGCCCCGAAGCAGCTGCGCTTCCCGCTGGTGCTGCGCGTCCCCGCCTGGTGCGCCGAGCCCGACGTACGGGTGAACGGGCAGCGGGTGACCGCCCCCGCCGGCCCCGCGTTCACCCGCATCGAGCGGACCTGGTCCGACGGCGACAAGGTCATCCTGCGCCTGCCGCAGCGGACGACCGTGCGCACCTGGACGGACAACCACGGCTCGGTCAGCGTCGACCACGGACCGCTGACGTACTCCCTGCGCATCGGGGAGACGTACGAGCGCATCGGCGGCACCACGCGGTTCCCGGAGTACGCCGTCCACGCCACCACCCCGTGGAACTACGGCCTCGTCCTGGACAGCGCACGCCCCGCGGACTCGCTCCACCACCGCTCCACCGGACGCGCGCCCGGTGACAACCCCTTCACCCTGGAGAACACCCCGCTCGTCATGACCGCGCGCGCCCGCCGCATCCCCGAGTGGAGCGCCGACGGCGAGCACGTGGTGGCGCCTCTCCAGGCGAGCCCCGCGCGCAGCACCGAGCCGGTCGAGGAGGTCACGCTCGTCCCGATGGGCGCGGCGCGGCTGCGGATCACCTCCTTCCCTACGGCGAGCCCGGACGCGGCGCCCTGGCTCGCGGACCGCTGGTACCGGATCGCCAACCGGAACTCCGGCAAGGTGCTCGGCGTGGACGGCATGTCCACGGCGAACAGCGCCCACGTCGTGCAGTTCGGCGACACCGGGACGGCCGACCACCTCTGGCGGCTGGTCGCCAACGGGGACGGCTGGTACCGCATCCGCAACCAGCACTCCGGCAAGGTGCTCGGCGTCGACCTGATGTCCACCGCGAACAGCGCCCACGTCGTCCAGTACGACGACAACGACACGGCGGACCACCTCTGGCAGCTCGTGCCGGACGGCGGTGGCTGGTACCGCGTCCGCAACCGCAACTCGGGCAAGGTGCTCGGCGTGGACGGCATGTCCGGCGCCGACAGCGCCCATGTCGTCCAGTACGACGACAACGGCACCGCGGACCACCTCTGGCAGCTGCGCTGAGGGCCGGCCCGCCCTCCGGACCACTTCTGAGCCACTGCCCGCGCCACTCCGGCGCGGGGAGTCCTTCCCTCCCTCAAGGAGCTCCTCGGATGAAGCCCGCACCCGCACCACGTCCCCGCACCTGGTGGAGACGGTTAACGGCCGGCACCGGCCTGATGGCACTTCTCGCCACCGCGCTCGTCGGGGCCGCCACCGCCCCGGCGGCCGCCGCACCCGCCGCCTGGACTCCGAAGCCGGCCCCGATGACGACGCCCTGGACGAACCAGGTGTCCGTCGACAACCCGCTTCCCGAGTACCCGCGCCCCCAGCTCACCCGCCCCGACTGGGCCAATCTCAACGGCATCTGGGACTTCGCGGTGACCGGCCGCGACGCGGGGCAGCCCGCGTCGTTCTCCGAGCAGATCCGGGTCCCGTTCGTAGCGGAGTCCTCGCTCTCCGGGATCAAGCGGAAGATCACCGAGAACGACAAGCTCTGGTACAAGCGCACCTTCACCGTGCCGTCGAACTGGAGCGGCCGCCGGACCGTGCTCAACTTCGGTGCCTCCGACTGGCAGAGCACCGTCTGGGTCAACGGCACCCAGGTCGGGGCGCACAAGGGCGGCTTCGACTCGTTCTCGTACGACATCACGCCCCAGCTCAACGGTGGCACGAACACGGTCGTGGTCTCCGTGTACGACCCGACGCAGACCGGTGGCCAGGCCGTCGGCAAGCAGCGGATCAACGACGTGAACCCCCACCCGGGCGGCGGGATCTTCTACACGGCGGCCTCCGGCATCTGGCAGACGGTCTGGCTGGAGCCCGTCGCGGCCTCGCACGTCACGCGTCTGGACATGACGCCGAACCTCGGCAACAGCACCCTGCGGGTGAAGGTGCAGGCGGCGGCCGGCGGCGGCCGGACCGCCCGGGTCACCGTCTCCAGCGGCGGCACGGTGGTGGGTACGGCGACGGGGGCGCCCGGCGCCGACATCTCCGTACCGGTGCCGAACCCCCGGCTGTGGAGCCCGGACGACCCGTACCTCTACGACGTACGCGCCGACCTGCTCGACGGGACGAGCGTGGTGGACACGGTCGGCAGCTACGCGGGCATGCGGTCGATCGCGATCGCGAAGGTGGACAACATCCTGCGCCCCGTCCTCAACGGGAAGTTCGTCTTCCAGACGGGCACGCTCGACCAGGGCTACTGGCCCGACGGGATCTACACGGCACCCACCGACGCCGCCCTCAAGTCGGATCTCCAGGCGCACAAGGACCTCGGCTTCAACATGGTCCGCAAGCACATCAAGGTGGAGCCGCAGCGCTGGTTCTACTGGGCGGACAAGCTGGGCCTCCTCGTCTGGCAGGACATGCCGGCGATGGACACCGGCAAGACCCCGGACAGCGCGGCACGGACCCAGTGGGAGGCCGAGTACGACGCGGTGATCGACCAGCACCGCAGCTCGCCTTCGCTGGTCATGTGGGTGAACCAGAACGAGGGCTGGGGCCAGTACGACCAGGCCAGGATCGCGAACGAGGTCAAGGCCTACGACCCGTCACGGCTGGTCAACAACATGAGCGGGGTGAACTGCTGCGGCTCCGTGGACGGCGGCAACGGTGACGTGGTCGACAACCACATCTACGTCGGCCCGGGCAACACCTCACCGACCGCCACCAGGGCCGCCGTCCTCGGTGAGTTCGGTGGGCTGGGATGGAAGGTGCCGGGCCACGAGTGGTATCCGGGCGGCGGCTTCAGCTACGAGGACCAGGCGAGCGTCTCCGCCCTGAACAACCGCTTCGTGGGACTGCTCGACAGCATCCGTGTCGGTCAGCTCCCGGCCGGGCTCTCGGCCTCCGTCTACACGGAGATCACCGACGTCGAGAACGAGGCCAACGGGCTGCTCACCTACGACCGTCAGGTGGTCAAGGTCGACACCGCGCGGGTGAAGGCCGCCAACCAGGCCCTCATCCAGGCCTCGAAGACCCCTGCTCCGCCGGTCACCCTGCCCACCGGCCAGTACAAGTCGCTCCGGGTCACCACCCCCGGTCACACGAACAAGTACCTGCGCCACTCCGAGGCGCTCGCCCACACCGCGGTCGTCGACAGCGGCAGCAGCGCGCTGCTGAAGAGCGACGCCACGTGGAAGGTCGTCACCGGTCTGGCGAACAGCAACTGCTATTCGCTGGAGTCCCGCAACTACCCCGGTGAGTACCTCCGGCACCGGGACTTCCGGGTCCGCCGCGACGCGAACGACGGCTCGGCCCTCTTCAAGGCCGACGCCACCTGGTGCGCGGTCGCGGGCAGCGGCGGGGTGAGGTTCTCCAGCGCGAACCTGCCCGGCAGCTACCTCCGGCACATCGACTCCGAGGTGTGGCTGGCCACGCCCGGCGGGGGCCACGCCTGGGACAACGCGGCGACCTTCGCCGAGGACACGACCTGGTCGGTGGACGCTCCCTGGGCGCCGTGACCTGACACCTCCACAGGCAGTACGCGCACCGGCGGGGGCCGGGGGGGGGGCCCGCCCCCCCCCCCCCCGCCCCCCCCCCCCCCACGCGGGGGGGGGGGGGGGGGGCGACGGGGGGCCCCGCGAAACCACCAAAACCC
>NZ_JBIWKR010000004.1:365903-570137 GCF_044765765.1 Streptomyces sp. NPDC102402
GAGGAATCCGCGTCCAGCGTCACCAAGGGGAAGGGTTCCGGCCGTGGCGCGTCGGGGGGGGGGGGGGGGGGGGGGGGCGGCGGGGCCCCCCCCCCCCCCCCCCCCCCCCCCCCCCCCCGCCGCAATAGGCTGAGCAGGTGTGTCACTACGCGGGGACCTCGTACAAGCTCCACTACGCGTGTGTGCCCTGCCGGGTGAGCTTCAAGAAGCACCCGGACCCGGCGCGACGGCATCCCTGCCCCAACTGCTCGCTGACCCTGGTGTGCGCGGGTCACGACTTCGCCGCGCCGCCCCGGCGGGACGTGCGGGCCTGGTCCGTCGTCGCCGCCGTGCTGGGGCAAGGGCTGCGCTACGAGGGCCGGTCGGTGTGCGGCTGTGCCAAGGAGCCGAAGTTCCGTCCCCGCACGCGTGCCGAGTTGCGCACGCGCCTCGCCCTCTCCTCCAGGTCCGGCATACCTCTGAGCGAGGCACTGGCCCGTGCGGACCCGTGGCCGGCCCCCTGAGGAGGAGGCTCCAGTGGCTGGAGCAGGTGGGCCACCAGGGCGCTGAGACCGGATCCCCTGATCGGGAGGGGGCGTCAGGCGTCGCCCATCACCAGACCTTCGATGGTGTGCTTCTGGACTGTGGGAGTCAGTTCGTCCACGACCGGACAGTGCAGATGCGCCCGGACCCGCCCGGGCAGCGAGGCCCAGTACTCCCTGGTCACCGCCATGTCGTGCTGCGCGTCGTTGCCCGCTCCCGGCGCGTCGACGCCGAGGACCAGGACCGGCCGGGAGTCGGCCGAGTGGTTGGCCGTGCCTCGGTGGATCGTCAGCGCGGACCGGGCCGAGATGTCTCCCCTGCGGGGGTACTTCCGCTCGGCGAGCCCCTGGTAGCGCGGGTAGGTGTCGCGGGGCGGGAACATCCCGTGCCCGAAGCGGGGGTCGTCGTCCCACTGGGTGCCGGGCGCGATCTCGAACGGGCCCATGTCCTCCCGCGTGTCGACGGCGGTGAGGTTGAAGGCGAGCGAGGTCAGCCGGCGTTCGGCGCGGGTGGCGTCCGGCATGGGGAAGTCCCGGTGCCAGGGCTGGTTCACCGCTCCGGCCAGCGGGACGTCGAATCCCAGCTCGACGATCCGGTAGTCGGGCCCCAGGACGGCCTCGGACACTGCGCGCACCCACGGATGGTCCACGAGTTCCACGAATCCCCGCAGCTGCTCGGGGTGGATCTCGACGTAGAAGCGGTGGGGCCCCCGGCCGACCGCCCCGCCCTCCCGGCCACGCGCTTCCGTGAAGGCCGCCTCGATGTCCTCACGCATCGCGTCGGCCCACTGCGGGGTGAAGGCGCCCTTGCACGCGGTGATGCCGGCTGTGTGCAGGTCCTGAACGGCCGCGCGGAGGTGCGGGGCGAGGGAGGCTTCGGGCATTGCGGTGGTCCCTTCGTGGGCGGATGACGGGGCGGACGACGGGCACGACGGGCGGGTCGGTGGAGGGGGCTCCCTGACCGTCCCGTCGGTCGCCGCACCCATGTTGCAACGTTGCAAACAACGTGGCAAGAGGAAGCGCACACCGTGATCGGACGGGGCTGTTACGGTGCACAGCGCGAGAGGGCACGGGCCGCCGGCGCTCCGCCCCACGAGGGAGAGGAGCCCACCGACTGTGGCAGCGAGACTCAAGGACGTCGCCGCGCTCGCCGGCGTGTCCGTCCGGACCGTCTCCAACGTCGTGAGCAATGCGGCGGCCGTGGCCCCGGCGACGCGCGCCCGCGTCATGGCGGCGGTGGAGGAGCTGGGGTACCGCCCCAACCTCGCCGCCCGCAACCTCCGGCAGGGACGCACGGGCCTCATCGGGGTGGTCGTGCCCGAGATCCACTCCCCCTACTTCGGCGCACTGGCGGGTCTCCTCATCGACGCGGCTCGGGAACGCGGATGGACGGTGCTCCTGGAGCGGACCGGAGGGCGGGCGGATCTGGAGCGGCGGCTCCTCGACGGGTCCGAGGGCCACCAGGTCGACGGGATGATCATCAGTCCGTGGTCGACGTCCCCGGCCGGTCTGGCCTCGCTCGCCGGGGGCCTGCCACTGGTCGTCCTGGGCGAGATGGAGCCGGACGGTTCCATCGACCATGTGGCTCTGGACAACGTGGAGGCAGCGCGGGACGCCGCTCGCCATCTGCTCTCACGGGGCCGCCGCCGTGTCGCGGCCGTCGGCCTGCAGTCCCGGCTGGGCCACGGCACGGCCGAACTGCGCGCCGAGGGCTTCCGTCAGGGATTGCGGGAGGCCGGCCTGAGTCCGGTGGCCGAGGTGGAGGTGGCCGACCTGCACCGGGCGGAAGGGGCGCGGGCCATGCGTGAACTGCTGGATCTGCCGGCGCCTCCCGACGCCGTCTTCTGCTTCAGTGACGAACTCGCCCTGGGCGCACTGCGCGTCGCGGCCGAACGGGGCGTACGGGTGCCTGACGACCTGGCGTTGATGGGATTCGACGACATCGAGGACGGCCGGTACGCCGCGCCGTCCCTCACCACGGTCGCCCCGGACCGGGAGCAGATCGCCGAACGGGCGGTGCAGTGTCTGACCGAGCGCGTCTTCGGACGCCTCGGCACCCTGCCCGCCCGCCGGATCGTGGTCCCGCACCGCGTCCTCGTGCGGGAGAGCACCGGAGCCGCGGTCTCCCCGGTGTGACGGCCGCCCGGCGCGTGCCGGGAGGGAAAGGGACCGGCGGACATGCCGGAGCTCCCGGCAGTGCGGCGCGTGCACGCACTGCCGGGAGCGGTCCTGCGGGGGTGCCTCCTTACGGCTGTTCGCCGTCGGGGTCGCTCCCTACGGCTGTTCGCCGTCGTGGAGCGCGGTCACCTCCTGGTCGGTGAGCGCCTTGTCGAACACCTTCACCTGGTCGACCGAGCCGTTCCAGAAGTCGGTGTTGCCGCCGTCCCACTTGGCGCGGCCCAGGGAGAGCGCGCCGCTGCTGACGTCGGCGGTGCCGGCCGCGGCGGTCGAGGCGAGCTTGCCGTCGACGTACAGCTTGATCTCGTCGCCGCTGCGCACGCCGACCAGGTGGTACCAGGTGCCGAGCTCGGGCTTGATCTCGAGCCGGGCCCGGTGGGCTCCCGGGGTGGAGAAGGCGAAGCCGCCCTGTCCGTACTGGAGGTAGAACGGGTTCTCCTGGCGCCGGCCGTCCTGGCTGACGACGGTGCCGTAGTTGTCCGGCAGGGCGTCGAGCGACGCCCACGCCGACACGGTGTAGTCACCGGTCGTGTCGACGACCGGGCCGCCGGTCTCGGCGTACTGGCCCTCGCCGTCGAACTTCAGCGCCGAACCCCGCACGCCGGGCGCCCAGGACGCCCCTTCGGAGAGGGTGAGGTCCTTGTGGTTCGGGCCGCTGTCGGCGGCCTTGGTCCCCTTGTTCTCGTCGAGGGCCCAGGCGGCGCCGCCCTTGATCTCGTCGCGCTCACCCGCGGCGGCACCGGCCGCGATGACCTCCTGGTTGATCTTCCGCACCTTCGCGGGGTCGACCTTGATCTCGCGGCGGTCGTACGTCCAGAGACCGTTGAGCTCGTTCTCGAGGTCGGTCACCTGGGTGTAGATGGAACCGGAGAGCTCGGCGCGGGCCGCGTCCAGGTAGTACGTGCGGGTGTTCTCGACGTACTTGGCGGTCAGCGCGTCCTTGTCGGCGACACCGCTGTAGATCGCGGTGGGGGCACCCGGCCACATGTTTCCGGGGATCCGGAGGGTGAAGCCACCGTGCTCACCGTCCATCGCCGCACGGTTCTCGTCCGGGAAGGCCGGGTCGGTGTTGTTGTAGTCGTGGTGATCGATGATGTCGCCCTTGCCGCTGTCACCCTTGGAGTTGCAGCAGTTGACACCGCTGTGGGCGCTGACGACCCGGGAGGGGTCGGCGGCCTGGACCTTCTCGGTGATCTTTCCGGTCTCGGTGCGGTCCCACTCGCCCCAGCCCTCGTTGAAGACGATCCAGGCGCCGATCGAGGGGTAGTTGTGCAGCTGCTCCATCATCTCGGCACCCTGGTCGAGGAAGGCCTTCTGGCCCTTCTCACCGGTGATGTTGCCGGAGACGAAGTCCTGCCAGACCAGCAGCCCGAGCTTGTCCGCGTGGTAGTACCAGCGGGCGGGCTCGACCTTGATGTGCTTGCGCACGGAGTTGAAGCCGAGGTCCTTCTGGGCCTTCAGGTCGAAGACCAGGGCATCGTCGCTGGGCGCCGTGTTCAGGCCGTCGGGGTAGAAGCCCTGGTCGAGCTGGGCGAGGGAGAAGAACGGCTTCCCGTTGAGCACCAGCTTCTGGTAGCCGCCGACCTTCGCCACACCGAAGGAGCGCATACCGAAGTAGCTGTCGACGGTGTCCTTGGAGCGGCCGTCCTTGAGGGTGACCTCGAGGTCGTACAGGTACGGGTCGTCCGGCGTCCACAGGTGCTGCTTCGCCACCGGGAGGCTCAGATCGCTGTTGGCCGGGCCGGTGACGGTCCCGACGACCTTGCCCTTCTTGTCACGGGCGACGGCGGTGACCCGGGCGGACTTCGAGGCGGCCTCGGAGTTGACCGTCAGGGCGAGCCTGCCCTTGTCGATGTCGGGCGTGGTCCTGAGGGAGTCGACTGCCGCGGGCGCGACGGGCTCCATCCAGACGGTCTGCCAGATACCGGAGGAGGCGGTGTAGAAGATGCCGCTGGGATTGGCGGACTGCTTGCCCGTGGGCTGGTCGGCACCGGTGGTGTCGGTGACCGCGACCACGATCTCCTGGGGACCGCTGCCCTTGAGGGCGTCCGTGATGTCGGCGCTGAAGGCGGTGTAACCGCCGGTGTGCTCGGCGACCTGCTTGCCGTTCACCCAGACGCGCGCGTGGTAGTCGACAGCGCCGAAGTTGAGCTTCAGGCGTTCGTCACTGCTCCGCTTGCCGACCGACCAGCTCTTCGGCACGGTGACCAGCTTGCGGTAGAACATGTGGTCTTCGTGGCGTTCCAGCCCGGAGAGCTGGGACTCGACCGGGTAGGGCACGGTGATGCGCTCGTCGAGCGACTTGCCGAAGACCGGCTTCTCGTCGGCGGTGGCTCCCGCGAACTCCCAGGGCCCGTTGAGGTTCTTCCAGTCGTCGCGGACCTGCTGCGGGCGCGGGTACTCGGGCATCGGGTTCTTCGGGTTCACCTTCTCGCCCCACGGGGTGAGAAGCCGGTGCGTGGAGAGGTTCTTCGCCCTGCGGCTGATCTCGGGGACGGTCTCGTCACCGTTCTTCAGGCCGCCCTCACCGTCGTACGCGAACCTGACCTGCTGGTTCTTCTGGACGGCCGCACCCAGGGTGACGACGATCGCCTTGCGGTTGTTCGAGGCCCTGACGACCGACTTCACCGGCATCGGCGTGGTGTCCGCCTCGATGCCGAGGTGGTCCTTCACGTCCTGGATGCCGCTGACCTCGTGGTCGAAGGTCGCCTGCACCTTCAGGCCGTTCTCGGCGACGCTCAGCCCGACCGGGTAGACCTCGAAGTCGGCGGGCGGGGTGAACGCGGACTCGGGGACGATCTGCTTGGCCAGCTTCGCGCTCGACCAGCGCAGGAACATGTTCGCCCCGCCGATGTCCTGGAACATCTCCAGCCGGAACGTGTGCTGTTCACCGGCCTTCAGGGCGACGGGCTTGCTGGTCTGCTCCTTGTCCCAGTCCGGCTCCCAGTGGTCGATGACGGCCTTGTCGTCGATGAAGAGACGGAAGCCGTTGTCCCCGATGGCGGAGAACGTGTAGTCGCCGTCCTCGGGTGCCGCGATCTGCCCCGTCCAGCGGGCTGTGGTGTGCTCGGTCTTCCCGGTGGCCGACTCGAACGCACCGGTCAGACCGGGGAAGTTGATCTCCGGGTCCAGCGCCGTGGCCCCGAGCTCGGCGAAGTCGCGGGCGCCCGGCGCGGACATGGCGAAGTACTCACCCTTGAGGCCGTGCACCTCGGTGGAGGGGTCCTCCTTCACGAACGCGGAGGCGGTGGGGGCCGCCGCCTCCGCGGCGGGGGCCGCGGCAGCGGCCGGGACCAGGGTCGCGCCCACCGGGAGGAGCAGCGCAGCCGTACAGGCGAGTGTTCTCAAAACGGTGCGTGGGCGGGCAAGTTGTCGTATCAAGGCGTCGTCCTCGTCGAAGAAGCCGGAGTGCTCCGAACCGCGAAGCACTGCACATAGTCGAACATTGAGCCACAGCCTCAAACACCTGACAACGGTCGTGCAGTGAGAATTTTCAACGATAGAAAAGTTCGGCCCCTCCCGGCCTCCGTCCCGGGCGCGCCTGACCCGGTGATCGGCGTCGAGCCGGCCACCGGGCCGCAGGGCAGGCCGTGTTGATGTGTCACCGCGGAAGAGCCGCAGGTCCGGTGGCCCATGAGGTGTCCGGACGGTCCGCGAGCCGGAAGGCCAACGCCCCTCCTCGGGTCGCCAGTCGGGCGTCCGTCCAGGACCTGTCCGTCGTCCGCCCGTCGATCGTCACCGCGTCGATGTACGGATGTGTCGCATCCGCCTCCGGGGCAGCGATGGTGATGTCCCCGCCCTGCTCCCGCCGCAGCACCGCGGACGGGAAGAGCGGCGCCCCGATCAGCATGGTCGCGCTGCCCGGTGTCTGCGGGTAGAGGCCCAGGGCCGAGAAGACGTACCAGGCCGACATCGTGCCGAGGTCGTCGTTGCCGGGCAGGCCGCGAGGGCCGGTCCCGTACACGGTGTTCACGATCTCGCGTACGGTCTCCTGGGTCTTCCACGGCTTGCCCAGCGCGTTGTAGAGCCAAGGGGCGTGGATGCCCGGCTCGTTGGTCGGGTCGTAGCGCAGTGCGTCGCCGCCCTTGACGGACCAGGAGCCGTCCTCCTTGTGGAAGAAGCCGTCCAGCCGCTGCGCCGCCGTCTCCCGGCCGCCCATCGCCTCTGCCAGCCCCTGTACGTCCTGCGGGACCATCCAGGTGTAGGTGGCGCTGGTGCCCTGGGCGAAGCCCCGGTCGCTGCCGGGGCTGAAGGGCGTCACCCAGGAGCCGTCGAGGTTGCGCGCCTGGATGTAGCCGGTGGTCCCGGCCCCGTCACCGGCGTCGGGATTGAACACGTTGCGCCACCATCCGCCGCGCGCCTCGAAGGCCGCGGCCTCCTCGTCACGCCCGAGCAGGCGGGCCCAGCGGCCGAGCGCGTCGTCGGCGACCGCGTCCTCCAGGGTCTCCGCCGCGCCGCCCCAGCAGTGGCAGACGTCCTGGGCCGCGTAGTGGGACTCCAGGTACTGGGCCAGGTTGGGCCGCTGGCCGGTGCACTGGCCGGGGCAGCCGGCGTCGGAGAGGCCGTCCGGGTGGGGCACGGTCGCCTGGCGGGCCAGGGACTCGAAGGCACCCTCGTAGTCGAAGTTCCGTACACCCATCGCGTAGAACGTCGCCAGGGTGGCGGCCGTGGGGTCGCCCGTCATGACGTGCGTCGCCCCGTTGACGTGGACCCAGCGGTCCCAGACGCCGCCGTTCTGCCGGGCGAAGTTGTACAGCGACTGGGCGAAGTCGCCCGCGATCCTCGGCTTGAGGAGAGCCAGGAGCTGGATCTGCGCGCGGTACTGGTCCCAGCCCGAGAAGTTGCTGTACTGCGCTTTCTGACCGCGTGTCACGCGCTGCGGCCGCCCGTCCATGCCGGGGTAGCGGCCGTCGGTGTCGCTGATCAGGTTCGGCTGCATCAGCGAGTGGTACAGCGCGGTGTAGAACGCGGTGCGCTGCGCGTCACTGCCGCCCCCGACACGCGCGGAGGAGAGCTCACGGTCCCAGGCGGCAGCTCCCGCCCGGGCCACGTCGCCGACGTCCGCCTTCGGCGGGATCTCCTTGCGGAGGTTGGCCTCGGCGCCTGCCTGGCTCACGTAGGAGATGCCGATCCGCATCCGGACGTCGTCGTCCTCGGCCGTGTCGAAGCCGACCCATCCGCCGGATCCCCGACCGGCACGGTCCGCCCCCGTGGCATAGCCCTCGCCACCGCTTGCGCTCGTGGCGCCCGGGGTCAGGGTGCTGTCGCGCCAGGTGCCGGTGGTGGCGAAGTCACGGTCGAAGGAGGCGCTGAAGTAGAGGCGGTAGTAGCTCTTGCGGTTGTTCGTACCCCCGTTGGCGCGCCGGCCGCAGAACGCCCCGGTGAGCACCGAACCGGTCACCTTGCGGTGTGCGGTGTCGATCGCGATCTCGGCGTCCTCGCTGCCGTTGAGGGAGTTGGACACCCGGAAGAGCAGGTTGGCGGGCTTGTCGGCCGGGAAGCTGAAGTCGGCCACCCCCGCGCGTTCGCTCACGGCGAGGTCGGCGGTGGCGCCCGAGTCCAGCCCCACCGAGTAACGGCCGGGGACGGCGCGCTCGTCGTCGTGCGAGAAGCCGGAGGCGTAGACGGCGTCCTTCGTGTCCGCGGACGGCGAGGTGGTGACGTCGCCGACGAACGGCATGATCGGCACGTCCCCCGCGGCACCGGGGTTGCACCCCGCGCCGTTGACGTGGGTGAGGCTCAGGCCACGCATCCGGGTCACGCCGTACTCGTATCCGTTGGCCGCCCCGGTGCTCGTCTGGTCGCCCGTGGTGCTGGTCGGCGACCAGGCGATCATGCCGTACGGCCGGACCGCGCCGGGGTAGGTGTTGCCCCCGTTCGACGTGCCGATCATCGGGTCCACGTAGGCGGTGGGACGGGTGACGAGCGCATCGGCCTGTGCAGCGGGTGGCGTGATCGCACCGGCGAGCGCCCCGGTGACGAGGACCGCGGCGGTCCGAGCGGCGAGACGCCGGGCCGGGGATGGTCTGGGGGGCATGTTCTCGGATACCTCCGGCAGAGATGGACAACGTTGTCAGCGCCGCTCTCACGACGACGCGACGGTGTTGATCGATTCGCGGCCGAGCGTAGGTCCCCACGGCGTGCGAGGGAATGCCGCGAACGGATCCGAGCGGTGAACGAGTGGTGAACGGAGCCCGGGGCAGGGCCCCTGACGGAGCGGGGCCACCGTCCGGCTGGGTATGTCCGCCAGGCCGCAGCGCCGTGACCCGCAGGGCGTGCGCATGGGCCTGCGGGGCCGGGCAGGCGTGTCCGCGGCGTCCGGCCGCGCAGCGCGGCCGGCACACGAATTCAGTGATCAGGCGGTACGGACGATCGGCGAGCAACCGGATCCACCTGGCGGGAGCGGGATCTCAGCGGCGCTCAGAAGGCTGCCCCGCCGTCCGGCGAGGACACGGCGCACGGACGGAGGACCATGAGCGAGCCCTCCGGGGCAGCCACCATGGCGAAGGGGAACCGGTCGAGTTCGAGACAGAGTGCGACGTCGTCGGGGTGCGCCCCTTGACGCACTCCCTCCCTCAGCTCGGCGGCGGCGCGCGACTCGTCCGCACGCCGGATGAACGCGGCCGCGTCCGTCGGGGTCCCGGCGGCCCGCCGGGCGATGTACTGAGCGCACGCCAGATCCTCGTCGGCACGCCCGTCCTCCCCGGTGACCACGAAGGTGACCGCAGCACACTCCCGCTCCCGCAGGAGTCGGGCCGTCGCCTCCGCCACCACGAAGCCGGCGCACAGCACCAGCGGCGCCTCCTTGACCGCGAGGGCTCCGACCGTCCCCGCCGTGGTCTTCTGCACAACCGTCCGTCCGCCGAGGTCGACGGACCGCAGCAGGCCGGGCGAGTTGACGGCGTCGAACCCGGGGGCGGGCGCACCGTCCTTGAGCGCTGCCCAGCCCGGGTGCCGGGCCTTGAGCGCCAGGGCCTCGTCCAGCGACCCGGCGAGCACGATCCTCTCCGCCCCTCGGGCGAAGGCCCAGGCGGCCACCGTGAAAGCGCGCATGACGTCGACCACGACCGCCACGGACGGGGCGTCGGCCAGCTCGGCTGTGCCGAGGAAACGAACATCCATCCGGCCATGATCGCGCATGACCGGCACGAGGCGGCACGTCACCATCGCGCAGGCATCACGTCGAGGCGAGCGCCGGTCCCCCCATCCCGACGGAAAGGCCGCGGAACCACGGAGGGTTCACGGCAGAAGGGCCAGCGTCTCCCGCAGATTGTGTTCAGCGACCCCCCGCATGAACTCCCGGTCGGGGAAGTCGCCGTCGAGGAGCCTCAGGGGTCCGGCCACCAGCGACAGGCGCATGGCGAGCATGTAGAGGTCGAGGCGCCGCGGATCGAGGCCGGGCCGGGAGAGGGCGGCGTAGCGGTCGTGGAAACGCAGGCGGAGGAAGACGTGTTCCCACTCGGCGTCGAAGTGCATCAAGCCCTCGACGTCGATGAGGACGGCCCGCCCGTACGGCGCTTTCCCCGGCGAGACCCCTGCCGGATCCCTGGAAGCCGCCCGCGGTGACACGGGCCCGGCGGGGTACCCGAGGGACGGCAGCGTCACCCACCGGCTCCGAGGAGGCACACACCGTGCACAGCTTGAAGCTCTGGCTCGACCGCAGCCTGCCGGCACAGGCGGTCCTGGTCCTCGTCGTCGGCGTGGGCGTCGGCGCACTGTTCCGCCGGGACGAACACCCCGTCATCTGGGTGATCCACGGCGCGGTCTACGCCGCCGTCACGCTCGGGATCCTGGTCTTCCATCGCCGCAGAGCCGGGCGCGCGGCAGGGACCGACGCGCGCGGAGTCGCCGGCCTCACCCGCAGGGTCCGTCACCGCGAGGTTCCGACCGATCCGGAGGAGCGGGAGACCATGCGCCGGCTGGTCGACGACCAGCTGGGGACGATGGAGCGGGCAGGCAGGTGGCTGCCGTACTGGCTGGGCCTGATGGGCCTGGTAGCGGTCGGCGTCCTCACGCTCGGGATCATCGGCGGCTCACTGCTCCTCCCGCTCGCCTTCGCGGTCGCCACGGCGGGTTTCTGCTTCTGGATCCTCTGGATGCGGCGACGCACCCTGGGCGCCTACCGCCACATGCGCTCCGCCCTGAAGAGTCAGGCCTGACCACCTTCTCCCTCCACCCCGATGCCCATTGTCAGGTAGCCTGACAGTGAGCATCGGAGTCGATCCCGGAGGACAAGCCGTGACCATCGAGTACGCCACCCCCTACCGCACCCGCTCCCACATCCCCCCGGAGCCGGGCAAGCCGTACTTCATCGAGAAGGGCATGGGCGACCGGGCGCACCTCTTCGGTGACCTCGTCACCGTGTACGCGGGAGGGGAGCAGACGGAGAACGCCTTCAACTTCTTCACCGTCGAAGGCGTGAAGGGCGACATCATCCCCGCCCACCTGCACACCGACACCTACGAGGTCTTCTACATCGGCAGCGGCGCCGCCCGGCTCTTCGTCGAGGACCAGGAGGGTGAGCAGTACGAGAAGCTGCTCACCACCGGCGACTTCGGCTTCGTGCCCAAGAACTGCCCGCACGCCTACCGGATCGAGCGCCACCACAGCCAGATCATCGGAGTGGCCGCGGGACCTGGCGGCACCTTCGAGCGCTTCTTCGAGAACCTCGGGACGCCTACCGAGGAACTGACCCTGCCGCGCGAGCCCTTCGTCCCGGAGCCGCACAAGTTCGGCACGGTGCCGCAGCGGTACGACGTCCGGTTCATGCCCGGGCAGAAGTGGCGCACTCAGGACTGACCGGTCGCACCAGGCCCGCCGCGCTCCGCCCGGGCCGGCCGTCCACGCCGGGGCCGGGTGGGCGGCCGGCCCGAGGCACCGGGAACGCCTCCCTGCCCCCTGACGGGATCCCTCGCCCCCACCAGCCAGCAAAGGACCGTGTCATGACGCGCTCCGGGCACCCGCCCTTCCCCTTGGAGCTGCTCGCTCCGCCCGACCCCGCCACGCTGCCCCTCCCGCCCGCATCGCATCCGGAGCCGGGGGTGGAACTCCTGCGCGGTGCCGTCTACGCCGTGCCCGACGGCAGCCGTCCCCTGGAGCTGGACCTGTGGCGGCCCGCCGAGCCGGACGGGCCCGCGCCTCTCGTCGTGTTCGTCCACGGCGGCGGCTGGCGGACCGGTCGGCGGGACGACATGGGACCCCGTTTCCGGGCCTGGCGTCCCGGCCCGTTCGCCCGGCTCGTCCAGGCGGGTCTCGCGGTCGCCTGCCTCGACTACCGGCTGAGCGGCGAGGCGCACTTCCCCGCCCAGCGGGACGATCTCGCCGCCGCGCTGCGCTGGCTCGGCCGCCGCGCGGACGAGCTCGCGGTGGACCGCTCCAGGACCGTCCTGTGGGGTGAGTCCGCAGGCGCACATCTCGCCGCCCTGGCCGCGCTCACGTCGTCCGGGTCGTCGGTCCGGGGATGCGTCTGCTGGTACGGGCCCAGCGATCTCGGCGCCCTGGCGGAGGACCACGGCGGCGGCTTCGACGCCGACGACCCGACCACCCGCGAGGCGCGTCTCCTGGGAGCCGCACCGGCCGCCGACAAGGAGCTGACGAGGGACGCCAGCCCTGTTCACCACGTCTCGGAGGGCTCCCCCGCCTTCCTCCTGCTGCACGGGACCGACGACACCCTCGTGCCCAGCAGGCAGAGCGTCCGCCTGGCGGACGCGCTGCGCGAGGCGGGGGCGCCGGTGGAGCTGCGCCTGGTCGGCGGGGCCCAGCACCTGTGGGTCGGGCTCCCGGACGAGGGCGTGACCGAGTGCTTCGACCGCTCGGTCGAGTTCGCCCGGGAGCTCACCCGCTGACCGCGGCCCCGGGCGGCGGGCGCGGCAGCCGTGCAGGGGCCGTCGCCGCCGGATCGCGCTCAGGCTGGGGCTCTCCCGAAGGCCGAACTACGGGAGGGCGCCCGAATCACCTGTCGTCGGACCCGCCGGGTGATGGAATCCCGCCATGCCGACACCGATGTCCCACGTGCTCCAGGCCCTCGACCGTTTCCATGCCGCCCGGCCCTGGGACCACAACGCGCAGTACCACCGCTGGCTGCTACGCCGTCTGCCCGAGCGCTTCGGCAGGGCATTGGACGTGGGGTCCGGCAGCGGTGACCTGGCCCGGCTCCTGGCCGCCCGGGCCACATCGGTCGAGGGCATCGACGCCGACCCCGCCATGGTGGCCCTCGCTCAGGAGCTCACCGTGCCCGCTCTCCCCGTCGTCTTCACCGTCCGGGACGCGGCGGCCGGGCTGCCACCGGGCCCGTACGACGTCATCACATGCGTGGCGGCCCTCCACCATCTGCCGTTCTCCGAAACGCTGGCCCGCTTCCGCGCCCACCTGGCGCCGGGCGGCACGCTGGTCGTGGTCGGAGTGGCCCGTGCGCGGACGCCCGGCGACCATGCCCTCGGGGCTGCGGCGATCCCGATGAACGTCGTCATGGCGCTGGTCAGGAACCTGGGGCGCAGGACAGCCCGCCCCGCTTCGATGACCGCCCCGACGCTTCCGCCCGTCATGAGCTTCGCCGAGATCGTGCGGGGTGCCCGGACGTCGCTGCCGGGCGCCCGCCTGAGGCGCCGTCTGTTCTGGCGCTACACGCTTGTCTGGCACCAGGACTGACGAGTACGCGTACGGGGCCGGCCCGGTGGGAGGTGCACGGACAGCGGCCCGGGTCCCGCTCCTTCCCCGGAGTACCGTCGATGACCGGGCCGTATGCTCGGCGGACCGCCGGCCGATCGAGGAACCATGACCGACACCCCACCCAACATGCCCCAGTTGCTCAACGAGGCCAAACGCTGGTTCGACGACGCCCTGCTGGCCGGTATGACGGCCGCGGGCGAACAGCCCGTGACGGCGGCGCAGGCGGCGGTCTTCGCGGCGCTCGACCCGGAGGGCACCTCCATCTCCGAGCTGGCTCGCCGGATGGGCGTCACCCGTCAGACGACACACCAGGCGGTGCACAGCCTCATCTCCGTGGGCCTGCTGCAACAGACACCCGACCCGTCGTCCGCCCGCTCCCGGATCGTCCGCACCACCCCGGAGGGCGCGCGGGCCCACGAGCGGGCGCAGGTCATGCTCGCCGCGGTGGAAGGCGTCCTGGCCGAGCGCATCGGCGTCCGGGCCGGACTGCTCCGGGACATCCTCACCCGGCCATGGGGCGAACCACCCGTGCTGACGGCCGGCTCCTGAACGAAGGACGGGCCGAGGACGGGCCGAGGACCGTTCACCCCGCCACCTCGGGCAGTTCCGCCGCCCATGTGGT
This sequence comes from Streptomyces sp. NPDC102402, assembly GCF_044765765.1. Taxonomy (NCBI): domain Bacteria; kingdom Bacillati; phylum Actinomycetota; class Actinomycetes; order Kitasatosporales; family Streptomycetaceae; genus Streptomyces; species Streptomyces sp. NPDC102402. The sequence goes on from NZ_JBIWKR010000004.1 coordinate 379,893, forward strand.
GAGGGCCAGGAAGTCGGCAGGCAGCAGACCGACACGCGGATCGACGTGGTGCAGCAGCGCGGGCCCGGGGTGGTGGTCGGTGACGTACGCGCGGTCGCTGTCGGTGAGGTCGTCGTCGATCCAGGCGAAGGGCCGCCCGGCGGCGTACTCCACGATCGTCGCGGTCTTCCAGAAGACGGGCGGCTTCGCGTGCGCGGGCGGGCCCGGCGGGCTCTTCCGGTCCTCGGGCCAGGCGATGACGGGGAGTTCCGGCAGTCCGAGGTGGGGCCCGATCCACTCGTTGGCCTCGTGCCCCCAGGTGGTGGCCCAGACGAGGGTGTACGGGAGGTGGAGCAGCTCGGCGCCATGATCGTGGTTCAGCCAGACGCGGAGGGGCTTCTGGTACGGCAGCTCCCAGCCGGTCGGCCGCATGCGGTGGGTGGTGTAGCCCTCGGGGCGCCTCGATGCCTTGGCCAGCCATGGGTTCAGGGGGCCGTCGACGTCGAGCAGGAGGAGTGGCGGAGCGATGGTGTCTATGGTTCAAGAATACTCAGTTCCCGGAGCGGTCCGGGGCCGAGCACCACACCACCGCGGACGGCTGCCTCCCGGTGGTCGACGAGCCGAGAGACTCGCGCCAGGGCCCCCGGGAGCATGAGGTCACAAGAACGGCGGCCGCGGACGGATCGTCAGCGGCCGCCGTTCGGGCAGCCGGGAAACCGCCGTTTCCCGGCTACGGCGTGGTGATGGCCGGCCGGGGCGCGGTCGCCATCCCGCTGCCGATGGCGAAGCTGGGGTGCGGCGGCTGGTTGTAGGCGGTGTTCTGCCAGGCCAGCGCGGTGCGGTACATGGTGTCATGGAGCAGCGTGGTGATCCTCGTGCCCGTCTCGTAGGGCGTGGAGTAGATCCGCAGCGCGGTGTTGTTGGTCGTCGGCCAGACGACCTCCTCGCGCCAGTCGCCGAGGATGTCGCCGGACAGCGCGGGCGTGGCCTTGGTGCCGTTGTTGGAGTGGACCGAGGATCCGGTCAGCTGACGGGTGTCGGAGGACGTGCCGTACTTGTCGATGTGGGTCCCGTCGAGGAGTTCACGGGTCGTGTCGCCGTCCCACCAGGAGAGGAAGTTCGAACTGGACGGCTTGCGGCTCGTGACGACGTCGCCCTTCGGGCCGCGCACACCGGAGACGGCCGAGGACCAGGACTCGGCTCCGGCGCTGCCGGACCAGATGTCACCCGACACACCGCGGCCGTTGTCGCCGCTCGCCGGGGTGGACCACAGGATCTGGCCGCTCTTCGCGTCGGCCATCCAGGAGGACGGCTTCGAGCTGTCCTCGTCGACCTTGAACTCCTCGAGGCCCGCCCGGGAAGGGTCGAGATCCCCCACGTGCATGGCGTCGCCGTGACCGTTCTTCGTCGTCCACAGGCCGCTGCCGTTGTCGTCGACGGCCATCGCGCCGTACATGATCTCGTCCTTGCCGTCACCGTCGGCGTCGGCGACGGACAGCTGGTGGTTGCCCTGGCCGTCGTACCCCTTGCCGGAGTTGGTCGAGCTGTTCGTGTCGAAGGTCCAGCGCCGGGTGAAGGCGCCGCCCCGCCAGTCCCAGGCGGCGATGACGCTGCGCGTGTAGTAGCCGCGCGCCATGATGAGTGACGGCCTGGCGCCGTCCAGGTAGGCCGTACCGGCGAGGAAGCGGTCCACCCGGTTGCCGTAGGAGTCGCCCCACGAGGACACCGTGCCGCGCGCCGGGACGTAGTCCACGGTGCCCATCGCCGCTCCGGTCCTCCCGTTGAACATCGTCAGGAACTCGGGTCCCGACAGGATGTAGCCGGAGGAGTTGCGATGGTCGGCGGAGGAGCTGCCGATCACCTTGCCGGCCCCGTCGACGCTGCCGTCGGCGGTCTTCGTCGCGACCTCGGCCTGGCCGTCACCGTCGTAGTCGTACACCTGGAACTGGGTGTAGTGCGCGCCTGAGCGGATGTTGCGCCCGAGGTCGATCCGCCAGAGCCGGGTGCCGTCGAGGCGGATCCCGTCGATGATCGTGTTGCCCGTGTAGCCGGACTGGGAGTTGTCCTTGGCGTTGGTGGGCTGCCACTTCAGTACGAAGTCCAGGGCACCGTCACCGTCCAGGTCTCCCACGGAGGCGTCGTTGGCCTCGTAGGTGTAGGAGACCCCGTCGGGTGTCGTCCCGCCGGCGGGCGGGCTGATGGGAACGTCCTTGTATCCGGCGCGGAACTGGACCGCGTGCACGGAGTCGCTCTGCTCCACTCCACCGACGACCGCGCGGACGGTGTAGTCGGCGGTGGCGGGCGCCCCGGAGTGGAAGTAGTTCGTCGAGGCGGTCACCGGCGTGGCGTTGACCTTGGTACCGGCCCGGTAGACGTTGAACGCCACGTCGTCCGGGTCGGTGCCCAGCCAGCGCCAGCTGACGAGGTTCCCGCTGTCGGTGTGCACGCTGACGACGCCGCGGTCGAGTGCCTCGGCCTGCCGCGCGGTGGCGGCCTGCGAGGCCGGGCCGAGAGCGACGAGGGTGCCGGCGGCGAGCAGCCCGGCCGCCAGAGCGCCGATCAGAGCGCGGGGGCGGGTGACACGGCGTCTGCGGTGGGATCGGGGACCGGAGGGGGGAAGCAGAGGCTCCACGAGAGGCACCTTCTGGCAGGGGACGGCTTACGCCCCCTCAGTTGCTCCCGGATGCGGAAAGGTTGCCGCCGGATTCCACCGGTGTCGCAGCAGGCCGCCGCCGCCCCGCACCGGCCGCGTGCGCGGCCGCGTGCAGCGAGCGCAGGGCGAGCAGCAGGAAGCCGATGTCGTCGAGGTACACGGGGTCCGGCAGGAGGTCGACGGGCGACACCGTGTAGATCACCGATGCCCACACGAGCGCCTTGTTGCGCAGGGGGATACCGGCGTCGATGAGCAGCTTCCTCGCCCGGACCACGCGGACGAGAAGGACCGCGGCGGCCCCCGCCATGAGCAGGAGCGCCAGAGCGCCGATGATGAGCCAGACCGAGGTGTCCATGGTTCATCGTCTCCCGGCGGAGCGGCCGGAGCCAGGAGGCGTCATCCGTGGATCCTGGCCTGCTGACGGGAACGGCGGCGCTTCAGGGCACGGCGTTCGTTCTCGTCCATGCCTCCCCACACACCGGCGTCCTGTCCGTTCTCCAGTGCCCATTCCAGGCACTGGTCCCGCACGGGGCACGTCCCGCAGACGGCCTTGGCCTCCTCGGCCTGGACGAGGGCGGGACCGCTGCTGCCGATGGGGAAGAACAGGTCGGGGTCCTCTTCGCGGCACGCCGCGTGCATGCGCCAGTTGTCCATGGCTCTCACTCCTTCTCGCAGGGATCGGACGGCCGATCCGGGTTCCGTACTGGTGCGCGTGACCGTCATCGGGCGTCCGAAACCCCCAACGGGCCCGTCGTTCACGGCTTTCCGGCACCTTTCCCGCCTTCCGGCAGGGGGGACCCCGGGTGCGGGGCGGCGGCGCAGGCACCGTCGAGGCGGATGCGGTAGTCCATGACGACGGCCGGTTCGTCGATGATGTCCACCCGGGAACCGGGGGTCTCCAGGACCGCCCGGTCGCCGATCTCCGGGGCCGGGACGCGCAGCAGGTGCAGCGACGGGACCCCGGTCATGGGATGCGGAGGGTTGTCCAGGGGCACCACCTGGACGGTGAGGTGCCGCCGGTACGCGGCCGCCTCGAGCACGGCCCGCTGCTCGTCCATCACGGCGGGGCCGCCGACGGTCGTGTGGAGGGCCGCGGCCGGGAGCAGCGCCCAGAGGGCGGCACCGCGCTCCTCCAGGCGGCGCTGCCGCTCTCCCAGCAGTTCGAGGTGCCGGTCACGCCGTGACGCGTCGGCGTCGGCGAGCATCCGGCACAGGGCCGCCTCGTAGGCAGGGGTGCGCAGCAGTTCGGGGACGAGGGCGGGATGCCAGGTCCGGACGAGCGCGGCGGAGGACTCGATGCCGATGACCTCCTGCTGCCAGGGCTCCATGGCGTCCCGCCAGTGGTGCCACCAGCCCGGCAGGTTCGCGGCCGTGAGGCCCGTCATGATCGGCTCGGCCTCCGCGGCGGACACCGCGTAGCGCTCCAGGAGGACGCGCACCTGATGGGCGTCGAGTCCGGTCTCGGCGCGCTCGATGCGCCGCACGGTGGCGGGGTGGGCACCCAGTGCCACGGCCGCCGCCTGAAGGCTGACGCCCGCGCGTTCCCTGAGTATCCGCAGACGCGCCGCCAGGACACGGTGCTCGACGGTGGGGCCGGAACGGGGCCTCATCCACGTACCCTTCCGCTCGTGTCGCTCCGACAGGGGTGGGGGTGTCGGAGCGGTCTCAGCGTCGATTCGGAACCATCCGGGCATTCTGCCCCTTGCAAAGTATGCACTTTGCACGGAGAGTACGTACATGTCGGAAATAGTCACGTGCGCGCGTCTGGCCCCGGAGGGCTCGGGCCGGCGTAGCGCACAGAGCTGGTGGATCCCCCGCCTCCCCCGGGGCGTCCCCGTCGCCAGGCACCGTGTGCAGGAAGCGATGCGGCACTGGGGAGAGCCTGACGACCGCGTCGAGACGGCCGCCCTGGTCGTGACCGAGCTGGTCACGAACGCGGTGGAACACACCGCGGGCCGCCGGATCCGGTGCCGCCTCCTGCGGACCCCCGGCCGGGTGCGCATCTGCGTGTGGAACCGCGGCCGGCGGCACATCCCGGAGTTTCCGGGACCGCGGAATCCGGAGTCGTACGCCGTCGGCGGCGGGCCTCACGGCCCGGACGGCACGGAGGGCCCCGGCCCGGTCGCCCTCATCGGCACGGAAGGCGCGGACGAGGGCTTCAGCCTGGCGACTGTGGCCGAGGACGGCCGGGGCCTCATGCTCGTGGACGCTCTGGCGACGCGCTGGGGCACCCGGAGCAGTGTGTCCGGCCGGCTCGTCTGGGCCGACATCTGAACGTCGTGGGCGGACGCGGCGGGCCCGGGCGGACACTCACTGGCGTGGACGGACGGACACAGGCGAGGACGGCCGCTGCCAGGCGTGGACGGACGGGCTCAGGCGAGGACGGCCCGGCACTCCGGGTGACCCCAGCCGCTCGGATTCTTCGCGATCATGTCCTTGGCCGCGTAGGGCTTCCCGCACACGCACCGGCCCGCGAACTTCGCCCGGATCGTGCCCCCCGAACGCGGCTTGCCCGCTGACGCGCCCTTGGCCCCGGCACCGGCGACGCGGCTCTTCGTCGAGCGGGCAGGGGCCGGCACGGGCAGGTCGGCGGTGCCGTACGCCGTACCCGCCGCCTGCTGCGACACGGCCACCTCACTCGCGGCCTGGTCGGCCAGGGCGTTGAGCGGGTCGCCGTCCACCTGGTGCGCCGGCACGTAGCGGAAGGTCACACCGCGGCCGCTCAGCAGTTCGTCGATGCCGACCACCAGCTCGCGGTTGGCGACCGGCTTGCCCGCCGACGTCTTCCAGCCGTTGCGCTTCCACCCGGGAAGCCACTTGGTCACCGCGTTCATGGCGTACTGCGAGTCCATGCGCACCTCGACGGGCACGGCGGGGTCCGTCGACCTCAGCAGTTCCAGCAGAGCGGTGAGCTCGGCGACGTTGTTGGTGGCGGTGCCCAGCGGGCCCGCTTCCCACCGGCGGGGGTTCCCCTGGCCATCGGCCACGACCCACGCCCAGGCGGCAGGTCCCGGATTGCCCTTCGATGCCCCGTCACACGCGGCGATGATGCGCTCGTCCATGCCCCCGATCATGCCAGCCCGAAGGGTCAGGGCACGATCGAGTCGACGTAGCCGCCGTCCACCCGCACGGCCGCGCCGGTCGTGGCGGACGCCTGCGGGGAACTCAGGTAGACGACGAGGTTCGCGATCTCCTCGGGCTCGATCAGCCGCTGGAGCAGGGACTGCGGGCGGTGCCGGCGCATGAAGACGCGCTGGGCCTCGTCCCAGGGAAGGTCCCCGCCCACGAGCTCGTGGACGAAGTCCTCGACTCCACCGGTGTGGGTGGGACCCGCGATGACCGAGTTCACGGTCACACCGGTCCCCGCTGCCTCCTTGGCGAAACCGCGGGAGACGGCGAGGAGCGCGGTCTTCGACATCCCGTAGTGGATCATCTCGGCGGGGACGACGAGCGCGGAGTCGCTCGCGATGTTCTGCACCCGGCCCCACCCGCGCCCGGTCATGCCGGGCAGGTAGCGGCGGATCAGCCGTACCGCGCTGAGGACGTTGGTGTCGAAGTAGGCCCGCCACTCCTCGTCGGTGATCTCCAGCGCGGGCCGGGGACCGAAGATGCCGAGGTTGTTGACCAGGATGTCCGTCGCGGGCACGGCCTCGTACAGTTCCGCCGCACCCTGCTCCGTGGCGAGGTCGCAGGCGGCCGTGAGGACGTCGGCCTCCGGCTGGGTGCCCCGCAGCACGTCCGCCGCCGCGTCGAGCCGGTCACGGCTCCGTCCGGTCAGTACGACGCGCGCTCCGGCGCCGGCCAGGCCCGTGGCGATGGCGAGGCCGATGCCCTGCGAGGAGCCGGTCACGACGGCTGTCCTGCCGGCAAGGTCGATACGCACCGTGCGCTCCTCTCGTCCCGCTACCGGGTGTGCGGGCTCTCCACCCTGGCATCCTCCGGGCCGGGTCGCCTTCCGGCCGGGCCCGGTCCAGGACACGACGCGGGGCTCCCGGCCGCGAGAGAACCGGCCGGGAGCCCCGTCGCGTACGTCAGAGAACGCCGGACGCCGAGACGGCGATCTGCGCCTTGGTCCTGCCGGAGGAGGAACCGTACGACTCGATCTTGCGGACGAGCTCCATGCTGGGCTCGTCGGCGACCTCGCCGAACACCACGTGCTTGCCGTCGAGCCACGGCGTGAGGACGGTGGTGATGAAGAACTGCGAACCGTTGCTGTTCGGGCCGGCGTTGGCCATGGAGAGCAGACCCGGCTTGTTGTGCTTCAGGGTGAAGTTCTCGTCGGCGAACTTCTCGCCGTAGATGCTCTTGCCGCCGGTGCCGTCACCCCGGGTGAAGTCACCGCCCTGGAGCATGAAGTCCGGAATGACGCGGTGGAACGGCGAGCCGGCGTAGCCGAAGCCCTGCTCACCGGTGGCGAGCGCGCGGAAGTTCTCCGCGGTCTTGGGGGCCACGTCGTCGAAGAGGTTGAACACGATCCGCCCGGCGGGCTGGTCGTCGATGGTGATGTCGAAATACGCCTTGATGGTCATGAGCCCATCCTGACATCACTCGGCGCACCCCGATGCACAGGCCCCACCCGCGAGGCGACCGCTGCCGGGGAACACGGATACGGCGTACCACGGGGTGAGCCGTGGTACGCCGTCCTTCAGTCAGGGAGAACGCCGCTTCTCCCTACCGTCGCTGCTCAGCGGTTGCCGCGGTGGCCGCCGTCACGGTGGCCGCCGTCGCGGTGCCGGCCCCAGGACTCGGAGTCGATCTTGCGCCCGCGGTTGTCGCGGAGCGTGGCGGTGTCCCTGCTGTCCCACACGTAGTTGCGGCGGTCCTGGTACACGTCGTGGCGGGTGTCGCGGCCGACACCGGTGTGGACGCGGACGGAGGAGCGTCCGGGCAGCCGCAGGTCGAACTTGTAGGTGCGGCGGCTCTCGTCACTGAGGGTCCAGCCACGCAGGTTGACGGAGTGGCGGCTGGTGTTGGTGACGGTGACCCACTCGGCGTTCAGGCTGCGGTTGGACCCGTTGTCGCGGCCGGGGCTGTCGTACTGGATCTCGCCCAGGACGACCGCCGAGCGCTGGGCCGGCCGGTTGTGGCCGTGGTCCCGGCCATCGGCCGTGGCCGGCAGGGCCGCTGCGCCGAGCAGGGCGCCTGAGGCGAGAACGGTGGCGGTGATCCGTCGTGCGGAACGGGACATGAAAACCCCTCATCATGCGGGCCCGGAATGGAGTGCCGGGCGTTTTTCCGACCTCGGCGTCGTGCCGAGAACGCAAACTTTGTCCCGCTTTCGAGGTGGCCGAAAGGTGCCCTGGTTCGTGTGACGAAGTACGGACATTTCTGTCACACACAACTGCACGAGGCACGGATTCCGGCGGTCGTAGACCTGTCAACCGTTGATCGTTGCACCGACCCTTTCGGGGGACCGTTCACCTGGTCATGGCGCTCCGTTCACCCCTGGCCCGCTCCCCCGGGCGCCCCGGTCGGGAGCGGGCGGATCCGTGTAACAGACGCGAGAGCGCTTACCTGGACAGGCATTCCATTACCGTCGGGCAAGGAGTTCGTGCGTTCGAGCCTTCAGCGCCCACCGCGAGGGGGCGAGACGGACGCGCTGGCCACCGCCGGTGACCAGTGCGTTCACCGGTGCCATCGGATCCAGGGCCATCGTCCTGGCCAGCAGGACGCCCGCGGCCAGCGGAAGAAGGGTCACGGCCAGCGCCGTGCCGGCGCTGGCCAGGGTCTGGATTCGGGGGCGCGTCGGCGCTGCGGTGGGCATGCCCCCATTCGACCAGCGGGGGCCGGGGCCGGGATCCGGTCACGTACTCAGACCCGGAGATCCCCGTACTCAGTCCGGCCCGGCCCGCCCCACGGGGCGCCCGTCCGTCACGAGTGCTTAGGTGGAAGGACCGCTCGCGGACGGTGGAGCGGAGCACGCACGCGGTCGACCCCGAGGAGACGCGGATGGCTGGCACGGCAAGTCCTCTGGAGGGCCGCGTCGCGGTGGTGACCGGCGCCGCACGGGGTCTCGGCGCGGCGATGGTGCGGGAACTGGCCGAGAGAGGCGCAACCGTCGCCCTGATCGGCCGTGAGGAATCGACCCTGGCCCAGGTCCGGGACACGCTCCCCGGCCCGGCCCGCTGCTGGGAGGTCGACGTCACCGACGAGGCGGGGATGGCCGCGGTGGCCGACGACGTGCGGAAGACCCTCGGGCCCGCCTCTGTCGTGATCGCCAACGCCGGACTGGCCGAGGGCGGACCCTTCGCGGAGTCCGACCCGGCGACCTGGCGGCGCGTGATCGAGGTGAACCTGATCGGCAGCGCGATCACCGCACGGGCCTTCCTGCCCCAGTTGCGCGCGACCCGGGGATACTTCCTGCAGATCGCGTCGCTGGCCTCGATCGGCGCGGCGCCCATGATGAGTGCCTACTGCGCGTCCAAGGCCGGTGTGGAGTCGTTCGCCCACGCTCTGCGCGCCGAGCTCGCCCACGAGCGCGTCGGGGTGGGGATCGGCTACTTGAACTGGACGGACACCGACATGATCCGTGACGCCGACCAGCACCCCGTGCTGCGGGAGCTGCGGGCTCACATGCCGAGGCCCGCCCGCAAGGTGTATCCGGCCCGGACCGTGGCACGCCGTATGGTGCGCGCGGCGGAGCGACGCAGCGCCGCCGTGTACGCCCCGGGGTGGCTCCGCGCGACGCAGGTGGTCCGGGCGGCCATGCCCCCGGTGGTCACGGCGCTCTCGAAACGAGAGGTTCCCAGGCTGGAGCGAGAGGCCCACTTCGAGGCGACGGGACTCCTGGGCGCCGGGGGCCGTGCCGACGCCGCGGGCGGCCGCTCCGCGGACGGCTGACGCGCCCCGGCCCCCCGCGACCGCGCACCGAGGCCGCCACGGCCGCCTGCCCCTACTCCGGTCCCGCCGACGGGCCCCAGTGGGAGAACCGGGGCAACCACTTCACCCGGTAGTCGGGGTGTCCGGCGTGCTCGGCGGCCATCTGCCGGACGACGAATCCGAGGCCGACGGCGCGACCCGAGGGAAAGTCCTGGGCCGGGCGGTCGGTGTCCAGGGCAGCGATCTCCTCGTACTCGTCCAGCAGGACCCTGGTGGTCTCGATACGGCGCAGGGTGCGCGCGGGGTCCTGGAAGGCGATGTGCCGGTCGTAACCGCGCGACCGGACCACGAACGCGATGCCGCTCGTGCGGTCGTGCACCTCACCCGGCGCCTCGGCGGGCATCCGCCAGCCGTCGCCGCCCGCCTCCCGCGCGATGTGCTCCTCCTCCGCGAGGCGCGCCCGTACGAAGGCCAACAGTTCCACGTTCTCTGCCATCTGGTTCCGAATCCTTCTCCGTCACAGACCGCGGCGGCAGGTCCACCCACCGCCACGGACCCGTTCTGCCCGACCAGCAGAGGATGCCTCACCGGCATGCCGTCGGCGCATTCCGCACCGTCGGTGTTCCGTATGACGGACACCGCGGCAGGCTGTGACCGGGCCGGTCACCGCGACGGGGGCCGGCGGGCGGCCATGAGCAGCGCGATGTCGTCGGGCCGGTCCTCGGCCTGGCGGGCCTGTCCGATGATCCGGTCCGCGCTCTCGGCGAGCGGCATGTGACCCACCGCGGCCAGGGTGCTGCGCAGGCGCTCGATGCCCTCGTCGATGTCCGTTCCGGCCTTCTCCACCAGCCCGTCCGTGAAGAGGGCCAGGACCGCGCCCGGGCCGAGCCGCAGTTCGGTGACCGGGTAGGAGGCGTCCGGGTCGACCCCGAGCACGACTCCCCCGGGCAGGTCGAGGACCTCGGTCCTGCCGTCCGCGTGCCGCAGGACGGGCTGCGGGTGTCCGGCACGCACGGCCAGGGTCGCGCCGGTGTCGGGGTCGAGCAACACGTAGCAGCAGCTGGCGAACTGGCCGGGGTCGAGTCCGATGAGCAGCCGGTTGGTGGCACTCATGATCTCCTGCGGGGCGTGCCCGATGAGCGCGAACGCTCTGACCGCGCTGCGGATCTGTCCCATGGTGGCCGCCGCGGCGACACCGTGTCCCTGGACGTCCCCGATGACGAGGGCGAGTCCGCTGCCGGTCTCGATGACGTCGTACCAGTCGCCCCCGATCTCGATGTCCTGGGTGCCCGAGAGATATCGCCCGACGGTCTCGACCTGGTCGACGACCGGAAGCCGGTGGGGCAGCAGGGCGTCCTGCAGCCCCCTGGCGAGCGCCGCCTCGGTGTCGTAGCGCTGGGCGCGCTGGAGCGCCTGGGCGATGAGCCCGGCCAGCGCGGTGAGCACGGTGCGCTCCTCGGGGCTGAAGCCGCGTGGCTGGTCGAATCCGAGGATGCACGACCCGACAGGGCGGCCCGAGGCGATCAGGGGCAGGAAGGCGCGGGCGCCGACGCTGGTGTCCATGGGGATACCGGGATAGGCCTCGCCCAGCAGTTCCATGGACTCGAAGAACAGCGGCCGCCCGGTCGTGAGCGTCTCCACGCCGGGGATGTGGGTGTCGAGGCCGACCCCGTCGAAGCGGTCCAGGAAGCCACGGGGGAAGCCCGTCTCCCAGGCCAGGTAGAGGCGCCCCTCGTTCTGGAGGTAGATGGCCAGCTGCCTGCCTCCGAAGGCGGGCAGCAGTTCCTCCGTGACCACGGCCGAGACCTGGCGCGCCGTGACGGCCTCCGTCAGCGCGATGGCCAGGGCGACCGGCCGGTACAGCACGGCGGAGCGGTCGGCCGGTGAGCCGAGCTCCTCTCCCTGGGGGGATCCGGGCTCGGGCGTGCGGCCGGGCCGTCCCGAAGGGGTGAGGGCGATCGTGACGCCGTCGTGGCCGGGGAACATCGCCACGGACAGCCACTGCGTCGGGGTCCGCCGGGCCAGGAAGTGCACGGGGTCGTCGGAGAACAGGGCCGCCCGGTGGTGGTCCTCGTACGAGGGGTTCGCGAGCCAGGGCAGCGCCTCCCCCAGCGGCCGTCCGGTCAGCTCCGCCCGGCTGTGGCCGAGGATCTCCTCGGCCCCTCGGTTGACGTAGGTGATCCGGCCGAGCCGGTCGTGGGAGAGCAGGGCGCGCGGGATCCGGTCGGCGGCGTCCGGGACGGCCGGGCCGGCACCCCGGTCGAACAGGACACCGCTGAGCCTGCCCGCCCGGCCGTCGTGCTCCCCGTGGCCGGAGAGCTCGAGGACGAGCGGGCGGCCGTCCGGCCCCCAGAGCCGCATCCGCCGCACGTGGGGCTCCGCCGACCGCGCGGCCCTGCTTCCCAGCGCCCACAGTCCGTACAGGTCCTCGGACAGCAGGCGCGCCGTCAGGGCCTCCATGGACCGCACCGGCGTGTCGTCCGTCCCGAGGCCCAGGATCTCGTGCGTGTCGTCGTCCGCGGTGACGGCTCCGGTGCCCGTGTCCCACTCGAAGTGTCCGACGCGCAGCGGCCGGGCCGTGCGCGTCGGAAGCCGTACGAGCAGGGGGTCTCCGTCCCACAGGGCGGGGGCGTCCTGCGCGGCGATGTCGGTGCCGAGCCGCGCGGCGAGGGCTTCCATGCGCCTCCGGTCCGCGCCGCCGACCGGCACGCCCCGGGTGGCGTACCTCAGCACGACGAGCACGCCCACGGGGGTGGCCCCGTCGGAGACGGGCGCGTAGAGCGACCCGAACGGGAACGGCAGGCCCGCCATCAGCTGCGGGAACCGGCGCATGGCGTCCTCCGCGTCGCCCAGGTACACCGGCCGGTTCGAGCGGTACGCCTCCGCCACCGGGAACGGCCGGTTCACGTGCATCCGCCACCAGGGACGCAGCAGCGGCCCCGGCAACCCCGCGAGCACCGACATCAGCAGGAGACCTGGGGTCCGGGAGCGCAGGTAGACGCCGCCCGCGTACCCGCCGACGGCGTCGACCGCGCTCACCACGGCCTGGGCGAGCACCAGCGACAGTCCGTCGGGCGTTCGGCTGCCATCAGGGCTCCAGGTCACACAGTCAGGATGCGCACCCTCGGGCGGGTGCGCATGTCCGCGCCCGGCACCGCTCCTCAGGTGAGGGCGGCGAGGGAGGGCTCGGTGCCCGCCCGCGCGCACACCGAGGCGGCCGCCCGGGAGGCGAAGGACAGCATGTCCCGCACCGCCTCCGGGTCCGGATGCGCCGTGAAGGAGCCCTGGGCGCACATCCGGCTCAGCAGACCCGCGGCGAACGCGTCGCCCGCTCCGATCGTGTTGACGACCTCGACCGGTGCGGCATCGACCGACACCGGCGGTGCGGAAGCGGTGTACGCCGTGCTGCCCCGGGCGCCCCTGGTGAGGACCACGAGGCGCCCTCCGGCAGCGAGTCTCCGGCAGGTCTCCTCCGGGGCGGTGCCCGGCCACAGCTGCTCCAGGTCCTCGTCGCTGGCCTTGACCACGTGTGCGAGGTCGCACAGGTCGCGCAGGGCCGCCGTACCGTGGCCCTCGCCCAGGGTGCGGTCCCGGCGGACGTTGGGGTCCACGACGAGCAGGGAGCGTCCGGCGGCCGCGAGCGCCGTGGCCCGGACGACCGACGCCGCGGGCTCGACGACCGCGGCGAGGCCGCCCACGTACACGGCCCCGAACCCGGCGGTCCGCGCGGAGAGGTCCGGCAGCCGGAACGTCGCGGTGTCCTGGAGGTGGAAGTGGTAGCCCGTTCCTCCGGCGCCGGGCTCGGCGACGGCCAGCGCGGTGGGCAGGCCGGAGCGTCCGCAGAGCGTGAGGTCGACCCCCGCCGCCCTCAGCCGGGCCTCGATCATGCGGGCGAAGCCGTCGCCGCCGAGGCCGCCGGCGAACGCGGCGGGGGTGCCGAGCCTGGCCAGCCCGACGGCGACGTTGGCCGGGGCCCCGCCGAACTGGGCGGCCCGCATGCCGCCGTCCCCGGCCACGGGTACGAGATCGACGAGGGCCTCGCCGAGCACCAGGACGGAGCCGGGTCCGCCCGTCACGGCTCGACCACGATCTTGCGGCCGATACCCGCCTTGAAGCGGTCGATGGCCTGCGGATACCGGTCGAGCGGCAGCCGGTCGCTGATGAAGACCGCCGGGTCGAGCACCCCGGTGGCGAAGAGCGCGGCGGCGCGTTCGTAGCTGTGCAGGACGGCCATCGAGCCGGTGATGGTGATCTCCTGGTTGTAGATGCGGTACGGCTCGATGACCGCGGTCGTGGCGTAGTCGGCGACCCCGAACTGGAGGAAGGTGCCGCCCTTGGCGACGCGTCCCAGGCCGTCCTGGATGGCCGCGGCGTTGCCCGTCGCGTCGATGACGACGTCCCAGCCGCCGGGCCGGTCCAGCTCGTCGGCCCCGGCCGCCGAGCGGGAGCAGCCGAGGCGCCCCGCCGTGGCGAGGCGCTCGGGGTTGACGTCGAGGACGTCCACGCCCGCCGCCCCGGTGCGCTTGGCGAGCTCCAGCATCATCAGTCCCATGGTTCCGGAGCCGTAGATCAGCACCTCGGCACCGAGGGTGCTGTTCAGTACGTCGTAGCCCCTGACCGCGCAGGACAGCGGCTCGATCAGGGCCGCGTCCTTCACGTCGATGTGCTCGGGCAGCTTGACGCAGTTGGCGACGGGCGCGACGGCGTACTCGGCGGCCCCGCCGGAGACGGTGACTCCGATGGCGGCCCAGCGTTCGCAGAGGTTGCCGCGTCCGCTGCGGCAGTAGCGGCACTCGTGGCAGTGCAGGGAGGGGTCGACGGCGACGCGGTCGCCGAGGGCCAGTTCTGTGACGTCCCGTCCGACCCCCACGATCTCCCCGGCGAACTCATGGCCGGGCACGAGCGGCAGGGTGGGCGCGAACTCGCCCTGGAGGATGTGCAGATCGGTACCGCAGAGGCCGCACGAGGCGACGGAGACGACGACTTCCCGCGGTCCGGGGGTGGGGTCGGGGACGGTGGTGACGGAGACCTTGCCGGGGGCTTCCACGATCGCTGCCCGCATTATTTCACTGCTCCGAGAGACAGGCCCTGGACGAGTTTGTCCTGGGCGGCGTAGCCGGCGGCGAGCACCGGCAGGGACACGACGACGGACGCGGCACACAGCTGGGCCAGGAACAGGCCCTGGCTGGTGACGAATCCGGTGAGGAAGACGGGCGCGGTCTGGGCGACGACGCCGGTGAGCACCCGTGCGAAGAGCAGTTCGTTCCAGCTGAAGATGAAGCAGATCAGCGCCGTGGCCGCGATGCCGGGCGCGGCCATGGGCGCGACCACACGCGCCAGCACGGTCGGCAGCCTTGCGCCGTCCACCTGGGCCGCCTCGATGACCGACACCGGCACGTCCGCGAGGAAGGACTGCATCATCCAGACCGCGATCGGCAGGTTCATCGAGGTGTAGAGCAGGACGAGGAGCCAGATGTTGTCGAGCAGCCCGGCGTTCTTGGCGAACAGGTAGACCGGCAGGAGGCCGGCGACGACGGGCAGCATCTTCGTGGAGAGGAAGAAGAACATCACGTCCGTCCACTTGCGGACGCGGCGGATGGACAGGGCGTACGCCGCCGGGAGCGCCAGCAGGAGCACCAGGACGGTGGAGAAGAACGAGGCGCCGAGGGAGTTGAGCAGGGGCGGCCACGGGGTGACGCCGGTGTCGGCGCCGAAGAAGGCCCGGTAGCCGTCGAGGGTGAGCGGCGCGAAGAGGGAGGGCGGGTTGGTCGCCGCGTCGGACTCCGCGTGCAGGGAGGTCAGCAGCATCCACAGCGCGGGCAGGCAGAAGGCGAGACCCGCCGCCCAGGCCAGCAGGCCGAGCGCCGTGTTGCGGCGTTTGGCCCGCCGCAGGACGCGTCGTGCGGACGGGGCGGGCGGCGCGGGGACGGTGGTGGCGGTCATGCGCGGTTCGCCTCCTCACTGAAGAGGGACGAGACGGTCCGCAGCGCGAAGGTGGCGATGATGATCGTGCCGATCACCACCACGACTCCCGCGGCGGACGCCAGTCCGTATTCGTGGGCCTGGTAGAAGGTCTGGTAGATCGTGTAGGGGAGGTTGGCGGTGCCGAGGCCGCCCGCGGTGATGGTGAATACGGCGTCGAAGTTCTGCACGATGTAGACGGCGCCGAGCAGCACTCCGAGTTCGAGGTACCTGCGCAGGTGCGGCAGGGTCAGGTACCGGAAGGTCTGCCAGGCGCTCGCACCGTCGAGGCGCGCCGCCTCGACGACCTCGGCGGGCCTGCTCTGGAGTCCCGCGAGCAGGATGAGCATCATGAACGGCGTCCACTGCCAGACCAGTGCCGCGACGACGGCGAGCAGCGGCATGTCCGCGATCCAGTCCGGCTGGCTCGGGCTCGTGTCTCCGAACAGCTCGCCGACCCAGCTCAGCGCACCGTTGAGGAGGCCGTACTCCGGGTTGTAGAGCGCGTGCTTCCAGAGCAGGGCGGCGGAGACGGGCACGATGAGGAACGGCGTGATGAGCAGGGTGCGGACCATGCCCCGGCCGAAGAAGGCGCGGTCCAGGAGCAGCGCGAGGGCCAGTCCGATGACGACGGTGGAGATGACGACGCCCGCGGTCAGCAGGATCGTGGTGAGGACCGAGTCACGGAGCGCGGCGTCGGTGAAGACCGAGGCGTAGTTGTCGAGCCCGTTGAAGGCGCGCTTCTCGGGGCTGAGGGAGTTCCAGTCGAAGAGCGAGATCACCAGGGTCGCCACGAAGGGCAGTTGGGTGACGACGATCAGGAAGACCAGTGCGGGCAGGAGCGGGGCCCTGGTGGCCCAGGCCCGGGGGCCCGTCCTTCCGCGGTCGGGCGTGGTGGCCGGGCGGGGTGGTGACTGGGGGGTGGTGCCGACTGCTGTGGTCATCGGTACTCCTTGGCGACCTGCTCGGCCAGCTTCTGGGAGGTGGCGAGCGCCTTGTCGACGGACTGCCGGCCGGCGATGGCCGCGCTGATCTCCTGCGCGACCCTGGTGCCGAGATCGGTGAACTCGGGGATGCCCACGAACTGGATGCCGGGCACGGGGCGCGGCTGGACGCCCGGGTTCCCCGGGTCGGCCCCGGCGATGGCCCGCTCGGTGACGTCCGCGAACGCACCGGCTGCCTTGCGGTACTCGGGATTCTCGTAGGTGGAGGCCCGTTTCCCGGCCGGTGCGTCGGCCCAGCCGCTGGTCTCGCCGACGAGCGACTCGTACTCCTTGCCGGAGGCCCAGGAGACGAACTTCCAGGCGTCGTCCGACTTCTTGGAGGCCTTCTGGATGCCCCAGGCCCAGGTGTAGAGCCATCCCGAGCTCCTGGTCTCCTCGACCGGCGCGGGCACGTAGCCGATCTTCCCCTTCACCGGGGACTTCGCCGCCTCCAGGGAGCCGGCGCCGGCCGTGGCGTCGTACCACATGGCGGTCTTGCCCTGGGTCATGTTGTTGAGGCACTCGGCGTACCCGGACTGGGAGGCACCACGCTCCCCGTGCTTGCGCACGAGGTCGACGTAGAACTTCGTGGCCTTCTTGAACTCGGGCGAGGTGAGCCGCGGTTCCCAGTCCTCGGTGAACCAGGTGCCGCCCATGGTGTTGACGACGGTGGTGAGCGGGGCGACGAGTTCGCCCCAGCCGGGCAGTCCGCGCAGGCAGATGCCCTTCATGCCGGGCTCGGCGCCGTCCGCCTCCGCCGCGAGGCCGGCGACCTCCGTCCAGGTGGGGTGCGGGGGCATCGTCAGCCCCTTCGCCTCGAAGACGTCCTTGCGGTACATCAGGAAGGACGACTCCCCGTAGAAGGGTTCGGCGTAGAGCCTGCCCTCGGCGGTGAGCGACTCCCGCAGCGGTTCGAGGATGTCGTCCTGGTCGAAGCCGGTGTCCTTCGCGGCGTAGTCGTCGAGCGGGTGCAGCCAGTCGTTCTTCGCGAAGAAGGGGACCTCGAAGTTGCTGATGGTGGCCACGTCGTACTGGCCCGCCTGGTTGGAGAAGTCCTGGCTGATCTTGTCGCGGACGTCGTTCTCCGGGAGCACGGTGAAGTGGACCTTGATGCCGGTCTCCTCGGTGAAGTGCTCGGCGGTGAGCTTCTGCAGCTCGACCATCTGCGGGTTGTTCACCATGAGTACGTTCAGTGCGTCACCCCCTCCGAACGCGGTGCCGCCCGCTCCGGCACACCCGGCGGTGAGGAGGGCCATCGCTGCCGTGCCCGCGACCGCACGCACGCGGATCCCACGGCGTCGTTGCTGGTGGGGCATAAGTTCTCCTGATCGGTCGTAGCGGCTCGTGGATCGGTGCCCGTGTGACGGTCCTCCTGACCGTTCCGGGCACGGCGAAGCGGTCCTCCGGCCCCTGACGGGGGGCGGGGAGCGGGCGGTGGGTTCGGGCGGGGCCGTTCTCGCCGTGGTGTCAGACGCGGATGACGTTCGGGCCGAGCAGGGAGTAGCGCTGCGCCTCGGCCGAGGGCAGCCCGGTGTCGGTGACGACGGCCTCGAAGTCGGAGACACCGGCGAAGCGGCAGAAGCTCACCGCTCCGAACTTCGAGTGGACGCCGGCGAAGACCCGGCGGCGGGCGCTGCGCATGGCCTGCGCCTTGACCTCGCCGACGGCCGGGTCCGGGGTGGTGAGCCCGTACTGGCGGGAGATGCCGTTCGCGCCGACGTACGCCAGGTCGATGACGAAGTCGGCGAGCATGCGGGTGGCCCAGTGGTCGACGGTGGCCATCGTGCTGCCGCGCAGACGCCCGCCGAGGAGGAGCACGGCGGTCTTCTCGACGTCCGCGAGGACGGTCGCGACGGCGAGGGAGGCGGTGACCACGGTCAGCGGGCGGTCCCGGGGGAGGGCTTCGGCGATGAGCTGCGGGGTGAAGCCCTCGTCGATGAAGACCGTCTCGGCGTCGCCGAGCAGTTCGGCGGCGGCCGTGGCGATCCGTGACTTCTGCGGCACGTGGTGCGTGGTGCGCATCGCGAGGGTGGTCTCGAAGCCCGCGCTCTCGACCGGGTACGCACCGCCGTGCGTGCGCCGGACGAGACCGTGCTCCTCGAGGGTGTGCAGGTCGCGCCTGATGGTCTCCTTGGCCACCTCGAACCGTTCG
This sequence comes from Streptomyces sp. NPDC102402, assembly GCF_044765765.1. NCBI lineage: Bacteria > Bacillati > Actinomycetota > Actinomycetes > Kitasatosporales > Streptomycetaceae > Streptomyces > Streptomyces sp. NPDC102402. The sequence goes on from NZ_JBIWKR010000004.1 coordinate 398,440, forward strand.
GCCAGCCGGTTCACGTCGACCGCGCCGTCCCGTCGGGCGGCCTCGAGTATCCCTCGCCGGCGTTCCTCGGTGCCCACGACACCATCCTTGCTCTCGTCCGGATCCTTCGCGGCCCGGCGTCCGTTCGGGCTCACGCATCGTTTGTACAAGCAGAAACGGCTGTACGACCAGCTTCCTCGCCCCCTGGGCTGTGCCCGTTGATGCCCGTTCCAGCTCCGGTCCCTGCGCTGGTCGCCCGGGGTACGGGGCCCGGCGGGCGTGCGGCCGATGCCCGCTTCGCCCTGCGCCGTGCCCGTTTCGCGCCCGTCGGCGGTCATGGAGGGGCGTGAGGGGGGCGCCCGCACTCGATCTCCGTACGCGAGGTGCCCGATGCGGGCTCCGGGTGGCACCGGCGCCCGCACCGTGACCGTGCCCCGGCACGACCTGGCCGGCGCTCCCTGACCCGTGAACGGGCCCCCGACGCCGGCTGGACCCCTCCCACCAGCGCACCGCAGGGGCAAATACTGTCCACCGGGGGGAAGTTGCTGGCAGACTGCGCAGGTGGAACGGCCCTTCCCATCTGCAGCGGAGCACGTCATGACGACCGGAACACCTCAGCCCCCCATCGACACCAGCAGGCCCCACTCGGCTCGTGTGTACGACTCCCTGCTCGGCGGCAAGGACAACTACCCCGTGGACCAGGCGGTGGCCGAGCACCTGCCGGCCGAGGCCAAGGCCGGGGCCTTCCAGAACCGCGCCTTCATGAACCGTGCGACAGCCTGGCTGGCCGGGGAGGGAGTGGACCAGTTCCTCGACATAGGCACGGGGATACCCACCGCGCCGAACCTGCACCAGATCGCCCAGGAGATCAGTCCGGCGTCACGTGTCGTGTACTGCGACAACGACCCGATCGTCCTGCGGCACGCGGAGGCCCTCCTCGTCAGCAGTCCGGAGGGAGCCACCGACTACGTGCACGCGGACGTGCTGGAACCCTCCACGATCATCGAGGCCGCCCACAAGGTCCTGGACTTCGACCGCCCCGTCGCCCTCTCGCTCCTGGGTCTCCTCCACTTCCTGCCCGACGACGTGGACCCCGTGGGCATCGTGCGCAGGCTGACGGCCGAACTGTGCCCGGGCAGCTACGTGGTGCTCTCCCAGGGGGCGTCGGACGTGAACCCCGAGCGCGGGGAACAGGGGGCGGCCGAGTACGGCAAGGGCGGCATCCGTCTCGCGCTGCGCACCCGCGAGGAGTTCACCCGCTTCTTCGAGGGCCTGGAGATCGTGGAGCCGGGGCTCGTGACGGCTCCCGAGTGGTTCCGCGGCACACCGGCTCCCCTGCCGGAGTTCAGCGGCGTGTACGTCGCGGTCGCCCGCATCCCGTAGTACCCGTCCGGAAGGCGACGTCCTCATGACCGATGCACACCAGCACGCGGCGGCCGCGGCGTTCGACGCCATCGGCGGTGACTACGAGCGCGCGTTCGCGGGCTCGGCCGCGCACGAGGCCTCACTGGTCCGGCTGCTCGGAGGGCTCGCTCCGCGGAGCAGGGTCCTGGACGTCGGCAGCGGAACGGGCCGGCCCACCGCCCACACCCTGGCGGCCGCGGGACACGAGGTGCTCGGGGTCGACGTCTCGTCCGTCATGGTGGAACTCGCGTCACGCCGGGTTCCCGGGGCGGCCTTCCGGCACGCCGACATCCGACGGATACCGCTGGAGGAGGGGAGCTTCGACGCGGTCTGCGTCTACTTCTCGCTCCTGCAGATGCCGCGCGGGGAGCAGCGCTCGCTCGTGCGCCGGCTGGCGGGCGCGCTCCGGCCGGGCGGGCACCTCGTCCTGGCGACGGTGCCCCTGGACGTGGAGGATGTGGACGCCGTCTTCATGGGCCAGGAGGTGCGGGTGACCAGCTTCGGCCCCGAGGCGTTCAGGGAGCTCGCGACCGGGGCCGGGCTCGTGGTCGTGGACGAGGACACGGCGGTGTTCACACCGGCCCACCCCGGCGCCGTACCGGAGCCGCACCTCTTCCTGCACTGCCGCCGGGAGGCGGCACGGCCGGGGACGTGACGCGGTCGCGGCGTGTCACACCGGGCCGTTCATCCCGGGCTGCAGCACCTGCTCCGTCCAGATCACCTTGCCGCCGTCGTCGGTGTACCGGGTGCCCCAGCGTTCGGCCAGCTGGGCGACGAGGAAGAGGCCGCGGCCGCCCTCGTCCGTGGTGGCCGCCTGGCGCAGATGGGGTGAGGTGCTGCTGCGGTCGGAGACCTCGCAGATCAGCGTCCGGTCGCGGAGCAGCCGGACTCGGATGGGGCCGGTGGCGTAACGGATGGAGTTGGTGACCAGTTCGCTGAGGATCAGCTCCGTCGTGAACGCCTCCTCGGCCAGATCCCACTCGGTCAGTTTGCGGGACACCTGGGCGCGGACCTCCGCGACCGCGGAGGGGTCCGAGGGTACGTCCCACTCGGCCACGTTCTCGGCGGCGAGCCGGAGGGTGCGGCCGACGAGCAGGGCGACGTCGTCACGGGCGCGTGCGGGCACGAGTACGCGCAGGACCGCCTCGCAGGTCTCCTCCGGCGTGCGGTCGGGGTGCCCGGCCAGGGTGCCGCGCAGCAGTTCGAGCCCCTCGTCGATGTCTCGGTGCCTCTCCTCCACGAGCCCGTCCGTGTAGAGCACCAGGCGGCTGTTCTCCGGGATCCGCATGTCGAGGGTCTCGAAGGGCATGCCGCCCAGCCCCAGGGGCGGGCCGCCGGGTACGTCGGCGAAGGCGGCGCTGCCGTCGGGGCCGACGATCACCGGCTGGAGGTGACCGGCCCGGGCCATGCTGCAGCGCCCGGACACCGGGTCGTAGATCGCGTAGAGGCAGGTCGCCCCGGTGACTCCGCCTCCTCCCTCCGAGCCCTCGGCCGACTCGTCCTGGTCGATGCGGGCGACGAGCTCGTCCAGGTGCCAGAGCAGTTCGTCGGGGGGCAGGTCCAGGGTGGAGAAGTTGTGGACCGCGGTGCGCAGGCGCCCCATGGTGGCGGCGGCGTGCAGCCCGTGCCCCACGACGTCCCCGACCACGAGGGCCACCCGGGCGCCGGGCAGCGGGATGATGTCGAACCAGTCGCCGCCGACCCCGCCCAGCCCGCCGAGTCCGGCCTGCGCGGGAAGGTAGCGGTAGGCGGCGTCGATGGCGCTCTGGTCTGGGAGGCCCTGCGGCAGCAGGCTGCGCTGCAAGGTGACCGCCACGTTGTGCTCGCGTGAGTAGCGGCGGGCGTTGTCTATGCTCACCGCGGCGCGGGCGACGAGTTCCTCCGCGACGGAGAGGTCCTCGTCCTCGAACGGCTCCGGCTTCTGCGCCCGCCAGAACATGGCCACACCGAGCATCACTCCCCTGGCGCGCATCGGGACGGCCATCAGGGAGTGGAACCCGGACTCCATGATGCGCTCGGCGCGTTCCGGATGCTGCTGCTGCCAGCCGGAGCGCAGGGTCAGATCGGTGTCGAGGACGGCGTCCCCCCTGAGCAGCCCCGCGCCGATCTGCGTGCTCGGCAGGAACCGGATCACCGACCCCAGGGGGTACAGGCCAGTGTCCTCCCGCATGCCGCTGAAGGCCGAGCGGCGCAGGCCCTCGGTGCCGGCGCGGACGGCTGTGGGCTCCTCACCGCGCAGCACCCCCTCGGCCAGGTCGACCGTGGCGTAGTCGGCGAATCTGGACGTGGCGAATTCCGCCAGCTCCTCGCACGTCCGGACGACGTCCAGGGCGGTGCCGATCTCCGTGCCCGCGTCGTAGAGGAGTTTCAGCCGGCCGCGCGCCAGGGCGGCCTTGCCGGTGAGGGCCTGCAGCTCCGTGGTGTCCCGCAGGGTCGTCACGCTGCCGGGGGGTCCACCGTTGCGGTCGGTGGACCGCTGGCTGACGGCGAGGAGCCGGTCGCCCACGGAGTGCACCTCGTCGGTCGCGCTGCGCCCCGAGGTCAGCAGGCCGGTCGTGCCGGGGTCGAGCCCGAGCTCCTCGACGGGCCTTCCGTCGACGTCCGGAGGGAGACCGAGGAGCCTTCGCGCCTCGTCGTTGGCCAGCAGCAGCCGTCCGTCCCCGCCGACGATGAGCACTCCCTCCCGCACGGAGTGGAGAACGGCGTCGTGATGCTCGTACATGCGGGTCATCTCGGTCGGCCCGAGACCGTGGGTCTGGCGTTTCAGGCGTCTGGTGACGAGTGCCGTGCCTCCCGTCGTGAGCAGGAGTATCCCCGCGGCGGAGCCGAACAGGAGGGGGAACTGGCCCTCGGTGACCCCGCTGACGTTCTTGATGGTGATGCCGGCGGACACGAGGCCGATCACCTTGCCCCCGGGTCCGAAGACGGGTACCACCGCCTGGACGAGCGGCCCGATGGTGCCGTCGATCTCCTCGGTCACGACGTGGCCCCTCAGGGCGGGTTCCACCTCGCCGACGAACTTCTTGCCGATCCGGTCGGGCAGCGGGTGGGTGTAGCGGATGAGGTCGCGGCCGGTGACGACGATGAAGTCGACGCCGGATCCCTTCCGCGCCGCCTCGGCCTTCGGCTGCAGCACGGCGGTGGGATCGGGACTCCTCAGAGCGGCTTCCGTGCCCGGTGCGTTCGCGAAGGTCTCGGCCACGGCGACGGAGCGGTTGCGGGCTTCGCGTTCGCTGTCGGCACGGGACTGCAGCACGAGCGCGGCCACGGCGGCAGCGACGATCAGCACCACGATCGCCACCTGCAGGAGAAAGACCTGACCAGCGAGGCTTCTCATCCGGAGAAACGAACGCGGGCGGCCGTAGCGTCCGGCCATGTCCCCCTTTTTACACCCTGGCCATACGCCGGGCGAGCCGTGCGCGGCGGCTCCGGTCTCCGGCGCGCCCGTCAGGCGGTTCCGGATCCCGCACCGGGATCAGGGCCTGCCCGGCGAGGAGGGCGGCGACGACCGGGACCATGGGCGGTACGAGCGGCGTCGGCCTGCTCGGCGGCGTGCCGTGGACCGCGGCCGGCGGCCACGGCCGGACCGTCGCCGGGTTCTACGGGCGCTTCGGCCGGCCGAAGCGCACCGGGACCCCGGGCGAGTACAGCACGCTCAGCGGAGCCCCGGTGGGCGCGGGCAGTCCCGCGGCCGTCACCAGGCTCTCGTCGCACGCGAGGAGCTGTGCGCGGTGCAGGGGCCACCGGGGGTGGGCGTTGGGGAGGTACACCGTCCGTCCGTGGAAGGTGGTGTGCATGCCCCAGCGCGCGGTCAGGAAGTGTTCGAGTTCGCTGGGCGTGTCGATCCGGGCCCCGGCGCGCACCACGATCCGGCTGTGTGCGCCCCTGGGCCCGGGCAGGCGCCGCCGGCTGGTGTAGGTGAGCGTGTCCGCCTCGCGCCGGATCTCCATCCGGGACCATACGTACGGCAGCCGGAAGGCGCTCCGGGCGACGGCGACGGGGATCAGCCGGGAGGCGTCGAGCGAGCGGAAGACGACCCCTCGCCTGCCGTGCGCGTCCCTGGAGTACAGGCGGACGTTGGTCTCGGGGAAGGTGCCCAGGTAGGGGATGCCGGGGAGGCGGAGCCATCCGACGCGGTACATCCGGAAGGCCACGAGTCCGACGTAGGTGACCCCGTCCAGGGTGTCCGCCACGGTTCCGGCGGGCAGCAGCGGGGCCACGTCCGCCGGGTCCGCGGCCCAGTGCAGGAACGCCAGGTCCAGCCACGACTGCGTCATCAGCGGGCGCATCGACGGGTGCGGCGCATCGGGGGTGACGGGCTGCGGTGTACGGGGTGTGGGCGGCACCCGGACAGGATGGCAGAGCCCGGGAACTCCTGGCCGGGGGCGGCTATTGCAGGGCGCGCACCGCGGCATCGAAGAGCGGGGGCAGTCGGTGGGCGGCGGGCACGATCAGTCCGGCGGTCAGCGGATGCCCGGCGGCCCCCAGCAGCGCTCCGGTGAGCAGACGGTGGCGCCGTGTAAGGCGCGCCCACCGCGCGGGGTAGGCCTCGGGCCGTCCGGCGACCAGGCAGTCGACCGCCGCGGACGCGGTGGCCGCCGCCAGGGCGACGCCCTCGCCGGTCAGTGCGTCGACGTAGCCCGCCGCGTCGCCGGCCAGCAGGACCCGGCCGGCTCTGGGTGCGCTCGCGCTCTGGCGCAGGGGGCCCGCGCCGCGTACGGGGCCGGCCTCCAGGCCCCGGAGCGTACGGGCCAGGGCGGGGAAGGCGGCGAGGTGCTGCTCGTGGGAGCACCGGTGGCGGCTGAGGACGGCGACACCCACCAGCCCCTCCCCCACCGGTGTCACGTACGCCTCGCCGTGGCGCGACCAGTGGACTTCCACGAAGTCGGTCCAGGGGGCGATCCGGTAGTGACGGCGCAGTCCGTAACGGCGGGGTGCGCGAGCGCCCCGCTCCAGGCCGAGCTCGCGGCGCAGCGGCGAGTGCAGGCCGTCGGCCGCGATCAGCCAGCGGGCCGTGAGCCCGGCCGCCGTGACGCTGTCCTGTCCCTGGCTCACCTCCGCCACTCTGCCCGTGACGACGCGCACCCCGAGCTCCTGAGCCCGCCGGTGCAGGGCCGCGTGCAGTTCGGTGCGCCGGACGCCGAGCCCCGGGCTGCCCCGGAAGACCGCTTCGGCCTGGCGGCGGCCCTCGACGTAGCGGATCCCACGGAGTTCACGGCCGGCCGGAGTGACCCCCAGCGCGCGCAGGGCCGCCACTCCGCTGGGCATGATGCCCTCGCCGCAGGCCTTGTCGACGGGCGCGGCACGGGGTTCGACCACGACGGCCTCCAGGCCCGCCGAGGCGGCCCGGATCGCCGCCGACAGACCGGCCGGTCCGCCGCCCGCCACCAGGATGTCGATCACGCGCGTACGTCCGCCCCGGCGAGGCGGGCCAGCGCGCCGTCCTCGCACCGGATGCGTACGGCCATGAGCGCGGCGTTGACCACGGTGAACAGCACCGCGGTCATCCAGGCACCGTGCACCAGCGGCAGAGCCGCCCCCTCGGCGGCGACCGCCACGTAATTGGGATGGCTCAGCCACCGGTAGGGCCCTCCGGTCACCAGGGGCAGGCCGGGGACGACGATGACCCGGGTGTTCCAGCGGTGCCCCAGGGTGCGGACGCACCACCAGCGCAGTCCCTGCGCGGCGGCCACCACCGCCACCATGCTCCAGCCGGACCAGGCGACGAAGGGGCGGTCGGCCAGCCAGGTCTCGGCGAGGCACGCGCCCAGCAGGCCGGTGTGCAGGGCCACCATCACCGGGTAGTGCCCGCGGCCGGTTTCGGTGCCGCCCCTGGCCAGGCTCCAGCGGGTGTTGCGCAGGGCCACCGCGAGTTCGGCGAGGCGTTCGGCCGCGACCGCCAGGACCAGGAGGGTGTACCAGATCATGTGTTCCTCCGGACTACCAGCGCAGCAGCACCAGTTCGCAGCAGAAGCCGGGACCCATGGCCATCATCAGACCGGGCGCCCCGGGTTCGGGCGGCCGCTTCTCCATGGTGTCCCTCAGGACGTGCAGGACCGAGGAGGAGGACAGGTTGCCGACCTCGGCCAGCGAGCGCCAGGTGACGTCGAGGGCGTCTTCGGGCAGGGACAGGACATCAGTGACGGCCTCGAGGACCTTGGGCCCGCCGGGATGGCACACCCAGCGTGCGACGTCCTTGGGTTTCAGTCCGTGCCGCTCCAGGAAGCCACCGACGTCCTCGGCGAGATACCGGCGTACGACGTCGGGGACGGCCGGGTCCAGCACCACGGTGAAGCCGGAGCCCCGGATGTCCCAGCCCATGACGTGTCCGGTGTCCGGGTACAGGCGGCTGCGGGTGTCGACGATCTCCGGTCCCCGCGCCGGCGCCGGATGGCTCCCGCCCACCAGTACCGCCGCCGCCGCGCCGTCGCCGAAGAGCGCGGTCGCGACCATGTTGGCGGGGCTCGCGTCGTCACGCTGGAAGGTCAGGGAGCAGAGTTCGACGGAGAGCAGCACGGCCACCTGTCCGGGGTGGCCGAGCAGGTAGTCGTGCAGCCGCGCCACCCCGGCGGCTCCGGCGACGCAGCCAAGGCCGAAGACGGGGAGCCGCTTCACGTCGGGGCGCAGGCCGAGACGGCCGACGAGCCGCGCGTCGACGGAGGGCGCCGCGATCCCCGTGACCGAGGTGAACATCAGCAGGTCCACGTCGCAGGGGCGGAGTCCGGCCTTGCGCAGGGCGCCGCGTACGGCTTCGGCGCCCAGGTCGACGGCCGCGCCGATGAACACGTCGTTCGCCGCCCCGAAACCGTCCAGTCCGCCGTAGCGGTCCAGGGGCAGCACCGTGTTCCTGGTGCGTACCCCCGCGTTGGCGTGGATCCGGTCGAGCACACGGCGGTCGGCGTCCGCGGGCAGGCAGGTGCGCGTCACCATGTCGGTGACGTCCCGCTGGGTGTGGCGGTGGGGCGGCAGGACCCCGTGCACGGCCGCGATCCGGGTCACCCTGGCCACCGCTTCGGAGAGGTCATGGTCATATCCTGCCTACCGAACCGGGCGAATCGGCGCACATGCGGCGCGCGGCTGCCGTGTCCGTCCGCTCATGTGTCCCTACCATCGCCCCGTGGACACCACGGACCGGCCGCCCTCGGACGCCCCTGCCGTACGCCTGCCACAGGTGTCGGCGGCGCTGGTGCTGTCCTGCCATCCGGGCCCGGTCGTGGCGGTGACCGTGCTGGTCACCGCACTGACCGTCAGTTCGGGCCCGCCGGGCGGCCGATGGGTGCTGGTCGCCGCCGCCGTGCTGACCGGGCAGCTCTCGGTGGGATGGTGCAACGACGCGTACGACTCCGTCCGTGACGTCGAGGCCGCGCGCCCGGGGAAACCGGTGGCGCTGGGCGCGGTGGGACGGCGCGTGGTGTGGGGCGCCGCGTTCACGGCCCTGTTCCTCTGCGCGGTGCTGTCGCTCGCGTGCGGCGGGGCCGCGGGTGCGGCGCATCTGGCCGGAGTCGTGGGGGCGTGGGTGTACAACCTGAGGTTCAAGGAGACGGTGCTGTCCTGGCTGCCGTACGTGATCGGCTTCGGCAGCCTGCCGTGCCTGGTCGCCCTGAGCCTGCCGGGCGGCCCTTGGCCGGCCTGGTGGGCGGTGGTGGCGGGTGCGCTGCTCGGCGTGGCGGCCCATCTGGGCGACGTGCTGCCGGACATCGAGGCGGACCTGCGGGCGGGCATCCGCGGTCTGCCCCAGCGGCTGGGTCCGGTCCGCACCCGGCTGCTGCTGCCGGTCCCGCTGTCGGCGGCCACGGCGGTGCTGGTCCTGGGCCCCCCGGGGGCGCCGGGTGGAGCGGGTGTCGCCGTGCTCTGCGGGGTCGCTCTCTGCGCCGTGGCGGCGACGACCGCGTGCGCCGGTCCACGGCCGGCCGGGGCCGCCTGGCGCAAGACGGCGCTCGCGGGGACGGTGGCGGTGGCGTCGGTGGATGTGGCGCTGCTGCTGGCGCGGGGCGCCGACATCGCCTGACGGCCCGTGTGGACGCGGTGGCCGGTGTCCGGACGGGCCGTCGGGCGGAGTGTCGCCGCTACTGGCCGGCGAGGCCGGTGTGCGCGATCCCGCGCACGATCTGCCGCTGGAAGAACGCGAAGACGATCAGGAGCGGTGTCCCGGCGATCACGAGCGAGGCCATGATCTGGGCGTAGCGCACCCCGAAGGTCGACTGGACGTTGACGAGACCGACGGGCAGGGTCATGCCGCCCGGGTCGGTGGTCACGAGGAACGGCCAGAGGAAGTTGTTCCAGGTGGAGATGAAGGTGAAGATCGCGACGGCGGCCAGCACGGGCCGGGACAGCGGGATGACGATCGTCCAGAACACCCGCCAGCGGCCGGCGCCGTCGACGAAGGCCGCCTCCTCCAGCTCGCGGGGGACGCCCTCGAAGAACTTCACGAGGATGAACACCATGGCGGGCACGGCGACCTGGGGCAGGATCACGCCCCAGTACGTGTCGACGAGGCCGAGTTGCACCATTTCGCGGAACAGCGGCGCGATGAGGACCTGCGGAGGCACCATGATGCCGGCGAGCACCAGCCCGTAGAGCAGCCGCCGGCCACGGAAGTCGGTGCGGGTGAATCCGTACGCGGCCATCGCGCAGGTCACGACGGTCAGCAGGGTGGTCATGACGGAGATGTACGCCGAGTTCATGAGCCAGACCATCAGGTCGCCCGACTCCCAGACCTTGCTGTACGCGTCGAACGTGATGCGCGAACCGATCCAGGAGAGCGGTGTCTTCGTCGTGTCGCCCTCCGGCTTGAGGGAGGTGGCGACGGCCCAGGCCAGCGGCAGCAGCCAGGCGGCGGTGAGGAGCAGGGCGATGACCAGCAGGACCGTCCTGCCGGGTGTCCATCGCGGGCGGCGGCCCCCGGCGTCGGACCGCTCGGACCTCGGGGCGGGGCGGGTGGTGACGGTGGTGGAACCGCTCACTTCGCGGCCTCCTCAGCTCGGCGCCGGGACAGCAGCGGCTGCACCAGGGAGACGGTCAGGATCAGGGCGAAGAAGATGTACGAGACGGCCGAGGCGTAGCCGATGCGGTAGCCCGTGAAGCCCTGCTGGTAGACGTACTGGAGGATCGGCCGGGTGGAGTCGTCGGGGCCGCCGCCGGTCATGATGTAGACCTGGTCGAAGATCTTCAGTGAGGCCAGGACCTGGAGGACCACGACCAGGCCGGTGGTGCGGGTGAGCATCGGCAGGGTGATGTGCCTCAGGCGCTTCCAGGCGCCGGCTCCGTCCAGTTCGGCGGCCTCGTAGAGATGCGCCGGGATGGCCTGCAGGGCCGCGAGGTAGAGCAGGAAGTTGAAGCCGACGGTCCACCAGACGGTGGTCGCCACGATGCTGAGCATGGCGTACCGCTCGTCGGTCAGCCATCCGATCTCCGGTGTCAGCCCGACGGCGGCCAGCATCTGGTCGGCGAGCCCGAAGCCGGAGGGCAGGATCATGTTCAGGAAGAGCAGGCAGACGACACCGGACGGCAGCAGGAACGGCGCGAACCAGCTGAGCCGCCACAGCCACTGCACGACCCGCAACTGGTGGGCGAGGAGTGCCAGGACGAGGCCGACCACGACGAGGGGGACGGTGGACAGGACCGTGAACCAGACGGTGTTCCACAGCGAGGACCACACGTCGGGGTCGCGCACGGCCTCGGCGTAGTTGTCGAGGCCGACGAACTCCCCTCCACTGCCGGTGATGTTCTCGCTGGTCAGGCTCATGCCAAGGCCGGATATCAGCGGCCAGATCAGGAACATGGCGTACACGAGGAGGAAGGGCGCGATGAACACGAGACCGTGTTCGGTCCACTTCCTGCGCACCGTGCGGGCCGGGCGGCCGGCCGCCCGGTCGGAGGGCTTCGCCACGGGTGCGGGCGCCGCCGCGGTGGTGGAGGTCATGACGAGGCTCCCGGGAGGGGGTTGCGGGTGTCGAGGAGTTTCCGCAGCCGCGTCTTGGCCTCGGTCAGGGCGTTGCCCGGACTCCGGGAGCCGGTGAGGACCCCGGAGAACACGGCCCCGAGCTCGATCCACATCCGGGAGGCGGAGCCCGCGAACCACGCGGGTTCGTCCAGCGCCACGTCGTCGATCACGGTGCGGTACTCGGACTGGGGCTTCAGGGCGAGGTACGCCGGATCGTCCAGCACCGGCAGATAGGCGGGCACGTGCCCGCCCTCGGCCCAGGCCACGGAGTGCTTGAGCATCCAGGCGACCAGGGCGTGCGCGGCCTCGTTCGGTGCTCCGCCGCGGTCCGCCTGGTGCGGCAGGACGAAGGCGTGGCAGTCGGCCTGGGTGGCGGCCGTGCCGAAGAGCGCCGGGATGCGGGTCATCGAGCACGGGAGCCCCGTGGTCTTGAAGGTGCTGATCTCCCATTCGCCGTTGAGGTGGAAGGCGGTCTTCCCGCCGTTGAAGACGCCGATGGATCCCGCGTAGTCGACGCGGCGCACCATCAGCCCGTCCTCGACGAGACGGGCCAGGTACTCCAGCACCCGGAGCGCCTTGGCGTCGTCGAGCGCGATGCGCTTGCCGTCCTCGGAGAGCACGGTGCCGCCGGTCTGGGCGTAGAAGCTGGAGAAGAGGCGCCACGGGGTGATGCAGTCGGGCCCGAGCGTCTCGGTGACCAGACCCGGCTGCCCGGTCGCCTTCTTCGCGGCGCGCAGGGCGTCGGCGAACTCGTCCGCGCCGCTGATCGGCTTGAGCCGGCCGCCCGCCATCAGTCCGGCCTTCTCGCAGACCTCGGTCTGGTAGTAGAGGACGAAGGGGTGGGTGTCGAGCGGGACGGCGTACTGCTTCCCGCCGACCTGGCCGCGGCGCCAGATGTCCGGGGGGAAGTCCTGCTCCTTCACGCCGTGTTCGGCCAGCAGGCCGAGGTCGAAGGGGTCGAGGAGCCTGCCGGGGGCGAAGCCCGCGAGCCGGGCGAGGTGCAGGGCGGCGAGCTCCGGCGCCCGCCCTCCGGCACCGGCCATGCCGAGCTTGGTGTAGTACGGGGCGCCCCACTGCAGGGTCGAGGCTTCCAGGGCGATGTCCGGGTGCCCGGTCCGGAAGTCGTCCAGCATGCCCTGCATGTTGACGCCGTCGCCGCCGCCGAACAGATGCCAGAACCGCAGCAGGGTCTGTCCCGGGCCCGCGGCGGTGGCGGGGGCGGCGCAGCCGGACAGTGAGCCCAGGGCTCCGGCGGCGGCCAGGACGCCGGCACCGCCCGCGAGGGCTCGGCGCCGGCTGAGGAGGGGTGGTTGCATGGCGGCTCGTCTCGACTCGTCTCTGAGGTGCGGGGACGCGTGAAGGGGAGGCGGCACGTTCGAAATCTCGACGCGCGCCCGTGACTTCGGACGGGACCGTAGGCGCGGGAAAAGGCGGCGTCAATGACTCGCGCTGAAATTGCGAACAATGTTCGACATGACGAACACGCGCCCTGCTTTCGCGGCCCGGACCGGCCGCCGGGGCCCGGGTGCAGGGCACACGCGAGGAGATATCGCGGGGATCGGCTCACATTCCTTACTGGGGGGTAGGCCCACCCGGCATCCTTGCTATACCTTCCGTCTAACAAGAGGGACGGAGGGCCGCACGGGCCGGGGCCGGTGCCGGACCCCGCCCACTGCTGCCGCCATGTCCGGCGAGCAGCACTGCATATGACGAGCCATCACTTACATGCTCATGCGACAGCACCAAGGACATCGCTGACGAACCGAGGAGCCGCACCATGGCAAGCAGCACCGTTCGACCGGATGCAGAGGACCGGCCGCCCGAGGACCACCTCACCCGCCGCCTGCTCGAATCGGCCGCCACGCTGGCGTACGACCCCGCCACGGAGGTCGACTGGGACACGCCCCTGGACAAGGGGTTCCACGGCGCGAGTCCGGAGTGGAGCACCCTGTACGGCACCGCGTACTGGGGAGAGCTCACCGAGGAGCAGCGCAGGGAACTGACGCGGCAGGAGGCCGCCTCGGTGGCCAGCACCGGCATCTGGTTCGAGATGATCCTCCAGCAGATGGTCCTGCGGGACGTCTACGCGAAGGATCCCACGAGCGCGGACGTCCAGTGGGCGCTGACCGAGATAGCCGAGGAGTGCCGGCACTCGATCATGTTCGCCCGCGGTGCGCAGAAGCTGGGCGCCCCGCCCTACCGGCCTCACCGGCTCGCGGTCGAGCTGGGGCGGGCCTTCAAGACCCTCGCGTTCGGTGAGGCCGCGTACGCCGCGATCCTCGTCGCCGAGGAGGTCCTCGACGTCATGCAGCGCGACTGGATGCGGGACGAGCGGGTCGTGCCCTTCGTCCGCACCATCAACAACATCCATGTCGTCGAGGAGTCCCGGCACATGAAGTTCGCCCGCGCCGAGACCCGCAAGCACCTCAGCGGGGCCGGCCCGGTGCGGCGCCGGATCAACGCGCTCGTCATAGCGATCGCGTCCTACGTCATCGTCACCAGCATGGTGAACAAGGACGTCTACGCCAACGCGGGGCTCGACGGGAAGCGTGCCATCGGCGAGGCCAGGGCGAACGAGCACCACAAGTCGATGATGCGCTCCAGTTGTTCGGGCCTCATGGACTTCCTGGCCTCGGCCCGCCTGCTCACCAAGCCCGCGCTGATGTTCTACAAGCGTGCCCATCTGATCTGAGCGGACGACATGACCTACGCCATCACCCAGACGTGCTGCAGCGACGCCACCTGTGTATCGGTCTGCCCCGTCAACTGCATCCATCCGACGCCGGAGGAACCGGATTTCGGCCGGACGGAGATGCTGTACATCGATCCGAAGTCCTGTATCGACTGCGGTGCCTGCGCCGACGCCTGCCCCGTGGAAGCCGTCTTCCCGGTGGACAGCCTCCCCGCCTCGCAGCAGGAGTACGGCCCGCTCAACGCGGCGTACTTCGCGGACCGGCAGGCCGAGCAGGCTCCGGCGGTACCGAACTTCCACGTGTGGGGTGAGCCGTCCTTCGAGCGCAGCCTGCCGTCGGACTTCGCGCCGCTGCGGGTCGCGGTGGTGGGCACCGGGCCGGCCGGGATGTACGCCGCCGAGGACCTGCTGCTCCACACGAGCGCGGAGGTGACGCTGATCGACCGGCTGCCCGTCGCCGGCGGCCTCATCCGCTACGGTGTGGCGCCCGACCACCTGTCGACGAAGAGGGCGGGTGACGCCTTCGCCAGATTCCACACCCACCCGAGGGTGCGCATGCACCTCGGCGTGGAGGTGGGCCGGGACATCACCCCGGAGGAGATCGCCGCGCACCACGACGCGGTGGTCTACGCGGTGGGCGCTTCGGCCGGGCGCCGGCTGGGGATTCCCGGCGAGGACCTGACCGGCAGCATCTGCGCGACGACCTTCGTCTCCTGGTACAACGCCCACCCCGAGGTCGCTCCGGACGCCGTGGACCTGTCGACCGAGAGGGTCGTGGTGGTCGGCACGGGGAACGTCGCCCTCGACGCGGCACGGATCCTGGTCTCCGAACCCGAGGCACTGGCCGAGGGGGACATCGCCGGTCACGCACTGGAGGCCCTGCGCGCCGGCTCGGTGCGCGAGGTCGTGATCCTGGGGCGCCGGGGGCCCGAGGACGCGGCGTACACCCGGTCCGAACTGCTCGCGCTCAAGCATCTGGACGGCGTGGAACTGGTCGTCGACGGCCACGACCCGCGGACCGGCGCGGCCATCGACGCCGCGGGGCCGGACGACCGGGCCGCGCTGCTGCGGGGCGTCACCCGGGAGGCGGTGGACTGGTCGGAGCCGCCGCCGGAAGGCCGCCGCATCGTCTTCCGCTTCCACTCGGCGCCGGTGGAAGCGCTCGGTGACACGGCCGTGGGCGCTGTCCGGGTCACGGACGGCGCGAACGGCCGGAACGGTGACACGAGCGGCGTGGCCGACGGCGGCACGAGCGGCCTGGAGATCCCGGCCGGGCTGCTGCTGCGGGCCGTCGGCCAGCGCGGGACGCCGGTCCCGGGCCTGCCGTTCGACGAGGCGACGGGCACCGTTCCCCACGAGGGCGGCCGGGTGACGGGACGGCCGGGGACCTATGTCGTGGGATGGATCAAGCGCGGCCCCACGGGGGGCATCGGGGCCAACCGCACCTGCGCCGCGGAGACCGTGGGCACCCTGCTGGACGATGCCGTCGGCGGCGCGCTGCCCGCTCCCGAGCAAGGGGCGAAGGCGTTCCAGCGGCTCGTGAGGCGCCGTAACAAGCGGGTTGTGGACGCTCGCGGCCTGGCGGCGATCGAGCGCGCCGAGCTGGCCCTGGGGCGCCGCGACGGCCGCCCACGGGTCAAGCTGGCGACGGTGCCCGAGCTGGTCGCGGCGGCCAGGGGCGGACGTCGGAGGATTCCCGGCTGAGACGCCCGGCTCGTGCCCGCCGACGGTGTGTCGGCGGGCACGGCCGCATCGCGTCGCCGGACGGCCGGGGCGGCGGAGGAGCCTCGTCGACCGGCCGGACACGGGGGGCCTGTCTCAGAGGGCCCGGCCTCAGAGAGGGCCCGGCCTCAGAGAGGGCCCGGCCTCAGAGGGGGGCGGTCTCAGAGGGGGCCGGTCTCAGAGGGGGCCCGACCTCAGAAGGGCCCGGTCTCAGAGGTGGGCGCCGGCCTCGCCGACCGCGTCGTACTGGCGGCCGGCCTCGTCGTTCCGCCCGCGCTCGACGATCGAGTCGAGGATCTCCCCCACCCTGATCGCGGTGTTCGACAGCAGGGACGACGTGATGCCGTGGGTGTGTTCCGTGCCGCCCTGCAGGTAGACGCCGCACCGCAGGGCGGGATCGGTCGCCACGCGGTAGTCGCGCTCGACCCGGACCCGGCCCTGGCCGTCGAGCAGGCAGTGCTCGCCCACCTCCCCCAGGAGGCCCAGGGTGTCGGCGGGAAGATAGCCGGTGGCGTAGACGACGACGTCGGCGTCGAGGGTCGTGCGTTCCCCGGTGACCAGGGACTCGACCGTGGTGCGGACCGTGTCCGGCGTCTCCACCGCGTCCACGACGCGGGAGACGTTGAGGAACCGCAGCCGCTCCGTCCCGAGGACCTTCTCCTGGTACGCCGTGCGGTAGAGGTCGTCGATGAGGTCGATGTCCACCACGGCGTAGTTGGTGTTGGCGTGATAGCCCATCAGCTTGCGCTTGGTCTCGTCCGGCGCCGTGAAGTACTCGTCGACCGCGCCGGGGTCGAAGATCCGGTTGGCGAAGCCGCTGTCGTCGGCGGGGCTGTAGCCGTAGCGGGAGAAGACCGCGCAGATCTCGGCTTCCGGGAAGCGCCGGTGGAGATAGGCCACGTTCTCGGCGGCGCTCTGCCCCGCCCCCACCACCACGAAGCGGGACGGCGGCTCGGCCCCGTCCAGGCCGTCCACCCGCGCCAGCAGGTCGGAGGTGTGCCAGATCCGGTCCGTGCGCCCGACGCCTTCGGGCATCTGGGGGCGCAGGCCCGTACCGATCACGAGGTTGCGCGCGCGGTGCACCACGACCTCCGCACCCGAACGCGACGTCACGTCCACGTACTCCACCACTCCGTCGCGCACGACGGGGGTCACGGCGAGGACCTCGTGCCCGTAGGACACCATGTCGTCCACCTTGGCGGCGGCCCATTCGAAGTAGGCGTGGAACTCGACCCGCAGAGGGAAGAGGCTCTTGCCGTTGACGAAGTCGACCAGGCGCCCCTCGCTCTGCAGATAGCACAGGAAGCTGAACTCACTCGACGGGTTCCGGAGCGTCACCAGGTCCTTGAGGAAGGACACCTGCATCGTCGCGTCGTCGATCAGCATTCCCCGGTGCCAGCCGAACCGAGGCTGTCTCTCGAAGAACTGAGCGGTGACGGCCTGCTGCCTGCCGACGCGTGAATTGCGCTCGGTGAGCGCGATCGCCATGGCCACGTTGGACGGCCCGAAGCCGATTCCTATGAGGTCGTGGACCGGTGGTGCGTCGCCGGGTGAACCCTGTGACATGTCACTCCCATCGTGCCGGGGGCGGCGGCTCGGTGGGCACCGGGGACCCAGGACAGGGACCACCGACCGAGGGCAGCCGCGTCTGAACTTAGGTAAAGCTAACCTCATTAATGCTCCCTGTCGAACAGGCGGTCCGGGTGGACGTGCGACCATCACGCCATCAACTGCTCTGCACTCGACGGGCATTGCATGCTTAGGTTAGGCTTGCTTTACTAAGAATTGCCCCTTCGTTGTTCCGCCGAGGTCCCGTGCGGCGCCCCCGGCCGCCGGGCCGGTGCGCCGGTCCTCCTCCGGAGCCTCGGCCATGTCAGGAGGAAAGTTGCAGCAGCCGAGCTCCCCGGGGGCGGTCACCGGTCCCGGCGCCGTGGGCGTGACCCCGTCGAGCGTGCTGGACCTCAACGCCTACCTCATGTACGCGACGGGAAAGGCCGCACGCCGCAGGCTCACCGACACGCTGACGGCCCACGGGCTGCGGCTGTGGCACCTCACCATCCTGGCCATGCTGGACGACGCCGGGCGGCTGTCCAAGGGCGATCTCGCCTCACGGCTGGACATGAACCAGAGCGACCTGACGAGGAGCGTCACCGATCTGGACAGGGCCGGCTATGTCGAGTGCGCCCGCGACCCCTCGGACCGCCGTCGCATCGAGGTCGCGCTGACGTCCGCCGGCAGACGCGCGCTGGCACGGCTGAACTCCGGCGTGTCCGCCACCGAGGCGGATCTGCTCGCCCCCTTGACGCGGGAGGAGCGCGACCTGTTCGCCGCCCTGCTGCGCCGGGTCCACACCCACCTCGAACGCGGCAGGGCCGGCGACGGCCCGGCCGGCGTCACCGCCCCGCCGGGCGCGGCCGGGCGGGCCGGCCGGGCCGCGCCGCGCCCCGTTCCGGCCGTGCCCTGACAGCCCGTCGGCGCCTCGGGCACCCTGACCGGGTGAACGTCCGCGCGCGGACGTTCAGGCTCCCGCCGTCGACTGGGCCTCGGCCTCCGCGCGGTAGAGGCGGCGCAGCCGGACCACGCCCAGGTCGTGCTGGTAGAGGTTCTCGCGCTGGTCGGCGTCGGCCGGCATGGCCTCCAGCATGACGCGGTCCTGTTCCAGGACGTCCCAGTGGCGCTGCTCGATCAGCGTCCGGTACAGGAAGCGCCAGGACGCGCGCTGCCAGTCCTGGACCCGGCGGTAGCGCCAGAAGAAGACGCCGCTGCGCCGCCCGTCCACCGGGCAGACCATTCCGACGATTCCGAACGGGCCTCCGGGGCCGGCCGAGGGCGGGTACGGGATGGAGAGGTCGACCCAGTCGACTCCGGTGCGGCAGAGCTCCACCCAGTCGAAGTTGACGCCTCGCTGGTCGGTCTTCTCGAAGAAGTAGCCGCGGGCGGTCTCCCTGATGCGGAACTTGGCCGTGGTGTCGCCGTCGAACATGGTGTGTGAGTCGTGGTGCAGGAACGCCCCGTGCATGGGGTCGAGCAGGTTCTCCACGGCGTACCGCCAGGGCGCGTCCCACTCCGCGTAGCAGAGGAAGGCGTCCACCTCGGGGTCCGTCAGCGGCTCCGGAAGGGTGAGTTCGGCGGGCTCGGGGTGCTCCTCGTCCCCGAAGTACGCGAGGACCGCACCGGCGACCTCGCGCACGGGCAGCGAGGTCACCAGCTTCTTGCCCTCGAGGCTGCAGCCGGGCAGCCCGGGCACGGAGGAGACCGTGCCGTCGGGTTCGACCTCGACACCGTGGTACCAGCAGGCGACCCGGTCACCGAGGTGTTTGCCGAGGGAGAGCGGGGCTCCGCGGTGAGGACAGCGGTCGGCGAGCATGGACAGTGCTCCGTCGGAGCGCCGGAAGAGCAGCCACTGCTCGCCGAGTGCGGTCACCTTGCGCATCGCGCCAGGGGCGACGAAGTGCGAGGGGACGACCGGGTGCCACTGGTTGCGCAGGCCGGTGGCGTAGATGTGGTCCGCGGTGGCGGAGGACGACAGCGTCATGGTCAGGCTCCCAGTCGGTTCATCTCGGCGCGGAAGGACTCCTCGGTCCACGGGCTGCCGTCGGCGGCGTGGACCTGGCGGGCGTTGAGCCCGCGCACCACGTCGGCGAGTTCGTGGCCCTCACGGGTGAAGACCTCTTCGAGGGTGGCGGCGAGCTTGTACTCGTAGGGGGTGGGCTCGTGCGTACGGGACTGGTGGACGTCCAGGTACGGCCAGGTGTCGGTCACGGTGTCTCCTGAGTGCGGGGAAGGTTCACAGGTCGAGGACGAGCCGGCCGGAGGCGCACCGCGAGACGCAGATCATCATCGAGGCGCCCGCGGCCCGCTCGGCCTCGCTGAGCAGGAAGTCGCGGTGGTCGGGGGTGCCTTCGAGCACCCTGGTCTCGCAGGATCCGCAGATCCCGTCGCGGCACGAGCTCTCCACGGCGAGCCCGGCGCCTTCGGCGGCCTCCAGGACGGACGTCCCGGCGCCGACGGTGAGCGTCAGCCCGGAGGTGCGGCACTCGACCTCGAACGCCTCGTCGTCGCCGGCGCGCTCCACCGTCGGCGCGGCGAAGCGCTCCAGGCGGAGCCGGTCCGCGGGGCAGCGCTGCTCGACGGCCGCGAGGAGCGGTTCGGGTCCGCAGGAGTACAGCAGGGTGCCGTCGGGCAGGCCGGCGAGCTGGGTGTCCAGGTCGATGTGCCCGTGTTCGTCCTGCGGGACGAGGGTGACGTCGCCGCCGAGCGCGTCGAGTTCGCCGGTGAACGCCATGGAGGCCCGGCTCCTGCCGCCGTAGACCATCCGCCACGCGGCGCCCCGGCGGGCCGCCTCCCGGGCCATGGCCAGCAGCGGCGTGATCCCGATGCCACCGGCGACGAACACATAGGCGTCGGCTTCCTCCAGCGCGAAGTGGTTGCGCGGCTCGGAGACCGTGATCTGCTGGCCGGGCCGCAGCTGGGTGTGTACGAAGCGCGAACCGCCGCGCGAGGCCGGCTCGTGGAGCACCCCGATCCGGTAGACGTCCGGAGCGTGCGGGTCGCCGCACAGGCTGTACTGGCGGACCTGGCCGCCGGCGTGCACGTCGAGGTGCGCGCCGGGGGTCCAGGCGGGCAGGGGCTTGCCGTCGGGGTGGACCAGCTCGACGGACAGGACTCCCTCGGCCTCCCAGGTCATACGACGGACGGTCAGCCGCAGCGATTCCTCGCTCATGGTCTGTTGCCTCCTTACCGGCAGTTCGGGCGGCCGGGCTACTGGCCCGGGATCCTCACGGGCGGGGTGAACGGGTTCTTCATCGGGCCGAGGGCGTTCAGGTCGACCTCGACGAGCGTGGGGCCGTCGGAACCGATGGCCTCGGTGAGCACCGGCCCGGCCTGCTCCTCCGCGGAGATGCGGGCGTACGGCAGTCCGCAGGCACGGGCGAGCAGCTCGAAGTCCGGTGTGGTCAGGTCGACCCCGGAGCGGCGCTCGCTGTGGCGGTCCTGCATGTTGCGCAGGACGCCGTAGCCGCCGTCGTCGAAGACGATCAGGGTGAGGCGGGGCCGCTCCTGGGCGAGGGTGAGGAGTTCGCCGAGGTGGACGGCGAGCCCGCCGTCACCGGCGATCACGACGGTGGGCGCACCGGGCCGGGCGAGCGCCGCGCCGATCCCCATGCCCAGGCCCTGTCCGATGCCTCCGCCGCGCGGGAAGACGTTGTCCTTGGGGTCGTACATCTCCAGGAGCCGGTTGCCCCAGCTGCTGGAGGGGATGGTGACGTCGCGGGCGACGACGGCCTCACGGGGCAGGGCGGCACGGATCGCGTCGCAGATCGCGGCCTGCGGCCCGATGTTGTCGTGCAGGGTCGCGCGCACCTCGGTGCGTACGGAGGTGACGCGCTCCGTCCAGCCGGGTTCGGCGGTCCGGGCGTACGGCAGGAGGGCGGTGAGGGTGGCGGCGGCGTCTCCGCGCAGGGCGTGGGTGGCCGGGTAGACCCTGCCGAGGGCGGCTGCCTCGATGTCGATCTGGAGGTGGGCCCCGGGGAGTTCCAGGGTGTAGTCGGCGGTCTCGTTCGACCGGAAGTGCGTGCCGACGGTGAGCAGGACGTCCGCGTCCCTGAGGAGGGCGCGCACCGCGGGTGTGGTGGCGAAGTTCCCGATGACCTGCTCGTGGTCCTCGGGGACGCTGCCCCGGCCGGAGTTGGAGGTGATCAGTCCGGCGCCGGTCGCCTCCAGCAGCCTGGCCAGTTCACCGCGGGCGGTGTTCGCGCCGCCGCCGGCCCAGACGAGCGGGCGGCGGGCGGAGGCCAGGAGGGCTCCCGATGCGGCGAGTTCGCTCTCCGTGGGGGCCGCCGGGGCCGTCTCCGCGTGCTCAGCGGGTTCGTCGGTCTGCGCGGAGTACTGGAGGTCGATCGGCCACTCGACGCTGGCGGGGCCACCGGGCGCGGTCAGCGCCGAGCGCGCGGCCTCGCGCAGGATCCGGCCCGCCTGTGCCGCGTCCGGGATGCTCGCGGCGTGGGCGGAGACGGCCTCCAGCATGCCGAGCTGGTCCTTGGTCTCGTGGATGAACCCCCTTCCGCTGCCGAGGAATTCGCTCTCGACCTGGCCGGTGACGTGCAGCACGGAGCTGCCCGCGCTGAGCGCCTCGATGAGGGATCCGGCCGCGTTGCCCGCGCCGGTGCCCGTCGAGGTGAGGGCGCAGCCGAGGGTGCCGCGGGCGCGTCCGTAGGCGTCGGCGGCGTTGACGGCGGACGCCTCGTGCCGGACGGGGACGAACCGCAGCTCACGGTCGACGGCTTCGACGAGCGGCAGGTTGTGGACGCTGACGATGCCGAAGACGGTGTCGATGCCGAGTTCGCGCAGGACGGTGACGAGGAGATCGCCTCCGTTGTCGTGACGCATGGTGGTGTCTCCTCAGAGGATGGAGCGGCCGACGCCGCCGCAGACGTCGATGCTGGTGCCGGTGATGTAGGAGGCTCGGGGGGAGAGCAGGGCGACGACCGCGTAGGCGACCTCCTCGGCCCGGCCGAGGCGGCCCAGTGCGATGCCCCTGTCCCCGGCCAGCCCAGCCTGCCAGTCCTCGTACGACAGGCCGGACTCCGCGGCCGCGTGGCGGCGGGTCCACTGGCCTGTGTCGACGAGTCCGAGGCAGACGGAGTTGACCCGGATTCCGTCGCCGGCGAGTTCGACGGACAGGGACTTGGAGAGGTTGAGGATTCCGGCGCGCGCCGCACTCGTCGTGATCAGCCGGGTCTCGGGCTGCTTGGCCAGGACCGCGTTGATGTTGACGACGCTCGCCGCTCCGGACGCGGCCAGATGGGGGCGCGCGGCGTGGAGGGGGTTGAGCACCCCGGCGAACTTCAGCTCCAGTTCGTCGCGCCAGTCCTCGGCGGTGGAGTCGTCGAGCCCTTTCATGCGGGACTGGCCCGCGTTGTTGACCAGTCCGTCGATCCCGCCGAACTCCTCGGCGGCACGGCGGACGAATCCGCGCACCGCTTCGGCGTCCCGTACGTCGCAGACGCCGGTCAGCAGACGGTCGCTCCCGGCGCCGAGGCCGGCGGCCGCCTCGGCGAGCCGGCCGGCGTCGCGGCCGCAGGTGGCGACGCGGGCGCCCTCGTCGAGCAGGGCGCGGACCGTGGCGAGGCCGACGCCCGAGCTGCCGCCGGTGACCACGATCGTGCGGTCGGCGAGGCACAGATCCATGACTCGTTCCTCCTGCGGTTCAGTTCATGGTGAAGCCGCCGTTGACGGCGATCACCTGTCCGGTCAGATAGCGGGATTCCTCGCCGAGCAGGAAGGAGACGACCCCGGTGAGGTCGTCCGGCTGCTGCGGCCGGGAGATCGCCCGGTTCACGCGGTAGAGGTCGTGCCGGTCGGCGGGCACGGTCTCGGTCGCCTCGCACTCGGTGAGGCCCGGGGCCACCGCGTTGACGGTGATCCCCCTCTCGCCGAGTTCGCGTGCCATGGCGCGGGTGAGCGCGATGACGGCGCCCTTGGAGGCGATGTAGTGCGCGAGGCGCGGGGAGCCGTACAGGGCGGCGTCCGAGGCGAGGTTGACGATGCGGCCGGGTCCGGTGAGGAGCGGGTACAGGGCCTTCGACACCAGCCAGGGGCTGCGGGCGTTGACCGCCATCAGCCGGTCCCACACCTCGACGTCGATGTCCTGGAACTCCTGTCCGCCGACACCGTTGGCGAGCGCCGCGTTGTTGACCAGGCCGTACAGCGGGCCCAGCTCCCGCACGGCGTCGGCGAGCGCCTCCACCGAGGCGGGGTCGGCGACGTCGCAGCGCACGAAGTGGGCGTCGATCCCCTCGGCGCGGAGTTCCGCGGCGGCTCGCTCGCCGCGCTCGCGCTCCAGTTCGGCGAGGACGACCCGGAAGCCGTCGGTGCCGGCCCGGCGGGCCATGGCCAGTCCCAGGCCACGGCCCGCTCCGGTGACGACGACGGTGCGCCGGCCTGCCGGGGGCAGGTCAGCCACGGGTCACGCCGTGCATCGGCGAGTACTCGGGGTAGGTCGGCACCTGCGGCTTCCGCGTGCCGATGACGACGCAGAACAGGGCGTCGGTGTCGCCCTCGTTCTTGAGGGACCGGGTGACACCGGCGGGGACGACGATCATGTCGCGGTAGCCCAGGGTGCGGTACTCGGCCTCCTCGGCGCCCCGGTGGATGCCGACCTTGACCTCGCCCTCCAGGACGAAGAAGGCCTCCTCGACGTCGTGGTGGGTGTGGGCCGGGCCCTCGGCGCCGGGCGGCAGCAGCATGTTGGAGAAGGTGAAACCGCCGGACGGGAGGATGCGGCTGTCGCTCTCGTGGTTGCCGGTCGCGCCGGAGCCGACGTAGCGGATCTGGCCGCGGCGGAACTGTGCGCCGGCCTTCTCCTGGAAGGAGAGGGTGTCGAAGTCGGCGACCCGGGAGGCCTTGGTGGCGATGAGGGAGTCGGTGTACGCGGAGAGGTCGTCGCCGTTGTCGTACGCGTCGGTGGTCAGGGGCATGGTGGAGGCTCCTATTCGGGGATGGATGCGGTGATGCGGAGGTGGGAGAGCACCCAGGCGTCGAAGTGGCCCGGCTGCTCCTGGTTGGCCAGGTGACCGGCGTCCTTGACGATCACGTAGGCGGTCCTGTGGATGGCCCCGGCGATGGCCTGGCTCGCCTCGGTGCCGGTGACCCGGTCCTGTTCGCCGCAGAGCACGAGGGTGGGGGCGGCGATCGAGGGAAGCTCGGCGCGCAGGTCGGCGGAGGCCATGGACTCGGCGGCGTAGGCGTAGCCCGGCAGCCGTACGGAGCCGGCCATGGTGTCCACGACGCGGCGCACCAGGTCCTCGGGCGCGCCGGGCGAGACGAGCCGGGGGCCGCGGGCCTCGGCGAAGGCCCGGGGGCCCAGCTCGGCGAGGTCGGCCGCCCTGGCGCGCATGCCCTGCGCCTTGGCCTCGTCCGCGCCCGATCCCGGGCTGGAGTCGGCGACGATCAGTGAGGCGACGAGCTCCGGGTGACGGACGGCGAGCCGCAGGGCGATCACACCGCCCCAGGACACGCCGAGGACGTGGGCGGTGGTGGCGCGCTCACGGATGAGCGCGGCGGCCGTGTCGGCGTAGTCGTCGAGGCTCATCGGCCCGGCGGGGTCGGGGGACTCGGCGTACCCGGGGGCGTCCCAGGCCACGACCCTCATGTGGGCGGAGAGTTCGGCGAGCTGCGGGGCGAAGGCAGCCGAGGAGGAGCCGATGCCGTGCAGGCAGAGCAGCAGCGGGCCGTGCTCGCCCGCCTCCTCGACGTGGACGCCGGCGGTGGCGCTCACAGGATCTGCCCGGTCCGGCCGGCGAGCGCGGCGAGACTGCGCAGCACCGCGTACGGCACCACCTGGCTGGTGGCGGGGTTGCCGGGGTCCGGCAGGTGCGCGACCTCGAAGCGGTACGCGCCGTGTCCGCCGGACGCCTCGATCACATGGCGGGTGTGGTGCGCCGCCGGGTCGGCGACGACCTGGACCCGCACAGCGTCCAGGTCGCCGACGGCCAGCGCGACCGAGGCGGCCACGTTCGTCGACTTGGGGAATTTGACCGGGACGTCGCGGGCGGTGCCGGACATGACCTCGACCGGTCCGGTCGCCGTACGCATCCGGCGCAGCAACTCCTCGCCCATCCAAGGCTGTTCGAGGGTCGACGGCAGTTTGGTGGTGGTCAGCCTGACCTCGTCGAGCGGGCCGAGGGAGCGTACGGCCTGGAGCAGGTCGAGGCCGCCGACGGCGCCGCCGGTGAAGTACACGCGGCCGGGTCCCGCGGCCAGCAGCCGCTTCGTGAGCTCGTCGTCGGTCAGGGCGCCGGTGGAGGCGATCAGCAGATCGGTGCCGGAGGCCAGGACCCGTTCGCCCCATTCGCGTACGACGCCCTGGCCCGCGGCCTCGACGATCAGGTCGCAGACCTCCATGGCCTCCTCGAAGGTCGCCTGCCGCACGGGGGCGGCCTCGCCGAGCGGGCGGTTGTCGACGACGCGGACCAGCTCGGCGCCGGTCACGCGGCCTTCAGCGAGCGCGGTCCCGACGACCCTGCCGATGGCGCCCCAGCCGACGACGGCGACCTTGCGTACGGTGCTCATGCGGTGGCCTCCTGGGCGTCTGAGGGTGCGAGCGGGCCGGGTTTCCGGGCGTCCACGGGTGCGAGCGGGGCCGGGCCCCGGGTGCCGGGGGAAGCGAGCGGGCCCGGGTCCGGGGAGCCGGCCATGCTGCAGCGGATGTCCTTGGAGGGCGGGCCCGCCGTCCCCCACAGGTCGGAGAGCTCGGGGACCCGCCGCCACACCCGGGCGATCCAGGCGTCCTCGACGATCTGGGCGACCTCGGAGGTGTACTCGCAGACCAGCCCGGACGGGTCGGTGAAGTAGGAGAAGGTGTTGTTGCCGGGGCCGTGGCGGCCGGGGCCCCACTGGGGGGTGATCCCGTGGTGGCGCAGCCGTCCGAGACCTCGCATGAAGTGGTCGACCGAGGTCATCTCGTACGCGACGTGGTTCAGCGAGGTCCACTCCGCCTGGTTGAAGGCGATGCAGTGGTGGTCGCTGTTGCAGCGCAGGAAGGCCATCTGGTGTTCGGACCAGTCGGAGACGCGCAGCCCGAGGACGTCGCGGTAGAAGGCGACCGCGGCGTCGATGTCGGTGGTGTTGAGCACTGCGTGCGTCACCCCGACGGGCACGGCGCCGTCCCGGCCGCGCGGCACGACGGCCTCGACCTGGGCGCTGATCTCGACGAGGCGGCCCTCCGGGTCGGTGAAGCGCAGTCCGTAGCCGCCGCCGGCCTGGTCGAGCGGGCCGGGGCCGGTGACGGGCGTGATCGCGCGGGCTTCGAGCCGCCGGGCCGCGAGGTCGACCTCGGCGGGTGTGGCGACGGCGAAGGCGATGCGGCCGAGGCCGACGCGGTCGCGCTCGGTGAGGTGGAGGACGTGGTGCTCGTCGCTCGTACCGCGGAGCCAGCGGGCGCCGGTGTCGGACTCGACGGTCTCCAGGCCCCAGACGTCCTCGTAGAAGTCGGCGGCCTCGGTGAAGGCCGGGGTGTGCAGCTCGACGTAGCGCAGTGAGCGGATCCGGGCGATCGGACCGGGCGTCGGCTGGTGCATGAGTCCCTCCAGGAACGGCAGATGCCGGGTCAGTTGGCCCACGGAAGCGGGTGGTCCGAGATGCCCCAGTACAGGGACTTCTGGCGTTGGTAGGCGCGGATCGCGTCGCGGCCCTTCTCGGTGCCGAGGCCGCTGTCCTTCCACCCGCTGAAGGGGGTGGAGGCACTGAACTGCTTGTAGGTGTTGATCCAGACGGTGCCGGCCTCGATCCGGCGGGCCAGCGCGCCGGCGGCGCGCAGGTCGCGGGTCCAGATCCCGCACGCCAGGCCGTAGACGGAGTCGTTGGCCTGGCGGACCAGGTCGTCCTCGTCGTCGTAGGGCAGGGCGACCAGGACCGGGCCGAAGATCTCCTCCTGGCAGGTCCGTGAGGTGTTCGCCAGGCCGTCCAGGACGGTGGGCAGGTAGTACGCCCCGCCCTCGTACAGCTCCCCCTCGGGCGCCGATCCGCCGCACAGGACGCGGGCGCCTTCGGACCGGGCGAGATCGACGTACGCGGCGACAAAGTCGCGGTGGCGGTGGTGCACCAGGGGGCCGACCTGGGTGGTGGGGTCGGTACCGGGGCCGACCCGCAGCGCGGCCGCCCGCTCGACGAGTGCGCCGACGAAGGAGTCGTAGATCTCCCGCGCCACGAAGAGTCTCGAACCGGCGATGCAGGACTGGCCGCTGGACGAGAAGATCCCGAACAGCACTCCGGCCAGGGCCTGTTCGATGTCGGCGTCGGCCCGCACGATCGTGGCCGACTTGCCGCCCAGCTCCAGCGAGGCGGGGATCAGCTTCCGGGCGGCGGTCTCCGCGATGGACCGCCCGGTCTCCGTGCCTCCGGTGAATCCGATACGGCCGACGAGCGGGTGGCGCACGAGGGCGTCGCCGACCACCCGTCCGCTGCCGGGCAGTACGGAGAACAGTGCGGCCGGCAGCCCGAACTCGCCGAGGGCCCGGAAGATCAGCTTCCCGAGGGCGAGGGAGACCAGCGGGGTCCAGGCGGCGGGCTTGAGGATCACCGCGTTGCCCGCGGCGAGGGCGGGGGCGATCTTCTGCGCGTCGCTGGCGACCGGGGAGTTCCAGGGGTTGATCGCGCCGACGACGCCGATCGGCTCGTGGGTGCTCACGGTGACGTACGGGCCCCGGGACGGGGTCACCGACTCCTCGGCGGTCTCCAGGACGGCCGCCATGTAGCGGAAGGTGCCTGCCGCGCTGAGTGCGAGGGCCCTGGTCTCGGCGAGGGTCTTGCCGGTGTCGGCGGTCTGCAGGGCCGAGAGTTCACCGGCGGCCTGCTCGGTGAGCTCGCCGATCCGGTGCAGCAGCCTGGCCCGCCCGTGGGCGGGCAGCTCCCGCCAGGCCGGGTCCGCCACGGCCTCCGCCGCGGCTTCGGCGGCTTCCGCGACCTCGTCCGCCGAGGCGGAGTGGACGGTGGCGAGGACACGCCCGGTCGACGGGTCGATCGTGTCGACGGGCTCGCCCGCACCGCGCCGCCACTGGCCGGCGATCAGGATTTCGGTGGGGAACTGCGGCACGGGTGGACCTCCGGGCGAGGCGGGAAGGGGGTGAACTCCGGGCGCGGGCAGGCTCGTCGGCTTGCCGTCCGTCTAACTTCCGAAGCACTAGAAATCTAAGTGCTTAAGTTTCTCGACACAAGACCCCAAGGCCAAATCGTTGCCCGGAAGCCCTTGAGCACCGGATCCACGGCGTCAATGATGGGGGCCGAGTCACCGGGAACACAGTTCCTAAGCTCTTAACCATTGACCGCTTAGGTATGTCCCCCTACTGTCGCCGGAACTCATCTGCCCGCGGAAGGACCCCCTCCATGACGACTGTGGCCGGCAAACCCGCTCTCGGCTCGATTGCCGCGAGACTCGAACGACTGCCGCACTCGCGCTGGCACGTCAAGGTCCGGTTCCTGATCGGCGCCGTCACCTTCTTCGAGGCCTTCGATCAGCTGCTGGCCGCGTCCGCGCTGCCCGTCCTGATGAAGGAGTGGCACCTGAGCACCGGGCAGGCCACCTTCGCCGTCACCTCCGCCTCGATCGGCATGCTGCTGGGCGCGCTGGCCGCCGGATGGCTGGGGGACCGCATCGGGCGGGTCCGCACCGTCGCCCTGGGCGTCGCCGTCACCGGCTCGGCCAGCCTCGCCGTGGCGTTCTCCGGCAGCATCGAGACGTTCTCCGCCTTCCGCTTCCTGCAGGGGCTCGGGATCGGCGGGGTCGTACCGGTCGCGGCCACGTACATCAACGAGATCGCCCGCTCCGACAAGCGGGGCCGTTTCGTGCTGTTGTACGAGATGATCTTCCCGGCCGGACTCGCCGCGGCCACGCTCCTCGCCGTCTGGGTGGTCCCGGCCTTCGGCTGGCGCGCGATGTTCCTCGTGGGTGCTCTGCCGGTCGTGATCGCCGCGATGCTCCCCCGCCACGTCGAGGAGTCCCCGCGCTGGCTGCTTTCCCGTGGTCGCACGGCGGAGGCCGAGGCGGCCATCGCCCGGATCGAGGCGGAGGTCGCCCGCGCGACCGCCGAGGAGCTTCCCGCACCCGTCCCCTCGTCGGACGCGCCGAACGAGCCCGAGGGCACCCTGAAGGATCTGTTCCGGGGACGCTATCTGCGGCGTACGGCGGTCCTCTCGGGGCTGTGGTTCGTCGCGTACTACGTCAACCACGGCATCTCCACCTGGCTGCCGTCGCTCTACACGAAGGAGTTCGGGCTGGATCTCACGACGGCGCTGGTCTTCACCCTGCTCAGCAACGTCACCGGGCTGCTCGGCACCTTCATCATGGCCATGCTGATCGACCGCATCGGCCGGAGGCCCGCGCTCATCGGCGCGTTCGTCGGCACGACGCTCTCCCTCGCCGTCCTGGCGGTCGCGGGCGCGACCTCGGGCGGCCAGGTCGCGGTCTTCGCCTCCTGCACGACCTTCTTCCTCTACGCGATCAACGCGGGCCTCTACCTCTACTCCCCCGAGCTGTACCCCACGTCCAACCGGGCCAGGGGCGCGGCGTTCGGCGGCCTGTGGAACCGGCTCGGCGTCATTCTCGGCCCGGTGGCCGTCGGTGCGGTCATCGGGGCGGGCGGCGGCCTGGCACTGGTCTTCGCTCAGCTCGCCGTGATCGGCACGGTGGGTGTGGTGATCGCCTGGTTCGCCATCGAGACCAAGGGCAGGACGCTGGAGGAGCTCAACGCGTGACCCTGCCGGCTCGGGGCCGTTGGCCCGGGGGCAATTTGCTCACTGCTCCGGGCAACCGGCTCCGAGCGCCCGAGGAGTCGTGGAGGCGCCGTGAGCCGCCGGCGATCCACCGGATCCTGTCCCGCGAGCACTCCCGCTCCTGGGGGCTCGGCTCCTCGGACGGTGACGAGCCGGTCCGGCCGCGGCTGAGCCGCGTGTCGCCTCAGCGGTAAGATTCTCAGTGCCGTGAGAAGCCGGAGGGACGCCGGCCCGCGCCGTACGGAGGGGATGAGGATGGCAGCGTCAAGGCCCGCGGACCACGATGCCGTGGCGAAGGTCGTCGAGGACTGGGCGCGGGAGCGCCCGGAGCTGGACACCAGCCCGCTCGAGGTCCTCGCCCGGCTGCACCGCTCCTTCCTGCGCTACAGCACCGGGCTCACCGAGTCCGTCGAGCGGCACGGCCTGTCCGTGGCGGGGTTCGACGTCCTGACCGCGCTGCGCAGGTCGGGCGAACCCTACCGGCTGACGGCCGGGCAGCTCGCCGACTCCGGGCTGGTGTCGTCGGCGGGGGTGACGCTGCGGATCGACCGTCTGGAGAAGGACGGGCTCATCGTCCGTGAGCGTGACACCCAGGACCGCAGGGTCGTCTACTCCCGCTTGACGGAGAAGGGGCTCGCCACGGTGGACACGGCGTTCACCGAACACCTCGACAACGAGAACCGGATGCTCGCAGGGCTGTCCCCCTCCGAGCGCCGGCAGCTCGCGCGGCTGTTGCGCAAGCTGGAGATCTCGATCCTCGACGCCGACGAGGAACGGCCCGCGCGGTAGCCCGCCTCCGCTGGGGGTCTACGCGCTCGCGTGGGAACAACGGGTGTCCTCGGCCTGCCACGGAACCCGCATCCGGCGCATGAGGTCACGCGTCGTACGCCGGTCGAGCGTGGTGTGCCAGACGACTCCGGGATACCTGGCTCGGAGGTGGGAGAGCGCCCTGGTCCCCAACCCACTGCGATGGAACCGCTTCTCGATGCTCACCTCGGTGATGACCCCCTCCGAGCAGGAGGCGCAGAGGCGGAATTCCACATGGCCCACCACCTTGCGCACGAGCACCAGGAGCAGACACCGGTCGCCGGTGCCGCGCTCCGAGGACTGCACCAGCTCGACCTGGCTGTAGGCGATCACGCGCCGGTGCCAGGCGCCCCTGCGGTGGCCTGGCAGCCGATGGCGGCCCCCGCCGCCGTGGTGCGCGGGGATCGTCGCGGCGCCCGCGGCCGGCAGGGCCGGACTCCGGAGCGGATACGTCACGGGCCGTGCGTGGCTTCCGAGCATGCATCGCGCCTGCCCGCCCTGCGGCGACAGATGCCTGCCGCCGCTGTCGGGCCGGTCGGTCCCGCGCGCGGAACCCCCGCCAGGACCGGCGGCGCATACCGGTCGTCCGGCCGGGCACACGGCAGGTCACACCGACCCTGGGAGTTCATCATGGTGATCGTCGGCATCGTCGCCGTCTGTGTCGTTCTGGCCGTCCTCGCGTTCTTCGTCCCCCGCCTGTCCCGCCACCCCGAACGTGGCACCCAGCGGACCCTGGGGGCCGGATCACGTGTCGGCGGCAAGGCTCCGGGCGTGCTGGGCCGGATCTTCAGCAAGCCCTTCCGCAGCAGCTCCAAGGCCGTGGGCAGCAGCGGCTCCGCCGGGCGCCGGGCGCGCGGCCGTCTCCCCTTCTGACCGTCGGGCCGCCGGGCGCGCGGCCGATTTCCGTGCGGACCGCGGAAGTCGCCGGACTCCGGCCGCTCACGGAGTGCGGTGGCCCGTGGCCGCGGCGAACGCCCGCGCGACGTCGCTGACCGCGGTGGTTCGACGGCGAAGGGGGCCACGGCCGCCTCGCGCGCCTGTCCGTCCCGGTCGGCGTGGTAGCCCTCGCCGAAGGCGTCACCCATCCGGGAGACGCCGCCCGGCAGTTCGGCCGGCGCGCGCCGGGTGACGGGCGGGGCCGCTTCGGCGCGGCGTACGGACGGCAGCGGCGACAGGTCCGTGGCCGTGCCGCCCGCACCGGGACGTCCTGGGCGCAACGGTCGCTCATGCGAGGGCCTCGGCCCTGAGGGGGCTCGACGCCCGCGGCACGGGTTCCGGGACGGCGGCCAGCAGGGCGCGGGTGTACGGGTGGGCCGGGTTCTCGCAGATGTCGTCGGCGCCGCCGCTCTCCACGATGCGCCCGCCGTGCATCACCGCGATGCGATGACTCACCTGCCGGACCACGGCGA
Source organism: Streptomyces sp. NPDC102402 (assembly GCF_044765765.1). Lineage (NCBI taxonomy): Bacteria > Bacillati > Actinomycetota > Actinomycetes > Kitasatosporales > Streptomycetaceae > Streptomyces > Streptomyces sp. NPDC102402. The sequence continues at coordinate 430,664 of NZ_JBIWKR010000004.1, forward strand.
GGTCGTGCGCGATGAAGACGAGGGCGAGGCCGAGGTCACGCTGGAGATCGGTGAGGAGGCCGACGATCTGCGCCTGCACGGAGACGTCGAGCGCGGAGACGGGTTCGTCACAGATGAGGACGGACGGTGCGGGGGCGAGCGCCCGGGCGATGCCGATGCGCTGGCGCTGACCGCCCGAGAAGGAGCGCGGGTGCCGGTCGGCGACGGCCGGATCGAGGCCCGTCACGCGCAGGAGTTCCGTCACCCTTTCCTCCCTCTCCTCGCGGTCGCCGAGACCGAAGGCGAGCAGGGGTTCCGCGACGATCTGGCCGACCGTCATCCTGGGGTTGAGCGAGGCGTACGGGTCCTGGAACACCATCTGGACCTGGCGGCGCACGGAGTGCAGTTCACGGCGCGAGGGCCGGGTGACGTCCTCACCGCGCAGCAGCACCCTGCCGCCGTCCGCCGGATGGGCGTGGGCCAGCACCCGGGCCAGGGTGGACTTCCCGGAGCCGGACTCTCCGACGATCCCGAGGGTCTCCCCCGCGGACAGGGTCAGCGACACGCCGTCGAGCGCGGTGAAACCCCTCCGTCCGCGTACGCCTCGCCCCTTGTACGTCTTGCGCAGGTCCTGGGCTTCCAGGACGACGTCCCCGGGTACGGGGCGGTCGATCCGGGCGGGAGGGGCCGGGGCCGGCAGCGGATCGGTGCGCTCGGCAGCGGGCAGGCAGGCCGCCCGGACCCCGGCCGTGAGCGCGGCGAGCGGGGGCACGGTGGTACGGCAGCGGTCCTCGACGCCCGCGCAGCGGTCGGCGAAGGCGCAGCCGTCACCGAGGAGCGTGAGGTCGGGCGGGCTGCCGGGGATGCCGGTGAGGCGGGTGCCGGACGGGGCGGAGAGGCGCGGCACCGCGGCGAGGAGACCGGCGGTGTACGGGTGGCGGGGGCGGGTGAGCACCTCGGCGGTGGGACCGTCCTCGACGACGGTTCCGCCGTACATGACGAGGACGCGTTCGCAGGAGCGGGCGACGACCCCCATGTTGTGGGTGATCAGGACGAGGGCGGTGCCGGTCTCCCGGTTGAGGTCGGCGAGCAGGGTGAGGATCTGGTCCTGGACGGTGGCGTCCAGTGCGGTCGTCGGTTCGTCGGCGAGAAGGATGTCGGGCTCCCCCGCCAGAGCCATGGCGATGAGGATCCGCTGGCGCTGGCCGCCGGAGAACTGGTGCGGGTGGTCGTCCAGGCGCCGCCGCGGGTCGGGGATGCCGACCCTGTCCAGGAGTTCGACGGCGCGGACCCGTCGCGCGGTCCGGTCGGGGTGCCCGTGGGCGCGTAGCACCTCGTCGAGGTGGCGGCCCGCGGTCATCACGGGGTTGAGGGCCGTCATGGGGTCCTGGAAGATCATTCCGATGCGGGCGCCCCTCACCGCGCGCAGTCCGGCGTCGGTGGTCTCTGCCAGGTCCTGGCCGTCCAGCAGGACCTGCCCGGTGGTGATGCGGCCGGTGCCGGGCAGCATCCGGGTGAGGGCGAGGGCGGTGGTGGACTTGCCGGATCCGGACTCGCCGACCACGGCGAGCGTCCCACCGCGGCGCAGGCGGAAGGAGACGCCCCGGACGGCTCTGACGGCCGGTCCGTCGTGGGACGTGAACTCGACGCCCAGGTCCCGGACTTCGAGCAGATCGTGGGCGGTCATCGGCGTATCTCCCGGTTGAGCGCCTCGGCGACGAGCGAGAGGCCGAGGACGAGAGCGGTCACGGTGATCAGAGGTCCCGCCGCGAAGTGGGGGGCGTCGGAGAGGTAGGGCAGTGACTGGCTCAGCACGGCTCCGAGGGTGGGCTCGGGCGGCCGTACGCCCACTCCGAGGAAGCTCATCGCACCCTCGATGAACACGGCGACGGTCAGGGAGACCGCGATCTGCACGATCAGCGGGTCCGCGGCGTTGGGCAGGATGTGCCGGAACAGCACGCGGCGCCCCGAACTCCCGCCGACCCGGGCGGCGGTCACGTACTCCCGCTCCCGTTGGACGAGGACCGAGCCGCGCAGCAGCCGCCCGAACACCGGGATCTCGGCGAGGGCGACGACGAGGATGACGGGGGTGCGGCCCGGGCCGAGGATCGCGGTGACGGCGAGCGCCAGGATCAGGCCGGGAAAGGCGAGCACGAGGTCGAAGACCCGCTGGAGGACCGTGTCCGCCACCGGGTGCGCGGCTGCGAGGAGCGCGGCCAGGCAGCCCAGTACAGCACCGAGGGGTACGGCGACGGAGATGATCCCGAGGTCGGCGCGGATGCCGTAGAGGAGCCGGCTGAGCAGGTCCCGGCCCAGGTCGTCGGTTCCGAGCGGGTGCCCGGGGGTCCCGAGGGCGGCCAGGCTCTGCGTGCTCTGGTCGGTGGGTGCGTGCCCGGCGAGCAGCGGCGCCAGCAGGCCTGCGAGGACCACCGCGCCGACGAGGGCGAGGCCGGTGCGGGCCCGTGCGGTGGACAGTGCGGTGCGGTAGGGGTGACGCGGGCGGCTCCGCCGGCCGGGCTTGCGGGTGGCGGCCGGCGGGGGCGGTCCGGTGAGGACGGTGTCGGTCGGTGCGGTCATGGGTCACTCCCACCTGATCCGGGGGTCGAGCCAGGCATGGACGAGGTCGGTGAGGAGCTGGACGAGGACGAAGACGGCGACCAGGAGCAGCAGCAGGTCCTGGACGACGGGGTAGTCCCGGCTCACGAGACCCTGCTCGGCGAGCCTGCCGAGGCCCGGCCAGGCGAAGATCGCCTCGACGAGCACGGCTCCGCCGAGCAGGTGCCCGGTCTGCATGCCGAGCAGGGTGACGACGGGCGGGAGCGCGTTCGGCAGGGCGTGCCGCCACAGCAGCCGGCGGGGCGCGACGCCCGCGGCGGTGGCTGTGCGGATGTAGTCCTCGGCCAGTGCGTGTTCGATGCCGTCCTTGAGGTAGCGGCCGAGGACGGCGGCGCTGGGAAGGGCGAGGCAGAGCGCGGGCAGCAGGAGGTACTGGACGGCGAGGTCGGGGGCGGTGAGGAAGGCGGTCCTGCCGCCCGGGGGCAGCACTCCCAGGATCACGGCGAACAGCAGCACGAGCACGACACCGCTGATGAACGGGGGCACGGCGAGGGAGGCGGTCATGGCCACCCGGACCGCGGACCGGATCCAGCGGCTGCGGGAGGTCGCACCCAGGACACCGAAGGCCGTGCCGAGCAGTATCACGAAGAGCATTGCGGCCAGGGTGAGTTCGACGGTGGCACCGAGTCCGTCCCGGATCAGGTCGGACGTCTGGCCCCCGATGGCGTACGAGGGGCCGAGATCGCCCGTGACCAGCGAGCCGATCCAGTGCGCGTACTGCGTGAGGAGCGGTGCGTCGAGTCCGAGACGGTCCCGGATCGCCGCGACGGTGGCGGCGTCGGCGTCGGGCCCCGCGAGGGTGCTGGCGGGGTCGCCGGGGACGAGCCGCAGGATGGTGAAGATCAGGAACGAGGCGACGAGCAGGACGAGGAGGGCGGAGGGCAGCCTCCGCAGCAGGTAGCTGCGCATGTCACACCAGGTAGGCGTTGTCGAGGTCGAGGTAGGAGAACTTGTTCAGCGTGACGCCGTGCAGCCCGGCGGCGGAGACCTGGACCTGACCCCGTACGACGAGATCGATGATGAAGGCCTCGTCGAGCAGGATGCGGGTGATCCTCTCGTGCAGCGCGTTGGCCGCGGCCGCGGTCGGCTCGGGCTTCGTCCATGCCTCCCGCACCACCCTGGTGTACTCGTCCGACCGGAATTCGGAGGTGTTCTTGGCCTCGTTGAACGGATAGGCGCTCACCGCGAGCGTGGAGGGCTGGATCTGCGCGAAGCCGTGCCCCAGGGTCCACAGGGCCGGCATGTCCTGGGAGATCAGCTTCTTCTGTGCGGTGGCCGGGTCGGTGGGCTGGAGTGTGACGTGGACTCCCACCTGCTCCAGGTCGTACTGGAGTGATTCGGCGATCGCGGTCTCGCCCGGCAGCGCGAGGTGCAGCAGGGGGAGTTCGAGCTTGGTGTGCCCGGCGGACCGCAGCAGCTCCCTGGCCTTGCCCGGGTTGTGGGAGTAGTGGGTGCGATGCGCCTCGGTGAAGGCGGGAGAGGACTTGGGCCAGGGCGCGGCGGAGGCGAGCCCGTAGCCGCCGAGGGTCTGCGCGAGCAGCCGGTCGCGGTCGAGGGCCCAGGCGAGGGCGTGCCGGACGGTCCGGTCGTCCAGCGGCGGCACGGTCGTGTTGACACCGAGGTAGATGGCGCCGGCGCCGGTGTCGTAGTCGCTGACGGTCAGCCGCTTCTCGCTCCTGATGGTGCCGAGGTTCTTGCCGGGCACGTTGAAGGAGAGCTGGGACTGGCCCGAGCGCAGGGATGAGATCAGGGCGTCGGCCTGAGGTATGACGCGCAGTTCGACACCGTCGAGATAGGGGCGCCCGGGCTGCCAGTAGCGCTCGTTCCGGGTCAGGCTCAGACCGGAGCCGGGGCTCCACTTCTTGAGCCTGAACGGCCCGGTTCCGATGAGCTTCCTGCCGGCCACGGCGTCCTCGACCGTCTCCGGGTCCGTGATGATCATGAACTCGAACAGGTCGAAGAGGTTGTTCACCGGATGCGCCAGCCTGAGCACCAGCTCGTGGTCACCGCGCTTCTCGAACCCGGTGACAGCCGCAGCGGTGGCGTGCAACTGGGCGGCGCGTACCGGGTCCTGCAGGTTCTTCACCGCGAAGACGACATCATCGGCGGTGAACCTGCGGCCGTTGTGGAACGTGACGTCGTCGCGCAGCCGCAGCGTGATGCTGCGCCCGTCCTCGGCGTACGTCCAGGAGGCTGCCAGCTCCGGCTTCGGGCTGAGCCGGTCGTCATAGCGGGTCAGGGTGTTGTAGATCAGCCTGTGCTGCAGGGACTGCTGGCTCTGTGAGAAGAGCAGAGCAGGCGTGAAGTCGGCGTTGACGGCGACGTCGAGCGTGCCGCCGCGCTTCGGCTCGGCGTCGGCGGAGTCGGACGAGGCCTCCGAGACCGCCGAGCGGCAGCCCGCCAGGCCCAGTCCGAGAAGGAGGGTGCCGCCGCCCGCGGCGCGCAGGGTGGAGCGCCGGGACGGTCCGGTGGGCATGGAGGGATACAGCGCGGTCATCGAAGCCTGCCTGTGGCGGTGAGGGTGTGGAGCGGAACGCGTTCGCAATTCGATCCGCTGCGGCACGAACTAAGGGTGTACGAACAGGGAACCGGCCCGAGACCGGGACCGGGGAGACATGGGAGTGCTGATCAGGCCGTGCGGAAGCGGCGGGACCCGGGACGGCGGCACCGGCCGGGGGCGGCACTCCGCCCGTGCGGCGTCAACGGCACCTGATGCGGGCCGGAGAGGGGCGGGCGGGGATCAGTGGCGGACAGCACAGACCGCGCTGGCCTGTCGACAGAGGTCGACGTGCCTGCGGGTGATGAGGCGCATGTCCGGGTTCACGGGAGCAATATGACAGCGGCTCCGCCGGACGGTCAACCCGTCCCGTCCGCATCCTGGTACGCACGCCTTCCTCGGCCCTCCGCCCACGGGCTATCGCTCGACGGTCGCCAGAGGCCGCCTGAACAGCCGGTTCAGCAGGATCGCGCCGGCCGCCACGGGCAGGGCGGCGGTCCCGGCATGCGGACCGACGATGCGCTCGGGATCCCCGCAGACATGGGAGAGGTCTACCGCGGCGCCGCGGATCTCCTCCAGGTACTCCGGGTTGAGCAGGCTGGAGTGTTCGGTGACCACGACCAGGTCAGGATTGAGGACGTCGAGCAGCAGGGCGGCCGCCCGGCCGACCGCGCGGGCCCGCTCGCGCAGCAGCCGGTCCGCGCGCCTGTCCCCGGCCGCCGCCGCGTCCACCACCAGGAACGCGTCCGGTTCGGGCACGATGCCGCGGCGCACCGCGGTCAGCGCCATCGCCGTGTTCGAGGCCGTCGCCTCCAGGCATCCGGTCCTCCCGCAAGGGCAGGGGGCCGTGGAGTCCGGCACGGGCAGATGGGCCACGTCGCCCGCGCCGGACCCGGGCCCCTGGTGGACCACCCCGGCGATTCCGAGGGCCGCGTCGACGACGTTCCCGACGAAGAGGTGGACCAGGCTCCGGCGGGCGGCCGGGCGGCCGAAGAGGATCTCCGACTGGGCGATCGCACGGGCGTGGTTGTCGATCCGCACCTCGATTCCGCCCAGGCCACGGGCGATCTCGGCCGCGAGCGGACGGTGGTGCCAGCCCAGCGCGTCGTGCCGGACCGCCGTCCCCGGACCGGGATCGACCCAGCCACCGAGGGCGACACCGACCCCCAGCAGAGGCCTGCCCCGGACCGTGTCGTCGAGGAACCCCCGCATGCCGTCGACAATGCGGCGCGGCATGTCCCCGGATGCCGGGCCGTCGTGCGGCAGACGGGACCGGGCGAGCAGCCGGCCCCGCAGGTCCATGAGCCCGAAGGTCGAGGCGGGCACCCCGATGTGGATACCACCGGCCACCGGCCCCGCGCTCCCGCCTCGCTCACCGGCCGTGTCGGTGTGCAGGTCGATGGGAATCTGAGGCCTGCCGACACCGCTGCTCCCCACCGGCCCGGGCAGCTCCCTCACCAGGCCGAGGCGGACCAGGTCGGTGCACTGCCGGGAGACTGCGGCCGGACTGAGCCCGCACAGATCGGCGATGGTCCGGCGGGCGACGGGCCCGTGGTCGAGCACCGTGCGCAACACCGTGGCGGCGTTGGCCTCGCGACGGCCGTCGCCGGTCGCCCGGGAGATCTGTGGGGCGGCTGTCATGATGACCTTCCTTACGGTCCTGCGACGCGCGGCGGTCGCAACATTACGGCGGCGTGAAATCGGTCCCGGCCTCCCGCCGGTTCTCGCACGGGGCGGGCACCGCCTCCGTGAGCGAGGGAAGAACCGCAGGTCGAGAGCTGTTCGACGGGACGTCAGCCACGGTGGTGCGGACGTCGTGCGAGCGCCGATTCAACCACCGCCCGGCCCCCTCGGGGAGACCGGCACGTGCTTGACGTCCGCCGTGGGGCGCTGGAAGTCTCCGGGGCATGTTCGCGACGGCCGTTTCCGATGCGCGGTCCGCCCACGCCGGCCGCTCCACCCCCGCGGTGGCGTGTCCGGGCCCCTGTTCCGCCGGCTGATCGACCGCCCCGCGGTCCGTACGGCTCCGGCGCCCTCACCCCGCACCACAGTTCAGCGGCACCTGCGGCGCTCCGCACTTCTCACACGTCTCACGCCCCGCCCCGCCAATTAATTGCGCTCCAAGATTAACTAAGGCCGGTAGCGGGCGATCCCACAAACCGAAGGGAATCCCGTCATGTCCTCAGCCACCACCGCCCCCGCCTCCACCGTCACCGTCCAGAAGATCGGCGGACGGCTCGGCGCCGTCATCTCCGGGGTGCGCCTCGGCGGCGACCTCGATCCCGCCACCGTGGCCGAGATCCGGGCCGCACTGCTGGCCAACAAGGTCGTCTTCTTCCGCGGCCAGGACCACCTGGACGAGGACAGCCACGAGGCGTTCGGCCGGCTGCTCGGCACACCGGTCGCCCACCCCACCGTCCCGTCCGCCGACGGCCGTTACTCCCTCGGTATCGACTCCGACCACGGCGGCCGGGCCAACCAGTGGCACACGGACGTGACCTTCGTGCCGGCCTACCCGGCCTTCTCGATCCTGCGCGCCGTCGTCATCCCGCCGTACGGGGGCAACACCCTGTGGTCCAACACGGGTGCGGCGTACGCCGAACTGCCCGAGCCGCTCAAGGTGCTGGCCGACAGCCTGCGCGCGGTCCACTCCAACGACTACGACTACGTGGCCCTGCGTCCGGAGGCCCGTCCCGAGGCCCTCGCCCAGTACCGGCAGGTGTTCACCTCGACGAAGTTCCTCACCGAGCACCCGGTGGTGCGTGTGCACCCCGAGACCGGCGAACGCGTCCTGCTCCTCGGCAACTTCGTCCAGCGCATCAGCGGACTGACCGGCCGCGACTCCCGCACGCTGCTCGACCTGTTCCAGTCGCACATCGAGCGCCCGGAGAACACCGTGCGCTGGCAGTGGCAGACCGGCGATGTCGCGATCTGGGACAACCGCGCCACCCAGCACTACGGCGTGGACGACTCGGACGCCCACGAGCGCAAGCTCCGCCGCGTCACCGTCGACGGCGACATCCCGGTCGGCGTCGACGGCCGCTCCTCCACGCTGATCAGCCCCGAGGACGTGCCCGACCCCTCGTTCGGCATCGCGTCGGGCGCATCGGCCCCGGAGGCGACGCTCGCATGAGTGGGCACCCTGACGCGCCGGCCCCGGCGGACGGCGCCCGCGCGCCGTCCGCCGGGGCGCCCCCGCAAGTGATCGTGATCCTCACGGACCAGCAGCGCTGGGACACCACCGGTGCTCACGGAAACCGCACGGGGGTGACCCCCGAGTTCGACAGGATCGCCCGCGAGGGAACCCTGTTCGAACAGTCGGTCACGCCCAACCCCGTCTGCGCTCCTGCTCGTTCGTCCCTGCAGACCGGGCTCTTCCCCACCGCGTCCGGCGTCTTCCGCAACGGGCTGCCGCTCCCGGCGGACATCCCGACCCTCGCGGGGGCGTTCGCCGCGGCCGGGTACACGACCGGGTACATCGGCAAGTGGCACCTGGCCGGTGAGGACGGGCCGGACGGTCCCGTGCCCCGTGAGCGGCGGGGCGGCTACGACACGTGGCTGGCCTCGGACCGGCTCGAGTACACCTCGGACGCCTACCGCACGGTGGTGTACGACGAGGACGGCGAGCCGGTCCGGCTTCCCGGGTACCGCTCGGACGCGTTGATCGACGCCGCGATCCGCTTCGTGTCCGACCACCACGACCGTCCGTACCTGCTCTTCGTCTCCCTGCTGGAACCTCACCACCAGAACCCCACCGACGACCACCCGGCACCCTCGGGTTACCGCGAGCGTTACGAGGGCTCCTGGCTGCCGCCGGACCTCGCCGCACTCGCACCGGGCGCGCCGCAGGGCGGTTCGCACCGTCATCTCGCCGGATACCTCGGCCAGATCAAGCGCGTGGACGAGGGGGGGGGCCGGCTGCGTGACGCGCTGAGGAGTCTCGGCACCGAGGAACGCACCGTGCTGGCGTGGACGGCGGATCACGGCTCCCATTTCCGGACCCGCAACAGCGAGTACAAACGATCGGCCCACGAGGCGTCCGTCCGGGTTCCCCTGGCACTCACCGGGCCGGGCTTCACCGGGGGCGGACTCGTCCGGCAGCCGGTGAGCACGGTGGACCTGATGCCGACCCTGCTGGACGCCGCCGGCATCGCCGCACCGGAGGGCGTCCAGGGCCGGTCCCTGCTGCCGCTGACCGGTGGGGGCCGGGATCCTGGGCGGCCCGGGTCCGTCTTCGTCCAGATCAGCGAGGACCGGGTCGGCCGTGCGGTGCGCACCGCACGGTGGAAGTACGTCGTGGACGCGCCGGGGGCGGACGCCTGGAACGAGCCGGCCGCCACGCATTACAAGGAGACCGAGCTGTACGACCTGGCGGCAGACCCCTATGAGCTGGACAACCTCGCCGGGCTCTCCTCACACCGCGAGGTCGCGGACGGGCTCCGCGGCGCTCTGCTGGAGTGGCTGGAGCGGATCGAGGGCGTGAGACCCGGAATCGAGCGGGCCGCTCCGTGCCCGGCCGGGCAGCGCCGCGCTGAGCCGTTCCCGGCGGAGGTGCCATGGGAGGGGGTGAGGTTCGGCCACCGGCCCGTCTCCCGGCGGGTGACACCGGACCATTCTTGATCAGCACACGTCAACACGAGCGGACGGGCCCTCCGGCCGGCACCGGCTGAACGGCCAGAATCCGGTGCGGTTAACATATGAGCACCGCCTAGCTCGAAAGATGGACTTGTGACTGCCACCGAGGACTCGTTCACCAATTGGAAGACCCGCGAGGAGATCGCGGAGTCGATGATCCCGCTCATCGGGAAGCTGCACCGGGAGCAGGACGTCACGATCCTGATCCACAGCCGCTCCCTGGTGAACAAGTCGGTGGTCAGCATCCTCAAGACCCACCGCTTCGCCCGGCAGATAGCCGGCGAGGAGCTCTCGGTCACCGAGACCCTCCCCTTCCTGCACGCTCTGGCCGCACTCGACCTCGGCCCGTCGCAGATCGACCTCGGCATGCTCGCCGCGACCTACCGGAGCGACGACCGCGGCCTGTCGGTGGGCGACTTCACCGCCGAGGCCGTGGCCGGCGCGACGGGCGCCAACAAGACGGAGCGCCGCGAGTCGCGCGACGTCGTCCTCTACGGGTTCGGCCGCATCGGCCGCCTCCTGGCCCGCCTGCTGATCGAGAAGACCGGTTCCGGCAACGGCCTCCGGCTGCGCGCCATCGTCGTGCGCCAGGGCGCCGGACAGGACATCGTGAAGCGCGCCTCACTGCTGCGCCGCGACTCGATCCACGGCCAGTTCCAGGGCACGATCACCGTAGACGAGGCGAACAGCAGGATCATCGCCAACGGCAACGAGATCCAGGTGATCTACTCCGACGACCCCACGGCCGTGGACTACACGGCCCACGGCATCAAGGACGCCATCCTCATCGACAACACGGGCCGCTGGCGCGACCGCGAGGGCCTGTCCCGGCACCTGCGCCCCGGCATCGGGAAGGTGGTCCTGACCGCGCCCGGCAAGGGTGACGTCCCCAACATCGTGCACGGCGTCAACCACGACACGATCAAGCCGGACGAGCAGATCATCTCGTGCGCCTCCTGCACCACCAACGCGATCGTCCCGCCGCTGAAGGCGATGGCGGACGAGTACGGTGTGGTGCGTGGCCACGTGGAGACCGTCCACTCGTTCACCAACGACCAGAACCTCCTGGACAATTACCACAACTCGGACCGCCGTGGCCGTTCGGCCCCTCTCAACATGGTCATCACCGAGACGGGTGCCGCCTCCGCCGTGACCAAGGCTCTGCCCGGCCTCCAGGCGAAGATCACCGGCAGCTCGATCCGTGTTCCGGTGCCGGACGTCTCCATCGCGATCCTCAACCTGCAGCTCGCGCGCGGCACCAGTCGCGAGGAGGTCCTGGACTACCTCCGCAACGTGTCGCTGACCTCGCCGCTCAGGCGCCAGATCGACTTCATCACGGCACCCGACGCGGTGTCGAGCGACTTCATCGGCTCCCGCCACGCCTCGATCGTCGACGCGGGCGCCACCAAGGTGGAGGGTGACAACGCGATCCTCTACCTCTGGTACGACAACGAGTTCGGATACTCCTCGCAGGTCATCCGGGTCGTGCAGCACGTCTCCGGCGTGGAGTACCCGACGTACCCGGCCCCGGCGGTCTGATCTCCGGCCCCCACCGGCTCCGGCCGGCTCCCCGCGTGGGGAGCCGGCCGGAGCGCGCGGCTGGTGGGGGTGGCGGTCGGGCCGGGACAGGCGCGTCCGCGTCAGACCGGGTCCGCCTCCTCCGTTCCCGGCAGAGGCTGTTCGGCCCAGATGGTCTTGCCCGTGCCGCTGTAGCGGGTGCCCCAGCGTTCGGTGAGACTCGCGACGAGCAGCAGACCACGTCCGCCTTCGTCGTAGATCCGGGCGCGGCGCAGATGAGGGGCGGTGCTGCTTCCGTCCACGACCTCGCAGATGAGCGCGGCGTCGAGGATGAGGCGGAGCCGGATGGGGTCGCCGCCGTAGCGGATGGCGTTGGTGACCAGCTCGCTGACGACCAGCTCGGTGGTGAACACCGCGTCGTCCAGACCCCATGCGATCAGTTGCTCGGCGGCCCGCTTGCGGGCGGTCGAGACGACGGCCGGGTCCGCGGGAAGGTCCCACGAGGCGTAGTGGCCGGCGTCGAGCCGTCGCGTGCGCGCCAGCAGCAGGGCGACGTCGTCGTTCGGGTGCTCGGGGACCAAGGCGTCCATGACGGTGTCACAGGTCTCCTCGAGCGAGTGCGCCGGACGGCCGAGCAGGTCGCGCAGCACGGTGAGCGCGGTGTCGGCGTCTCCGCCCGGGGTCTTGATCAGGCCGTCCGTGTACAGGGCGAGCCGGCTGCCCTCCGGAAGCTCGAACTCGGCGGCCTCGAAGCCGGGGCCACCCGCACCGAGCGGCGCACCGGCGGGCAGCCGCAGCTGCTCGGCCGTGCCGTCCGGGCGCACCACCACCGGCTCGGGGTGGCCGGCGCCGGCCATCGTGCAGTGCCCGGTCGCCGGGTCGTACACGGCGTAGAGGCAGGTCGCACCCGCGACGCGTCCGCCCTCGGAGCTGTCGGGCGGCTGTTCGCGGTCGAGGGTGAGCACCAGGTCGTCGAGCTGGGTGAGCAGTTCCTCCGGTGCGAGGTCGACGTCGGCGAGTGTCCGTACGGCGGTGCGGAGCCTGCCCATGGTGGCCGAGGCGTGGAGCCCGTGGCCGACGACGTCGCCCACCACCAGGGCGACCCGGGCTCCCGACAGAGGGATGACGTCGAACCAGTCCCCTCCGATGCCCGCGCCGTTCGTGTTGGGGAGGTAGCGCGCGGCGACGTCCACGGCCCTCTGCCGGGCGGCCCGGCGCGGCAGCAGGCTGCGCTGGAGAGCCAGTGCGGTGGTCCGCTCCCTGGTGTAGCGACGGGCGTTGTCCACGCACACGGCCGCACGCGAGACGAGTTCCGCGGCGAGCTGCAGATCCGCGGCGCCGAACTCCTCCAGTGTCCGGTGCCGGAAGAACTGAGCCATGCCGAGCGTGACGCCACGGGCTCGCAGTGGCACCACCAGCACTGAATGGATCCTGTACTCGCGCATCGTCCGCAGGCGGTCGGGATCGCTTCTCATCCAGTTCGGCAGGGACTCCCCGTCCACGACGAAGCGGACCGGCTCCCCACGGGCCAGGGTGCGGGCCACCACGGAGTCCCGGGCGTAGGCGTGCATCTCGCCGAGCGGGACGACCGACTCGGGGCAGCCTTCGAGAACGGACCGCTGGGCCACCCGGTCGAAGCTGATGGCGTGGGGGTACTGCGTCGAACGCACTTCGTCGCCCACCAGGACCTCGGAGAGCAGGTCGACGGTGACGAAGTCGGCGAAGTCCTCGACGGCGAGCTCGGCCAGCTCCTCGGCGGTGCGCCCCACATCGAGGGTGCTGCCGATGCGCAAGCTCGCCTTGTTCAGCACGGCCAGGCGCCGTCGCGCCCAGAACTGGTCGGTCATGTCGAGCGTCACGACGCACACGCCCAGGATCGCGCCGTCAGCGCTCTTGACGGGTGAGAGGGCCAGCTGCCAGACGCGGTCGCTGTTCCCCACCGTGAGGTGGGCGTCGTAGGGTGCGCCCTCGCCCGTCCGCATCACCCGGTCGAGCGCCGCGGAGAGGCCCTCGCCGCCCTCCAGGAACATGCCGGGCTCGATCTCACCGGGCCGGAGCCCGCGCAGCGACGCCTCGGTCCTGCCGGCCGTCGCCGCCTCGTTGGCCATGCCGAGCCGCTGGTCGCGGCCGAAGTACGCCACCGGCACCGGCAGCTGTTCCAGGATCCGGCACAGCACCTCCTCGGTCAGTGCCTCGGTGGGCCGTCTGCCGTCCCCGCTCCCCGGTGCCGGGTCCGCCCCGTCCGGGGGCGGGCCGGCGGGACCCGTCTCGTCCATGTTCACGGGCCGATCACTCGTCCTCCCCGCCTCGGCAGGCCGCCCACACACACGCGGGTGCGACTTTCGTCCAAGAATGCCCCTGTGTGTGCGGGCTCTCAACCGCCCCGGCACGTACCCCGGCCGTACGAGCCGGGCCGCAGCCCCTGTCCTGCGCCCCCTCCTCGGGGCCCGACGACGGGGGCGGGCGACCTCGGCCCCGCAGTCGCGGGCCCGGTCCGGTGGCCGGACCGCTCAGTGGCACGGCCCGTCAACCGCGAGGGGGCCGCCCGTGCGGAACGCGAGTCGCGCGAAGCGTTCGCCCATCCGGCGGTGCGTGGCGGCGTCGGGGTGCAGTGCGTCGGGGAGCGGCAGCTCGGCGGAGTCCTCCTCGCCGTAGAGTTCGCGGCCGTCGAGGTAGTACAGATGGGGATCCTCGGCAGCCCGCTGCTCGACGATGCGGGCGAGTTCGCCCCTGATGACGCTCAGGGTGAGCTTTCCGGCGGCGGTCTCGGACGGGTCTCCCGCGGCCCGGAAGGTCAGCCTCCCCTCGCTCAGCGCGCTGTGGTCCGGCGCGCTGGGGCCGGGGGTGTCCTCGTGGATGGGACACAGGATGGGTGAGACGACCAGCAGCGGCGTGGTGGGGTGGCCTTCCCGGACCGTGTCGAGGAAGCCGTGGACGGCCGGGGTGAAGGCACGCAGGCGCATCGCGTCGGTGTTGACCAGGTTGATGCCCGCCTTGACGCTGATCCGGTCGGCAGGCGTGTCGCGCAGGGCACGCGCGGTGAACTGGTCGAGCAGCGCGCTGCCCCCGAACCCCAGGTTGACGAGTTCCGCCCCGCCGAGTGCCGCGGCCAGCGCGGGCCATGTGGTGGTGGGGCTCGCCGCGTCGGTGCCGTGGCTGATCGAACTGCCGTGATGCATCCACACCGGGCGGCCCCGGTCCGGGACAGCTTCGACCGGGGCGTCGGTGCGCAGGGCGACGAGCTCGGTGGTCTCGTCGTGCGGCAGCCAGATCTCGATGACCTTCGGCTCGGGCGGCAGGCCGTCGAATCGGACGGTGCCCACCGGGCCCGGCCGGACCACGGCGGATCCCGCTGCCAGGTCGATGGTCAGGGTGTTGCCGCCCTCCACGCCGGCCCGGCCCGCGAGACGGCCGTCCACCAGCAGGTCGTACACGCCGTCCGGGCGGGGCGGGGCGCCCGCGTACACCCGTTTGGTCGGCAGCGTGTCGAGCTCCACGAGGGTGGCCCGGGTGCGGAGGACGATCCGTACGCCGGAGGGCTGGCTTTCCGCCATGGCCAGCTGGCCGTCGGTGTTCTGGGCGCGGGCGCGGGCGGGCAGCCGGTGTGGCAGCAGACCGTGCTCGGTGCGCTCCAGGTCGAGGGCACCGCGCAGCAGGCCGGCGGTGAGCGGGGTGGTCGTCAGCTGGGGGTGGGGGCTCATCTGCTCCGCCGTCCGTCGGGGTGTGTGTCCGGTGAGGCCGGCCGGGTCAGGGCGCGGGCCAGTTGCGCAGCAGGGCGTCGAGGGCGTCCAGGACCCGTGACCAGGTCTCCTGCGTGCCGGGAGCGCTGTGGCTGAAACTTCCGCCCGCCTCCAGGCTGATGTAGCCGTGGAAGACGCTGCCGAGCAGCCGGACCGCGTGTGTCTGATCGGGCTCCGTCAGGTCGTAGCCGCGCAGGATCGCCCGCGTCATCTGGGAGTGCCTGCCGCCGGCGCTGGCGGCCGCCGCCTCCGGGTCAAGCCTGAGCTGCGCCGCGGCGTAGCGGCCCGGATGCTCCCGCGCGTAGTCGCGATAGGCGTTCGCGAACGCTTCCAGCGCGTCCTTGCCCGCCCGCCCGGCCAGGGCGGCGGCGACACGGTCGGCGAGTTCCGCCAGGGCCAGCAGGGCGATCCTGGTCTTGAGGTCCTGGGAGCTCTTGACGTGCGAGTAGAGACTCGCGTCCTTCACGCCGAACTGCCGGGCGAGCGCCGCGACGGTCACCTTGTCGAAGCCGACCTCGTCGGCCAGTTCCGCTCCCGCCCGTGTCAGGCGTTCCGTGTTCAGCCCTGCTCTTGCCATGCCCACCATCCCCTTCGGCGGGTTCGATTATGCGTTTGCCTAATCAGATTAGGCAAATCCCGAAAGCCCTAAGGTCTCGTTCGGTGAGCCTGCGGCGGCAGGGGGGAAGCGGTCATCTCTGCGTTCGCATCCTTCGACGCTCACCGGACCGCCGATTGCCGCGACGCCCACGACTTGCCTGGGCGGTCGGTCCCGGTCCAGGTCGCCCGGTGGTGGCGGTCGCCGACGGTTCCGCTCGCCGCCGGTGCGCCGGGAGGCGCACTCCACGATTCCCGCAGCCGGGACGTCGGGGGGGGAAGACCGGACGGGACGGGACGGGACCGGACGGGACCGGACGGGACGGGACCGGACCGCACCGCACCGGACAGGACCGCACCGGAACCGAGGACCCGGGGAACAGGAATACGCCACCCCTCTCCGGTTTCGAGTCGGCACGTCATGCGGTGCGGAGCGGGTGGCGCCGGCCCGCCCGAAATCCCCTCCGTATGGACGGCGTAAAGAATGACGGGGCCCTCGTATGGAGCCCGTCAACGAAACTCAACTGGCCACCTCCCGTGCGGTTTGCTTTTGATCGGCCGCACCGGCCGATTCCATTTCATTCACTTCCCCCAGGAGCTCACGATGGCCGATCTGGCCTTCGTCGTCACCACTGTCGCGGTCTTCGCACTGGTGGCTCTCGTCGCAAGGGGGGTGACGAAGCTGTGACCGCGGAGAACATCACCGGCCTGGTCGTGGCCGTCTCCCTTCTGGTGTACCTCGTCCTTGCGCTTGTGTACCCGGAGAGGTTCTGAAGCCCGATATGAGCCCCGTAACAGCTGGTGCACTCCAGTTTCTCGCGCTGATTTCCGCACTGGCCCTGGCATATCGTCCGCTCGGTGACCACATGGCACGGGTCTACTCCTCCGAAAGGCATTACAAACCGGAGAAGTGGATCTACCGTGCCATCGGAGCCAATCCGTCGGCAGATATGCGCTGGCCCGCCTATCTGCGCGGCGTACTCGCGTTCTCCGCGGTGAGCGTCCTCTTCCTCTACGCGCTCCAGCGCCTGCAGGGGGTGCTGCCCGGTTCGCTCGGCTTCGTGTCGATCGACCCGGACCAGGCGTTCAACACCGCGGCCTCCTTCGTGGCGAACACCAACTGGCAGTCGTACTACGGCGAGCAGGCCATGGGACACGTCGTGCAGACCGGCGGCCTCGCCGT
This sequence comes from Streptomyces sp. NPDC102402, assembly GCF_044765765.1. Taxonomy (NCBI): domain Bacteria; kingdom Bacillati; phylum Actinomycetota; class Actinomycetes; order Kitasatosporales; family Streptomycetaceae; genus Streptomyces; species Streptomyces sp. NPDC102402. The sequence goes on from NZ_JBIWKR010000004.1 coordinate 447,426, forward strand.
GCAGAACTTCGTCTCCGCCGCGGTCGGCATGGCGGTCGCCGTGGCTCTCGTACGCGGATTCTCACGCTCCCGTACCGGTGAACTCGGCAACTTCTGGACCGACCTGGTCCGAGGCACGCTGCGGATCCTGCTGCCGATCTCCGTGCTCGGCGCGATCGTGCTGGTGGCGTGCGGTGTCATCCAGAACTTCTCAGGAATCCACGGGGTCGGTCAGTTCGACGGCTCCACCCAGCAGTGGAACGGCGGAGCGGTCGCCTCACAGGAGGTCATCAAGGAGCTGGGGACGAACGGCGGCGGTTACTTCAACGCCAACTCCGCCCACCCCTTCGAGAATCCGACCCCCTTCTCCAACCTCTTCGAGGTCTTCCTGATCCTGTTGATCCCGTTCGCGCTGACCCGCACCTTCGGCCGCCTGGCCGGGAGCCTGCGGCAGGGGTACGCGATCCTCGCCACGATGGCCACGATCTGGATCGCCTTCACGGCCCTGATGATGTGGACCGAGTTCGCCCACCACGGACCGGCCCTGCAGATCGCGGGCGGGGCGATGGAGGGCAAGGAGAACCGCTTCGGCATCGGCGGGTCGTCGGTCTTCGCCGTGGCGACCACCCTTACCTCGACCGGCGCGGTCAACTCGTTCCACTCCTCGTACACGGGCTTCGGCGGCGGCATCACCATGCTCGGCATGCAACTGGGCGAGATCGCCCCCGGCGGCGTCGGCTCCGGCCTCTACGGCATGCTCGTCATGGCGATCATCGCGGTGTTCATCGCGGGCCTCATGGTCGGCCGTACGCCCGAGTACCTCGGCAAGAAGATCGGGACCCGCGAGATCAAGCTCGCCGCGTGCTACATCCTGATCACTCCGGCACTGGCCCTGGGCTTCACCGCGGTCGCGACGGCCCTGCCCACTCCGCCGGACTCCATGACCAACAGCGGTGCGCACGGATTCTCCGAGATCCTCTACGCCTACACCTCGGGCGCCAACAACAACGGCTCCGCCTTCGCCGGGCTCAACGCCGACACGCAGTGGTTCAACACCACGATCGGCATCGCGATGCTGCTCGGCCGCTTCCTGCCGATCGTGTTCGTGCTGGCCCTGGCCGGCTCGCTCGCGGAGCAGCGCCCCGTCCCGGCCACGGCGGGCACCCTGCGGACGGACAAGCCCCTCTACTCCGGCCTGCTCGTCGGCACGATCCTCATCATCACCGGTCTGACCTACTTCCCGGCCCTGGCGCTGGGTCCGCTCGCCGAAGGACTAGCCTCATGAGCACCGTCACCCCCACCCGTGCCCCGCACGCGGACCCGGCAGGACCCGGCGCAGGTCCAGGCCGTGCCGGCGGGGGGCTCTTCGACCCGAAGCAGCTGCTCAGGTCCTTCCCTGACGCGCTGAGCAAGCTCGATCCGCGCGTCATGATCAAGTCCCCGGTCATGTTCGTGGTGCTCGTCGGCTCGGTGGTCACCACCCTGCTGGCGCTACGGGATCCAGGGGACTGGTTCGGCTGGGCCATCACTGCCTGGCTGTGGCTCACGACGGTCTTCGCCAACCTCGCCGAGGCGGTCGCCGAGGGCCGCGGGAAGGCACAGGCCGACACCCTGCGCCAGGCCAGGACCGACACGGTCGCCCGCCGTCTGGACGGCCGCGACGAGGTGGCGGTGCCCGGCACGGAGCTGCGCGTCGGCGACCTGGTCGTCTGCGAGGCCGGTGACATCGTCCCGGGCGACGGCGATGTCGTCGAGGGGGTCGCGTCGGTCGACGAGTCCGCCATCACCGGCGAGTCCGCTCCCGTGATCCGGGAATCGGGCGGCGACCGCAGTGCCGTCACCGGAGGCACGAAGGTGCTCTCCGACCGGATCGTCGTCAGGATCACCACCGAGCCGGGCAAGACCTTCATCGACCGGATGATCGCCCTGGTGGAGGGAGCGGCCCGGCAGAAGACCCCCAACGAGATCGCGCTCAACATCCTGCTGGCGTCGCTGACCGTCGTCTTCCTGCTCGCCGTCGTGACGCTCCAGCCGTTCGCGATCCACGCCGGCGCCGGGCAGTCGCTGATCGTCCTCACCGCTCTGCTGGTCTGCCTGATCCCGACGACCATCGGCGCGCTCCTCTCCGCGATCGGCATCGCGGGCATGGACCGCCTCGTCCAGCGCAACGTCCTGGCCATGTCGGGGCGCGCCGTGGAGGCGGCGGGCGACGTCTCGACGCTGCTTCTCGACAAGACCGGCACCATCACGCTGGGCAACCGGCGGGCCGCGGAGTTCCTCCCGTCGGCGGGGGTGACGGAGGCGGAACTGGCCGAAGCCGCGCAGCTGTCGTCGCTGGCCGACGAGACCCCCGAGGGCCGCTCGATCGTGGTGCTCGCACAGGAGCGGTACGGCCTGGGCGAACGCCACCGTGGCGAACTCCCCCAGGCCGAATGGGTCGCCTTCGCGGCACAGACCCGCATGTCGGGGGTGGACGTGAACGGCGTCAAGGCCCGCAAGGGCGCCGCGGGTTCGGTCGTCGCCTGGGTGAGGGAGCGGGGCGGTCACGTCGCGGACGACGCCGGTCCCCTCGCCGACCGGATCTCCGAGGTCGGCGGCACGCCCCTGCTGGTCGCCGTCGAGGACGCGGAGGGCGCCCGGATACTCGGGGTCGTCCACCTCAAGGACGTCGTCAAGGACGGCATGCGGGAGCGGTTCACCGAACTGCGCCGAATGGGCATCAGGACCGTCATGATCACGGGGGACAACCCGCTGACCGCCAAGGCGATCGCCGAGGAGGCGGGCGTCGACGACTTCCTGGCCGAGGCCACACCCGAGGACAAGATGGCCCTCATCAAACGGGAGCAGGCCGGTGGCAAGCTCGTCGCGATGACGGGTGACGGCACCAACGACGCTCCCGCTCTGGCCCAGGCGGACGTCGGGGTGGCGATGAACACCGGCACCTCGGCCGCCAAGGAGGCCGGGAACATGGTGGACCTGGACTCCGATCCCACCAAACTGATCGAGATCGTCGAGATCGGCAAGCAACTCCTCATCACCCGGGGCGCCCTGACCACGTTCTCGATCGCCAACGACGTCGCGAAGTACTTCGCCATCATCCCGGCCATGTTCGCGGTGGTGTACCCGGGCCTGGACAAGCTCAACGTGATGGGCCTCGCGTCACCGGAATCCGCGATCCTGTCGGCCGTCGTCTTCAACGCGCTCGTCATCATCGCCCTCGTGCCGCTCGCCCTCAAGGGCGTCCGGTACCGGCCGACCGGCGCCGACAGGCTGCTCCGCCGCAACCTCGGGATCTACGGGCTCGGCGGCCTGATCGCCCCCTTCATAGGTATCAAGGTCATCGACCTGCTCATCTCCCTCGTTCCCGGGCTCTCCTGAACCAGAAACGGCTGATCAGCCATGAACACCTCTCTCAAGAACACCGCCCGCCTGCTCGGAGCGGGGCTGCGCGCACTGCTCGTGCTGAGCGTCGTCTGCGGCGTCCTCTACCCGCTCGCCGTCACGGGCGTCGCACAGGCGCTCTTCCACGACAAGGCCGACGGCTCGGAGATCAGCGACGACAGCGGACGCACCGTCGGGTCCTCACTGATCGGACAGACCTACGACCTGCCGAAGCGCGACCCCGGCGATCCGGACGAGGCACCGAGGCCGGACCTGCGGTGGTTCCAGCCCCGCCCCTCGAACGGCCTGGGCAGCAACAGCGTCAATTCCCGCTACTCACTGATCCTCTCCGGTGCCACCAACCGCGCCGCGGACAACGCCGACCTGATCACGTGGGTCACCGAGGCGAAGGCCGCAGTCGTGGCCGACAACTCCACCCCTGCTCACACGGTGCGGCCCGAAGACGTCCCGGCCGACGCCGTCACCTCCTCCGGCTCGGGCCTCGACCCTGACATCTCCCCGGCGTACGCGGAGCTCCAGGTCCACCGGGTCGCCGAGCGGAACGGTCTCTCCGTACGGCAGGTCGAGAGGCTCGTGGCCGGTCACACCGAGGGCCGCACCCTCGGATTCATGGGCGAGCCCCGCGTCAACGTGCTGGAACTCAACAGCGCGCTCAAGGAGATGCGCACGGACTGACGCGTGCTGCTCGCCGGCGCACACGTCTCCACCCGTCAAGGGCCCGCTCACCGGCACACGAGGTGAGCGGGCCCCGGCGTGCACCCGGCATCCGGCTTCAGCGGCGCACCAGACCCAGCACGCTCAGCCCGAACATCAGGACTCCCAGGGGGAGGTGGACCGACGGTACGTGCGCGATACCGAGCACGACCTGGAGCGAGGCGAGAGCGAGGAGGCCCGATGCATACAGCACGGGCCGGGGCGAGCCACCGCCCGGCTTCCACGCCAGCACCGCCGCGAGCACGCAGAGCATCGACGCCCCGTACATCACGCGGGCTCCGGCACTGTGCAGCGCCTCTCCGTACGGCGTCGACAGCAACAGTCCGGCGGAGACCGCCTGGAGGAAGATGGTCAGGGTCTGCAGTGCTGTCGCGGTCTGCAGGAACGAGAAGCTGCGCCGTACGGTCACCTGCGTGGCCATGTCACGGTCCCCTGTTCCGCCCCCGAGGGGCAGTTGATCGATATGGTCTCACCGGCCCGACGACACGGGCCCCCGAAAGGTAAGGCCGGGGCACGATCGGGAGCATGGGGATGACCGGGAACAGCACCGACGGGCCGGCGGGCGAACGGCGCCAACTGATCAATGTGGCGTACCGGCTGCTCGGTTCCCTCACCGACGCCGAGGACGCCGTACAGGAGGCGTACGCCCGCTGGTACGCGCTGCCACGAAGCCGGCGGGCGGAGATCCGGACCCCTGGCGCCTGGCTCACGACGGTGACCGGCCGCATCTGCCTGGACGTCCTCGGCTCGGCACGGGTCCGCCGGGAACGCTACGTCGGTGCGTGGCTGCCCGAGCCGCTGCCCGACCGCACCGGACGGAACCACGGCGACGACCCCGCCGACCAGTTGGTCCTGGACGAATCGGTGGCCATGGCCTTCCTCGTCGTCCTGGAGTCGATGACCCCCGCCGAGCGGGTGGCGTTCGTCCTGCACGACGTCTTCCGCTATCCCTTCGCCGACATCGCCGGCGTCCTCGACCGGAGCCCTGCCGCCTGCAAGCAACTGGCGGCCTCCGCCCGCCGGCGACTCTCCGCCCCTCGCACTCCGGTGACGAGGGCCGGGCAGGATGCCGAGGCGGTGCGGCGCGTCAAGGATGCCTGGGAGACGAAGGACATCGCCGCCCTCGTCGATCTCCTCGACCCGGCGGCCGTGATGACCGCCGACGGCGGCGGCATGGCCGGCGCCGCCCTGCACCCGGTCGAAGGCGGCGCGCGCATCGCCCGCTACATGGTCGCCATCGCCGACAGGGCGCCGGGGCTCGAACTCCTGGAGCGGTCGGTCAACGGTGCGCCGGGCCTGGTGGCCCGGCGTGCCGGTGCCGTCATGACCGTGGCCGCGTTCGAGGTCACCGACGGCCGGGTCACCCGGATCTGGGCCGTCCGCAATCCGGAGAAACTGCGGCCGTGGACGCGGGACGCGGGGAACCGGCCGGACGCATCACCGATCGCGTGACGGTCTGATCCCCTCACCGTCCGCCCTTCGCCGTGCCCTTCTTGTCGCAACACCACCGAAAGAGTTCGAAACTTTCGATAATCCAGACCAGGATCTCGGATCCGATTCTTTCACCATGCTGCGGGAGTCTGCATTCCGATCGAGCCATAGGGCCACCGAACAGGCATGATTCCTTAGAATCGCCCCTCCGAATCGCTCGACGCTTTCGTAACGAGTGTCGAAAGTATTGACACGAGACGGACCCAGTTCAACACTGTTCGCCGTTGGCAGACCACAACAACTGTCGATCCTGGTCTGCCCGACCCGGCGCTGACGGTGACCGTGCTCAGACGTTGTGGCGCGGCCCGGCCTGTTCCACCGACATCCCCGCGGAAGGCGTCCCGCGCTGCCCGGACACACCCGGCGTCTCGCACACGAGGAGGAGCACACGCAATGAACGACATACCCGCACGGTCGACGAGTCGCAGTAGCGCACACGGCCGGCTCCGACGGTTCATCCGCAATGCCTTAGCCATGGCGACGGCCGCCCTGGCCGTGCTCGCCCTGCCCGGCACAGCCGCCGCCGACACGGTCGTCAACTCGAACCAGACCGGAACCGACAACGGCTACTACTACTCCTTCTGGACCGACAGCCCCGGCTCGGTCTCGATGAACCTGTCATCCGGCGGCGGCTACGGCACCACCTGGAGCAACACCGGCAACTTCGTCGCGGGCAAGGGCTGGAGCACGGGCGGACGCAGGAGCGTGACCTACTCCGGCACCTTCAACCCGTCCGGCAACGCCTACCTGACCCTCTACGGATGGTCGACGAACCCCCTCGTGGAGTACTACATCGTCGACAACTGGGGCACCTACCGCCCGACGGGCACCTTCAAGGGCACCGTCACCAGCGACGGCGGAACGTACGACATCTACGAGACGACGCGCGTCAACGCCCCCTCGATCGAGGGAACCCGCACCTTCAAGCAGTTCTGGAGCGTCCGCCAGTCGAAGCGCACCGGCGGAACGATCACCACGGGCAACCACTTCGACGCGTGGGCCCGCAACGGTATGAACCTGGGCACCTTCAACTACATGATCATGGCCACCGAGGGCTACCAGAGCAGCGGCAGTTCCAACATCACGGTGGGCGGAACCTCCGGCGGCGGCGGGGGTGGCGGCGGGACCGGTGGCTGCACCGCCACCGTGACCGCGGGCGACAGATGGAGCGACCGCTACAACCTCAACGTCTCCGTATCGGGTTCGAGCACCTGGACCGTCACCATGCACGTCCCCTCCCCCGCGAAGGTCCTCTCCACCTGGAACACCTCCGCCACCTACCCCAACGCACAGACCCTGACCGCCAGATCCAACGGCAGCGGCAACACCTGGGGCGCCACCATCCAGGCCAACGGCAACTGGACCTGGCCCTCCGTCTCCTGCAGCACCGGCTGACGTCCGGCTGACCGGCATCCGCGGGGCCGCGGCGGTCCTTGTCCACCGCGGCCCCGCCCTCAGCCGATTCCCCCCATCCTCCAGGACGCGAAGGAGCCCCTCATGCGCATCACGCCACGCCTCTCTCCACGGCCCCTGGTCACGGCGTTCGCCGTAGCCGCGATGGCCGCCACGGTCGCAGCCACCCCCTCGCCCTCGCACGCCGCCCCGGCCGCCGCGTGCAACGGATACGTCGGGCTCACCTTCGACGACGGCCCCTCGGGCAGCACGCCCGGCCTGCTCAACGCCCTGAAGCAGAACGGGCTGCGTGCCACGATGTTCAACCAGGGGCAGTACGCCGCCTCCCAGCCCGCCCAGGTCCGGGCGCAGGTCGACGCCGGCATGTGGGTCGCCAACCACAGCTACACCCACCCGCACCTGATCCAGCAGAGCCAGGCCCAGGTCGAATCCGAGCTCTCCCGCACTCAGCAGGCCATCGCCGCGGGCGGCGGGGGCACACCGAAGCTGTTCCGCCCTCCGTACGGTGAGACCAACGCGACGGTGCGGTCGGCCGCGGCCAAGTTCGGGCTCACCCAGATCATCTGGGACGTCGACTCGCAGGACTGGAACAACGCGAGCACGGACGCGATCGTGGCGGCCAACGCCCGGCTCACCGACGGCCAGATCATCCTCATGCACGACTGGCCGGCCAACACGCTCGCCGCGATCCCGCGCATCGCCCAGGGCCTGGCGAGCCGGGGGCTCTGCGCCGGCATGATCTCCCCGCAGACAGGCCGTGCCGTGGCACCCGACAGCGGCGGCACCGGTGGTGGCGGGACCGGCGGCTGCACCGCCACCGTGACCGCGGGCGACAGATGGAGCGACCGCTACAACCTCAACGTCTCCGTGTCGGGCTCGAGCACCTGGACCGTCACCATGAACGTCCCCTCCCCCGCGAAGGTCCTCTCCACCTGGAACACCTCCGCCACCTACCCCAACGCACAGACCCTGACCGCCAGATCCAACGGCAGCGGCAACACCTGGGGCGCCACCATCCAGGCCAACGGCAACTGGACCTGGCCCTCCGTCTCCTGCAGCACCGGCTGACCGGCGCACCACCCCGGACGGGACGGCGGGAGCGGCGGTTCCCGCAAGCCGCCCCACCGTCCCGTCCCGGGCCCCGCGGGCACCGCCGGACCGCGCCATGATCCGGCAGTATGCCGGTGATTCCGGCCATGCGGAGTTGCGCACTCGAAGGATCCGAAACCCACGGGGTCCATGGCCGTCTGCGTCGCGCTCACGGGGCCGCCGCCCCGGGTACGGGCTCCTGACTCCGGCGGCCGGGCGCGGCAGCCGGAGCGTGCGGGGCGTCGGGGGTCAAGGCGTGACGATGGCGAAGTCGGGGTCGGGGGTGTCGAGCAGGCCCACGAGAGTATCGAAGACCTGCGGATCGCCCTGGACGTGCACGTCGTCCAGTCCCTTGCCCGCCAGGACTGCCAGCAGTTGCGGCTTGGTCAAGGTCAAGGTGAGGTCCGCGTCCTGGCCGGAGCCGTTCGGCTGCGGGACGGTGTCGGCGCTGCGATAGGTGAGGGCGCCGTTGGAGAGCAACAGGTGCCAGGTGCGGCTCTCGTCGGTGACGTTCCAGATCATGGTGAGCTTCTCGTCCCACGCGCGTGGACCGTCGATGCGGATGGCGAGCGAGTCGATGAGCATGTCGATGGTGAGGGCCATCGCCATTTCGGGGTTCGTCGTCTCCAGCGCGGTGTGCGCGACGGTTCCGCGCAGTTCCTGAGCGCCCATCAGGTAGAAGTTGCGCCACGGACCGTTCTCCGCGCCGAATCCGAGCTTCTCGTACACCGCGGCCAGCGCCTGCCTGGCGATCGAGTCGTCCGGGGCGGCGAAGACCGCGTGCCCCAGCAGCGTCGCGGCGAACCGAAGGTCCCCTGCGGCCGCGTACTGCTCGCCCTTGGCGACCAGGGCCGCGACGCCACCGTAGTCCGCGGCGAACCGCTGGGCCTGCTCGACCGGCGGGTGCTCCCACAGGTGCGACGGGTTGCCGTCGAACCATCCCATGTAGCGCTGGTAGATGGCCTTGACGTTGTGGCTGACGGAGCCGTAGTAGCCGCGGTTGGCCCACCGGTTCGCGACCGCCGGCGGAAGTTCGATCTGTTCGGCGATCTCCGTGCCGGTCAGTCCCTGGTTGGTCATGCGCAGAGTCTGGTCGTGGAGGTAGGCCCACATGTCGCGCTGGCCGGCCAAGTGCTCGATGATGCGGTCTCGGCCCCAGGTGGGCCAGTGGTGGGAGGCGAACGCGACCTCGGCCCGGTCGCCGAACAGGGTGATCGTCTCGCCCAGGTAGTGCGCCCAAATGCGGGTGTCGCGGACCACCGCCCCGCGCAGGGTCAGGATGTTGTGCATGTTGTGCGTCGCGTTCTCCGCCATGCACAGGGCCCGCCGGTCGGGGAAGTAGAAGTTCATCTCCGAGGGTGCCTCGGTGCCCGGTGTCATCTGGAAGATGATCCGCACACCGTCGACGGTCTCCTCCTGACCGGTGCGCGTGATGTCCACGGTCGGCGGAACGAGGGTGATCGTGCCCTTGGACGTCGTCATCCCCAGGCCGGCACTGATATGACCGGCAGGGCCCTTGTCCAGTTCCGCGCCGTACATGTAGACCGCGCGGCGGGTCATCGCGCCGCCCGCGTACACGTTCTCCGCGACCGCGTGCTCGAGGAACCCGGCCGGCGCGATCACCGGTACCGGGGCGTGGCCGTGCGGCAGAACGCCGCGGGAGCCTCCGAAGTGGTCGCCGTGCGAGTGGGTGTAGATCAGACCGGTGACGGGGCGGTCGCCGCGGTGCTCGCGGTACAGCGCGAGTGCGGCGGCTGCGGTCTCGGCGGAGATCAGCGGGTCGATGACGACGACCCCGGTGTCACCCTCGACCAGCGTCATGTTCGACAGGTCCAGGTTCCGGACCTGGTAGATCCCCTCGGTGACCTCGAAAAGGCCCTGCTTGTTGCACAGCTGGCTCTGCCGCCACAGGCTGGGGTGGGCGCTGGCAGGGCAGTCCCCGTCGAGAAACGCATACGCGTCCCCGTCCCAGACCACCCGCCCGCCGTCCGTCCGGACGACCGCGGGCGAGAGGGCGGCGACGAAGCCGCGGTCGGCATCCTCGAAGTCGGACCTGTCGGCGTAATCGAGCTCACTCATGGACAACGAATAGCGCAGAAGGGACCCATTTGCGGTCATATGCGTCGCGCGCCCCTCGACAACTTGTGAGCAGTGCGGTCGCGGACCGCGATGTCGGGCTCGTTCACGAGCCGGTGCACCAGTCGCCGGCGCGTGCCGGCGGCGAGCGAGCGTCTGTGGAAGGGGGCCGACCGCGAGTCCGCAGGCCACCACCCCGAACATCTGCGGAGGGGCTCTCGAACTGAAGCCGCAGGACAAGCGCCCGGCCTCGAACACAACGCCCGCTGAACGGAATTGGACGGGAGTGGCGACAGCGCCGGCGAAGTCACCCTCCGCGGCAGATCAGTTGGCCTGCGGTCGTCGTGCTCGGCGCCCCCGTTCCCTATCCTGTTCGCAAGCTGATCATCCGCTGCCGCGCCCATCCAGGAGTCCGCCATGTCCCGACCTGAGAACGATGCCCCCGCCCTGCGCATCGACACCAGCAGACCTCATCCCGCCCGGATGTACGACTGGTTCCTCGGGGGCAAGGACAACTATCCGGTGGACGAGGCCATGGGCCGGCAGATGCTCGCCGTCGAACCCGGGGTTCCGGTCATGGCGAAGGTGAACCGGGCGTTCATGCACCGCGCCACCCGATGGCTGACGAGCAACGGAATCCGGCAGTTCCTGGACATCGGTACGGGGATACCCACCGAACCCAACCTCCACCAGGTGGCCCAGCAGGCGGCGCCCGACACCCGGGTCGTCTACTGCGACAACGATCCGATCGTCCTGGCCCACGCCGAAGCCCTGCTCAAGGGCACCGAGGAGGGCGCCATCGACTACGTCGAGGCGGACGCGAGGAACGTGGACGTCATCCTCGAACACGCGGGCAAGACGCTGGACTTCAGCCGGCCGGTCGCGCTCTCGCTGATCTCGTTGCTGCACTTCGTGAGTGACGAGGACGGCGCCTACGAACTGGTGGGCCGGCTGACCGAGGTGCTCGCACCCGGAAGCCACGTGGTGATCTCGCACCTCACGGCCGACTTCCACCCGGCCGAGGCCCGCAAGGTCGACGCGATGTACAAGGCCAACACGCTCACCCTGGCCCCCCGCACCCGTGATCAGTTCTCCCGCTTCTTCGACGGGCTCGAGATCGTCGAGCCGGGCATCGTGGCCGCCGAGACCTGGCACCCCGAGCTCGGTGAGCCGGTCCCCGGCCAGGACGACGTGATCAGCGCCGGCTACGTGGCGGTCGGCCGTAAGCCGTAGCTCCGCACCACGCCCTCCTCGATGGGCCCTCCTCCGGGAAGGGCCCACCGAGGTCTGTCCCACCGGTCTCCTCGCGGGGTCAGTCCCGCCACCCGCCGACGTCCGCGTGCCGGAAGCAGGAGACGACCACCACGAGTGGCCAGAACGACTGCGCGAAGGTGATGACGCGCTCGGCCGCTCCCGCGGCCCCGAGCAGAAGCAGGGCCAGCAGAAACCAGGCACCGCCGAGCCACATCAGCGCGGCGGCCGTCGTGGACGGCGCGGGCCGCAGTCCCCAGGGTGCCTCCCGGCCGGGGAGCCGCGCCGTCGCCTCTGCCCCCGGGCCGGTTTCACGGACGGGCGCGATCCGCCGCCGGCCGGCGTCGCGCCGCACAGCCAGGACCGGCCACACGGCCAGCAGCACGAATCCCACCGACACGACCACACCGTGGGAGAACGAGCCACCGCTGCTCGGAGCAGGAAACAGGGGCAGCATCATCACCGAGAACCCGCCACAGGCCAGGGTCACCCGCCCGGACGGCGCGGCGGGGCGCAGTCCGCACGCGGTGACCACATGGCAGGCTCCCAGTGCGAGCAGGGCCGACGTCATCACCCAGTACCCACCGGCACCATCGGCGGCCAGGACACTGATCGTCGTGGACGCGGGGTCGTAGGCGGGTCCCTGGAGCTCCGCCGAGACCGCCCAGCCGCCGACGAGGAGGAGCGGGGCACTCACCGAGGAGAGCAGGACCCACCAGGGGACAGATCGCATCGGTGAACGGTAGAACGCCCGGAACGGCAACCACGGGTGCACACGCAGGCGGGCGCGTACTCCGCCGGCGAGGGGGTAGACGGGTGACGCCGGATCAGATGACGGCGCGCGAACCGCGCTGCCGAATCTTCCGGCTGACGGCCCGTATTCCGGCGCACCGCACCGCCCCGCGCACGGATCGAACCAGAGGAGAACCCGCTGTGCTGACACCCAGTCCTCAGGACCTGAGAGTGGCCCTGGCCCGTTACGCCGACGCCCGGATCGAGGACGCCCGCCGCTCGACCGAGGCCACCTCCCGGGTCGTGGAGGACGCCGCCTACACCCTGTGCGTGATGACCGGCACCCAGGCCGTCCAGCAGGCCCTCCAGGTGGCGGACTCGATGCTGGGCATGCGCGCCACGGTGTCCCCCGGCCTGCGCCGGCCCGTCGGGGCCCAGCAGGACGACAGCCTGCTCACCGCCTGAGCGGATGTCAGCGGGCCCGGCCCGGTGACGTCCCGCCCGCGTCCGGCATGCCCGCCGTCGGCCTAATCCCACCCGGTACGACCTCGGCCCCGGGACGCTGTGCGGGTGGACGAGAGCCGGGCGGGAACGGGCGACGAGAAGATCACGGAACGGCTCACCGCGCTGTCCGACGGGATCTTCGCCATCGCCATGACCCTGCTGGTGCTCGATGTCCGAGTGCCGCCGGGACTGAGCGCCGGGGGATTCCGGGAAGCCGTGGTCGACGTCCTGCCGGACCTCGGCGCCTACGCCCTGAGCTTCATGATCCTGGCCGCCTTCTGGCGTGACCACCGCCGGATCATGGAGCTCGTCCCCCGGTTCGACGCGCTGCCGCTGAGATTCGCGCTCATCTGGCTGGGCGCGATCGCCCTCATCCCCTTCCCGACGTCGCTCCTCTCCGAGTACGCCTCCGAGCCCTTGGCCGTAGCGGTCTACGCGGGCGCCGTGAGCGTCACCAATCTGCTGGAACTGGCCGTGCTGAGGACCGGACTGCGCCGGTCATGGCCGAAGGATCACGCCGCGGAGCGGACCGCCCGCTCCATCGCCGACGACCTGGCAGGAACGGCTCTGGTCTTCGGCGCCACCGTGCCGCTCGCCTACGCCTTCTCTCCCGCGACCGCCATGTGGTCATGGCTGGCGCTCGTCCCGGTCAAGGCCGTACTCGGCCGCAGGAGCCGCCGCGTGCCGTCCGTCTGACGCGGGGCGGGACGGCGAGGGGCCGGCACCACGGCAGTGGTACCGGCCTCCACGTCATTCGACGGCGGTGACCAGGGATTCGTAGTATGCGCCGAGCTTCCGCAGGTAGAAGAGGTCGCCCGTGTCCTGGTCGCGCTCGAAGCGCGGGGCGTCCTTGATCTGCTCCTTGGTGCACCCGACCTTGACGACCTGTTCGCCGGCGTCGACGGCGGTCACCACGCCCGCCGGCACGACGACGCTCCTACCGAACTTCCAGACTCCCGCGTCGATCACCAGATGGTCGAAGCCCGGGACCGGCGAGAGCCTGACGACGGTTCCCACACTCCCGTCCGGTGCCTCCACGCCGTAACCGATCACGTCGTCATTCAGCGAGCCGTCCAGCTGTGCCGGACGGGTCCAGACCGTATCCATGGTCGCCCTCCTCCTGGCAGCCGGCCGGATCCGGCCGCCGGACCTTCCATATGCCCCCGCGAGCGCGAGCGAAGCGGTCCGGACCGGCCCTGTCCCCGGTCGGGGGCTACCGGGCCATCTCGTAGGCCCCGGACAGCGCCTCGACGCGGTCCCAGACCCTCGCCGAGCGGTCCCCATCGACGACGGGACGCCGTATCGCGGCGACGGCCCAGGCCTGCTGCTCGGCGGTGGCGGAGTCCTTGCCGTGCAGCTCGACGGCGTTCGCGGAGAAGTCCCGGACGAGTACGGAGAACAGCTCGTCGAGCACGTCCTCGTCCAGGCCGGTCAGCCGGGCCTGTTCCAGGATCAGCTGGCCGTGGACCACCAGAGCGAAGAGCTGGCCGACGGAGAGCAGGAAGTCCAGGTCGCGGCTCTGCTGCTCGTCGGGCGCGGCCTCGGCGACGAAGGCGCACAGGGCGTCCGCCTGCTCCCGGAAGCGCGCGACGTTGGGGACCGCCGCGTACGCGTCGTAGGCGGGGCGCCAGTCGTGGAAGCGCACCGAGCCGAGACCGCGGGCCGGGCCCTGCCGGAAGAGGAAAGCGTCGTCCACGGCGTCCGGACGGGGCGGCACGGGCTCGTACGCCACCGGTTCCAGCAGGTGGTTGCGCATGAACTTCAGGATGAGGGCGAGGTTGACGTGAACCGTTCCCTCCAGCTTGGGCAGGCTGCGGATCTCCACGGCCGCCTGGGCGAAGTAGGTGTCCTTCTCGAAGCCCTTGGCGGCGATGACGTCCCACATCAGGTCGATGACCTTCTCGCCCTCGGTGGTCACCTTCATCTTCGTCATCGGGTTGAAGAGCAGGTACCTGCGGTCGTCGGGTCCGGCCGAGCGGAAGTAGTCGACGGCGCGGTCGCTGAACAGCTTCATGCCGACGAGCCGGACGTAGGCGTCGGCCAGCTCCCGGCGGACGTGGGGGAAGGCGGTCACGGGGCGGCCGTAGAGGATGCGGTTCTGCGCGTGGGTCACGGCCTCGTACATCGCGTGCTCGCAGATGCCGATCGAGGCGGTGCAGAGGTTGAACTTGCCCACGTTGACGGTGTTGAGAGCCGCGTCGAACGCGGCGCGGCCGGTGTGCAGCACGTCGTCGGGGCCGACCGGGTAGCCGTCGAGGCGGAACTCGCTGACGTACTTGGAGGAGTCGACGACGTTCTTCACCACCTGGTAGGCGGAGTGGCGGCTGTCGGCCGCGAAGAAGACGTAGCCGTCGGGGCCTTCGACGTCGGTGCGGCGGCCGAAGACGGAGACGAGGCCGGCCGCGTTGCCGTTGCCGATGTAGTACTTGGAGCCGGAGGCGAGGAAGCCGCCGTCCGCGTCAGGCTCCAGGAGCATGTCGGTGGAGTAGATGTCGGCGCCGTGCGTCTTCTCCGACAGCCCGAAGGCGAACACCTCTCCCTCGGAGAGGAGCCGTGCGGCGCGGCTGCGGGCGGCGGCGTTGTCGCTCTGCCAGACCGGGCCGAGGCCGAGGATGGTCACCTGCCAGGCGTACCAGTAGTCGAGTCCGTAGAACCCGAAGATCTCGTTGAGCGCGGCGATCCGGGCGGTGTCCCAGCGCTGGTCCTCGTGCTCCGCGGCGGAGGCGGGGGTGAGGAAGGTGGAGAAGAGGCCTTCCTTCGAGGCGAACTCGAGGAAGTCCCCCAGCCAGGCGCGGGACCGGTAGTCCTCGATGAGCCGGCGCTTTCCGCGGGCCTCGAACCAGTCGACGGTGGCGCGCAGCAGCCTGCGGGTCTCGGGATCGAAGTGCGCCGGGTCGTAGGCGTGCGGGTTGAACAGCAGCGGGTCGGCCATGGTGATACGCCTTCCGGGGAGAGGTGGGCGGGAGGTGGGTGCGGGACGGGTTCAGGTGAGCCTGTGGAGGGTGGCGAGTACGTCGTCGAGCCAGGCGACCGTCATCCGCTCGTACGCGATGCCGCCGCGCAGCACGACGTGCTGGAGCTCCTGACCGGCGTCGAGGGGTGCGGGGGCGCCGGGCCCGGTGAAGTCACGCAGTTCCCCGGCGAGGTAGTGCGCGAGCCGGTCGCTGTGTACCTGGTGGTGCCGCTCGACCTCGTCCAGCAGCGCGGCCGGGTCGTCGAAGGCGGCGCCCCGGATCTTCACGGCGAGGTCGTGGCGGAGGCTCTCGGGTTCGATCGGCTCGTGCAGCCAGTCGGCGAGGGCGGCGCGGCCGGGGCCGGCGACGGAGTACTCCTTCTTGTCCGGCCGGCGCTCCTGCGGGACGTCGCGGACGTCGAGCAGGCCGTCGCTCTCCATGCGCTTGAGGACGCGGTAGATCTGCTGGTGCGTGGCGGTCCAGAAGTACCCGATGGACCGCTCGAACCGCCGGGCCAGCTCGTAGCCGGAGCCCGGCTGCTCCAGCAGGGAGACGAGGATCGCGTGTTCGAGCGCCATGCCCCGATCGTCTTATGCAACTGGTTGCATAGCAAGCTTCGGCGGCCGGGTGAGACGCTCCTCACCCGGCCGCCGCGCCACGCACCTTCAGCGCTCGCCCCACGGGGCGTCGTACTTCTCGGCGAGCACACGCGCCTCTTCGTCCGTCAGCAGACGCGGGGACCGCTCCCCCAGGGCCAGGAGCAGAGCGGACACCTCCTCCAGTTCCACCGCCGCGTCGACGGCCCGGGCCATCGTGGGGCCCGCCATGACGGGCCCGTGGTTCTGGAGCAGCGCGGCGCGGAACGGGAAGGGCAGCCGCGCGAGGTCCTCTGCCTGTCCCGCGTCGCCGGGCGGGGCGTAGGGGACGAGCGGGGTCTGGCCGACCCGCATGACGAAGTACGGGGTCAGTGGCGGCACCGCGCTCCGCCGCGACCACGGGGGGAGACAGGACACGGCGGTGGCGTTCCGGGAGTGCAGGTGGACGACGGCGCGGGTGCCGGCGTCCCGCCGGTAGAAGGCGCTGTGCAGCGGGAACTCCTTCGACGGCCTCGGTCCGTCGAGGTGGGCGCCGTCGAGGCCGAGCACGCTGAGCCCGTCGGGGTCGATCTCGGCGAGGTCGGCGCCGGTGGGGGTGATGAGGATGCGGTCGTCGACCCGGACGCTGAGATTTCCGGAGGAACCGGGACTGAGCCCGAGGGCCGCGAGCCGGGCGCCCGCGACGGCGAGGTCGGTGCGGGGGTCGGTCATGCCAGTGCGCTCCAGGCTTCCGTGAAGATGGTGGTGTCCCCGAAGTTGCCCGACTTGAGGGCGAGATCCACGGTGTGGTCCCGGTCGTGCGCCCGGCCTTCGGCACGTGCCCAGGTGACGCCGGGGGCGATGGGCGAGCCGATGGACAGGGTGCGGACGCCGAGGGCGGTGACGACGGCTCCGGAGGTCTCGCCGCCGGCCACCAGGAGGCGGCGTGCGCCTGCTCCCACCAGGTCGGTGGCGCAGGTGGCGAGGGCCCGCTCGACGATCTCGGAGGCGGCGGGGCCGTCGTGCGACGCCGGGTGTTCGAGGTCGCCGAGGTCGTCGACGGCGTAGATGAGAGGCGGCTTCGCGGGGTCTTCGTCCCAGGCCCGTCGCGCGAAGGCGACGAGTCCGGCGACCGTCCCGGCGAAGTCGGCGCGCAGGGCGGCCAGGTCGAGCTTGCGGTGCGGCAGGTGGCCGCGCGCGTGGGCGACCTGGGCGCGCGTGGCGGACGACGCGCTGCCGGAGAGGACGACGCCGGGGTCGCCGGGGCGGGAGGCGGGCGTCGCGCGGGCGGCTTCGGCGTGCGGGCCGGTGAGACCGAGGGCGAGTCCGGCCGCGCCGGTGACGAGGGTGAGGTGGGCGGTGGCCGCGCAGACGGTCACCAGGTCCTCGTCGCTCACGGCGTCCACCACGACCAGGGCGTCGGCGAGATCGGGGGCGTCGAGAGCGGCACGCAGGGCGTCGCCGCCCTTCCGTACGGTGTCGAGCCCGACGAGGCGGACGGGGTGACCGGTCTGCGGGGTGAGCAGCCGGCCGACATGGGAGTCCCGCATCGGCGTGAGCGGGTGGTGCCGCATGGGGCTCTCGTCGAGGAGTTCGTCGTGGACGAAGAGGCGGCCCTTGTAGACGGTGCGTCCGGTGGCGGGGAACGAGGGGACGACCACCGTGCGGCGTTCGCCCAGTTCCGCGAGGAGTGCGTCGGCCACCGGGCCGATGTTGCCGCGCGGGGTGGAGTCGAAGGTGGAGCAGTACTTGAAGTAGAAGCGCTCGCAGCCGGACCGGCGCAGGGCACGCAGGGCCGCGAGTGACGTTCCGACGGCCTCCTGCACCGGCGCGGTGCGCGACTTGAGGGCCACCACCACCGCGTCGGCATCACGCACGGCCGCCGGCCCGGGGCCGTCGGAGAGGGCGTCCGGTCCCACGGTCACCACGGTCCGGTGGCCCCGGGCGACGAGCATGGTGGCGAGGTCGGTTGCTCCGGTGAAGTCGTCGGCGATGGCCCCGAGGGTCGGCATCGGACCTCCTTGCGTTGGGGGGTGCGGTACCAGGTGGAGTTCCCCGGCAACCTGCGTGTGAAAAAATGTTAACAGACTTTACGCAGACGGGATCTGCTGGTACATCTTGTTAACACGCTCCCCTGTGGTGCTCGTGCCGTAGCCGAGACCGCGTCTGCCGGAGCCGTTGAACCGAGCCGTGTGCCCGTCTAGGAGAGCCCATGAACCTGCATCACCTGTTCGCCGGAACCGGCGACCGGACCGTGCGCTACGCACTGTCCGGAGCCGGCGGCGGCTTCGCCCGGACCCTGCTGGCGCAGACCCCGCGCATCGGGCGTCTGGCTCCTGCCGTCCTGTGCGACCGTGACGTGGAGCGGCTGCGGGGCATGCTCGTCGAGCTCGGCTACCCGGCAGAGAGCCTGGCCGTCTGCGCGGATGCCGGCGAGGTCGCGCGGGCCTCGGACGAGGGGGCCGTCGCCCTGGTGGCGGACGGCGCGCTGCTGACCGCCGCGCCCTGGGACATCCTCGTGGAGGCGACCGGAAGCCCGGCGGACGGATACGCGATGGCCCGCGAGGCGCTGACCGGCGGCCGTCACGTCGCCATGGTCAGCAAGGAGGTCGACTCCGTCGCCGGGCTGCACCTCGCGGACCTGGCCCGCGACAACGGCGTCGTCTACACCACGGCCGACGGCGACCAGCCCGCGAACCTCATCGCGCTGGTGACCTGGGCGGAGCTGCTGGGCCTGGACGTCGTGGCGATCGGCAAGTCCAGCGAGTACGACCTGGTCTTCGACCCCGCGACCGGCTCGGTCACCCAGCTCGACACGACGGTCCCCGCGCCCGAGCTCGCCGGGCTGATGGGCCTCGGCGACGACGTGCGCGCCACGCTCGCCGCCCGCGCGGCCGCCGTGACCGCGCTGCCGACCGGTGCCACCGCCGACTACTGCGAGATGGCGGTGGTCGCGACCAACACGGGCTTCCGTCCGGACGTCGAGCGCCTGCACTACCCGGTCGCCCGGATCGCCGAACTCGCCGATGTCTACGCCCTGCGCGAGGACGGCGGTCTGCTGCACCGCTCCGGTGCCGTCGACGTGTTCAGCGCGCTGCGGCTGCCGGACGAGGCCTCGTTCGCCGGCGGTGTCTTCGTCGTCGTACGCACCGGTGACCCCGTCACCTGGGAGACGCTTCGAGGCAAGGGACATGTGGTCAGCCGGGACGGGCGCTACGCGGCGGTCTACCTGCCGTACCACCTGATGGGCGTCGAGACACCGGTCTCGCTCCTGTCCGCGGTGCTCCACGGACGGCCCTCCGGCGGCACCGATCCGCGCGCCCACGCCATGCTCGCCGGGCGGGCCGAGCGCGACCTCCCCGCCGGCACGGTGCTGGACATGGGCGGCCACCACCACGACGTCACCGGCGTCCAGGCCGTCCTGCTCCGCGACGAGGACGCTCCCGCCGACGCGGCACCCCTGTACCTCGCGGCGCACACCACCCTCGGGCGGGATGTCCGGGCCGGCGCCCTGATCACCCTCGGCGACCTCGCCGACCCGGACGCGGACCTGCTGCACGCCTGGACCGCCGGGCGTGCCTCGCGCGCCACCGACGCCCCTGCCTCCCACGTGAGCCGATGATGAGTACCGACCTCCAGAATCTCCTGCTGGGCGCGGCCGCGGTCGTCGTCCTGATCCTGCTGATCACCAAGGCCAAGCTCCATCCGTTCCTGGCGCTGGCGCTGTCGGCCCTGGGCCTGGGTCTCGCGGCGGGCCTCGGTCCCGGCGACACCGTCGAGCACTTCCAGGACGGCTTCGGCGACGCGCTGAAGAGCACCGGACCGACGATCGGGCTGGGCACCATCCTCGGCGGCATCCTGCTGGGCTCAGGCGGAGCCGACAGGATCGCCACCGTCTTCATCGGCGCACGCCCGGTCAAGTGGATCCCGACGGCGATCACCGCCGCCGCCCTGCTCATCGGAATGCCGCACCTCTTCGACGTCAGCTTCGTGATGCTGGTGCCGCTGGTGTACGCCGTCGCCAAGCGCACCGGCACGCACCTGCTGTACGTCGGTCTGCCCCTCGCCGCGGGTCTGTACATCTCCCACGGCCTGCTCCCGCCGCACCCCTCCCCCACGCTGGCGGTCTCCGCGTACGGGGCGAACACCGGCCTGACCATCATGTACGGCCTGATCATCGGCATCCCGATCGCGGTGATCAGCGGACCGCTGCTGACGAAGTTCGCCTCGCGATGGTTCGGCCCGGCCCCGGACCTCGACAAGGGCCCCATCCCGGAGACGAGCCCCGAGCCGGAGAACCGCAAGCGGCCGGCCTCCTTCGTGCTCGCCCTGATCACCGTGCTGCTGCCGCCCGTCCTGATGCTGATCGGGACCGTCGGCACCGCGAACACCACGGAGGGCTCCCTGCCCTACGCGGTCTTCGAGGCCTGCGACTCCTCGGTCATATCCCTGCTGGCCGCGGTGATCTTCGCCTTCTTCGCTCTGGGACTGCGCTCCGGTTTCGGTCTGAACCAGCTCCAGAAGATGGCGGGCAAGGGCCTCGGCCCGGTCGGCGGGATCGTGCTGATCCTCGGCGCCGGCGGCGGTCTCAAGGCGATGCTCACCGCGACCGGCATCGACAAGCTGATCTCCGACTACGCGGTGGACTGGTCGATCCCGCCGCTGCTGCTCGCCTGGCTGGTCGCCGCGCTGCTGCGCATCTGCCTCGGCTCGGCGACCGTGGCCACCGCGGCCGCCACCGGAATCGTCGCTCCGCTGATCGGCGCCTACCCGGGCCTCTCCCCCGAACTGCTGGTGCTGGCGACGGCGTCGGGAGCGGTGATGCTGTCGCATGTCAACGACTCCGGATTCTGGCTGTTCAAGGAGTACTACCAGCTCTCGGTGGCCCAGACGTTCCGCACCTGGACCCTGATGCTGTCCCTGCAGTCACTGCTCAGCCTCGGCGGCGTACTCCTGCTGAGCACGTTCGTGGGGTCCTGACACCGCGCCGTGTTGGGACACGGCAAGGCGGGACGGCACAATCGAGCAGCGACCGCGGTGGTCGCGCGAGGAAAGGTAAGAAGCAGTGGCCGAGGAAGAGCAGTTGCCCCTGATCCCCGATCAACGGCGCGAGCTCCTGTTGAAGCATCTGCGGCGCGACGGAGTACTGAGCGTGCAGCAGATCACCCAGCTCTTCGGCGTCTCCCACATGACCGTCCGCCGCGACATCGCGGAACTGGAGCGTCAGGGACTGGTGTTCTCCGTGCCCGGCGGGGCGCGGATCGCCAGTCACCTCCAGAGCGAGCCCAGCTTCCAGGCCAAGTCGGAGATGGAGCAGCCCGAGAAGCAGGCCATGGCCACATCCGCCGCCGAGCTCGTGCGAGAGGGCATGACGGTCTACCTGGACGCGGGGACGACACTGCTGGCCATGGTGCCGCTGCTCGCGCGCCACGAGTCGCTGACGGTCGTCACCAACGACTTCACGACCGTCGACCGGCTGATGGCCTCGTCGCACCTCGACGTCATACACATCGGCGGCCAGGTGGACCCGTCCAACCGGTCGAGTGTGGGCCGGCTCGCGGCCACGACGCTGCGTCAGCTCGCACTCGACATCGCCTTCATCAGCACCAGTTCCTGGGACCTGCTGCGCGGGGTGACCACCCCGTCGGCGGCGAAGGTGGAGGTCAAGCAGGCGGCGATGGAGTGCACGGGGTCGAGCGTGCTGGTCGCCGGCGCGTCGAAGTACGGGACGTTCGGCAAGTTCCGGGTGGCACCGCTCAGCGCGTTCGACACCATCGTCACCGACGGCTCCCTGGCCGAGGCCGCCGCCGAGGGGCTGCGGGCCGGCGGCGCCGACCTGCGACTGACGTCCGTCTGATCACGCTCAGCCCGCCCTTGCCCTTCCCCTCCGGGGCGGGCAAGGGCGGCGCCGCGTTCAGACGGCGTCGGCGTCCGTCCCGGTGAGACGCGCCGACACGTCCCACAGTGCGCGCGCCGTGTCCATGTCCTGCGCACGGGCCGACATGCGGGCGGGAGCGGGACCTCCCCTCGTCTCGCCCAGCAGCCGGGGCCCGTAGTAGCTTCCGCCGAGCGCGTCGGTCAGCGTGGCCGCGTACAGGATGGGGAGCGCGCCGGCGGACGGACGCTGGGTGTAGAGGCGCGTCAGCCGTTCCAGCTTCGCCGCCCAGGCACGCCCGGCCAGCCGGGGGCCCGCCTGTCCGAGCTCCGTCGCGGAGAGGCCGGGATGGGCGGCCAGCGACAGGACCGGCCTGCCCGCCGCGTCGGCACGGCGCTGCAGTTCCGCGGTGAAGAGCAGGTTGGCGAGCTTGGACTGCCCGTAGGCACGCCACTTGTCGTAGCCGTCCTCGGCGTTGAGGCCGGCGAAGTCGATACGCCCGATGCGGTGCGCCAGCGACGACACGGTCACGACCCGCGAGGGTCCGCCCGTACCGAGGAGGGGCAGCAGATGGTGCGTCAGCGCGAAGTGCCCGAGGTGGTTGGTGCCGAACTGCATCTCGAATCCGTCGGCCGTCCGCAGCAGGGGCAGGGCCATCACTCCCGCGTTGTTGACCAGCAGGTCGAGCCTGCCGTCGGTCTCCTTCGCGATGTGGCCGGCGGCCTCGGCGACGGAGGAGAGGTCCGCGAGGTCGAGACCCACGAGCCGTGCGTCCGAACCGGGCGCGGCGCGGCGCACGGCGTCCAGGGCGCGCCCTCCGCGCTCCGGGTCGCGGCAGGCGAGAATCGTCCGCGCGCCGGAGCGTGCCAGGACGAGTGCGGTCACCGCTCCGATTCCGCTGTTGGCGCCGGTGACCACCGCGGTGGTGCCGGAGAGGTCGGGCATGTCGTCGAGAGTCCATGAGTGCATGTCTCCCGCCTCCCCGGCGAGAGCCGTCGCACACCCGTGACCTCCGTGAGGCATGGGTACTCGTCCGATGGACCCTCCTCAGTCACCGTCGCCCCGGGCGCGTGCCACGGGGTGCGCGGGCGACTCCGCTCCGGTCTCTCCGGTCACCCGGGTCCCCGGGTGCAGATGCGCGCACACGTACGCGACGGCCAGCGCGATGGCCATTCCGTAGAACACCCACTGGTTCGCCTCCGCGAAGTCCAACCTCACCGCGTCCATCGAGTCCCGCATGAGCGTCGCGATCCGGCCGTCACCGGCCGGTTCCCGGGCGTCAGCGTGTCCCGTGACGGCCTCCGCGACCGACCGGGCGGCGTCGTTCGCCACGCCCGCCGGAACGCCCTTGGACGTGAGGGTCTCCACGACCTTGTCGGTGGTGACATGGGTGAGGACCGTCCCGAAGACGGCGATCCCGATACTGGCCGCGTAGTTGCGCACGGTCTGGGTGATTCCGGTGACCTCGCCGTACGAGGCTCCGATCGACCGGTTGACCGCGTCGGTGGAGGCCGGCGCGAGGAGGAAGCCGATGCCCGCGCCGGCGAGTGCGGCATAGGGCCACTGGTCGTGCATCGAGAGGTCCGTCAGTTTGTTCGCCCACAGGGCGAACCCCAGCGCGCCGAGCGCCGTACCGGCCATCATCGCCGGCCGTGCTCCTCGCCGGTCCAGGATCCGGCCGCCCCACTGGGAGGCGATCCCGAAGCCGATGAAGAAGTACAGCAGGTACAGCGCGGCCTGGTTCGGTGAGGCGCTGAGCGAGACCTGGGCGTAGACGGAGGCGAAGAAGAACACGGGGACGAAGGCCAGCATCGCGAAGAAGAGGACGAGCATGTCGACGGTGAACGCCCGGTCGCGGAAGACCTTCAGCTCGATGAGCGGTTCCGCGACCCGGAGTTCGTAGCGGCAGAACACCACCAGGACGGCGAGCCCGCCGAGGACGCAGGCCCAGGTGGCGACACTGCTCCAGCCCCACGCGGACGCCTGCTGGAACCCGAGCACGCTCAGCCCCATGCCCACGGCCACCAGGACCGCCCCGGGCACGTCCAGCCTCGCCCGCCGACGGGACTCCGGGATGCGGGCCATGGCCGCCAGGACGAGGGCGACGACCGCGACCGGGACGTTCACCCAGAAGATGGCCCGCCAGGTCCAGGCGGTCAGCCAGCCGCCGAGCAGCGGTCCGACCGCGGTCAGCGCACCCGACAGACCGAAGAACAGCGCCAGCGCCCGGCCACGCTTCTCCACCGGGAAGACGGCGATGACGACGGCGAGCGCGGCGGGGAACATCAGCGCCGCACCGAGTCCCTGGGCGGCACGGAAGATGATCAGCCAGGTCTGCCCGAAGTCACCGGTGGGGACGCATCCGCACAGGACGGAGGAGACGACGAACAGCAAGGTGCCGATCACCATCACCCTGCGGTGGCCGATGATGTCGGACAGCCGCCCGCCGAGTGCGAAGAAGGCGGCGAGCGAGAGCAGGTACGCGTTGACGACCCATTGCATACCGGAGGAGGAGAGTCCCAGTTCGTCGATGATGTCCGGCGCGGCGATGGAGACGATCGTCTGGTCGATGAAGGTCATCGAGACGGCGAAGAGCATCGCCGCCAGGGCCAGCGTCTGCCGGGCGGCGCCCCGCCCGGCGGGGGGTCCGGCGGCCGCGCCTCCGCCGGGACCCGGAGGAACTCTGTCGTTACGCATGAGCCGAGTCTGAACCGGAAGGGAACCGCGCGCACATCAGGGCGGGGCGGGCTGTACGGCGGACGGCGGTGCCTCAGGTCCCCCTGCGGAGCAGGCCCGCGGCGACGAGTCCCGCCAGGCCCACGTCGGCGTCCGTGTACTCGCCTCCGAGCAGGTGATCGACGTAGGCGTCCGGTGCCAGCGTGAACGGATCGACGAACTCCTCCGCGTCGGGGGTGGGTTCGGCGACCTTGCGGCACTCCCTGGCCAGCACCGCGTATCTCACGTGGGTCGCGTAGGA
The DNA here is from genome assembly GCF_044765765.1 of Streptomyces sp. NPDC102402. Lineage (NCBI taxonomy): Bacteria > Bacillati > Actinomycetota > Actinomycetes > Kitasatosporales > Streptomycetaceae > Streptomyces > Streptomyces sp. NPDC102402. The sequence goes on from NZ_JBIWKR010000004.1 coordinate 472,458, forward strand.
GGCCAGGTAGGTCCTCATGACGACCTCGGCCGTCCCCGCCCGGTAGCCGGTCTCCTCCAGGAGTTCCCGCGCCGCCGCGTGCAGGACGTCCTCCCCTGGCTCGATCATTCCGCCGGGAAGCTCCGCCAGCACCTTGCCCGGACCCGGGCGGTACTGGCGTACGAGGATGCCCCGGCCCTCCTCCGTGAACGCGACGAGGGCGACCGTCCGGGAGCCCTCCAGGATGTCCCAGTCCGATTCCCTGCCGTCGGGCTGCACGTAGGTTCGGCACCGGACCGTCAGATAACCGGCCGGCTCCGGACGCTCGCTCTTCAGTCGCCACGTCATCGCGCCACCACTCTCCGTCACGAACGGATCATGTCCAGCGTTCCGCCCGGCAAACGGGTGGAGCACCGGACCTGCCCGCCGTCCCCGTCCGTGCCGGGCAGCGGACCACCGGCGCGGTTCCCGTCGTACGGTGCCGGTTCAGCCGGGGGCGGCGGCCGGGGCAGGCCCCTCGGGCGGAGCGGACGCATGGGTGTCGCGGGCCCGGTACAGGGCCAGCATGGCCTGGTCGTCCTGCGGCCGGTCGCCGGCATGGCGACGGACGTCATGGATCAGCAGGTCGAGGATCTGCCCCGGCGCCAGGTGCGCGCCCGGACGCAGCCGTCTGCCGAGCACGAGCGGCAGACGGGCGACGGGGTCGTAGAAGCGTCCGGCGGCGTCCCGGGACTCGGTGACACCGTCGGTGTAGCAGAGCAGGGTGGAGCCGACGGGGAACGCGAAGCTGTCGACCGGGGCGGACCACGCACCCAGGTCGCTCATCCCCAGCGGGGGCGCCTCTTCGGACGTCCCGAGGAGCGTGGCGCCACCCCGCGCATCGATCAGCACCGGCGGCGGATGACCCCGGTTGACCAGGCGCACGGTCTCCAGGTCCATGGAGAACTCCGCGATGAGAGCCGTCGTGAAGCCCTCCGCCTGCTGCTGGCCGCCGCGTCGTCCGCCCTCACGCAGAAGAGCCCGTTCCAGTCGGCTCACCAGACGCGGCAGATCCTCGGCCTCGTCCGCCGCGTACCGGAAGGCGCCCAGGTCGGCGCTGACGGCGCTGACCGCGCCGAGGCCCTTGCCCCGCACATCGCCGACCATCACCCGGATTCCGTACGGGGTGCTCTGCACGACGTACAGGTCACCGCCGATCATGGCCTCGCTCTCGGCGGGCACGTAGCGGGCGTCCACGTGCAGGTCTCCCAGGCGTGACGGAGGCCTGGGCAGGACGGCCCGCTGGGCGACGGCCGCGACCTGCTGTGCGCGGCGGGCACGTGCGTCCTGCCTGCGGAGCGTGCGGTGGATCAGGACGGCGAGCGCGGTGACGGCCGCGAGGGTGATCTGGTTGGCCACGCCCGCACGCCACCCGAAGGTCCCGTCGACTCTCGCCAGGACCGCGTGGACGATCATCGCCGTGATGCCGACGCCGATGATCCCGCGGATCCCGAGGAGCGGTGCGGCGGCGACCGGCGCGGCCATGAGCAGCGGCGCGGACGTCACGTCGTGCGGGGTGGCCAGGTCGACCACCACGGCCAGCACGATGAGTCCTACGGGGATCCACTGGGTCCTCGGCAGCTGCGGCACTCCCCCACGCTGCCCGCAACCACCGCCCTCCGCATCCCCGGAGGGAGCCGTCCCGGGGTACGCGGCTGGGCGGCCGGCGGGCACGAGCCCCTCAGGGGCCGCCCAGCCCTCCGGGCGCCGCTTCCCCGCGTGACGGTCACCGGACCGGCGGGAACCCTTCGGCCGGGCCGCCATCTGTATGACCCATGTACGTGCTCGTACGGAGCAGCCGTGTCCCGGGGCAGGGGATTCGCGCGCACCTTCGCGAGACGTCCGCCGCCGAGGTCGCCCCGAGGAACTCCCGCGACCGGCGGAGCACCGGCTGCTAGGGTCCTTCGGACACTGATCCCTCGGCGAGGAGACCGGACATGGTGGGAGACGACGACATCTCCGGGTGACACCCGGATGTGATCGGCCCTCGGCCGGTGCGCGACAGCACCGTGGCCGTGAGGCGCCACGTCATTCCCCCTCCCCACGTCCGTTTCGGGCAGGAGCCCGCCTGCCCGCATGCCACACGAGGTCATGCCCATGTCCGACGCCTCCGCACCCCTGATCGCACGCGACATCGTCCGCTCGTTCGGCAGCGGGCGGGTCTTCGACGGCTTCTCCCTCACCGCCGCCCCCGGCCGCCGCATCGGCCTGATCGGAGAGAACGGCGTCGGGAAGTCGACGCTGCTCCGCCTGCTCGCCGGGGCGGACGAACCCGACGCGGGCACGGTCATCCGCCCCGCCGATCCGGGTTTCCTGCACCAGGAGATGCCGTTCGACTCCGCGGCCACGATCGACGACGTGCTGGACGAGGCGCTGAGCGAGGTCCGCGACACGCTCGCCGAGCTCGAACGCCTCTCCGGAGAACTCGCCGGCACCCAGGAGGACTCCCCCGGCTACGCCGCGCTGCTCGACACCTACGGCCGGCGCCTCCAGGCCGCGCAGGAGCAGGAGGTGTGGGACGCCGACCGGCGCGCCGCGATCGTGCTCGAGGGCCTCGGCCTCGGCGGGGTCGCGCGCGAGCGGGCGCTCGGCTCCCTGTCCGGCGGCCAGCGCGGCCGTCTGGCCCTGGCCTCCCTGCTGGTCCGGAGGCCTTCCGCGCTGCTGCTGGACGAGCCGACCAACCACCTCGACGACAGTGCCGCGGCGTTCCTGGAGGAACAGGTACGCGGCCTGCCCGGTGCCCTCGTCGTGGCGAGCCACGACCGGGCCTTCCTCGACGCCGTGTGCACGGACCTGATCGACCTCGATCCCGCCGCGGACGGCCCGGTGCGGTACGGCGGCGGCTACACCTCCTACCAGGCCGAGAAGCGGGCCGAACGAGAGCGGTGGGAACGGCAGTACGCCGAGGAGCAGGAGGAGTGGGAGATCCTGCGGCGGTCGATCGGCACGACCACGCACCGCGTGGCCCCCGACCGTGGTCCACGTGACAACGAGAAGATGGGCTACGGCCATCGGGGCGGACGGGTCCAGAGCCAGATCTCACGGCGGGTCCGCAACGCCGCACGCCGGCTGGGGGAGCTGGAACGGCACCGGACCGCCGAGCCCCCGCAGCCGCTGCGGTTCCGCCGCACCGCTCTCGGCGGGCCGTCGGCGGAGGGAACCGTCGTCTCCCTGCGCGACGTGCGGGTGCCGGGCCGGCTCGCGGTCGGCCGGCTCGACGTGTCGGCGACCGAGCGGCTGCTCGTGACGGGTGGCAACGGGGCGGGGAAGTCGACGCTCCTCGCCGTGCTCGCCGGGCAGCTGGCGGCGGAGGGCGAGGTGCTGCGCAAGGACGGGGTCTCGGTGGGACTGCTGGCCCAGGACACCGTGTTCGAGCGGCCGGACCGCACGGTCCGGGACACCTACGCGCAGACGCTCGGCGGTGAACGCGCGGAAGCCGTACCGCTGAGTTCGCTGGGCCTGATGGGCGACGCCGACCTGGACAAGCAGGTCGGCCGCCTGTCCGTCGGCCAGCGCCGACGGCTCGCGCTGGCGCTCCTGGTGGCGCACCCGCCCGAGCTGCTGCTGCTCGACGAACCGACGAACCATCTCTCCCCCAGGCTCTGCGACGAGCTGGAGGCCGCCATGGGAGCGGGGCCGGGCGCGATCGTCCTGGCCGGTCACGACCGCTGGCTGCGGAGGCGATGGCAGGGGCGCGAACTGCGCCTGTGACCACCGCGGGCGGGGCCGTGGACCGCGCGCCTGCCGCCCATGACAGGCGGGCTGTGGACCGCGCGCCTGCCACCATGGCGGGCGGGCCGTGCACCGGGCGTGTGCCCCCTGCGGGTCACGGCCTCGGGCACGGACGCATCCTGGACAACTTGTCCATATGGTGAGACTCGCTTGCGAAGGCCCACGCCTGCGGCGTCTCATCGCGCCTGTGCAAACCGAACAGATAACCCCTGATCAGCCGGTGTCCGACGACAAGGCGGCGAGGCGCGCCGTCACGGTGTTCCCCGTCCTCGTACTCGTGGCGGGCGTAGCCGGTCTCGTCACCCCCGGCACGTTCGACGGCTGGACGGAGTCGGTTCCGTACCTGCTGGGAATCGTCATGTTCTGCATGGGACTGACGATGACCCCGCTCGACTTCAGGGGTGTGGCGAAGCGTCCGTGGGCCGTCGCGATCGGTCTGGTCGCGCACTACGTGATCATGCCGGGGCTCGGCTGGGCCATCGCCCACCTGCTCGGCCTGCCGCCGCAGCTGGCGGCCGGACTCATCCTCGTCGGCTGCGCGCCCAGCGGCACGGCATCGAACGTGGTGACGTTCCTGGCGCGCGGTGACGTGGCGCTGTCGGTCTCCGTCGCCACCGTCTCGACCCTGGTCGCCCCCCTGGTGACGCCGCCGCTCACGCTGCTGCTGGCCGGGGCGTATCTGCCGGTGGACGCGGGTTCGATGATCACGGACATCCTCAAGACCGTGCTGCTCCCGGTCCTCGGCGGCCTCGTGGTGCGACTGGTCGCCGGCAGGCTCGTCGACCGGGTGCTGGGCCTGATGCCCTGGCTGTCGTCGCTGGCCATCGCGGCGATCGTCTGCGCAGTCGTGGCGGGCAGTGCCGGAGCCATCAAGTCGGCCGCGGTCACCGTGCTGATCGCCGTCGTGCTGCACAACGGCCTCGGGCTCGCCCTCGGCTACGGCGCCGGCAAGATGTCGGGGCTCGGCCGGCCGGCGAGCCGCGCCATGGCCTTCGAGGTCGGCATGCAGAACTCGGGGCTCGCCGCCTCGCTGGCGACGGCCCACTTCAGCCCGCTGGCCGCCCTGCCTGCCGCGGTGTTCTCCGTGTGGCACAACATCTCGGGCGCCCTGGTCGCCGCCTGGATGTCCCACCGCTCGCGCCGCGACGAGCCCGCCGCTCCGGTCCCGGCCCCGAGGACCGCGACCGCCGGGGAGTCCTGACCGGACTGCGCCCCTCGCCACCTCCGACCCTGAGGCGTTCGTCCGGGACCACCCGGACGGACGCCTCGCGCGTCGCGTGCCCGGTCCGCCCGGACGGGGTGACCCGTGGGCGGCGGTCGCGCCGTGCCCTGCGGCACGGCACCGGTGTCGCCGGAGGAAGCGGTCACGTCCTGACCTCTTCCCCTGCGAGGGTGGTCCCCGCAGGGCAACGCGAACGACCAGAAGGATGATCGCCATGGCCACACCCTCCACCCCCCTCACCGAAGGGCGGGCCGGCCCGCTCGCCTCCTCACGGGCCGCACGGGCGGACAGGGTGGGGGACCGTGCGGGGACCCGGACCGCTCCCGCCGTCCGGGCGCCGAGGTGACACGATGACCGTGCTCGACCGCCGCGCCCTCAACCGCGCGACTCTGGCCAGACAGTTGCTCCTCGAACGCGCGGCCCTCCCGGCCCTCGACGCCGTCGGGCACCTCTGCGGCCTCCAGGCGCAGGAACCGCAGGAACCGTACATCGGACTCTGGTCACGGTTGCGGGAGTTCGAACCGCCGGCCCTTTCGGAGCTGCTGAGCGATCGCAGCGTGGTGCGGATGCACCTGATGCGGCGTACGGTCCACCTCGTCACCGCCGATGACGCCGTCGCCTGGCGGACCCGCCACGACGCCATGCTGCGCCAGCGGGTACTCGGCGTCTACCGGAAGGAGTTCGAGGGGACGGACCTCGACGAACTCGCCGCGGCGGGCCGGGCGGTCTTGGCCGACGGGGAGCCACGCACGACCGCCGAGGTCACGAGCGCCCTCTCCGACGGCCGGCCGGCACCGGGACGGCGGGCCCTGGGCGAGATGGTGGTGGCGGCCCTCGTCCCGGTGGTGCAGGCGCCGCCCCGCGGCCTGTGGCAGACCAGGGCGGGGGTCCGTAACGTACTGCTCTCCTCATGGCTCGGCCGGAGTGCCGACCCGGCACCGTCCGACGGCTCCGACCCTGTGGGCCGGGCGCTGGTACTGCGCTACCTGGCCGCCTTCGGCCCCGCGGCCTCGTCGGACGTGCGCGCGTGGTGCGGCCTCGCCGGACTTCCCGCCGCGGTGGCGGCACTGCGTGAGGAACTCGTCACCTTCCGGGACGAGCGCGGTCGCGAACTGCTCGACCTGCCCGGCGCGCCACGCCCGGACCCCGGCACACCCGCGCCGGTGCGGTTCCTGCCGGCCTTCGACAACGCCGTACTCGGCTACCACGACCGCAGCCGGATCATCGACGACCACCACCGGGGGCTGTCGGTCGCCGGCGAGCGTGTCGTACTCGTCGACGGACGGGTCGCCGCGACCTGGAGGGTCGACACCGGCACCGTGGCGGTGACCCCGCTGGGCAAACTCTCCCGGGCCGATCGCGAGGCGGTCGCGGAGCAGGGCAGCGCGCTGGCGGCGTTCCTCTCCGACGGCGCGGACAGTCGCGTACGGGTCGACGCCGCCCCACGCTGAGACCTGTCCGGACGCGCCGGGCCGCACCCGTGGCGTCCGGACAGGCTGAGGGGCGGCGGCTCTCGGGGATCCCGCCGGCGCGAGGGCCCGCGCCGGCCGGGCGAGCGTGCCGCGGAGGCGTCAGCCGCGGTCGGCCGCCATGCTCTCCACCAGGCTCCTGGGGCGCAGGTCGGTCCAGTTCCGCTCCACGTAGTCGAGGCACGCCTGGCGGGTGTCCTCCTGGTGTGCCACGGTCCAGCCGCCCGGGACCTCGGCGAACGCGGGCCACAGCGAGTGCTGTCCCTCGTCGTTGACGAGCACCAGATAGGTGCCGTTCTCGTCCTCGAAAGGATTGGTCACCGATACTCCTCGAACTTAGGTAAGGCTGTCTTTGCTTGACTGGGGGTGACTCTACCCGGCCGACTCCGGACCGACATGCCGGTTCCCCTGTTTCCGGCATCTCTGCGGGAGCGAGAATGGCGGCATGGAGTCCCCCGATGACCTTCTGGGCGAGCTGAGCCGCACCATGGCCGCGCTCACCACCGGTGGGCGGGTCTACGTCCGGACCGGCCGGTACACCGAGGCCGCCGCGGACATGGGGGAACTGACGGCGCAGATCCACGAGTTGCTCGTCCAGGTCTTCGAGGACGAATCCTGGAGGCGCTTCCTCTCCCCCGCCGAGCCGATGCCGCCCCGGAGCATCGAGGCCAGTCTGGAGCCCGTCGAGGGCGACGCGGCGGCGGCACTCCTGGCGTCCCTCGCCTCGGTCGACATCGTCTGGCCTTCGCACCGTCTCCTGGACCGCGAGGTCGCGCTCCGCACGGCGGCGCACGCGGTCTCCCTGCTCGGGGACGGCGCGACCTGGTGGACCAACCACGACGCCCACTGCGGAGCCACCAACCTGGTCACCCCGGTGTTCGACAGCCTGGTCGCCGGAACCGACGGGGAGTACTACGTCATGGCCCTCCAGGTCGCCGACGACTGACTCGGGGCACGGTCCGGGTCCGGCCCGCCGCCTGACGAGCCCCGCCCATCGTCGTCGGCCCGTCTCCGCCTCCGTCGTGCGGAGGACCCCGCCGCCCGGGCCGCCGCGGCGGGGTCCCGCCCCGTCGTCGCGGCCGTTCACGGCGGGGACGGCGGGCGGCCGGGGTCGCGGGCGTGCTGCCCGGCCCGCGGTGCGGCGTCCGTCTCGCTGACTAGGCCGGGCACTCCCGTGGCCCTCAGGTATGACCCACGACCGGCGCCGAGAGGGATTCATGGAACCCCTGCCCGCTCATACCGTCTTGATCAAGGACGGCGGACGACCACCGCCGGGACGGTTCCGTAGACAGGCGAGACAGTGAGCGGGTGGCACGGGTGACTCAGCAGGATCGGCCGAAGGACAAGGCGTTCGCACCGGAGTACCAGGGGGCGCTCGGCTCCCTGTCGGTGAACTCCTCCCTCAGCGAGGTGCTGGCGAAGGGCATCGAGGAACTGCGCGCGGCCGAACGTACCGGGCAGCGGCGGGAGATGGCGCGCTGCGGGCTCGCGGTGGCAGAGGCGTACCGGCGTCTGGGCCGGGTGGCCGACGCCGACGCCGCGTGGAAGGCGAGTTACCGTGCGGCACGTTCGGCGGGGGACCTCGGGGCGATGGCGTGGGCGCTGTGGAGCGGCGGGACGCTCGCCCGTCAACGGGGCTCCCTGGCCCTGGCGTACCGGCTGCTGGGACTCGCGGCCGACCTGGGCGAGCGAGGGGGCGACGTGGTGGTGCGCGGCTACTCGCTCGCAGGTCTCGCGGAGACGGGGCGCATCCAGGGCGACTACCAGGCCGTCGGCGAACTGCACGAACAGCTCCTCGCGGAGGCCCGCAGGCGCGGCGAGGCCAGGCACACGGTCTGGGCACTGGAGGGCATAGCCCAGATGCACCGGAACACCGGCTCGTACGACAGGGCACTCGCCCTCTTCGAGGAGGCGGCCGAGACCGCGGGCAGGGCCGACGACCGGCGGGGGCGGGCCTGGGCGCTGCGCGGCATCGCCGACGTGGTGTCCGTGCGCGACGGTGACGTGGAACGCGCGCTGGCCTTGCTCTCCGAGGCGGAATCGGCGTGCCGCGAGATGAAGTTGTCCAGCGCGCTGGCGTACAACCACAAGATGCGGGGCAATGTGCACTACCGCGCCGGGCAGTACCCGCAGGCCCGTGACACCTACGCGCAGGCGCTCGCGGAGTTCCAGGAGATGAACGAACCGCGGGGGACCGCGCTCTCCCGGCTCGGACTCGCGAAGTCACTGGCCCGGCTGGGGCGGAACCCGGCGGAGACGGTCGTGGAACTGGCCGAGCTCCGCAGCGCCCTGGACCGGATGGGCCTGCGGCACGCGCGGGACATGGTCGACAAGGCGACGGCCGAGCTGGGGGTGGGGCCGCTGCCCGACGCCGGTCACCGCGCCGAGGAGGCGGTGGCCCGATGATCTCCCCCGCGACCGTGCCGGCCGAGCCGCTGCACGACAACGCTCCCGCCGAGTCGGGACGTGAGGCCCCATCCGCCGGGAGGACGGCTCCTTCCGGCACCGCGGCTCCGGTCACCGCCCCGCGCGTACTCGCCCGTTGTCGCGAACTGGTGCGCCCCTCGTTGTCCGCGGCGGTCGCGCGGCTCCATCCGTGGACGGGCGAGATGGCCGCCTTCTCACTCGGCTGGTGCGGCGTCGCAGGCGCGCCCACCGACGGCTCCTTCGAGGGCAAGGGCGTACGCCAGGCACTCGCGGTGCTCTGCGCCGAGGCCGTGGGGGCGCCCGGGGAGAGCGCCGTGGCGGGGGCGGTGGCCGTCGAGCTGGTCCACACCTTCTCGCTGCTGCACGACGACATCATGGACGGGGACGGCACACGGCGGCAGCGGGAGACCGTGTGGAAGGCTTACGGCACCGGGCCCGCCGTACTCGCGGGCGACGCGCTCCTCGCGCTCGCGGTGCAGACCCTGGCCGAGGCGCCGGGGCCGCGCGCGGGCGCGGCTGTGGGCCGTCTCTCCGAGACGCTGAGCGGTCTCGTACGCGGTCAGGCGGAGGACCTGCTCTTCGAGACCCGGCCGTGGACGGGACCGGAAGCCGTGCGGACCGATGAGTACCGGGCCATGGCGGAACTCAAGACCGGCACCCTGCTGGGGTGTTCCGCGGCGCTCGGCGCCCTTCTGGGCGGGGCGCCGGACCGGACCGTGGCCGTACTGGACCGGGCGGGCCGCCATCTCGGGGTGGCCTTCCAGGCCGTCGACGACCTGCTCGGCGTCTGGGGCGATCCGGCGGTGACGGGCAAGCCCGTGCACAGCGATCTGCGGCAGCGGAAGAAGACCTTCCCCGTCCTGGCCGCCCTGGCGCACGACGGCCCCCACGCCGAGGAGCTCACCTCCCTGTTGAACTCCCCGCTTCCTCTGGACGGCACGGGTGCCGTGCGCGCCGCCGCGCTCGTCGAGTCATGCGGCGGTCGCGCCGCCACTCTCGCCGAGGCCCGCCACCACCTCGATGCCGCCCGCGCCTGCCTGCGGAGCGCGCCCCTGGCCCCGCGTGCGGCGCACGAGACGGAGGTACTGCTCGGGTTCCTGCTCCACCGCAGGATGTGAGTGCGGATCCACGCATGAGGGCGTACGGAGCGCTCCCGGGCCGCACCGGCCGAGGGCCCGGGACCCGCTCCTGGTTCACCCCAGAACAGCGGCGATGGTGATCAGGACCGGCACGGAGGCGACGGTGGACAGGAGTATGGACTCCCGGGCGAGTTGTTCGGCGACCCGGTACTGGCTGGCGTAGGTGAAGAGGTTCTGGGCGGCGGGCAGGGCCGAGATCACGACGACGTCGAGGAGCTCCGCGCCGCGCAGATGGAAGACTCCCGCGCCTACGGCCACGGCGATGAGCGGCTGGACGGTCGTCTTGAGGGTGGCGGACAGGATGATGGCCGGCCGGTTGTCCCCGCGGGCCGGAATGCCGCTGCCGCGCAGGGAGATCCCGAAGGCCAGCAGGACGGCGGGCACGGACATGTTGCCGATGAGGGTGAGCGGTTCGAAGGCGGGCGCCGGTACGGTCCACCCGGTGGCGGCCACGGTGACGCCGGACAGCGAGGCGACGGCCATCGGGTTGCGCAGGGGCGTGGTCAGGCGCTGCCGGAGGGGGCGGGGCTCGCCGGGCCGGTTCAGGTCGAGGACGGTCAGGGCCAGCGGGGTGACGACGATCTGCTGGAAGAGCAGGACGGGGGCGACGAGCGAGGCGTCCCCCAGCACGTAGACGGCGATCGGGATGCCGAGGTTGCCGGCGTTGACGTAGCTGGAACACAGGGCGCCGATGGTGAGCTGTCCGGCGCCCCAGCCCCGCAGGACCCCGATGGTGAGGAAGACGGCCGCTGTGGCCGCGGTCGCCGCCGCCGTGACCAGGAGGCGCTCGGAGAAGACGACCGAGAGATCGGCTCCCGCCAGCGTGGTGAAGAGGAGTGCGGGGGTCGCCACGTTGAAGGCGAGCCGGGTCAGGACCGTGCGGCCGTCGTCCCCCAGGTGTCCGCGGCGCCCCAGGACGTAGCCGATGCCTATGACGACGGCGATCACCGCGAAGCCGGTGAGAACTCCCTGCATGAAAATCCTTGCTGATGGATCGTGTGCGGCTGGTCAGCGGTCGGCGGAGGCCGCCCGTCATGTGGCGCCCGGGGCCACCTGCTCGGCGGGTGAGGGCACCGCCGAGCCAGGCGCCGATCCGCCGTCGGGGCCGGACGGGCCCGGGAGAGGACGGCCGGGGCTGACCTGCCCTCGAGCCACTGCCCCGCCCCTCCCTGAATCGAAACCGCACACTGACGCGCCGGCCGGGGCACAGCCTACGATCACCACCGCGGAATCGTTTCAGCTGTCCAGGTCGTGGCATGCCCGGGACCGCGACCGGCAGCACGGTGACCACCGCTCCACCCGGTCGATGACCGCCGCGGGCGTACGGGGACGGGCGGTCGTTCCGGCTGTCCCTCGATAGCGGGACGGGCGGTCACTCCGGCTGTCCCGCGAACGGCGCCTCCCCCGGCAGGGCACGGCGCGTGGTGCCCTGCCGTCCCGCCTCGTAGCGCCCGCACGCACACCGGCCGCCCGAACTATGGTGCCCCGCCACATACGCGCCTGACCTGGCCCTTCCTACGGTATGGCGACACGGAACCGTCCCCGCCAACTGTCCGGAAGTGGTACACATGGCCGCCCCAGCAACCGCTCCCCCACCGTCCAACCTCCGCCGCGTCGTCGCCGCGAGCCTCGTCGGGACCACGGTGGAGTGGTACGACTTCTTCCTCTACGGCTCCGCCGCCGCGCTCGTCTTCAACAAGCTGTTCTTCCCCGACTCCGACCCGCTCGTCGGAACCCTCCTCTCCTTCCTCACCTATGCGGTGGGCTTCGCCGCACGCCCCGTCGGGGCCCTGGTGTTCGGGCACTACGGGGACCGGCTCGGGCGCAAGAAGCTGCTGGTGCTGAGCCTGCTGATGATGGGCGGCGCGACCTTCGCCATCGGGCTCCTGCCCACGCACGCCACCATAGGGTCCGCCGCGCCCGTCCTGCTCACCGTCCTGCGCCTGGTGCAGGGCTTCGCCCTCGGCGGCGAGTGGGGCGGCGCCGTGCTGCTCGTGTCGGAGCACGGCGACGCGAAACGGCGGGGGTTCTGGGCTTCCTGGCCCCAGACGGGCGCGCCGGCGGGGCAGTTGCTCGCGACCGGGGTGCTCTCCGCCCTCACGGCGATCATGTCGGATTCCGCCTTCGGCGCGTGGGGATGGCGGATCCCCTTCCTGCTCTCGGGGGTCCTCGTCATCCTCGGACTGTGGATTCGTCTCTCTGTCGATGAATCGCCCGTCTTCAAGGCGGCCCTGGCCCAGGCCGAGCAGCGCAAGGCCGCCGACGCCCAGGCCGAGAAGATGCCGTTGGTCGCCGTCCTGCGTCATCACTGGCGCGATGTGCTGATCGCCATGGGTGCGCGGATGGCCGAGAACATCAGCTACTACGTGATCACCGCGTTCATCCTCGTGTACGCGACGACGTCGGCGGACCTGAGCAAACAGACGGCCCTCAACGCCGTACTCATCGCGTCCGCGGTGCACTTCGCCGTGATCCCGCTGTGGGGTGCGCTCTCCGACCGTGTGGGCCGCAGGCCCGTCTATCTCGTCGGCGCCATCGGTGTGGCGTTGTGGATGTTCCCGTTCTTCGCGCTGATCGACAGCAGCAGCTTCGGGAGCCTGCTGCTGGCCGTCACGGTCGGGCTGGTCTTCCACGGCGCGATGTACGCCCCGCAGGCGGCCTTCTTCGCGGAGATGTTCGCGACGCGGATGCGCTACTCGGGCGCGTCGATCGGCGCCCAGTTCTCCTCGGTCGCCGCGGGCGCCCCGGCGCCCCTCATCGCCACGGCGCTGCTCGCCGACTTCGGCAGCTCGACACCGATCTCGCTGTACGTCATCGCCGCCTCGCTCCTGACGGTGCTGGCCATCGTCTGCGCGAAGGAGACCAGGAGCCGGGACCTCGCGGACATCGAGCCGGACACCGGCCGGCGGGCCGCGGACTCCGTGGCGCCCCCCGCCGACGCCGCCCGCACCGTCTGAGGCAGCCGGCCCGGAACCGCGTGCCGAAGGGCCCGCCTCCGCCGTGTACCGGTGGAGCCGGGCCCGTCAGGCCTCGGGGGTGCGCGCGAACCAGGTGGGGCCGTCCGTGAGGGACTGCTTGATCCGGAAGAGTGCGAACTCGCTGAGCGGCGGCAGCGCGTCGACGCCGAACCACGCGACTTCCAGCGACTCGTCGTCGTTGACCCGCGCCTCCCCGCCGGTGGCCCGGCAGCGGAAGGTGATGTCGAGGTACTGGCAGCGGTCACCGTTGGCGTACTGCACCGGCTTCAGGGCCTGGGTGAGCACGACCCGCTCCGCGACGCAGTGCACCGCCGTCTCTTCGTACACCTCACGCTCGGCGGTCGTCGCCGGCTCCTCGCCCGGCTCCCCGATGCCTCCGATGACCGACCACTCCCCGGTGTCGGACCGCCGGCCGAGCAGCACCCGGCCCTCGTCGTCGAAGACGACCGCGGTGACCCCAGGCAGCAGAAGCAACTGGTGGCCGGCGGTGGCACGGATCTCGCGGATGAAGTCTGGAGTAGCCATGCGGCGAGCCTACGGGCCTTCCGGCGCGCTCAGCGGGGCGGCCCCGAGGTCCTTCCGCGCCTTCCTCGCGCGCACCGACCGGGTCGTCGCCCAGCCGAGTCCGGCCACGGCGAGCAGCGCCAGAACGCCCTCGGGGAGGGCGCCCAGACGGGTGGCGGGCGTGAGCGAGGAACGCAGGGGCACCTCGTCGACCAGCGCGTCCGGGGTGAACATCCCCGTCTTCTGCACGACGGTGCCGTCCGGCCGGATCACCGCGCTGACGCCGCTGGTGACGGGCACGACGACGGACCGCCCGTGCTCGACCGCCCGCACCCGGCTCATGGCCAGCTGCTGGTAGGTCATCTCGCTGCGCCCGAAGGTCGCGTTGTTGCTCGGGACGGCGATCAGCTGCCCGCCGTCCTTGACCGTGTCGCGCACGGCGTCGTCGAACGCAGCCTCGTAGCAGGTCACGAATCCGACCTTCGTGCCCGCGAGGTCGAACACGCCGACCTTGTCGCCGGAGCCGAAGTCCCGCTGCACCCGGTCGACGTCCTTGCTGAAGATCCGTGCGACGGACCGCATCGGCATGTACTCGCCGAACGGCTGGATGTGCCGCTTGTCGTAGGTGTCCACGGGACCGCTCTTCGGGTCCCACTGGATGAGGGTGTTGCGCAGGGGGCCGGTGTCCGGGGCGAGGACGGCGCCGATGACGGTGGGGGCTCCGATGGCCCGCACGGCCCGGTCGATGACCTCGCGGGCGTCGGGGTTGCGGTACGGGTCGAGGTCGGAGGAGTTCTCCGGCCACAGGACGAAGTCGGGCTGGGCCTCCTTCCCCGCCGCGACGTCCCGGGCGAGCTCCTCGGTGCGCTTCGCGTGGTTGTCCAGGACGGCCCGGCGCTGGGAGTTGAAGTCGAGGCCCAGGCGCGGGACGTTGCCCTGGACGGCGGCGACCGTGGCGGTGCCGTCCTCGGGTGCGTCGTCCACCAGCGGGAGGGCGGCCAGTGCCGCGGCGACCGGGGCGGCCACGGTGACGGCCGCCGCGATCACGGCGGAGCGGGGCACGGTGCCGTCGGCCCTGTACCGGCGGACCTGCCGGACGGCCTCCAGGAGTCCGAAGCCGCACAGCACGACGGCGAACGAGAGCAGTGGGGTGCCACCGACCGCCGCGAGCGGCAGGAAGGCGCTGTCGGCCTGACCGAAGGCGATCTTGCCCCAGGGGAAGCCGCCGAACGGGACACGGGCCCTGAGCGCCTCGTCGAGGGTCCAGACGGCGGCCGCCCAGACGGGCCAGTACGGCAGCCGGGAGACCGCGGCGACACCCACGCAGCCGATGGCGATGAACAGTGCTTCGGCGAGGGCCAGGGCCAGCCAGGGAACGGGGCCGACCTCCTCGCCCGTCCAGTGGAGCAGCGGCAGCATGAAGCCGAGGCCCGCGAGAAGGCCGAGGCCGAGCGCGGCGCGCACCCTGCGCCCGGTCAGGACCCAGCCCAGCAGGGCGAAGCCGGGCAGCACCAGCCACCACAGGGGCCGGGGCGGGAAGCTCGCGTAGAGCAGCGCACCGGACAGGACGGCTGCGGCCGGCCGGACGAGCCGCGGCCACAGCTTGCTGCTGCGGGACACGGGGGCGGGCGGCGGTTCGGCGGTGGTGATGGTGGCGCTCACCTGCCGGAGTCTACGGTGAACGGCTGTGCGGGCGGCAGCGGCTCCTGCCGGCCGGACAGCGGGGCCCGGACCGGGCTCAGGGGCCCGACGGGCCCGGGGCCTTACCGGCAGCCGGGAGGTGCAGGCGGTCGCGGATGAAGCGTACGGCGGCCTCCGCGTCGTCCACCGTGACGGTGAAGGTCCTGCCGTCCCCCAGGAGGAGGACGAGCGCCTCCCCCCGCCGGACGACCACGGCCGTGCCCTGGTCGGGGCGCCAGCGGTAGCCCCAGCCTCCCCACTGGCGCGGGGTGACCTTGGGGGCGAAGTCCGCACCCACCACATGGGTGAGCAGGATCCGGCGCCTGGGCAGTCCTGCGTGGCCACAGCGCACCTCGAGGGCGTCGCCGTCGACCTTCACCGCGACGTGGACGAAAGCCAGGGTCCCGAAGAGGATGAGGAGCCCGGCGGCGACACAACCGATGACGGACATGAGCAGCGGGGCGATTCCGGCACTCCAGGCGGAGTCGACAGCCAGTTCGACGCCGAGCGCCAGGCACCCTGCTCCCACGGCCGCGAGCAGCCACTGGAAGCGGTTGGTGGCCCGTCCCGTCCAGACCGTGCTCGGGGCCTGGCTCGAACCGTGCCGCGTCTTGCCGGGGTGGTCCGTCATGCCAGCAGCGTACCCACGTTCCCGCCCGCGAGGAGGGGATGCGCGACCCCGGCGGGGCCCCGGACGGGGTCAGACCGCGGGGCTGACGGCCTTGAGCAGCCGGCCCTCGGCGTAGGCCAGAGCGGGCTCCGTGAGATCCGCGGCGCGTCCGCCGAGGAGGACGGTGAGAGTGCCGGACGGTTCGGCCGACGGAGCGGGCTGCGCTCCGATGCGGCGAAGCGCCTGGGCCGCCACCGCGTCGGCCGAGCCGTGGAGCACGAGCGGCGCGCGGCCGGGACGATCGCCCTCGACCGCGGCACGGATGCGTTCCGCCACCAGTTCGTAGTGGGTGCAGCCGAGGACCACGTCCGTCACGTCCGCGGGCGTGAGCGCGGCCGCGGCGGCCACGGCCCGGTCGATCGCTTCCTCGTCGGCGTGCTCGACGGCGTCCGCGAGACCCGGGCAGGGCACCTCGGTCACGTCCACGGAGCGGGCGAAATCGTGGATCAGCCCGCGCTGATAAGGGCTCCCCGTGGTCGCCGGCGTCGCCCAGATGGCGAAGGGGCCACCGCCCGCGGCGGCGGGCTTGATCGCGGGCACCGTGCCGACGACCGGCAGCCCGGGCTCCAGTGCGGCGCGCAGCGCGGGCAGGGCGCGGACGGAGGCGGTGTTGCAGGCGACGATCAGCGCGTCCGGCCGGTGGTCCGCCGCCGCACGCGCCACGGCGAGCGCCAGCCGGGTCACGTCCTCGGGCGTGCGGGGTCCCCAGGGCATCGAAGCGGGATCCGACGACAGCACCAGGTCGGCGTCGGGCCGCAGCCGGCGCACTGCGGCCGCTGCCGCGAGCAGGCCGATTCCCGAGTCCATGAGTGCGATCTTCACCCGGTCACCATAGTCGACAGCCCTTGCGGCACCGTCGGAGTGGGGCAGACTTCGACGGATGAGCGCCCTTGCCTGGATCGCCGTGGGTTCACTGACCGTATGGGTATGGCTGCTGCTGGGCCAGGGGTTCTTCTGGCGGACCGACCAACGGCTGCCCGTGCGCGGGGAACCGGAGCGATGGCCCTCGGTGGCCGTGGTCGTACCCGCGAGGGACGAGGCGGAGGTCCTGCCCATGAGCCTGCCGTCGCTGCTGGCCCAGGACTATCCGGGCGACGCGGAGGTCTTCCTGGTCGACGACTGCAGCGAGGACGGCACGGGCGAGCTGGCCAGGGCGCTGTCCGACCGGTGCGGGGGCCTGGCGCTGACGGTGGTCACTCCCGGTGAGCCGGAGCCGGGATGGACGGGCAAACTCTGGGCTCTGCGGCACGGGATGGCGCTGGCGCGGCGGCGGAAGCCCGAATTCCTGCTCCTGACCGACGCCGACATCGCCCATGAGCCGGACAGCCTGCGCGAACTCGTGGCCGCGGCCGGGGCCGAGGGTGCGGACGGGTTCGACCTGGTCTCGCAGATGGCCCGGCTCCGGGTGACGAGCACCTGGGAGCGGCTGGTCGTGCCCGCCTTCGTCTACTTCTTCGGGCAGCTCTATCCGTTCCGCCGGGTGAACGGGAAGCGGTCACGGACGACGGCGGCGGCCGGCGGCTGTGTGCTGCTGCGGACGGAAGCCGCCGAGCGCGCCCGGATCCCTGAGTCCATCCGCCAGGCGGTGATCGACGACGTCTCGCTGGCGCGTGCGGTCCGCCGCTCGGGCGGCCGCATCTGGCTGGGGCTGGCGGAGCGGGTGGACAGCGTGCGGCCGTATCCGCGCCTCCTCGACCTGTGGCGGATGGTGTCCCGCAGCGCGTACTCCCAACTGCGGCACAGCCCCGTCCTGCTGGCCGGCACGGTCCTCGGTCTCGGCCTCGTCTACGTCGTGCCCCCCGTCACGCTGATCGTCGGACTGCCGGCGGGGGATCCGGTGGCCGCGTCGGCGGGCGGGGCGGCGTGGGCCGTGATGACGGGGACCTACATGCCGATGCTCAGGTACTACCGGCAGTCGTTCTGGCTGGCGCCGCTGCTGCCCTTCACCGCGGTGCTCTACCTCCTGATGACGGTGGATTCCGCCGTGCGGCACCACCGGGGGCTCGGTGCGGCCTGGAAGGGGCGTACGTACGCCCGCCCCGAGGCCGCACCGGAAGCCTGAGCCCGGCCTCCGCCCGAGCGGCCCGGGTCACTTGCGCCCGGGGGTCCAGTTCATGCCCCACCCGTAGGCGGCGTCGATGGTCCGCTGAGGGCTCACCCCGCGCTGGGGGACGAGGTAGCGGGCCTCGCGCTGCACGGTGAGGTCTCCCCCGTTGTTCGTGATCAGCGCGAGCGCGCACACGGTGGACGGCACGGTGCACTCGTCGAGGGAGAAGTCGATCGCCGCACCGTTCTGAGGCTGCAGGGTGACGGTGGCGTGCAGATCGGCGAAGCTCCGGGCGCCTTCGTAGATGGTGACGAAGATGAGCACGCGGCGCAGCCGGTCCTTGTGGTCGAGGTTGACCGTGAGGTTCTCGCCGGTGGACACCGAGCCGGTCCGGTCGTCCCCGTCGAGGTGGATGTACGGCGGCTGCCGCAGGGCGCCGAAGGCGTTTCCCAGCGCCTGCACGACTCCCTTGCTCCCGTCGGTGAGTTCGTACAGCGCGCAGAGATCGAGATCCAGGTCGGCGTGCATGGCGACCGCCCTGCCGAGCTTCGCACCCCACCCCTTGAACTGCTTGCGCACCTCCCAGTTGAGATTGACACGCAACGCTCCGGACGTGCCGCCCTGTTTCGACAGCGACACCGTGGGGGCCTCTTTCGTCAGGGTGACCTTGGTCAGCCTGACGCCCTGCACGGCAGGGGGCGCGGGCGGCGTCGGGGCGGCCTGGGGTGCGACCGGTGCCGTCGGGGGCCGGGGCGCCCTCTGCGGCTGCGGGGGCGGCGGTGCCTGCTGCGGCTCGTCGACCGAGATGCCGAAGTCCGTCGCGAGGCCCGCGAGCCCGGTGTCGTAGCCCTGGCCCACGGCCCTGAACTTCCAGGCGCCCTGGCGCAGGTACAGCTCACCGAGGATGAACGCGGTCTCGACCGTCGCGTCCGCGCTCTCGAACCGCGCGATCTCGGAGCCGTTCGCCGGGTCCACGACCCTCACGAAGAGGCCGGTGACCCGCCCGAAGGTGCCACCGTCCGCCGAGGCCACCACCACGACGCGGTCGATCGTGGGCTCGATCCGCGCGAAGTCGACGGCGAGACCGTCCGTGACGGTGTCACCTGCCGTCCGCTTGCCTTCGTGGCGCACCGCGCCGGAGTTGTGCTCCGGCTGGTTGTAGAAGACGAAGTCCGCGTCGCTGCGCACCTTTCCCGACACCAGGAGGAGCGCCGAGGTATCCACGTCGGGTGTCCCGGGAGAGGTGCGCCAGCCCAGTTCGACCCGCACGGCCTGGGCCGGCACCGCGACATTGGTTCCCTTTTGCATGGTCATGCTCGCCCCCATCACGAGTCCGGCTACCCGGAGAGTCTCCCGCGACCCTAGTCCCCGGTCCGCCGGCGAGCCCACAGTCCCGACGGACCGGTCCCGGCGATCCGCCGGGCGGTGGCCTCGCTCCCCGCCGGCCTGCGGCACCGCCGCCCTACGGGCTCCAGCCAGGTGGCGCCGTCACCGTCGAAGTCCCCGACGACCATGGCGATGTGGGCCATGAGCGTGGTGTCGGCGGCACCGTGCCAGTGCTCCTCTCCGGGCGGGCACTTGACGGTCTGGCCGGCCGAGACGCGTACGAGGTCGCCGTCGCGGGTGCCGACCAGGCCGTCGGCGACCTCACCCTCGCCTACGAGGGCCTGGAAATGGCAGCCGAACCCGGCCTGACGCTCACCGTCCACACCGCCGAACCCGGCTCGCCCTCCGAAGACTCCTTGCGCCTGCTCGCCTCCTGGACCGCCCCCCAGGAAGCCTCCTCACCGATGTGACGCGCCCGCCGAGGCCGAGCGCGCGCCTCCGCGAAGGCGGCCCGCGTCGGAGCAATTCCGAGGACGGGCCGTATACGAGGGCGGGCCGGGCCGTATACACGGTCACCGCATCGGTCACGTCGGCCGGTGATCCGGAAAGACCGGCGGTCACGTCGGCCGGTGATCCGGAAAGACCGGCGGTCACGTCGGCCGGTGATCCGGAAAGATCGGTCACGGCTTTCCCCGCCGTCCTGGAATCGACCCGCCGGGCGCAATGCACGCGTCCCGTACGGGTCTTCTCCGGTGCGTCACCGCGGAATCCGACGCGACTGGCGCGTCCCCACGGAATCCACGCGACTGTCGCCCTTTGTAGCCCCTCCGCCACTTCCTGTGAGCCATTGGGCCGCTCCGCCGGAAAAGCCCCGCCACAGACAGGAGATTCGACAATGTTTCGGCAGGTCAGACAGACAGAAACAGCATAAAAAGGATGAGCCCAAGATTGGGACTCCCCAACCGGCACATCGTGGGCTTAACTTATGTGTCATGACCTCCCCCCGCTCCACCTACGGCAGCGGCTACTACGCCGCGCCGTCGTTCCCCGACACGCCGATCTACGACTCCCTGGTAGCCGAGCGGGGGACCCCTCAGATCGCACCGATCCGGGTCCCTGCCGCCTACGACACAGGGAACAGCTATCTGCCGGCCCTGCCTTCGGCGCTGCCGGCTCTGCCCGCGGCGCCGTCGCAGCACACCGGTTCCTACGGCTACCCGCAGCAGGCGGCGCAGCCGCAGTACCAGAACACCGGGATGCAGCAGGCACCGATGATGCAGCCCGCACAGCTGCAGCACGCGCCGGCGCCGTACATCCCGCAGCAGCCGTCGGCGCCGCGCGGCTACCCGCAGCAGCAGCGGCCCGGCACGGGGTACGAGGCGATGCGCCCCGCGTCGCCTCGCCCGGCGCCCGCTCCCGCCCAGTCGCCGTACGAGGACCCCTACGACCGTCCGTACCAGGGACGGGGATACTGACCGACTCTCCTGCGCACTGTCAGTGACGGCTGGCAGGATGAAGACATGTTCTCTCCTGCACTCGGTGCCGTGCACATCCACCCGGTCAAGTCGCTCGCCTCCCGCGCGGCGGACCAGGCCGTCGTCGAGCCATGGGGACTCCGCGGCGACCGTCGCTGGATGCTGCTCGACCACGAGGACAGGGTGGTGACCCAGCGTCAGCAGCCCCGCATGGCGAGGCTCTCCGCCGAGCCGCTGCCCGGTGGCGGAGTGTCGCTGTCGGCGCCGGGAAGTCCTTCACTGGCCGTGGAGGTGCCCGATCCCGTCCACACCGTCACGGCCCAGCTCCACCGGAGCAAGGTCGAGGTGGTGGCGGCTCCCGGGGAGGCGCACACCTGGTTCAGCGAGCGTCTCGGTGCGGAGGTCCGGCTCGTCCATCTCGACGCGCCGTCGCACCGCAGACCCGTGGATCCGGAGTACGGCCTCCCGGGCGAGACCGTGTCCCTCGCCGACGGCTTCCCGCTGCTGCTCACCACGCGTGCCTCGCTGGACGCGCTCAACTCGCTGGTGGCCGACGGGGACCACCCGGAGGAAGGGCCGCTGCCGATGGACCGGTTCCGGCCGAACGTGGTCGTGGAAGGCACGGCACCCTGGGCGGAGGACGACTGGAAGCGGATCACGATCGGGGAGGTCGTGTTCCGCGTGGTGAAGCCGTGCGGCCGGTGCGTCATCACGACCACCGACCAGCGGACGGCCGAGCGGGGCAGGGAGCCGCTGCACACGCTGGCCCGGCACCGCCGCCGGGGAAAGCATCTCCTTTTCGGCCAGAACATGATTCCGGAGGGCACGGGCGTGATCCGCGTGGGGGACCCGGTACGGATCATCGGCTGACCGCACGAGGATTCTCCGCTTCCTGAGGGAGAATTCCAGAGAACACCGAGGGGCATGGGGGGCGTTGACGGCGTGAGGTTGCTCTCTCTTCGCCGTCGGCGGACGTTTTCGACGCCCTGTCCGGTTATCACGGACGGGTAAGGGGGTGCATGACAGTGCGAGCGGTTCTGGAAATCCGGCGGTGGCGGCGCAATCCGGTGTGCCGGCCCACCGACCTTCACGAGGCATGGGTGGCACTGGCCGCGCTGCTGCTGATGGTGCTGGCGGCACCGGCGCTCGGATGGCAGGTCGGCTCGCTCACGGACGACGCGCTCCAGCAGACGGTGCGGGCCCAGCACGAGCAACGCCATCTCGCCGCGGCCGTCGTGGTCCGCGCGTCCTCGGGCACGTCCCGCTTCGCCCAGGACCCCGAGGCGGCCGTCACCGAGGGCTCCATGCGCACGTCGGTGATGGCCGACTGGCGCGCCCCGGACGGAACGGCACGTACCGGCACCGTGTCGACGGCGTCCACGCTGACCGCGCCCGGCACCCGGATCCGGATCTGGACGGACGATCGCGGCAACCCGGTGATGCGCCCCATGGACACGTCCACGGCTCACACCCACGCGGTGCTGGCGGGCATCGGCGCCGGGCTGGTCGCGGGGGCACTGGCGGAAATCGCCCGCAGAGGAGTCGTATGGCGCATGATGCAACGGCGGTACGCCCGGCTCGACCGCGCGTGGGCCGAAGTCGGCCCCGACTGGGGCAGAACGGGTACGGGCAGCTGAGCCCGGGGACGCAGATCTCCTGGTGTGCGGCTGAGGTGGGCCTCCAGCGGCGGCCGACCGTCAACTCGCGCCCTTCACGCGCGCTACGGTGGACCGGCCCGCCCGACTCCTCGGCAGGCGGGACGACGGGCTGCCGGTGAACCGGCGGGTCAGGCGGACAGGCACGAGGCAGCGCACACGGCACGAGGTGGGGGCTCAGCAGCACCATGGCACAGGGCACGGTCCAGGTGACGCACACCGGCACATCGCGATGGCGGCGCCGAACAGGCGAATACGCTTCCCTCACCGCCGCCCTGGAGGCCGCAGCGGACGGTGACGTCCTCACCATCGCCCCCGGCACCTACCGGGAGAATCTCGTGGTCCACCGCGCGGTGACGCTGCGCGGGCCCGAGGGATCCGCGGGCTCCGTCCGGATCGCCCCGGCCGACGGAGTCCCCCTGACCGTCCGCGCCTCCGCGGTCCTCCAGGACCTCCACGTGGAGGGCCAGGACTCCGCGGCTCCCGCGCTGCTCGTCGAGGAGGGCGCTCCCGAGCTGTCGGATCTGCGGATCGTGACCAGGTCGGCCGCCGGGATCGAAGTACGGGGCGCGGCCAGGCCGACCGTGCGCCGCTGCACCGTCGACAATCCGGCGGGCGTGGGCATCGCCGTACTCGACGGTTCCGGGGGCGTGTTCGAGGAGTGCGAGATCGTCTCGGCCGGCCAGTCGGGCGTCTCCGTGCGGGACGGCGCGCATCCGCGGCTCGAACGCTGCCGCGTGCACCACGCGTCGGGCGCCGGACTGGGCGTCACCGGGGAGGGCAGCGCCCTGGAGGCGGTGGGCTGCGAGGTGTACGAGATCAAGGGCAGCGGGGTGCAGGTCACGTCCCGCGGGACCGCGCACCTGACGGACTGCACCGTGCACCGCACCTCCTCCGACGGAGTCACACTGGACACCGACGCCGTCGTGACCCTCGCCGACTGCGACATCCACGACATCCCGGAGAACGCGGTCGATCTGCGTTCCCGTTCCGTACTCACCCTGACCCGCTCCACCGTCCGCAGATTCGGCCGCAACGGCCTCTCGGTCTGGGACCCGGGCACCCGGGTCGACGCCAACCAGTGCGAGATCCACGACAGCACGGGCGACTACCCGGCGGTCTGGGTCAGTGACGGTGCCACGGTGATACTCGACGCCTGCCGTGTCCACGACGTTCCGGACGCCCTCTTCGTCCTCGACCGGGGTTCGCGCGCGGACGTCGTGGACAGCGACCTGTCACAGATCCGCAACACGGCCGTCTCGGTGAGCGACGGAGCCACGGCCCAGCTCGACGACTGCCGGATCCGTGAGGCGTCCACCGGAGCGTGGTTCCGCGACCACGGCAGCGGCGGCACGCTGAACAACTGCACCATCGACGCGGCGCAGACCGGGGTCATCGTGACCAAGGGGGCCGACCCGACCATCGAGAGGTGCACGGTCACCTCCCCCGCGGAGGCCGGCTTCTACGTCTCGGCCGAGGGCCGCGGCACCTTCGACAGCTGCCGGGTCACAGGGAGCGAGGGCTACGGCTTCCACGTGATGGACGGCTGCCGCTCCACCCTGACGCGCTGCCGTACCGAGCGGTGCGCACGCGGCGGCTACGAATTCGCCGAGGGCTCCGGCGACGGGCACACGGCCGGCCCGGTGGCACGAGACTGCACCAGCGACGAGAGCGCCCTGCGCGGCGCCACTCCCCCGGCACCCGCGGTTCTGACGGCGACGCAGGCCACCCCCGGTCTGCTCGGCACGATGCCCGGACAGCGGACCGCCGCGCCCGTCGTCCCGCCGGACCCCACGCCCCCCGCCGAACCGGCGCGCGAGTCGGACGCCGTCCTGGGCGAGCTCGACGCCCTGGTGGGCCTGGACAGCGTCAAGCGCGAGGTGCGGGCACTGACCGACATGATCGAGGTGGGACGTCGCCGGCGGCTGGCCGGTCTGAAGGCCGCGTCGGTGCGCCGGCACCTCGTCTTCACCGGCTCGCCCGGCACGGGCAAGACAACGGTGGCCCGTCTGTACGGCGAGATCCTGGCCTCGCTCGGCGTCCTGGAGCACGGTCACCTCGTGGAGGTCTCCCGCGTCGACCTGGTCGGCGAGCACATCGGGTCCACGGCCATCCGTACCCAGGAGGCGTTCGACCGGGCTCGCGGCGGAGTCCTGTTCGTCGACGAGGCGTACGCGCTGTCACCGGAGGACTCGGGCCGCGACTTCGGCCGGGAGGCGATCGACACGCTGGTGAAGCTGATGGAGGACCACCGCGACGCCGTGGTGGTGATCGTCGCCGGGTACACCCACGAGATGGAGCGGTTCCTCACGGTCAACCCCGGTGTGGCGTCGCGGTTCTCACGGACCATCACCTTCAGCGACTACGAGCCCGAGGAACTGCTGCGGATCGTCGAGCAGCAGACCGAGGAGCACGAGTACAGCCTGGCGGAGGGAGCGGCGGAAGCACTGGTCAAGTACTTCACGGTGCTCCCCAAGGGCCCTGCCTTCGGTAACGGCAGGACGGCCCGTCAGACCTTCGAGTCGATGGTGGAGCGGCACGCGGGCCGGGTCGCCCAGCTCGCCGACCCGAGCACGGACGACCTGACCATGCTCTATCCCGAGGACCTTCCCGCGCTCCCCTGAGCGGTGCCGTCCTGACCCCTGCCGCCGCGGGCGCCCGCCTGCTGGGGCACGACGGGCCCGAGGCGTTCCAGAAGGGCGGCACGCTCCACGGCGAAGACCGGGTCGGCCTGGTAGTCGGAGTGCCCCAGGACCGGTTCGGGGAGCGGGTGTTCCGCGGTGCGTCCGTAGACCAGCGGGTCCTTCAGCGGGCCCCGGTCCACTTCATGGCCCTGCCCCTCGTCGATACGGACCGGGCCGCCGATCGGGTCCGTCTCACGCCAGAGGTTCCGCCAGCAGTGCACGGAGCGGTGCAGCCCCTCCAGGGGGACCCGCCCGAAGTAGGCGGGGAACCAGCGCCCGTAGAGTCGCTCGATCGGAGAGCCGTACGTCAGCAGTGCGACGCGGCGCCGGGCGGAGTCGGGGAGCTGCCAGACCGCCGCGGCGGCGAGCACGCTGCCCTGGGAGTGGCCCGAGATGACGAGCCTGCCACGCGTCAGCCCCGTCCAGGCGCACATCCGGGACGAGAGGTCCGGAACGGCTCGCTCCGCGTAACAGGGCGGCGCGAAGGGATGGGCGGCGCGCGGCCAGAACGTACCCACGTCCCAGAGGATGCCGATGGTCCGGCGGGCGGAGACGTCACGGTACGCGCGCCGGCCCCAGGTGACGAACAGTATGGCGCCGAATCCGGTCAGCCAGGAACCGGTCGACTGGGCCGTCTCCGCGAGCGACTCGACGAACGGGCCGGTTCCGTCCATCGCGAGGCCGGGGACCTCGCCGGTCAGCCAGGAACCGGTCACCGCTCCCGTGCCGAGCAGCAGGGTGGCCGCCGCAAGCAGTCCGAGGATCCCGGGAGCGGAGTCGGTGAGCGCGGCGGTGGCCCTGGTACGGGCGATCTGCCGGGTGCGGCCGGGCTCGGGCTGCCGCTCCTCGTACTCCGCCTCGATCGCGGGTCCCGCCCGGCGGGCGCGGCGCAGGGTGCGGACCGCCAGCCAGACGACCGGCAGCAGCAGGAGCAGGAGCAGGACCGGGATGACGGAGGCCTGCCAGCTGAGGAGCACGGGCGGTCCCGGTATGTCGGCACCCGCGCCCATGCCCGGCGTCCCGGGGCCGTCGAGCCAGTCGGCGACGCGCTGGGCGACGCCGCCGGTCATCACCCCGCCGAGGGCGCAGGCGAGCATGGCCACGACGGGCCCTCCGAGGCCGTGGAGGGTGGTGCGCGGCTCGGGGGCACGCCGGTACAGCGTCAGGGCCACCACGGCGAGGACGACGACGAGGAGCCCCTGTCCCAGGGCGAGTGCGCGGAAGACGGCCTCTCCGGGCAGGGTGCCGGAGGACACCCAGCCCGGACGCGACCAGGCGGCGTACGCCACCGCGCAGAGCAGCAGGCCGAGAGCGGCGCCGGGCAGGAACGTGGTGACGGCTCGGTCGACCCGGTTGTCGAGGCGTCGCTCGCTGCGCCCCCGGTGGCAGACGACCGCGACGACGGCGAGACCGCACAGGACGAGGCCGGCCTCGAACAGGACGCCGGTCACCGCGGGCACGGGACCGTCCGCCGTCCGGTCGTACCGGGCGGCGGTCGAGCCGACCGCGGCCGCGACGGTGAGGAAGCCGGCCGCGGTGTGCGCGGCGCGCAGCCGGGCCACCAGCCGCCGGCCGTACCAGAACCCCGGCCTGCCGAGGGCGGGACGGACCAGGGTGGTGCCGGATGCCGCGGCGACGTCCGCGTCCTCGTCCGCTTCGGTGTCCGCGTCCGTGCCGTCCTGTTCGTCCATGGTCAGGGGACGCTGCGACTCGTAGGCACTCCAGGTGCGGTTGGACAGGTACCAGAGCAGTCCGACCAGGGCTGCGGGCACGAGCGCGGCGACGGCGAGGCGGCGTCCGGGCTGGGCGAACCACCCGTCCTGGTGGGTGGACAGGAAGCCGAGCCAGGAGCGCTGCGCGGAGCACTCGGGAGTTCCCGCGCACTGCCAGGCCACCAGGTCGAGCGCGACCTCGCAGGCCGCGGCGGTCAGCAGCACGGTGAGGGTGAGGGCGACGAGCCGCACCAGCACGCCGTACAGGCGTACGGCCCGGGTGCGCCCCTGCGCGGTGGGCCGCATCCAGTGGGCGAGGTTGACCACCATGAAGGGGAGCAGCAGCAGCCACAGGGCCCGGGATCCGTTGCCCGAGGTCAGGTTGGACCAGCAGTAGGCCTCGGCGACAGGGCCGTCCCGGTGCCGCTCGGGGTGCTGCTCGGCTCCGACGTCCTCGGTGCGCCGGTGGACGGCGGCCGTGGCGTCGCCGGTGATCCTGGTCGTACGCGGATCGCCGAGCATCTCCTGCGGGGTGGTTCCGCCGACGCCGTGGACGAGCAGTTCCAGCGCGGCGCCGCTGCTCGGCGCGGCCTCGGCCTGGGCCTGGGCCTGGGAGGCAGGGGGCAAGGTCGGTGACTCGCTCTCTGGTCCGTCCGGCTCTCGGCCGGTGGGAGGGGGATGGGATCGGAGCTGATGCGCAGTCACCACCATCGCGGACGAGGGGCGCCCGCCGCACCGGCTCTCACGGAATCTCCCCAGTGGGACGGCCTGCGGGCGTGCGTGGGAGGATGAGGAAGTCCCGCAGGACCGCTGCCGGACCGTGCGGACAGAGGGAAGGGCCGGGGCCCGGCGTTGAGCGAGAACCAGAACCTGCTCGCGGAGCAGCGGCGTGCGCTCATTCTCGACGATGTGCGCAAGCGCGGCGGGGTCAGAGTCAACGAGCTGACCCGCAAGCTGAGTGTCTCCGACATGACCATCCGCCGGGACCTGGACGCCCTGGCACGTCAGGGCGTCATCGAGAAGGTGCACGGCGGAGCCGTGCCCGTCGTCGAGGCGAGCACCCACGAACCCGGCTTCGAGGCCAAGTCGACCCTGGAGCTCAGCGCCAAGGAGGACATCGCGCGCACGGCGGCCGCGATGGTCGTTCCCGGCAGCGCCATCGCGCTCTCCGGCGGCACGACCACCTTCGCGCTGGCACGGCACCTCCTCGACGTACCCGGGCTGACGGTCGTGACGAACTCGGGCCGTGTCGCCGACGTGTTCCACGGGGCGCAGCGTCCGGCGCCGTCGGGCGGCGCGCGGGCCGGGGCGGCGACGGTGGTGCTGACCGGTGGTGTCCGTACGCCGTCGGACTCGCTCGTAGGTCCGGTCGCGGACCGGGCGATCGCCTCGCTCCACTTCGACGTCCTGTTCCTCGGCGTGCACGGCATCTCGGCCGAGGCGGGTCTCTCCACGCCCAATCTCGCGGAGGCCGAGACCAACCGCCGTCTCGTCCGCGCGGCCCGCCGGGTGGTGGTGGTCGCCGATCACACCAAGTGGGGCACGGTGGGGCTCAGTTCCTTCGCCACGCTCGACGAGGTGGACACCTTCGTGACGGACGCCGGGCTGCCGGACGGCGCCCGGCAGGAGATAGAGGAGCATCTGCCCGGCCTGGTGGTGGCGGGCGGGGCGTCGGACGAGTAGCCCGCGGGGGCCCGCCGCGTGTTCCGCTCGCCGGGCCCGTGGGTGCCGCACGTCCTAGGATCGGTCTGTGGCCGTATTCCGTATCGAGCGCTTCACTCCCCTCCCCGCTGCCGAGGCGTGGCGGCGGGTGACCGACTGGGAGCGGCACGGCGGGGCGGTTCCGTTCACCTCGGTCACCGTCCGGACGGGCCCGCCCACCCGGGCCGGGACGGTCTTCGTGGCCCGGACGGCTGTGGGCCCGCTGGGTTTCGACGATCCGATGGAAGTGGTGCGGTGGACCCCGCCCGCCGCCGGCCGGGCGGGTGTGTGCCGGTTGGAGAAGCGGGGTCCGGTGGTACGCGGCCGGGCGTCGATCGACATCCGGCCGACGGATTCGGGCTCGCATGTCGTCTGGGTCGAGGAGCTGCGGGTACGGCTGCTGCCCCGCTTGTTCGATCCCCTGCTGGCGTCCGCCGGGCGACGGCTCTTCTCCCGCGAACTCGGCGTTCTGCTGGAGGACTGAGGGCCGCGGAGCGCGCGTGCCGGCGAGGTGTTCACCCAGAAGGGGCGGCATCCAGGCCGGTGGGGTATTCCGGACTCATGGGTTTCCGGCAATGGCAGGAAGAGCTGCGGGACGGCATCCGGCCGAGCAGAGCACTTCTCGCGGTGCCGTTCGCGCTGATCGCCGTGGTGACCGTGATCGACATCAATGTGCCGCCCGACGTGCATCTCGGGCCCTTCCTCGTGGCGGCTCCGGCGCTCACGGCGTCGTTCGCCGGTCCGCGCCTGACCGCCTTCGTCGGCGTGGTCGCGGTCCTGGCCCAGGCTGCCGTGGCGCTGACCCGCTCCAGCATCACCGACCTCAATCACATGTACCAGATCGTCGCCCTGTTCCTGCTCTCCGCGATCGTCACCTTCTTCGCCCACCTGCGGGAACGCAACGCGGCCGAGACGGTTCGGCTGCGGACGGTGGCCGAGGCCGCTCAGCGCAGCGTCCTGCGCCCCCTGCCCGTACGCAGCGGCCCCTTGCGTCTCGCCTCGCTCTACCTGGCGGCGGAGGAGGGCGCACAGCTCGGCGGCGATCTGTACGCGGCGGCGCGGACGGCGGTGGGCACCCGCGTGATCATCGGCGATGTGCGCGGCAAGGGCCTGGACGCCATCAGCGGTGCCGCCGGGGTTCTGGGGGCCTTCCGCGCCCTGGCCCGCCAGGAGGAGCGTCTGCCGGGGCTGGTGACGCGGCTGGACGGGAGCGTGACAGCCCACCGGATCGACTCGCTGAACGAGAGCGACGGCCGGCCCGACGACCCCGGGATCGCCGAGGCCTTCGTCACCGCCGCCGTCCTGGACCTGCCGGACGTGGCTCCGGAGCTCAGGCTGGTCAGCTGCGGGCATCCGCCGCCCCTGCTGCTGCGGGCGGACCGGGTGCACGCGCTCGACGCCACGGAACCCGGCCCGCCCCTGGGGGTGGGGCCCCTGTCGGAGGTCCCGCCCACGGAGGACGTGTTCGCCTTCCGGGCCGGTGACATGCTGCTGCTGTACACCGACGGGGTCACCGAGGCGCGGGACCGCGCGGGACGGTTCTACCCGCTGGCCGAGCGGGCGGCATCATGGACCGGCCTGGGACCCGAGCGGCTGCTGGAGGAGGCGTGCGCCGATCTCCTGCGGCACGCGGGGGGCCGCCTGGGCGACGACGCGGCCATCGTCGCGGTGGAGAGGCTCCAGGACCCGGCCTGATCCGGTCCCGTCGGGGACGGGACGGGGCGACGGGACGGGACGGGACGCGGGGACGGGACGCGCCCCTGGTGGGGCCGGCGCGTGGGCCGCTCAGGCGGGCCAGGTCCCGGTGGCCAGGAAGTGGTCGATCGTCTCGGTGTACGGCCTGATGTCCAGGCCCTGCTCCCGCAGCCAGTCGTCCGAGTAGTACTTGTCGAGGTAGCGGTCACCCGGGTCGCAGAACAGCGTGACGACGCTTCCGGTGGTTCCCCTCCCCACCATCTCCGAAACGATCTTGAAGGCGCTCCACAGCCCGGTGCCGGTCGAGCCGCCCGCCTTGCGGCCGATGGCACGCTCCAGCACCCGGGCTGCCGCGACGCTGGCCGCGTCGGGCACCTTCATCATCCGGTCGACGGCTCCGGGCACGAAGCTCGGCTCCATCCGGGGTCTGCCGATCCCCTCGATCCGAGAGCCGCATTCACTGACGGCGAGCGGATCGTGCCGGGTCCACCCGTCGAAGAAACAGGAGTTCTCCGGGTCGGGCACGCAGATCCTCGTGTCGTGCTGCATGTAGCGGACGTATCGCCCGATGGTCGCGGACGTGCCACCGGTGCCGGCGGTGGCGACGATCCAGGCGGGCTCCGGATACCGCTCCAGCCTCAGCTGCTGGTAGATGGACTCGGCGATGTTGTTGTTGCCCCGCCAGTCGGTGGCACGCTCGGCGTAGGTGAACTGGTCCATGTAGTGTCCGCCGGTCTCGGCCGCGAGGGCGGCGGACTCCTCGTACAGCCGGCGGGAGTCGTCGACGAAGTGGCACTGTCCACCGTGGAATTCGATCAGGCGGCACTTCTCGAGACTGGTGGTCCGGGGCATCACCGCGACGAACGGCACACCGATCAGTTTCGCGAAGTACGCCTCGGAGACGGCCGTCGACCCGCTGGACGCCTCGATGACCGGCTTGCCGCGCCTGATCCAGCCGTTGCAGAGTCCGTAGAGGAAGAGCGAACGGGCCAGCCGGTGCTTGAGGCTGCCGGTGGGGTGCGTCGACTCGTCCTTGAGATAGAGATCGATGCCCCAGTGCTCCGGCAGGGGGAAGCGCAGGAGATGGGTGTCCGCCGAACGGTTGGCGTCCGCCTGGACCTTGCGCACCGCTTCTTTGAGCCAGTCCCGGTAGTCCGGGTCACTGCGGTCGATGTCCACGGTCTCCATGACACCACCGCCGGGTGTGTGCTCACTGGTGTCCATCAGCGGTCTCCTTCGGTGGTGACGGCGTTGCTCCGTGGGATCCACGATATTCCCCCCACCTGCACAAACATTTACTTTGATGCCCCATGGCCTCTCCTTGCCCCCAGGAGTCACGGTCTCCCGGCCCCGCGCGGGGCCGGGACGGATTCGGTCGTCATGCGCCCTGGTGCAGGAACGCGTTCTGCGGGCAGACTTGCAGAAGCCGGTACAAGGGGGGCGAAGTCGCCATGGCCGAGACAGAATTCAGTGCTGCGGATTTCGGTGCGCCGGACTTCGGCGCGGTGGAGTTCAGAGCGAGCGACGTCAGGATCCAGCGGTGGGCCAGGTCACTGACCAGAGCCGGCCAAGTGATCGTGAAGGACGGCCGGATCGCACTGCTCACGAGCAACGGGCGGGAGATCGCCAGCGCCCCGGTGACGGCGGTGAGAGCCGGGCGGCCGTGGTTCCCGGCCGCCGACTCCGCGGTCACCCGTATCAACGGGGTGCGGTACCGGCTGACCATGGGGCAGCGCGACCGCCGGCCCGGCGGAGCCGCACCGGTCCGCAGATTCCTGGAGGCGCTGCGGGCCGCCGCGGGGCGGCGTGCCTGACACTGCGGTCCTGCGCGGACACCGCGAGTTGCGGAGCCCAACCCCCTGAGTCACGCTGGTCACACGTCACTGATGGTGCACCGGCGGTGACAGCGGAAGCCGCCCCCGCCGGGAGCCACGCAGGGCGGACCACGCATGACCAGAAACAGCAGTCAGCCATCTGCTGGATCCGTTCCTTCGTCTTCTTCCGGACCTATTTCGGGGAGTCGCAGCCGTGATCAGCGAGCCAAGCAGGCACTGCGCGGTGGAGCTCCAGGCCCTGCCGTCGCGGATCGGTCAGGTCCGCAGAATCATCTCGGCGCAACTGCGCTACTGGCATCTCGATCCTCTGATCGACCATGCAGCGCTCGGCGTCACCGAACTGCTGACCAACGTCCACCGGCATGCACAGCCGGACAAATCGTGCACCGTCGAGGTCGAGCTGCTGCTCGACCGGCTGACGGTCTCCGTCCACGACCACGACCCCCGGCTGCCGACCGTGTGCGATGCCGATTCGTCCGCCACCTCCGGGCGCGGACTGGCGATGATCGCCGCGGTCAGCGAGAGCTGGGGCGTACGACCGAGCGATGACGCGGGGAAGATCATCTGGTTCACCCTGCCCGCACCATCCTTCACCACCGCTCTGCCCCCTCTCCCGGTGTACGGGTCGACGACCGACGGCCCGTTCGGTTCGGACGTCGCCGGGCTCATGGAGCCGACAGCGGCACGGACACGGGCCCGGTCGGCCGTCGTCGGCTGACGGGAACCGCGTACACAGCACACCGGGGAGCGCGTCGATCCGTTGGCGATCGACGCGCTCCGCGCTGCCCGGGGCCCACGTGACCTCCTCGGTCATGGCAGGCCGTCCTCGCCGTGACGGCCGCAGGGCTCGTGCAGGACGGAGACCGCGCCAGTACTCGTCCTCGTCGATCCCGCCCGCGGCGACCGTGGGCCCGGAGGCCGGGCGGCGATTCTCCGCCGGAGGGGATCCCGGGTGTGGCGTACCTCTTGCGGCGGCCACGTCCACGGCTGGTGCGGTCGGCCGGCGAGGGGCTCCTGCGGGAGACACCCGTCACCGATCCGGCGAGGTCCCGCGCTCCGGCCACGGGCCGGAGCGGTGCGCGCCCGGCCGGTCAGGCCAGGGCGGCCAGCGGGTCGTCGAGCACGGGCTGCCAGGCCAGTTCGGCCGCGCCCACCAGGCTGTTGTGGTCCAGCGTGCAGGCGAGGATCGGCACGCTCCCGCTGCGGCCCCACAGACTGCGGTCGGCCACCACGGCCCGCAGCCGTTCGGGGTCGGCCTCCAGGAGATCGCGGTGCAGTCCGCCCAGGATGATCCGGTCCGGGTTGAGGATGTTGACCAGCCCGGCGAGACCCAGACCGAGCCGGTCGATCAACTCCTCGGCGGCGGCCCGCACCTGGGGGTCGCCGCTCTCCGTGCGCAGCAGGTCACCGGACTGCTTGAGCAGAGACTCCTCGGGGCCGGGCTCCCTGCGTGCCGCGGTGAGGAAGGCGAGGGGGTCCGTCTCGACGTCGAGGCAGCCCCGTCCGCCGCAGTGGCAGGGGCGGCCCTCGGGGTTCACCGTGAGGTGTCCCACCTCCAGGGCGAGCCCCGAACTCCCGCTGTGCAGACGGCCGTCCAGGACCAGGGCGCCACCCACCCCCCGGTGGCCGGTCGCGACACAGAGCAGGTGCTGGGCACCGCGTCCCGCGCCGTGCCGGTGCTCGGCGAGGGCGGCGAGGTTGACGTCATTGCCGGTGAAGGCGGGGCCGGTGATCCCGGCAGCGCGTACGCAGGCGGAGAAGATCTCGCGGACGGGAGCACCGGCGGGCCAGGCGATGTGCAGCGGATTGAGAGCCGTCCCGTCGGGCTCGGCCACGGCGGAGGGCACGGCGAGCCCCGCACCGACGCAGCGCAGCCCGCTCTCGCGCAGCAGCAGGGCCCCGGCCTCGACCACCTCGCCGAGGACCTGGGCGGGATCGGCCATGACGGCGACGCAGCCGGGCGCGGTGGCGACGGTCCTGCCCCCGAGCCCGACGAGCGCGGCACGGAAACCGTCGGAGTGCACCTGGGCGGCGAGGACCACGGGTCCGCCGTCCCGCACGGACAGCCGGTGCGAGGGCCGGCCCTGCGAACCGGCGGCGGATCCGGGGCTGGAGTCGACCTTGATGAGCCCGAGCGCCTCGAGTTCCGCGGCCACCGCGCCGGCGGTGGCACGGGTGACGCCGAGTTCGGAGGTCAGCACGGCGCGGGTGGGAGCGCGCCCTGTGTGCACGAGCTCCAGGGCGGGCCCGAGCGCGCTGCGGCCCCTCTCCAACTTCGTCCGCGTGGTGGTCAACTTGCCGTTCATGGGGGCGAGTCTCCCATGATCCGGAGCCCTTGCCGACGCTTCGGCATCCCGCCCCCGTCCACCGGACAGCCACTGCGGCAGCCGCCTTGCGCGGGCCGTCGGAGCCACCCTATGCTCATTTTGTGCCGCAAGTAAACAAACTGCGGACGACCCTGTCGGGGGATTTCGGCGGAGACACCGCCTCACCCTCGTCGGCTCGCCTCCGTACCGCGCTGACCATGTTCTTCGCCCTCGACGGGTTCCTCTTCGCCGGCTGGGTGGTCCGTATCCCGGCCATCAAGCACCAGACCGGAGCCACCCCTTCCACCCTCGGTCTCGCCCTGCTCGGTGTTTCCGCGGGGGCGGTGATCACCATGATGCTCACCGGCAGGCTCTGCAGGCGCTACGGCAGCCACGCGGTCACCGTGGCCTGCGGAGTCCTGCTTTCGCTGAGCATCGCTCTGCCCGCACAGACGAGTTCGGCTCCCGCTCTCGGCCTCGTACTTCTGCTCTTCGGCGCCGCGTACGGCGGCATGAACGTGGCGATGAACAGCGCGGCCGTCGATCTGGTCGCCGCGATGCGCCGCCCGGTGATGCCGAGCTTCCACGCCGCCTTCAGCTTCGGCGGTATGACCGGCGCGGGACTCGGAGGACTGGTGGCGGGCAGCCTCTCGCCCGCGACCCACCTCCTGGCCCTCACGGGGGCCGGCCTCCTCGTCACCGCGGTCACCGGCCCCGTACTCCTGCGCGCCGGACGGACGGCCGAGGAGCACCGGGCGGGGGACGCTCCTGCGCGGCAGGACGCGGGCGCCATGGAGCGGCCCGCGAGGATGACCGTCCAGGTCCGCCGGATCGTGATCCTGTTCGGCGTCATCGCCCTGTGCACGGCGTACGGGGAGGGCGCGCTGGCCGAGTGGGGCGCACTGCACCTGAGCCAGGACCTGGGCGCCAGGCCCGGTCTCGCCGCCGCCGGGTACTCCGTGTTCGCGCTGACGATGGCCATCGGCAGGCTCAGCGGCACCGCTCTCCTGGAGCGGTTCGGGCAGACCCGCACGCTGGTGACGGGCGGGGCGACGGCCGCGGCGGGGATGCTGCTCGGCGCGCTGGCTCCGACCGTGTGGCTCGCCCTGGCCGGCTTCGCCGTGGCCGGGCTCGGCCTGGCCAACATATTTCCCGTCGCGGTCGGCCGGGCAGGAGCGCTCGCCGGGCCGAGCGGGGTGGCGGCCGCGTCGACCCTCGGCTACGGCGGGATGCTCCTGGGGCCGCCGGTGATCGGCTTCCTGGCCGACTGGTTCTCCCTCCCCGTGGCCCTCACCACGGTGACACTGCTCGCCGCCACGGCGGCGGTCCTGGGGCACGCCGCCCGCAGAGCGGCGAACACCTGACCGATTGAGTAGTCGTACTCATGCACGCCCCGCTCCCCCGGCGCACGATGGAGGCAACAGCCGTCAACGGGGAGCGGGACATGAACCAACAGGTGATCAACATGCGGCAGCTGCACGCACTGGCACGACTGACCTTCGGCAACACGGCTTCGCGGATCTATCTCGGCCTCGTCCTGGCGGTTTCCGTGTTCGTCGCGGTGGACACGGTGTTCGTGTCCCACGAGGACGCCTCGTTCGCCGGTGTCTGGGTGTTCTTCCTCGCCGCGCCGACCGTGTTCCTCTTCCTCCTCGGCGGCTCGATGGCCGGTGCCGACGCGGGCGGGCCCGCCTGGTTCGTCTATCTCGCACTGGTCGTGTCGGTGCTCGCGCAGGCCTGCGCGCTGGGCTGGTTCGCCCGGCTCCTCCGGGGCCCCCGCCGCAGCCACCCGGCACACCCTCAGGGCGCCTGATCCAGCTCTGGCACAATCACCGGCGTGGAGACCCTGGAACATCTGAACGCCCTTGCCACAGAAGGCGAATCGCTGGCCGCGGCCGCCCGTGGGGCAGGGCTGTCGGCCCTCGTCCCGACCTGCCCCGGATGGCAAGTGCGCGACCTCCTCCGGCACACGTGCATGGTGCACCGCTGGGCGACCGCGTTCATCGTCGAGGGGCACCGGACCTACCACCCGGACGGCGGGGAGCCGGCCCTGGACGGTGAAGCGCTCCTGGGCCACTTCACCGATGGCCACCGACTACTGGTCGACGCACTCCGGGCCGCACCCGCCGGCCTGGAGTGCTGGACCTTCCTTCCCGGCGCGTCGCCCCTGGCCTTCTGGACACGCCGCCAGGCACACGAGACCAGGATCCACCGGGTGGACGCCGAGTCGGCGCGGGGCGGCCCCCTGACACCCGTGCCGCCGCCGCACGCGGTGGACGGCATCGACGAACTGCTGGCCGGCTTCCACGCCCGCGCCAAGAGCAGGGTGCGCACGGCACTCCCGCGCACCCTGCGTATAAGGGCCGTGGACACCGACGCGGTGTGGACCGTGCGGCTGTCGGCCGAGCCGCCGCTCACCGTACGCGGAACCGCCGCCCCGGACGCGGCCGCCGACTGCACCCTGAGCGGCACGGCCGAGGATCTCTTCCTGGTGCTCTGGAACCGCCTGCCGCTCTCGTCCGTCGAACTCTCCGGAGACCGCGACGTCGCCGAGCTGTGGGCGAGGAACTCCTCGGTCGTCTGACAGTGAGTGGGGGCCAGGCCTACCCGGGAACGGCGCGGAGACGCCATTGCCGCGGGCCACGGCTCCTGTGAGACTGGGCCCATGCCACGGCGCACGCAGGCGGAGCGGGACGCGATGACCGTCGAGACCGGCTACGCGCTCGTGACCGGAGCTCTGGTGGGGGCGGCCGCCTTCGCCGGGGTCTGCCTCCCGGCCCTGTTGCTCGACCTTCCGGCCCCTGCGGAGCGCCTGCTGTTCCGGGCGGGCACCGTACTCGGCGCGCTGGTGTTCGCCGTCCGGGTGGTCCATGTGCTGTGGCGCCTCCCCCGCCGCGCGGAGGAACGGCCGCTCTCCGGTCAGCCCGGCCGGCCGGGGCGTACCGGTTCCGATTCGTAGCGGGCACGACGAGTTGCTCTCCGGCCACCCGTCGAGGTAGCGGTGTCTGGTGTCGGCCGGCGACGTGAGGAGCCGGCCTTCACGGACCTGCCATTCGCTCGTTCCATCGGCTTCGTGGCTGACGAGGAACAGTCCTTGGACGAGGTCTCCGTCCTCGTCGGAAGCGGGGATCCGTGCGACCTCCTTGACCTGATCGATGAACCGGTCCAGGGCCGACTTTCGGATGTCAGCCAGCCTGTCGGCGCTACGGCGCCGGGCTCGTCCGGCGCGTCGGCCTCCCGACGCGCCGTGCCTTCCGACGCGGCCGGATCGCGGAGGCGGGCCGACCCGCCTCCAGCCAGGTGTCCTGGCGGGCGCGCTGCCCGGTGGCCGACCGGTCGGCGCGCGCCCGTCAGGCCCCCGTTGCGCCGGGCCGGGCCGGCGTGCGGCCGTCCAGCAGGCCCACCGAGCGCCCGAGTTCGTGCACCGCGTGCCGGAAGAGCTGTTCACGAGCCTCGACGACACGGTTGAACTGACCGAAGAGCTCGAAGGAGATCAGCCCGAAGAGCTGGGCCCACGCGGAGACCAGAGAGGCCACCACGGCCGGCGGGAGGTCGGGGGCCAGATCCGCGGCCATGCGTGCGGCCTCGGGGCGCAGCTCGGCAGCCAGCGGGGGGACGGCGAGGCCGTCGGCGCGGTGGGCATCCCGGACCAGGGCGATGAGGACCTGGCCCACACGGGACGCGGGGCCGACGGTGTCCTGCGGGGCGGTGTAGCCGGGGACGGGCGAACCGTAGATCAGCGCGTACTCGTGGGGATGGGCGAGTGCCCACCCCCGAACGGCGCAGGTGACCGCCGTCCAGCGGGCCGTGTGGGCGGTTGCCGCCGGGTCGTCCGACTTCCCCCGCGCCGCCTCCGCGACGTCGCCCACCGCGTCGTACGCGTCGACGATGAGGGCCGTCAGGAGGTCGTCGCGGCTCGGGAAGTAGCGGTAGAGCGCGGAGGACACCATGCCGAGCTCGCGGGCGACGGCGCGCAGGGAGAGCTTCGCGGCACCTTCGGCCGCGAGCTGTTTCCTGGCCTCGTCCTTGATCGCCGCGGTGACTTCGATGCGGGCGCGTTCCCTGGCTCCTCGAATGGTGCTCATGACTCCACTCTGCCACGAAATCGGAGCACCGGACAAAAACGAGAGCACCGCTCTTGCTTCAGGGCACCTTTCTCGTGCACACTGATCTCAAGCGAGAGCACCGCTCTCCTAATGGAGCAGGAGTCACAACATGTCGCAGCAGCCCTACTACCTGCAGACCAACGCCTTCGCCCAGCGGATGAACAGCGTCATCGGATGGCTCGCACGCCACGGCGTCAGCATCCTCGGCTCGGCCGAGATGTCGGTGCCGGGCCGCAAGAGCGGCCGGATGCAGCGCATCCCGGTCAACCCCCACCGCCACGAGGGCGCCCAGTACCTGGTCTCCGCCCGCGGCCACTCCCAGTGGGTGCGCAACATGCGTGCGGCCGGGGGCGGCGAGCTCAAGGTGGGCCGGAGAACCCGCACGTTCACCGCCGTGGAGATCGCGGACGACCAGCAGAAGGCGCGGGTCCTCCGCGCCTACCTGAAGCGGTGGGGCTGGGAGGTCAACCAGTACTTCCAGGGCGTCACCGTGAAGTCCACCGACGCCGAACTCCTCGCCGCCTGCCCCGATCACCCCGTCTTCCGGATCACGGTCGAGAACTGACCCCGTCCGCTCCCCGGCGGTCCATGACATGCAGCGCCCGCTGCGCCAGCGGATGCGAGCGGACCAGCTCGGCGAGCGAGGTCGTCCCCCGGGTGATCCCCGCGAAGGCGTTCCAGGCGGGGCGGAAGCCGGTCAGCACCGCGTGCAGGAGGCCCGGGCGGCGTTCGAACAGCTTGAGCATGCGGCGGCCGACACTCATCTCCACACCCAGCCCGGCCTTGATCGCGAACGCGTAGTTGAGAGCCTGCCGCCGGGCGTCGACCGCGTCGTGCGACTCCGCGATCCGCACAGCCCATTCGCCCGCGAGCCGCCCGGACCGCAGGGCGAAGGAGATGCCCTCCCTGGTCCACGGCTCCAGCAGGCCCGCCGCGTCGCCGCAGACCACCACCCGTCCGCGGGAGAGCGGTGAGTCGTCGCTGCGGCACCGGGTCAGATGACCGGAGGAGACCGTCGGCTCGAAGCCGGCGAGACCGAGCCGGCCGACGAAGTCCTCCAGATACCGCTTCGTCCCCGCTCCGTCACCACGCGCCGAGATCACCCCGACGGTGAGCGTGTCGCCCTTGGGGAAGACCCAGCCGTAACTCCCGGGCATGGGACCCCAGTCGATGAGCACCCGGCCCGCCCAGTCCTCGGCGACCGTCTCCGGGACCGGGATCTCCGCCTCGAGCCCGAGGTCCACCTGGTCGAGCTTCACGCCGACATGAGCTCCTATGCGGCCGGCGCTGCCGTCCGCACCGACCACGGCCCGGGCGAGCACCGTCTCACCGCCGGCGAGCACCACGGCGACCGTGCGCCGGTCGGGGACGGCGGGGCCGTGCTGCTCCACCCGCGTCACCGCCGCACCCGTCCGGAGCTCGGCGCCCGCCTTCTGGGCCTCCTCCACCAGTCCGGCGTCGAACTCCGGCCGGTTGATCAGCCCGAAGAGCATGCGCCGGGACTTGCGGGTGCGGGACAGCTTCCCGTTGAGCGAGAAGGTGACCGCGTGGATCCGGTCCTTCAGGGGGAGTTCGAATCCGGGCGGCAGGGAGTCCCGCGAGAAGCCGATGATTCCTCCGCCGCACGTCTTGTACCGGGGGATCTCCGCCTTCTCCAGCAACAGCACCCGACGGCCCGCCACGGCCGCGGCGTACGCCGCGGAGGCTCCGGCCGGGCCTGCGCCGACCACGACGACGTCCCAGACCGAGGACTCCTGCGGTTCCGACGACGACTCATCCGGCTCACGTCCGGCGTCTGCGTTCTCGCTGCTCACGATGTGCTTCTGCTCCCGATCCGACCAGTGGCCCCAACTGCTCACGGCATCCTACGGCGCGTCCCGGCCGAACTCCGCTGTGGGAGGATCAGCCATGAATTCGTTGTACACGCGACGTCGCATCCACGGCGTCACCCCCGGCCGCGTACACACCGCGCCATAGTCCTAACGTCGCACCCACGAGGAGCGTGCCCATGACCGCCCGTCCGATTTCCGAGACCGTTTCCTCGCTGATGCCCCGCGCGAAGACGGAGCTCGCCGAGTTGGTGGCCTTCCGGTCGGTGGCGGACCCCGCGCAGTTCCCCCGGAGCGAGTGCGAGGCTGCGGCGGGCTGGGTCGCCGACGCGCTGCGCGCCGAGGACTTCCAGGACGTCGCTCTCCTCGACACGCCGGACGGGACCCAGTCCGTGTACGGCCGCCTGCCCGGCCCGGCCGGCGCACCGACGGTGCTGCTCTACGCGCACTACGACGTGCAGCCGCCTCTCGACGAGTCCGCCTGGATCTCCCCGCCGTTCGAGCTGACCGAACGCGCCGGCCGCTGGTTCGGGCGGGGCGCCGCGGACTGCAAGGGCGGCTTCATCATGCATCTGCTCGCGCTCCGCGCCCTCAAGGCGAACGGCGGTGTCCCGGTCTCCGTCAAGGTGATCGTGGAGGGCTCGGAGGAGCAGGGTACCGGCGGCCTCGAGCAGTACGCCGAGGCGCACCCGGAACTGCTGGCCGCCGACACGATCGTCATCGGCGACACGGGTAACTTCCGCGTCGGGCTGCCGACCGTCACCGCGACCCTGCGGGGCATGACCATGCTGCGGGTGAAGCTGGACACCCTTGAAGGAAATCTGCACTCCGGACAGTTCGGCGGCGCGGCCCCGGATGCCCTGGCGGCGATGATCCAGCTGCTGGCGTCGCTGCGGGCCGAGGACGGCTCGACCACGGTCGACGGGCTCACGACCGGCGCGGAGTGGGACGGACTGCAGTACCCGGAGGACGAGTTCCGCAAGGACGCCAAGGTGCTCGACGGCGTGGAGCTCATCGGAGCCGGCACGGTCGCCGACCGCATCTGGGCCCGGCCCGCGGTCACCGTCATCGGCATCGACTGCCCGCCGGTGGTCGGTGCCACCCCGTCGCTGCAGGCGAGCGCACGGGCACAGATCAGTCTCCGGGTGCCGCCGGGCCAGGACGCCGCCGAGGCGACCGAGCTGCTGACCGCCCACCTCGAGTCGCACGCCCCCTGGGGCGCGCGGGTCTCGGTCGAACAGGTCGGCCAGGGACAGCCGTTCCGCGCCGACGTCACCAGCCCTGCCTACACCTCGATGGCCGAGGCCATGCGCCTCGCGTACCCGGGTGAGGAGATGCAGTCCTCCGGCATGGGCGGCTCGATCCCGCTCTGCAACACTCTCGCCGCGCTCTACCCGCAGGCCGAGATCCTGCTCATCGGGCTGAGCGAACCCGAGGCTCAGATCCACGCGGTGAACGAGAGCGTGTCCCCGGAGGAACTCGAGCGCCTCTCGGTCGCCGAGGCGCTGTTCCTGCGCAACTACGCGGAGTCCAGGAAGGGCTGAGGGCTCACCGGCCCCGGCGTACGCGCTCGGAGAAGTCGCCCGGAGCAGAATTCCGGGCGGCGGCCGACTGTCGTCCGTACGTTCGCCGTATGGACACCGTCGAGGTACTCCCGCAGCTCCACATGTTCCGCTTCCCGATCGGTCAGGCCTACGTCTGGCGTGACGGCGCGGACCTGACCCTGATCGACGCCGGTGACGTGCACGCGGCCGGCGCGATCGAGGGCGCCCTGCGCCGGCTCGGCCTGGATCCGGGCCGGATCCGGCGCATCGTCCTCACCCATGGCCACCGCGACCACTACGGCGCCGCACAGGAACTCGCCGACCGCCACGGCTCGGAGATCCTGGCCCACCGGGCGGACGCGCCGTACGTCCGGGGCGAGGAGCCTGTCCCCGATCCGGTGCTGCACGACTGGGAACGGCCCCTGTACACGCACGCGCTGACGGTCCCCGAGGCACCGCCCACACGCGTCGACCAGGAGCTGGAGGACGGCGACGAACTGTCCTTCGGGGGTGGCGCACGGGTGGTGCACTCCCCCGGGCACACCCCCGGCTCCATCGGCGTCCACCTGCCGGGCCACGGTGTCCTGTTCACCGGGGACTCCGTGGCCGGGGTCGGCCGGGTGATGCAGGGAGTGTTCAACACCGACCACGCGCAGGCGCGGTCTTCCTTCCGCCGGCTCGCCGCCCTCGCGCCCTCGGTCACCTGCTTCGGGCACGGTGACCCGCTCACCATCGACGCGCCGGCCGTCCTGCGGGCCGCCGCGGGGTGAACGGCGGCCGCATGACCTACCTGCCGCCCACGGGCACCCCGGCCTCCAGATTCAGCACGGTGGACCGCTCGCGGGCGCGCAGCGCCCAGCGGAGCCGCTCGAAGCGGGTGGGCGGGAGCAGGCCGGCCGCCTCCTCCTCGGTGACGAACCGCCAGCCGCGCAGCTCCGAACCCGGCAGCAGGAGTTGTGCGGCCTCCTCCGCGCGCAGGCGGCCGCCGTCGAACAGGAAGCGGAGCCCTCCGTACGCGGGTGGCCTCGGCGCCTCCCAGTCGACCACCAGGAGCGTCGGCGCCGTGTCCAGATGAAGCCCGAGCTCCTCCGCGACCTCCCGGACACCCGCCTGCGCGGGGGCTTCTCCCGCCTCCACCACACCGCCGGGGAACTCCCAGCCGGGCTTGTAGGTCGGGTCGACGAGCAGCACCCGGTCCTGCTCGTCGAAGAACAGCACCCCCGAC
Source organism: Streptomyces sp. NPDC102402 (assembly GCF_044765765.1). Classification (NCBI taxonomy): domain Bacteria; kingdom Bacillati; phylum Actinomycetota; class Actinomycetes; order Kitasatosporales; family Streptomycetaceae; genus Streptomyces; species Streptomyces sp. NPDC102402. Next base: position 515,437 of record NZ_JBIWKR010000004.1, read on the forward strand.
GCGACGGTCTCCGCGCGCGGTTCGGGGGTCTGGACTATGCCGCACTCCCCGGCCTCACCGGTGCGCAGCGCCTCGGCGATCCGCTCGGCCGTCCCGTACGGGGTGAGCGCGCTGGTGTCGATCACGTGGGCGTCCGCCTCGATCCATCCGAGCGCCGCCCGGTAGGGCTCGATGTGCTCGTACGCCCACTGCCGGATCCGCTCGCTGTGCTCGGGATCGTCGGCGAATTCCTCACGCCCGGCGATCCGTCTTCGCAGGATCGTTTCCTCAGGTGAGAGCAGTATGTGGCGCACCGGTATGCGCCGGGCGGCGAGTCCGCCGAATATCTCGTCGCGGTAGTCCTGTCTGAGCAGGGTCATGGGCACCACGAGCACCCCGGAGACCTCCGCGAGGAGCGCGGCGGCCGTGTCGACCACCAGGCGCCGCCATATCGGCAGGTCCTGGAAGTCGGTCACCTCGGCGAGCTTCTTCTGTGGCAGCAGCCCGCGCAGTCCCCCGCCGGTCAGTTCGGGGTCGTAGAAGGTGCTGTTCGGGATCAGATCGATCAGTTCGCACGCGGCGCTGGTCTTGCCCGCACTGAACGCACCGTTGATCCAGACGATCACGGGTCCCCCTCTTCCGTAGCCCCCTGTGGCTTGCCCGCATCACCCCGCTCCGGAAACCCGCCGGGGTCATGCGGTTGCGGCGGGTGGCCCGGAACGGCCGGAGACCGGCACCGGTCCCCCGCGGCCGCGGGGGACCGGCGGGGACTACAGGGGCTGCGGAGACGCCAGGGCCCGCACTCCGTTCGCGGTGCCGGGCCGGGCCATGGAGGCCGCGGCCGCCGCGCCGACCAGGCCCGCGTCGGTGCCCATCACGGCTGACGTCACGGTGAGGTCCTCGACGAAGGAGAGGGTCGCGTAGTCGCGCAGGGACCTGCGCAGCGGCGCGAAGAGCACCTCTCCCGCTCCGGCCACTCCCCCGCCGATCACAGCGATGTCGATGTCGGTCAGCGTGGCGGTGGCGGCGATTCCGGCGGCGAGCGCCTGGGCGGCCCTCTCGAAGGAAGCGACCGCGACCGGATCGCCGGCCCGGGCGGCGGCGGCCACCGCGGCGGCCGTGGCATCCCCGTCCGGGCCGGGGCGCCAGCCGTTCTCCAGGGCTCGCCGCGCGATGTTCGGTCCGCTGGCGAGGCGCTCCACGCAGCCGCGGGCGCCACAGGGGCAGCGGTCACCGTCCAGGTCGACGCTGATGTGGCCGATGTGTCCGGCGTTGCCCGAGGGGCCGGGGTGCAGCTTCCCTCCGAGTACGAGGCCACCGCCGACGCCGGTGGAGACGACCAGGCACAGCGCGTTGTCGTAACCGCGGGCGGCACCCAGCCAGTGCTCGGCCGCCGTCATCGCGACCCCGTCGCCGACGAGCGTGACCGGCAGCCCGCCGGTTGCCGACGCCACCCGCTCCACCAGCGGGAAGCCGCGCCAGCCCGGGACGTTCACCGGGCTGACCGTGCCGGCGGAGGCGTCCACGGGCCCCGCGCTGCCGATGCCGACCGCTCCGGCCCTGTGCCACAGCTCGGAAGCCGTCAGCTCCGCCAGGACGTCGGCCACCGCGCCCATCACGGCCTCGGCGCCCTCGCGGGCGGGCGTGGGGCGCTGTGCCCGCAGGAGCAGGGTTCCGCCGCCGTCCACCAACGCTCCGGCGATCTTGGTGCCGCCGATGTCGAGCGCGGCGACGAGGTCGGTAAGCATCGGTGTGGACTCTCCGGAGGGGTGAGGCGCAGGACCTGCGAGTTCAATAGTCGGTCCGCCCAGTCTCCATTCTCTTGACAACGTTGTCCAGGGCCTATGCTCGACGCCACAGCATCCGGACCCCTCCCGCCACCCGCGAGGGCCCGAATCACCCGTCCCCGACGACAGGACAGCGCACCGTGGCCGAGACCGCCCGCCATTCCGAGTCCCGCTACGGCAACAGGCCGACCATGAAGGACGTGGCGGCCCGTGCCGGGGTGGGCCTCAAGACGGTCTCCCGCGTGGTGAACAGCGAGCCCGGCGTCACCCCCGACACCGAGCGCCGCGTCCAGGAGGCCATCGAAGCACTCGGGTTCCGCCGCAACGACAGCGCGCGCGTCCTGCGCAAGGGGCGCACCGCGTCCATCGGGCTGGTGCTGGAGGACCTGGCGGACCCGTTCTACGGCCCGCTGAGCCGCGCCGTGGAGGAAGTGGCGCGCGCCCACGGCGCACTGCTGATCAACGGCTCCAGCGCCGAGGACCCGGAGCGTGAGCAGGAACTCGTCCTCGCCCTCTGCGCCCGCCGGGTGGACGGCCTGATCGTGATTCCGGCCGGGGACGACCACCGGTATCTCGAACCCGAGATGAAGGCGGGCATCGCCACCGTGTTCGTCGACCGTCCGGCCGGCCGAGTGGACGCGGACATGGTCCTCTCGGACAGTTTCGGCGGCGCACGGGCGGGCGTCGCCCATCTGATCGCGCACGGCCACCGCAGGATCGGCTTCATCGGCGACCAGCCGCGCATCCACACGGCGACGGAACGTCTGCGCGGCTACCACGCGGCCCTGGCCGACGCCGGGATCGAGGTCGAGGACGCCTGGGTCTCCCTCGGCCCGACCGACCCGGCACGCGTGAGGGCGGCCGCCGAGACCATGCTGAGCGGCCCCGAGCCGGTGACCGCGCTCTTCGCGGGCAACAACCGTGTGACGGTCACCGCCGTCCGCGTCCTGGCCGAGTGCGACCGCCGGATCGCCCTGGTCGGCTTCGACGACATCGAGCTGGCCGACCTGCTGGGCATCACCGTGATCTCGCAGGACGCGTCGGCGGTCGGCCGGACCGCGGCGGAACACCTTTTCCGCCGCCTCGACGGCGCCGCCCACGCACCCGCCCGGGTGGAGCTCCCCACCCGGCTCATCCCGCGCGGCTCGGGGGAGCTGCCACCCGCCTCCTGAGGAGCCTTACGGCGCCGTCACGGTCAGCCCGCCGCGGCGGGGCGAGGCGAAGCCGTCCAGGTCCGCGCGGGTCAGGCCGGTGAGGCCGGTGACCTCGTCGGCGTCCAGGGCTCCGCAGTCGATGCCGCGGAGAAGGTAGCCGCTGAGCGCCTTCGCGGTGGCGGGCTCGTCCATGACGTCCCCGCCGGCCTTGGCGACGTAGGCGGCGAGCCGGGACGCGGCCTGCCCGAGGCCCTCCCGGTAGAAGGCGTAGACGGCGGCGTACCGGGTGGGCAGGTGCCCCGGGTGCATGTCCCAGCCCTGGTAGTAGGCGCGGGCCAGGGCGCGGCGGGTGAGGCCGTGGTGCAGCCGCCAGGCGTCGTGGACCTGTGTGGTGGGGCCGACCGGAAGCACGTTGGTGGAACCGTCGCAGACCCGCACGCCCGTGCCCGCCGCGGCGACCTGCATGACGGCCTTGGCGTGGTCGGCGGCCGGGTGGTCACTGGCCTGGTAGGCGGGGCTGACACCGACACACGCGCTGTAGTCGAAGGTCCCGTAGTGCAGGCCCGTCGCCCGGCCCCGTGCGGCGTCGATCATGCGGGCGACCGCGGCGGTGCCGTCGGCTGCGAGGATCGACTGGCTGGTCTCGATCTGGATCTCGAACCCGAGGCGCCCGGCCGGCAGGCCGTGGGTCTCCTCGAAGGCCTCCAGGAGCCGTACGAAGGCGGTGACCTGTTCGGGGTACGTCACCTTGGGCAGCGTCAGCACGAGGCCTTCGGGGAGGCCTCCGGCGCGCATCAGGCCGGTGAGGAAGATGTCGGTGGTACGGATGCCCCGGTCACGCACGGCGGCCTCCATGCACTTCATCCGGATACCCATGTACGGGGCCGCGGTCCCGTCGGCGTACGCCTCGGCGACCAGGCGGGCCGCACGGGCCGCCGCCTCGTCCTCCTCGGCGTCCGGGCGCGGCCCGTAGCCGTCCTCGAAGTCGATCCGGAGGTCCTCGACGGGCTCGCGCTCGAGCTTGGCGCGTACGCGGTCGTGGACGGGCCCGGCGAGCTCCCGGGGGATGGAGAGCACCTCGGCGAGCGCGGTGGCGTCGGGGGCGTGCTCGTCGAGCGCCGCGAGCGCCTGGTCGCCCCAGGTGCGCACGGTGGTGGCGGCGAAGGCGTCGGCGGGGACGTAGACGGTGTGGACGGGCTGGCGTGTACCGGGATCCCCCGGGTAGCGGCGGGCGAGTTCCGCGTCCACCGCCGTGAGGGAGGCGCTGATCTCCTGACCGACCGTGCCGGTGAGGCTCGTCGCCACCTTCTCCTGCTGACCCATGACCGTACCCTCCATGTGCTCAGTGTTTTCCACTTCCCGGAATCTTTCATCCGCATAGTGAAGTTATAAGCCCGCCGGTCGTGCGTCAATGGTGATCGGAAACGGCCCGGGGCCGCGCGGTGCGAACACCACGCGGCCCCGGGCCGTCGTACGGGCACAGCTCCTGCGGGGTCAGCCCTTGCGGGTCTTGACCTCGTCGGTGAGCTGGGGGACGACGGCGAAGAGGTCGCCGACGACGCCGTAGTCGACGAGGTCGAAGATCGGGGCCTCGGCGTCCTTGTTGACCGCGACGATGGTCTTCGAGGTCTGCATGCCGGCCCGGTGCTGGATCGCGCCGGAGATGCCGGAGGCGATGTACAGCTGCGGGGAGACCGACTTACCGGTCTGGCCGACCTGGTTGGTGTGCGGGTACCAGCCGGCGTCGACCGCGGCACGCGAGGCGCCGACGGCCGCACCGAGCGAGTCGGCGAGCGCCTCGATGATCGCGAAGTTCTCCGCGCCGTTGACGCCACGGCCGCCGGAGACGACGATCGCGGCCTCGGTCAGGTCCGGACGGCCGGTCGACTCGCGCGGGGTGCGGGAGAGGACCTTGGTGCCGGTGGCCGTCGCGGAGAAGGTGACCGCCAGGGCCTCGACGGCGCCCGCGGCCGGGGCGGCCTCGACGGCGGCCGAGTTCGGCTTGACCGTGATGACCGGAGTGCCCTTGGAGACACGGGACTTGGTGGTGTACGACGCGGCGAAGGCCGACTGCGTCGCGACCGGGCCGGAGTCACCGGCCTCCAGGTCGACGGCGTCGGTGATGATGCCGGAGCCGATACGGAGCGCGAGGCGGGCCGCGATCTCCTTGGCCTCGGCCGAGGAGGGCAGCAGCACCGCGACCGGGGAGACCGCGCCGTAGGCGGCCTGGAGCGCGTCGACCTTCGGTACGACCAGGTAGTCGGCGAACTCCGGCGCGTCGGCGGTCAGGACCTTGACCGCGCCGTGCTCGGCGAGCGCGGCGGCGGTGTCGGCGGCACCGTTGCCCAGGGCGAGCGCGACCGGCTCGCCGATGCGGCGGGCGAGCGTCAGCAGCTCCAGGGTGGGCTTGCGGACGGCACCGTCCACGTGGTCGACATAGACGAGAACTTCAGCCATGGGACTTCAATCTCCTGCGTGCGAAAGAGGCGGGGCGATGGAGGGAACGGCCGGGGCTCAGATGAACTTCTGGCCCGCGAGGAACTCGGCCAGCTGCTTGCCGCCCTCGCCCTCGTCCTTGACGATCGTGCCCGCGGTGCGGGCGGGACGCTCGGCCGCGGAGTCCACCGCGGTCCAGGAGCCGCCCAGGCCGACCTCGTCCGCCTCGATCTCCAGGTCCTCCAGGTCCAGGGACTCGACCGGCTTCTTCTTCGCCGCCATGATGCCCTTGAACGACGGGTAACGGGCCTCGCCCGACTGGTCGGTCACCGAGACCACGGCCGGCAGGGACGCCTCCAGCTGCTCGGAAGCGGAGTCGCCGTCACGGCGGCCCTTCACGGTGCCGCCGTCGACCGAGACCTCGGAGAGCAGCGTGACCTGCGGGACGCCGAGGCGCTCCGCGAGCAGCGCCGGGAGCACACCCATCGTGCCGTCCGTCGAGGCCATACCGCAGATGACCAGGTCGTAACCGGTCTTCTCGACAGCCTTGGCCAGGACCAGGGAGGTACCGATGACATCGGTGCCGTGCAGGTCGTCGTCCTCGACGTGGACGGCCTTGTCGGCGCCCATCGACAGCGCCTTGCGCAGCGCGTCCTTGGCGTCCTCGGGGCCCACCGTGAGCACGGTGATCTCCGCGTCGTCCGCCTCGTCGGCGATCTGCAGTGCCTGCTCGACCGCGTACTCGTCGAGCTCCGACAGCAGACCGTCGACGTCGTCACGGTCCAGGGTCAGGTCATCGGCGAAGTGCCGGTCGCCGGTGGCGTCGGGCACGTACTTCACACAGACAACGATCCTCAAGCTCACGCCGGCTCTCCTACTGCATCGTCATTTCTGGGCTGCCTTGTTGCACGCAGCATAGGCGCCTTATCGGGCGGTTTCCGGTCGGGGCGACCGAGCCCCCGGCTGAAATATTACTCGCCAGTACACCCAGTACGTTACCCATAAGCAAGCGCTTGGAACTGTGACGTAGCCAACGGCCGGACCCTGGTTCCGCCTTGCTCGCCCTCAGTCTCGCAGAGCCGTGAACCGGCCCTGGTGGTAGACCAGCGGCCGGCCTCCCCCGGAGGGGTCCCCCGCCACCACCTCGGCGATCACGATGCGGTGGTCTCCCGCGGGGATCCGGGCCACGACCCGGCAGACCAGCCAGGCCACCACACCTTCCAGGAGAGGCACTCCCTCCGGGCCCGTGCGCCACTCGGTGGACGGGCCGAACCGGTCGGCTCCGCTGCGCGCGAACGTCGTGGCCAGCTCCCGCTGCCCCTCACCGAGTATGTGCACGCCGATGTGCTCCGCCTCGGCGACCACGGGCCAGCTGGAGGACGAGGTGCCCACACCGAAGGAGACGAGCGGCGGCTGCGCGGCGACGGAGTTGAGCGACGTCGCGGTGAAGCCGACCGGGCCGGCGCCCGCGGCGGTGATCACGGCGACCCCGGCGGCGTGCTGCCGGAAGACGGAGCGGAGGAGTTCGGGAGCAGCCGTCCGGGAAGTGCCGAGATCGGGTGAGGCTGACATGGGGAGGTCCTTCTGCGAGGGGGGTGTACGGGTCCGTGGGTTCGTCAGGCACCCTGGCAGCGCGCGCTCGCGTGACGCACGAGGTCGACATGGACCCGGCCGAAGAGAAGGAGTTCTGGCGGCATAGCGTCAGAGTGACGATGCGTGGTGTGCACAGTCAAGTGCGTCCCGTCATGTGGGAGATGCGTCACGGTCCGTCACATCGCCTGCCCCAGAGCGGCGACGACATCCGCCGTACGCGGCTGACCGGCCGCCCGGCGCACGATGCGGCCCGTCGCGTCGAGCACCAGGACCGTGGGGGTCCTGGTGATGCCGAGGCGGCGTACGAGCGCGAGACGTGCCTCGGCGTCGATCTCGACATGGGCCACGCCCTCGACCATGCCCGCCACCTCGGCGAGCGTGCGCCGGGTGGCACGGCACGGCTGGCAGAACGCACTCGAGAACTGCACCAGAGTGGCCCGATCCCCCAGTTCCGCGCCGAGTTGAGCCGTGTCCAGCGTGTCGGCAGCTGTCTGCCCGTCCATTACGCCCTCCCTCTCAGAGCTCTGCGCAGAGGGTCAGCACCCTGCGGCCGCATTACATTCCCGGAGGATTCACGTGACGAGAATCTCTCGCCCCGGGCCCTTTGGGGCTGGCCACGGCGTCGCACATGGGGCACGATCGCCCCAATGCCGAAAACCTACGGCTGCGTAACTTCCGCCGGGAGAACCCTCCCCAGGCATTGAAGAAGGGTCTTCATCCAGATGGCAGAACTCGTCTATCGGCCGGTCATCGGCGCCGCTCGCACGCTGTTCAAGGCGCTCGACCTGAAGATCGACACCCAGGGTTCGGAGCACATCCCGAAGACCGGTGGCGCGGTTCTGGTCAGCAACCACATCAGCTATCTGGACTTCATCTTCACCGGACTCGGCGCCCTGCCCCAGAAGCGGCTCGTCCGCTTCATGGCGAAGGAGTCGGTGTTCCGGCACAAGGTGTCCGGGCCGCTGATGCGCGGCATGAAGCACATCCCCGTAGACCGCAACCAGGGCGAGGACGCCTACGCGCACGCCCTGGCGTCCTTGCGCTCGGGCGAGATCGTCGGAGTGTTCCCCGAGGCGACCATCTCGCAGTCCTTCACCCTGAAGAGCTTCAAGTCGGGCGCCGCGCGACTGGCACAGGAAGCCGGCGTACCGCTGATCCCGATGGCGCTGTGGGGCACCCAGCGGCTGTGGACCAAGGGGCGCCCGCGCAACTTCGGGCGCAGCCACACCCCGATCACGATCCGGGTGGGCGAGGCCGTCGAGGCACCCGCCGACCAGTACGCGGGGGCGATCACCCGCCGCCTGCGCGAGCGCGTCCAGGAGCTCCTCGAAGCCGCGCAGCGCGCCTATCCGGTACGGCCCAGGGACGCGGCCGACACCTGGTGGGTTCCGGCGCACCTCGGCGGTACGGCTCCGACACCCGCAGAGGCGCGCGAGCGCGGCTGACACGGCCGCGTGACGGAGGAGACGCCTCGCCGCCGTGGAGGCGGCAGGACGGTCGCCTCCGACGTCGCGGGGCGGGCACAGCGGTGCGGCCGGCCGGGAGCGCGATACGCTCCCGGCCGGCCGCACGCGCGTTCCCTTACTGCCGCGCCATCTCTTCCTTGAGCGCCAGCACGAAGGCGTCGACATCGTCCTCATGGGTGTCGAAGGCGCACATCCAGCGGACGTCTCCGGCCTTCTCGTCCCAGAAGTAGAAGCGGAACCGCTTCTGCAGCCGCTCGGTGACCTCGTGCGGCAGCCGCGCGAAGACGGCGTTGGCCTGGACCGGGTGGAGGATCTCGACACCGTCCACCGCCCGGACCCCCTCGGCGAGCCGCTGGGCCATGGCGTTGGCGTGGCGGGCGTTGCGCAGCCAGAGGTCGCGCGCGAGCAGCGCCTCGAGCTGGACCGAGACGAAGCGCATCTTGGAGGCGAGCTGCATCGACAGCTTGCGCAGATGCTTCATGGCCCGGACCGAGTCCGGGTTCAGGACGACGACCGCCTCACCGAAGAGCGCGCCGTTCTTGGTGCCGCCGAAGGAGAGGACGTCGACACCCACCGTGTTGGTGAACGTACGCATCGGCACGTCCAGCGACGCGGCGGCGTTGGCTATCCGGGCGCCGTCGAGGTGCACCTTCATGCCCCGCTCATGGGCGTGGTCGCAGATGGCGCGGATCTCGCCGGGGGTGTAGACGGTGCCGAGCTCGGTGTTCTGCGTGATCGAGACGACCTGCGGCATCGCCCGGTGCTCGTCGTCCCAGCCGTACGCCTCCCGGTCGATGAGCTCCGGGGTCAGCTTGCCGTCCGGGGTCGGGACGGTGAGCAGCTTGAGTCCGCCCACCCGTTCCGGCGCCCCGCCCTCGTCCACGTTGATGTGGGCGGACTCGGCGCAGATCACCGCGCCCCATCGGTCCGTCAGCGCCTGGAGCGCGACGACGTTGGCTCCGGTGCCGTTGAAGACCGGGAAGGCCTCGGCGGTGGGGCCGAAATGGCTGTGCATGACCCGCTGGAGGTGTCCGGTGTAGTCGTCCTCACCGTAGGCGACCTGATGTCCGCCGTTGGCGAGGGCGAGGGCCGCCAGGATCTCCGGGTGCGCTCCGGCGTAGTTGTCGCTCGCGAAACCACGCACCTGTGGGTCGTGGTGCCGTCGCGCGTCGGTCCTTACGGTTGCGGGGTCAGCCACAGACGCTTTCCGTTCACTTCTCCGGCGGGCTTGTCCCAGACCCCGGCGATGGCCTCGGCCAGCTCCTTGACGTCCGTGAAGCCCGCGAACTTCGCATTCGGGCGCTCGGCGCGCATCGCGTCGTGCACCAGTGCCTTGACGACCAGGATCGCAGCGGCCGATGTGGGCCCCGCGTCGCCCCCCGCCTTGCGGAAGGCGTCGGCGAGGGCGAGGGTCCACGCCTCTGCCGCCGCCTTGGACGCGGAGTAGGCCGCGTTGCCGGCGGTGGGGCTGCTGGCTCCGGCCGCGCTGATCAGCACGTACCGGCCGCGGTCGCTGCGCTGGAGGACCTCGTGGAAGGCCAGCGAGGTCGACTGCACGGTGCGGATCAGCAGTTTCTCGAGGAAGTCCCAGTCGGCGAGGCTGGTGTCCGCGAAGCCGGATCCGCCGCGCCAGCCCCCGACGAGGTGGACCAGGCCGTCGACCCGTCCGAATTCCTTCTCCGTCTTGAGGGCCCACTCCCGCGCGGCACCCGGATCGAGGAGATCGACCGTGTCGCCGGTGACGGTCGCTCCCCCGTGTGCGTATCGCGCGGCGTCGACCGCTTCGACGAGCCGCTCCGGATTCGCGTCGGAGGCGACCACGGTCGCCCCCGCCTCGGCGAGCCTGAGCAGCGTGGCCCGGCCCGCCGGGCCGGCGGCCCCGGCCACCGCGATCACCGCACCCTCGAGCACACCACTGTCGGCCCCGGCTGTTCCGTTCATCGCCACCGCCTCCTCAGAACCCACGCTCACGCGGCTGCCCGCCCGGAGTCCGCCGCAGTGATCCCCTTGGTGGAGGCGATCACGTGCTTCAGCTTCTTGGAGAGCGCCTCATAGAACATGCTCAGGGGAAACTCGTCAGGAAGCACGTCGTCGACGAGCTTGCGAGGGGGTTGTGTCAGGTCCAGGGCGTCCGGTCCCTTGGCCCAGCGGGATCCCGGATGGGGTGCGAGGTAGGTCGAGACCAGGTCGTACGCCGCGAACCAGTGGACCAGTTTCGGGCGGTCGATGCCGTCGCGGTAGAGCTTCTCGATCTCTCCGCAGAGCTGATTGGTGACCTGCGGGGCCCGGTCCCAGTCGATCTTGAGGGTGTTGTCGGTCCAGCGGACGACGTCGTGCTTGTGCAGGTAGGCGAAGAGCAGCTGGCCGCCGAGACCGTCGTAGTTGCGCACGCGCTCACCGGTGACGGGGAAGCGGAACATCCGGTCGAAGAGAACGGCGAACTGCACGTCGCGCCCCTGCCCGAAGCCGTCGGCCTCCAGCTTCACGGCCTCCCGGAATGCGGTGAGGTCGCAGCGCAGCTCCTCGAGGCCGTACATCCAGAACGGCTGGCGCTGCTTGATCATGAAGGGGTCGAACGGCAGGTCACCGTGGCTGTGCGTGCGGTCGTGGACCATGTCCCAGAGCACGAAGGCCTGCTCGCAGCGCTTCTGGTCGCCGAGCATCTCGCGGATGTCGTCGGGCAGCTCGAGACCCAGCAGACCCACGGACGCCTCGGTCACGCGGCGGAAGCGGGCGGCCTCACGGTCGCAGAAGATGCCGCCCCAGCTGAAGCGCTCCGGCGCCTCGCGTACGGCGATCGTCTCGGGGAAGAGCACGGCGGAGTTGGTGTCGTATCCCGAGGTGAAGTCCTCGAAGGTGATCCCGCAGAACAGCGGGTTGTCGTATCGCGTGGCCTCGAGGTCGGCGAGCCACTCGGGCCACACCATCCGCAGCACGACGGCTTCGAGATTGCGGTCCGGGTTGCCGTTCTGCGTGTACATCGCGAACACGGCCAGGTGCTGGAGGCCGTCGGTGCGGTCCTTGGCGGGCTGGAAGGCCAGCAGGGAGTCGAGGAAGTCCGGGACGCCGAAGCCGTCCTCGGCCCATCGGCGCAGGTCGGTGACGAGTGCGCGGTGGTAGGCGTCGTCGTGCGGGAGCAGTGGGGAGAGCTGCCGGACCGCTGCGACCACGCGCTCGACGACGGCCCCGGCCGTCTCGGGGGACGGAGCACCGTCCGCGGCGAAGTCGACGGAGCCGTCCTTGGACTGCCAGGGGCGGAGCTCCTCCACGGCGCTCTTGAGCAAGGGCCAGGCCGGGTGCTCCACGACCCGCTGGGCGGCGGCTGTCCGGTCGGTGGCGGTCGCTTGCTCAAGAATTTCCGTCATGACACTTCCTTCACGGGAGAACCTCTCGTCAAGCAACCGTATCCATGCTCGGTTCCTTCGGACAAGTGGGGGGCCGAAAAATATCCTGCCGCACCCCATCCTCACCGTTATTTTTCCTGCCACACCTCAGCGTGACAACTCCTTCCGTCGGAGTGACCGGGCGAAGGGCATCCCGCGGGAGCGAACTGGTTCCCTGGGGGTAGGAGCCGCGCGCGGGGCGGACACGACGGACGGAAGCAGGAGTGCCTTGACTTTTCTCACCATCGGTCATCGCGGGGTCATGGGTGTCGAACCGGAGAACACGCTGCGCTCGTTCACGCACGCCGAGCAGGCCGGCATGGACGCCGTCGAGCTCGATCTCCATCTCAGCAAGGACGGGGCGCTCGCCGTGATGCACGACGCGGCCGTGGACCGCACGACGGACGGACGGGGGCTCATCTCGGAGAAGACGCTGGCCGAGCTCCGGGAGCTCGACGCCGGGCAGGGCGAGCGGGTACCCGTCTTCGAGGAGGTGCTCGACGCGATCGGCTCCCCCGTTCAGGCCGAGATCAAGGACGAGGCGGCCGCGAGGGCCCTGGCCGAGGTGATGCTGCGGCGGGATCTGACCGGCCGTGTCGAGGTGTCCTCGTTCCACGACGCGGCGGTCGCCGAGATCGCGCGGCTGGTCCCCGGGGTGCGGACGGTGCTCATCGCCAGCCGCTGGGAGGGCGACGTGGTGGCGCGGGCGAAGGCGGTGGGCGCGGCCACGCTCGCCCTGAACCTCCGCCGCCTCACCCTCGAGGTGGTCGAGCTGGCGCACGCCGAGGGCCTGAAGGTGATCGGCTGGGTGGTCAACACCCAGGACCAGCTGCGGCTGGTCCGTGCGCTGGGACTCGACGGCGCGACGACCGACTACCCGGAGATCCGGCGCGCGGGCCGCTTCACCGCCTGAACCGGGGCCGCGGGGCCGGCGGGCGCCGCCGGTCCGGCGCTCTACAGCTCCTTGACCAGCAGCTCGAACGCGAGGTCGTCGCGCTGCGGGACGCCGAAGCGCTCGTCACCGTACGGGAAGGGCGTCAGCTCTCCCGTACGGCGGTAGCCCCGGCGCTCGTACCAGGCGATCAGCTCATGACGGACCGAGATCACCGTCATGTGCATCTCGCCCACACCCCAGTCCTCACGGGCCGTGCGCTCCGCCTCGGCGATGATCACCTTGCCGAGGCCGGCACCCTGAAGCTGCGGCGTCACCGCGAACATGCCGAAGTACGCGGCCTTCCCACGGTGTTCGAGCTGACAGCAGGCGACCGGGACGCCCTCCTGTTCGACGACGAGGACCCGGCCCGAGGGGGTCGCGAGCACCTCGCGCACCCCGTCGGCGTCGGTCCGCCGGCCCTGGAGGATGTCCGCCTCGGTGGTCCACCCGGCCCGGCTCGCGTCGCCCCGGTAGGCACTCTCCACGAGTCGCACCAGGACCGGCACGTCGTCGTCGGTCGCGTCGCGGAAGGTGGGTTCCGCCCGTGTCGTGGCCGGTGCGCTGTCCATGTGGTTCTTCTCCCGTGATGTGCCGCCGCTGTGCATGCCCGAGACTAACCCGCCCCCCCGGCCGCCCCCCGCAGGCCCGGGCACGCGCCCCCAGTACCCCAATGCGCCCCGGTAACGGCATCCGGAACGGGGCATCGATGGGACGACACCGGCGTCGATCGCCGCAGGGGGAGGTACACCGTGCACGGACCGGCGCTGTCCGGCTGGCTGCTCATGGTGTTGTGCGGGGCCACAGGGGCGTACTGCCTGCTGCGGACCCGTGACGGCACGGAGCGGGAACGCAGATCGGCGCGCGCGGAGGCGCTGATGGGTTTCGGGATGGCCGCGATGGCGGTGCCCACGGCCCTGCTCACCCTCCCGGCGCGGACGTGGGTGCTGTACGCGGCGGTGTTCGGAGCCGCCTCGCTGCACGCGGTGGTACGCGCCAGGGACGGCGGGCACCATCTCCATCATCTGGTCGGTTCGCTGGCCATGGTCTACATGGCCGTCGCCATGGCTCCGGGAGCGTCCCACGCGGCGGACGGCGCTCATTCCGGACACGGAGCGGGGGCGGCCGGAGGCGTGCCCGTGCTGACGGGTGTGTTCCTGACGTACTACGCGCTGTACGTCCTGCGTTCCGCCGGTCGGCTGATACCGGCTCCCCTGCCCGCCGGGCCGCCCCTCGGCGGCAGTACCGACGTCCTGGCGGGCCCGGGCGGGCGACCGGAGCTGGCCCTGGCCTGCAGGCTGGCGATGGGGACGGCCATGTTCGCCATGCTGCTCACTCTGTGAGACAGCGGGTCCCCGGCCCCGTGTCGTACGTCACTTGGCGTGCGCTGCCATACCCGTGGGTACCGCGGCACTCATAGGCTGACGCCCATGTTGGTCTCCCTCGCGCTGCTGCTGCTCGGTGCACTGGCCGCCGTCGCGGCCCCGGGCCTGATGGCGAGGGCCCGTTGGCCGGAGCGTGAGCCGGTCGTGGCCCTGTGGGTCTGGCAGTGCGTGGTCGCGGGGGTCCTGCTGTCGTTCGGACTCTCGATGACACTCAGCGCGGCCGCCGCCTGGCAGGCCGTCCGCGGCCATGTATTCGCCCCCGCCCCGAGTGGCGTGGTGGAGGCCTACGCCTTCGGCGCGTACGGCCCGTGGTCGGCGGTCATCGCGGTCCTGCTGGCACTGGGCGGGATGTGGACGGCCGCCATGCTCGTACGGGAGATCCACCGGGCCCGGTCCCGCCGCAGGCAGCGGCGCGGTGAACTGCTGGTCCGCGCCCCGCTGCTGCCGGGCGAGGAGCCCGGCGGCGGACGCCTCGTGGTGCTGGAGGGGGAGCGGCCCGATGCGTGGTGGCTGCCGGGCTCGGCACCCCAACTGGTCATCACCACCGCGGCACTCGGCCGGCTGAAAGGCCGTCAGCTCGATGCCGTGCTGGCACACGAACAGGGCCATGCGCAGGCCCGGCACGACTGGCTCCTGCACTGCTCGGACGCGCTCGCGACCGGATTCCCGCAGGTGCCGGTGTTCGCCGCCTTCCGCGACGAGATGCACCGTCTCGTCGAGCTGGCCGCGGACGATGTCGCCTCCCGGCGCTTCGGCCGCCTCACGATCGCCCTCGCCCTGGTCGAACTGAACGAGGACCGGGGCGTGTTCGGACCGGCGCCCGCATCCGGAGCCCATGTCCCCCTCAGGGTCAACCGCTTGCTCACACCGGTGGAACGCCTGACCGCGGGCCGGCGGCTGCGGCTGACGGCCGCCGCCGCACTGGTGCCGGTCGTACCGCTACTGGTGGCCTTCGTGCCGGGACTCAGCGCTCTGGGATAGCTTCACGCGCGGGTCGTGAACGAGTATCGGCTCCATGCACTCCCCCCCTCACCCTCCACGCACCAGGTCCCCCCAGCTCGTCACGGGCCTCGTCTGCGCCGCCCTGTCACTCGCGCTGCTCGTGCTGGTCGCGGCAGGCTGGTCGCCCCTCACCTCACTGGACACCACGGTGGCCGAGGCGTTGCACCGCCGCGCGGTGACCGAACCGGGGTGGGTCCATGTCAACCGAGTGCTGACGGACTGGGTATGGGATCCCTGGACGATGCGGGTGCTGACCGCCGCCGTCGTCCTCGCCCTGTGGTGGCGCGGCTCACGGCTGCTCGCCGGCTGGGTCGCCGCGACCAGTCTGCTCGCCACGCTCGTCCAGCAGGGGCTGAAGGCGGCAGTCGGCAAGGACCGTCCACGATGGGCCGACCCGGTGGACTCGGCGCAGTACGCGGCCTTCCCCTCGGGCCATGTCATGACCGCGGCCGTGACCTGCGGTCTGCTGCTGTGGCTGCTGCGCCTCCACGGCGCGCAGGCCCCTCTGTGGTGGGGCGCGTCGGCGCTCGCCGCCGTCTCCGTGGCCGGTGTGGCGTGGACACGCGTGTACCTGGGCGTGCACTGGCTGACCGACGTACTGGGCGGCGCGCTGCTGGGAGGCACCGTGGTCGCGCTCTCCACGGCCGCCTACGGCGGGTACACCGCGCGCACCCGCCGGCCGGCCGACGAGCAGGACCCGCCCTTGTAGGCGCCTCGGCGAGCGGCCATCATCGCGTCATGCAGATCAAGGGTGCGCTTTTCGACTTCTCCGGGACCCTCTTCCGGATCGAGTCCGTCGCCACGTGGCTCCGTGCCGTCCTCGACTCGCGGGGCGTCATCGTGGGACAGGCGGACTTCGAACGGTTCACACGTGACCTGACCGCCTCCGGAGCGCTCCCGGGAGGCCCGCCGCCCGGGCGGATCCCACCGGAGCTGGCCACCGCGTGGGCGGGCCGTGACCTCCGTGCCGAGCTGCACCGGGCGGCGTACACCGGTCTGGCCCGCCAGGTGGACCTGCCGGACCCCGCCCTGCACGACGCGCTGTACGAGCGCCACATGAGCCCGGATGCCTGGCAGCCCTACCCGGACGCGGCCGAGGTGCTGCGCGGGCTCCGCCGCGACGGCGTCGCGGTCGGCGTCGTGAGCAACATCGGCTGGGACCTGCGTCCCGTCTTCCGCGCGCACGGCCTGGACGAGCTGGTGGACGCCTACGTCCTGTCCTACGAGCACGACGCCCGGAAGCCCGATCCGCGCCTCTTCCGCACGGCGTGCGCCTTGCTGGGGCACGATCCCGCGGACGTGGTCATGATCGGTGACGACCGCCACGCGGACGCGGGCGCGGCCGTTCTCGGGTGTGAGGTGCGTTTCGTGGACCATCTGCCCGTCACGGAGCGACCGGACGGGCTGCGGTCTCTCGGATTGTCGGAAATGACCGGGAAGGGGCCCCACAGGCCCGGTTCGTAAAGGATTCCGGGAGGAAGTGTGAGGGATATCCCTGCCCCTGAGTGGGGTCGAGCGCCCTGCGGGGGTTTAGCTTGGTGGACATGTCCCCGTATCCGAACCCGTCCGTCGCCGTGCGCCCCGCCTCCGTGGTCAATGAAGAGATCCGGACCCTGTGGAAGCGCGCGGGCGGACTGCTGTCCCCGGACGACGAGACGACGTATCAGCGACTGCTCGTGGAGTGGGCCGCGGCCGCGGGAACGAGTGTCCGGCCGGCCGCCTGAGCCTCGGGGCGGCGTGCTGCGCCCCGCCTGATTCCGGCGATCCCCCGCATCGCCGGAGTCAGGGGTACAGCATGTCCCCGTGCCGCCCGCGGGTCAATGGAGATCGTGGTGCCCCGCCGGACGTGTCCGCCCGGCGGGGCACTCGTTCTCACCGCGGAGTCAGCGGGTCGTTCAGCGGTCGAAGTAGTCCGGCTGCGTCTGCACGTTGAGCTCGGGCAGCCGCACCTTCTTCGCCGGGTCCGTGCGCCGGTCGTCGAGCTTCAGGACGTCGAAGCCCTTGGCTATGTCGTTGGAGTAGATGTAGCCGTTGTAGTAGTACGCCGACCAGGGGCCGGCCGTGGTGACGGCGTCCGTGGAGACGGGACCGCGCTCGAAGTACGCGATCTCCTTCGGCTTGGACGAGTTGGTGAAGTCCCACACGGAGACCCCGCCCTGGTACCAGGCCTGGACCATCAGGTCCTTGCCCTTGACCGGGATGATCGAGCCGTTGTGCGCGACGCAGACCTCGGTGTCGGCCTGCGGGCGGTCGATCTTGAAGTAGCTGCGGAAGACCAGCTTGCGGTGGTCGCCGCGGCCCGTGATGTCGTAGATGCCGTCGGCGCCGCGGTTCGGGCCGATCTCGTCGTTGCAGGTGGCCGCGCCGCCGCCGCCGAGCTCGTCGGTGAACACGACCTTGTCCGCGCCCTGGTTGAAGGTCGCGGAGTGCCAGAACGCGAAGTTCACGTTGTCCTGGACCCGGTCGATGATCTTCGGGTTCGCCGGGTCCTTGATGGAGAACAGCAGACCGTCCCCCATGCACGCCCCGGCTGCCAGGTCCTTCGAGGGGAGCACGGTGATGTCGTGGCAGCCCGTGGTCTTCGAGACGCCCGGGTTGTCCGGTGCGCCCGGATTGCCGCCGTCCGGGAAGAGCACGGGGAAGTTCACGATCCGGGCGCGCTCGGGCGCGCCGCGCGGCACCTTGATGACGGAGATGCCGTCGTGCGGCGGCTGGCAGTCCGGGAACGTCTCGTTCGGTGAGTACGACGAGACGTAGACGTACACGTCCTTGCGCTCGGGAACGATCGTGTGGGTGTGCGAGCCGCAGGCGGTCTCGACGGCGGCGACGTACTTCGGGTTGCGCTTGTCGCTGATGTCGAAGACCTTCATGCCCTCCCAGGAGGACTTCTCCGTTGCCGGCTGGGTGGTGCTGGCACACGAGTCGTCGCTGCGCGAGGAGTCGGTCGACAGGAAGAGCAGGTTCCCGGAGACGGAGATGTCGTTCTGCGAGCCGGGGCAGAGAACCTGCGCGACGGTCTTCGGCTTCTTCGGGTTGCGGATGTCGAAGATCCGGAACCCGTCGTAGTTGCCGGCGTAGGCATAGGTGCCCTGGAAGGCCAGGTCCGTGTTGAGCCCCTGGAGCGCGTCCTTGGGGATGTTCGTGAGGTGCTCGATGTTGTCGCTGTGGACTATCTCGTCCACGCCGGGTATCTCACCGCTCCGGATGGCGGCCCTGGCTTCGGCCTGTTCGCTCACGGAGACACCGCTGGGGGTGGTGGCGCTGTCGCCCGGGTCGGGTGTCGCAGCCGCGGGTCCGGCCGTGAACAGCGTGGCGATGAGCCCGGCCGCGGCTGCCGCCACTCCCAGACGTCTGCGCCGCACGCTGGTGGTGTGCAACGAGGTCACTGCGTCCTCCCTTGTATCCGTCCGTCGAACAACGGTTCATGGACCCCGGCAGTATCGTCCCTCGCGTGTACACACCAACAGATGGCAACAGAGACGTAATAAAAGTTTTTGATCATCGACCGGTGATAGGTGTTAGGACGGTCTGCAACACACTCATGTGGCAATGGAGGTCACCGTGCTGATGCCCCGTCGGACACGCAGCGGACGCGCGACAGCCCTGCTGGCGGCGCTCGCGGCCGCCGTCCTCACCCTGGGCGGCTGCGACGGGGGCAGCGGCGGCGACGGGGTGGAGACCGGTGCGGACGCGGGGCCTCCGGTCCTGGCACCCGGGAAGCCCGGCGAGCCGGCCAGGACGCTGTCGGCCGAGGAAGCGGCGAAGGCCGCAGGGGACGACACCCCCAACTCCGCCGACTTCCGGTACGCCCGCATGATGATCGAGCATCACGAACAGGCCCTCGTGCTCACCGCTCTCGTTCCCGGGCGCGGGTCCTCCACGTCGGTCGGACGTCTCGCGAAGCGCATATCGGCAGCCCAGAAGCCCGAGATCGGCGCGATGGAGGGGTGGCTGAAGAACAACGGTGGTGACGAGCGCGAGGAGACCCACGACCACGACGCGATGCCCGGCATGGCGACGGACAAGCAGATCGAGCAGTTGCGCGGCGAGCGGGGCAAGGCCTTCGACCGGCTCTTCCTCGAGCTGATGATCACCCACCATCAGGGGGCGGTCACCATGGCGACCGAGGCTCTCGCGGACGGCAACAACGTACTGGTGGAGGAGATGGCCAACGACGTCGTCGCGCAGCAGACCGTGGAGATCGACCGTATGCGCGGGCTGATGACCTGAGGGGGCCGTCAGCCCTGGCCGAGGCGCTCGGCCTGCAGGTCCGCTCCCCCGAGGACGCTGTCCAGCAGGCCGGGGAAGAGGGCGTCCAGGTCTTCCGTCCGCACACAGCTCAGTTTGGCCGTGCCGCGGTAGAACTGCGTGATCACGCCGTTCTCACGGAGCACCCTGAAATGGTGGGTGGTGGTGGACTTGGACACCGGGAGATCGAAGCGGGAACAGGCCTGTTCGTCCGCAGCGCCGGCGAGCTGACGGACGATCCGCAGCCTGATCGGGTCGGACAGCGCGTGGAGCACGCCCTCGACGCGGATCTCTTCGCGCGCGGGGTGGGCGAGCACGCGAGCGGCGTTCGTCGTCACGATGGCTCCACTTCGTGCGGGGGCTTCCATCATACGAGATTCATCGTACTTCTGGGTGCGATACGGGATTCGTCGCGGCTCCCGTCGCACCTACGCGCGAGAGGCCGCCACGAGCCGGACGCGCGGGCTTCCGTCCGGCCTGCGTCCGAACTCCTCCATCGGCAGGAGCCGCACGGTGAAGCCGGTGCGCACCAGGTCGTCCACCACGCCGGCGAGCGGGAACGTGCGGTAGTACATGACGAAGGGCGGGCGCCACAGGGCGTTGCGCACCCGCATGACCGCGTCGAAGCCGAGCAGTGACCAGTAGGCCCTGGAGCCGACTGCCGGCGGCGCACCCACCGGGAAGACGAACAGGCCGCCCTGCCGGAGCGCCGCGTGCACCTGGCCGAACAGCCGGGGGCGCTCGTCCGGCAGGAAGTGACCGAACGCGCCGAAGCTCATGGCCAGGTCGAAGGTCCGGGTGAACGGCAGCGCCAGGGCGTCGGCCCGGACCCACTCCACGGCCGGGCCGTCCGCGCTCCCGGGGTGCGCGGACCGGGCGACGTCGAGCATTCCGGCGCTGAAGTCGACGCCTGTGACCCGCTCGTCGCACAGTCCGCGCAGCACACCCACCCCGGCCCCGGTGCCGCAGCAGACGTCCAGGCCGCGGCCGAACGGTCCGAGGGGCCGAACCGCGTCGGCGACGGCTTCGAGCACCCGGTCCGGGGTCCGGTAGGGCGTGAGGTCGAACTTCGGGGCGAGCAGGTCGTATCCGCGCATCGTCGAAGAGAGCGCCTGGACGGCCAGTTCGCGCAGCGTGGGGCCCTCGGGAGTGAACATCGCCGCAGCGTACCCACAGACGGGGTGGCGCGCCGCGCAGTCGTGGAGCAGCGGTGCGCCCGCTGTCAGACGGAGCGGTGGTACTGGTCCGGGACGTGCGGTTCAGCACCGAGCTCGCGCGCGGCGTGCAGGGCCCACGAGGGGTTGCGGAGCAGCTCGCGGCCGAGGAGGACCGCGTCGGCCTCGCCGTTCGCCAGTATCTTCTCGGCCTGCCGGGCCTCGGTGATCAGGCCGACGGCCGCGACGGGCAGGGTGGTTCCGGTCTTGACGCGGGCCGCGAAGGGGACCTGGTAGCCGGGGCCGACGGGGATGCGCACGCCTGCGGCGTTGCCTCCGGTGGAGGTGTCGAGGAGGTCGACGCCGTGGGCCTCCAGGTCGGTGGCGAAGCGGACCGTGTCATCGGCGGTCCAGCCCTGGCCGTCCTCGAGCCAGTCGGTGGCGGAGATCCGGAAGAACAGGGGCAGCCCGTCGGGCCAGACGGCGCGCACGGCGTCGACCACCTCGAGGGCGAAGCGGGTGCGGTTCTCGTACGAGCCGCCGTACTCGTCCGTGCGCCTGTTGGAGTGCGGGGAGAGGAACTCGCCTATCAGGTAGCCGTGGGCGCCGTGGACCTCCACGACCTCGAAGCCGGCGTCCAGGGAGCGGCGGGCGGCGTCGGCGAACTGCCGGACGACGTCCTTGATGTCCGCGACGGTCAGCTCGGTCGGGACGGGGTGCTTCTCGTCGAACGCGACCGCACTCGGCGCGACCGGCTGCCACCCGTGCGCGTCGGGTCCGAGCGGGGCGCCGCCCTTCCAGGGGCGGTCTGTGGAGCCCTTGCGGCCCGCGTGCGCGATCTGGATCGCCGGAACGGTGTTCTGGCTCTTCAGGAAGTCCGTGATGCGGCGGAAGGCCTCGACCTGGGTGTCGTTCCAGATGCCGAGGTCCTGCGGGGAGATGCGGCCTTCGGGGCTCACACCCGTCGCCTCGACGACGACGAGGCCGGCGCCGCCGACCGCGCGGGCTGCGTAGTGCTGGAAGTGCCAGTCGTTCGGAGCTCCGGCCGCCGGGCCGTCGGGGGCGGCGCTGTACTGGCACATCGGGGCCATCCAGACACGGTTCCGGATCGTCAGCGACCGCAGGGTGTAGGGCTCGAACAGTGCACTCACAGGGGGCTCCGATTCCTCGGGGTTGCGACGGTCGGCGCGGCGGGCCGGACATGCCGGACCGCCGCTTCGTACGACTTCCATCGTACTACGACGTTCACCGTACTACGGCGATCGTCGAATGACGAAGCGCCCCGTGCGGAACCCCTCACCGCCCTGGCGGCAGCCGCCTCCGGAGCCGGATCCCGGTGTCGGCCTCGTACATCTGGCTCCAGCTGCGTCCGCCTCCCGATGTCCAGGTCACCTGGACGTTCGCTCCGTCCCTCCTCACGGTCTCCACCGTCATGAGGCGGGCCCCGTCCCGCACGTCGCCACGCAGCAGCTCGGACGCCTTGACGGTGACGGGTTCCGACGACCGCGCGCTCTCCGCCTCGGCGGCCGCGGTGGTGAGGGCGGCGGCCAGCTCCCTGGCCGCCGCCGGGGAGCATGACCATGAGGCGCCCGCCGGGTGGCCCTCGACCAGGATCGCGACCTGGAGCGGCCCCTCCTCCGGCCCCGGGGCCACCCCCAGCGTCGCACCGCGCCCCTCCGTGTCCCGGATCTCGATGCCCATTCCTGCCGCCTCCTCGTCCCGCTCCGGTCAGTTCAGCCGGAGACTCTCCGGCGGGCCCAGATAGCTGGGCTTCAGACCGCCGGTGTCCACCACGAGGTTCTGGAGTACCACGGTCGGGTCGACCATCCAGAATTTCAGCACGTGGGCGCCGGCCCGGCCGATGCGGTGCTCGGTGGCGGTGCGGTTGACGTTGTCCGAGGTGTTGCGGGCCCACTGCGTGTTCATGGTGCCGTCGTCGGCCCCCGTGGCCCCGGTGATGTCGACGGACTGCGGGGTGTCGTCGTCGAAGGAGACCGCATAGGTCAGACCGTCGCCCGCCAGGGCGCTGTTCCGGGGGGAGAGGTACGCCCAGACCGTGACCGGCCCGGTGGTGAACAGGCTGACCCGGTACTCCAGCCGGGGCCCCCGGCCGCCCGGGGTCCTGCGCGCCGCGGTCACCGGGAAGGGCTCCATGCCGGCTCCGGTGCGGCCGATCCCGGGAATGCGCCGCCAGGTGATTCCGTCGCCGCCGACCGCCCGGTGGAAGTGGTCGGCCTCGACGGAGACGTATCCGTTGGCCTCGACGAACCCCGTGAGCCGCGCCCGCTCCAGCCGCGGCCGGTCGACCACGGCCCGGACGACGACCTCGCTGTCGCCGGGTCCTGACACGGTGACCGGGATCCGTGTCACACCCTTCGGGGCGCGCGACCAGTCGACCCGGAAGGTGACCCGGGTCTGGGCTTCCACCCGCCCCCGGGTCCGGTCGGCGATCAGCCAGGAGGCGCCGGTACGGATACGGAAGTCGAAGGGTTCACTGCCGCGGTTGAACACCTCGACGTACTGCGCCGGCTGGCTCTGGTACGGGCTGAAGACCGGCAGCTCCGCCTCGGCGCCGGACTCCGGCCACCAGGCCGGCGAGCCGTCGACGGCGACGCCCATCTCCGCCCTCCTCGGAAGCTCGATGCGGCGCACGGCAGGGAAGACCTCGTCCGCGATCGCCACGTTGTTCAGCTCCGGCTGCTGCCAGGGGGCGTTGGGGCCGTAGCGGTCCACGTCGCCGTACCCGATGTGCGGCTGGCTCTGGAACCCGTCCCACTTGCCGTCGGCCACCTCGGTGCCGAACCGCTCGGCAAGGGCGAAGTCCTCGGCGAGACCGGCCTCGGCGGTGGCCGCGAGCTGATTGGTCAGGGCCCGGCCCTGGGGCGCGTAGTGCAGGTTGGTGAACTCGGCCTCCCTCAGCGCGTACAGATTGGCGGTCGCCCGCACCGCGTATCCGACCAGTTCGTACCAGGCGTCCTGGGCGGACGCGGGAAGCCCCCGCCGGACTCGTTCCGCGGCTGCCTCCAGGCGCCGCCAGTCCTCGGTGACCCGCTCCAGCTCGCGGTAGTCGACGATGCTGAAGGGCGTGGCCCGGTCGTCGTAGACGATGGCGGAGGAGTCCGTCGCCGGATCCTTGGCCGGATCGAGGGTGATCTTCCGGTTGAGCAGTTCGGGCTTGCGGCGGGACTGCAGGCGGGCGTACGTCCGCAGGATCGCGGCGATCTCCTCGGCCTGCCGCCCGCCGAAGTTCTGCGCGGCGTACCGCTCCTCCCACTCCGGGAGCGCGTCCAGGGGCCAGCGCTCGGGGTTCCAGGCGTACTCCAGGAAGAACTGGGTCGGCAGTTCGTTGCCCTTGAGGTCTCCCACGTTGGTGACCCAGAGGCCGTGGTTCCCGTAGACCGCGCTCTGGTGGAGCTGGTCCCACAGGTTGGGGAGCGAGGTGGTGTCGACCCACTTGTAGTTGCGTCCCACCCCGACGTAGTCGAAGTGGTGGTAGAGCCCGTATCCGCCGCCACGGGCGTCGTTCTCCAGGTCCGGCAGTTTGCGGAGGTTGGCCCAGTTGTCGTCGGTGAGGACGACGGTGATGTCGTCCGGGACCCGCAGCCCGCGGTCCCAGTAGTGCTGGACCTCCTTGTAGAGCGTCCACACCTGCGGGACCGCGTCCTCGGCTCCGAGTTCGTCTGCGAGGATCGCGCGCTGGGTGGCGATGATCTCGGTCATCAGCTCGATTCCGTCGCCGTCGGGCAGGCTGACGTCGCCGTTCCCGCGCATGCCGAGGGTGACCACACCCTCGAAGTCCTCGTCCGCCATCCGGCGGATGCCCTCCCGCCAGTAGGCCTTGATGGCCTCGGCGTTGCGGCGGAACGACCACTCGCCGGTGCCCCCGTAGGGATCGTGGCCCGGCTCGGTGATGTTCCCCGCGCTGTCTCGCACCGCGGCGACGGCGTGCCGGTTCCACTCCTCGATGCCCCGCATCATGGGTGCCTCGTGCGAGGTGCCCATGACGACGCCGTACGCCTTCGCGGTGGCGTGGTTCTCCGGGTCGTCCTCGGCGAACGCGCGGCCCCAGACCGCCGGCCAGAGGTAGTTGGCCTTCAGCCGCAGCATCACTTCGAAGATCCTGGCGTAGAAGGCGGCGTTGAACCCGCCTTCGTAGCCGGGGGCCTTCCCGGGACCGAAGAAGGCGGGTGCCCAGGTGCCGAGCGCCGGGTTCTCGTCGTTGACGAAGAACCCGCGGTACTTCACGGCGGGGGTGCCCTGGCTGTGCAGGCCGGGCAGGACGTACAGCGCGTCACGGTGGACGGGGACGACGTCGTCCCACCAGTACCAGGGCGAGACCCCGATGCCCCTGGAGACGTCGTACGCGCCGAAGATCGTGCCGCGCTGGTCGCTGCCCGCGATGACGAACGCGCGGTCCACGCCCGGGAGGGGATTCTCCACCACGGTCTGCAGGCTGGTCTCCCACCTGCCCGCCGTCCCGGAGACGTTCAGCCTGCCGGAGGCGATCAGCCCGTCGATCAGCGGACTGCGGCCGATGGTGCCCACGAGGACCGTCTCGCGGCCGCGCGGCACCGTGTCCCGCGAGAGCGCGGGGCGGACGCCGGTGACGCGCTCGATGTCGTCCCTGAGGTCTCCGGCCGCCCGGAGGACACCCTCGTGGTCCTGGTCGCTGACCACGACCGAGGCCGCCCTGCCACCCCTGACCAGGGGGAAGGCGCCAGGTCGAGGGGTGAACGAGATGTACGCGCCGGGATCGGTGGGCCTGGCCGCCGCGAAGCCACCGGAATCCGCCGCGGAGGCCTCCCCGGTCAGTCCCGTCAGCGATCCGAGCGGCGTCGCCGCGAGCGCCGTGAACCCGAGGCCGGCTCCGAGGACCGACCTGCGGCTGGTGTGCTTGTCCATGCTGCTCCCATTTCGTTCACACACATGACAAATCGGACGGGCGTCAGCCCCTGACAGGCTCTCGGTGCGGTCCCGGGCATCGGCCACCCGCGGCTTCGGCGCGGCAGACGCGCCGTCGGAGAGGGCGGTGGGGCCGACGGCCGTACCGATGCGCGGTCCGGCCTTCCGGCCGAGAGTGCCGGGCGGCTGCGCCGCCCCCCTTCCCGCCGTGCCGCCCGGTGGCGGCGGAGGCACTGGAGAGGGTGTGCGCCGAGGCGAGGAGCACGGCGGTCGCGGAGTCCGCCCACGGCCGAGCGAATTGCCTTGGGCATGACAGGCACCCCCGCGATGGCGCGCGTAAAGCGGCGGGCCGACCGCACCGGGGCGGCCTTCGAAACTTTCGGCCCCGCCTCGCGCACCCCTCGGGGTGCGCGAGGCGGGCGTGCGGGGAGCCTTGGCCCCCCGCACGTCACTTCCCTACGAGCGGCGCGTCGACCGACGTGTCGCAGACCATGCGGCGCCGGTGGTCGACGGTGCGCTCGGGCCCGGTGAGACGCAGCCGTACGGTGTGCTGGACGTCCGCCACGTCGCTGGAGGTGGCGAAGCGCAGCTCCAGGTCGCCGGGCTCGACGACGCGGCGGCCACCTGCCCCGGTGAAGGAGACCAGGTCCGGATGGAAGCGGAAGCTAACCCTCCGCGACTCCCCCGCCGCGAGCGGCACCCGGGCGTACCCGATCAGCCGGGCGTCGGGGCGCGTGGTCTGGGCGACCGGGTCGTGGACGTAGAGCTGGACCACTTCGGCCCCGTCACGGTCACCGGTGTTGCGCACCGTGACCGCGAGGTCGGTCTCCCCGTCGGTGGGGAGCTCGGCCGGCGCGTCGGCACCGGCCTCCCAGACGAACGAGGTGTACGAGAGACCGTGCCCGAAGGGGTACAGGGGCGTCGGGTCCAGATTGCTGACCCCGTTGGCCAGGCCCAGCGGCGGCTGCAGATAGGTCCACGGCTGACCGCCCGTGCCGCGGGGCACGCCCACGGGCAGGCGCCCGGACGGGTTGACCCGCCCCGAGAGCACACCCGCGAGCGCCGGGCCGCCCTCCTCGCCCGGGAAGAACGCCTGCACACAACCGGCCAGCCGGTCCGCCCGGCCTCCGAGCGCGTACGTACGTCCCGTCAGCAGCACCAGGACGACCGGGGTTCCGGTCGCGAGCAGCGCGTCCAGGAGCTCGCCCTGGCGGCCGGGCAGCGAGAGGTCCGCCACGTCGCAGCCCTCGCCGGAGGTACCGCGGCCGAAGAGCCCGGCACGGTCGCCGAGCACGGCCACACAGACGTCGGCACCGGACGCCAGCGCGGCGGCGCCCGCGATCCCCTCGGTGCCCGCGCCGTCCACGTCGCAGCCCTGCGCGTAGTCGATTCCGGCACCGGGGAACTCCTCACGGAGCGCCTCCAGCACCGTGGGGATGGCGATACCCATGGGCACTTCGGGGTGCTGGACCCCCACGTGGCTCGGGAACGAGTAGCAGCCGAGCATGGCCAGCGGGTCGTCGGCGCGCGGACCGACCACCGCGATCCGTCCGGCGCCGCCCAGCGGGAGCGTGCCCTGGGGGTTGGCCAGCAGGACGCAGGACCGCTCGGCGATCAGCCGGGCCAGGTCCCGGTTCCGCGGCGGGTCGAGGTCCACCGTGCCGCGCGCCCGCTCCGGCTCCACGCCGCCGAGCACGGACGGCAGGGCCTGGCGGTCCGGATCGAGCAGGCCGAGCTCGCACTTCTGCAGCAGGACCCGGTGCAGGGCGCGGTCCACCAGTTCCTCGGCCACCAGGCCGTCCCGGACGGCGGCGACCAGTGCCTCACCGTAGCTGCGCACGGTGGGCAGCTCCACGTCGACTCCGGCGGTCAGGGCCAGGCGGGCGGCGTCGCCGCGGCCCTCGGCCACCTTGTGCAGGGTCTCCAGGAAGCCGATGCCGAAGTAGTCGGCGACGACCGTGCCGCCGAAGCCCCAGGTGTCGCGGAGCAGTCCGGTGAGCAGCGCCGGGTCGGCGGCCACGGGGACGCCGTCGATCTCGGCGTACGAGTGCATCACGGAGCGGGCCCCGCCCTCGCGGACCGCCATCTCGAACGGCGGAAGGATCACGTCCGCCATCTCCCGGGTTCCGGCCCGGACCGGGGCGAGGTTGCGGGCGCCGGCCGACGCGGAGTAGCCCGCGAAGTGCTTGAGCGTGGCGACGATCCCCGCGGATTCCAGCCCCTTCACATAGGCGGTGGCGACGGTGGCGACCAGATACGGGTCCTCACCGATCGTCTCCTCGACCCGCCCCCAGCGCAGGTCCCGCACGACGTCGAGCACCGGGGCGAGCCCCTGGTGGACGCCGACCGACCGCATGTCGCTGCCGATCCGGTGCGCCATCTCGGCGACCAGCTCCGGGTCCCAGGCGGCACCCCAGGCCAGCGGGACGGGATAGGCGGTGGCGCCCCACGCGGTGAATCCGGCCAGGCACTCCTCGTGGGCCATCGCCGGGATCCCGAACCGGCCGGCCTCCACGATGCGGGCCTGGGCCGTGGCCAGCGCCACCGCGCCCACGCCCGGGTCCACCGGGGCGGTGCCGAACGGCCGGGTGAGCTGGCCGAGTCCGCGGGTCGTGATGTCCTCGAAGTCGACCGGGTCGACCATGTCGTTCTGGTGCGGAGCGACTCCGTCGCCCTCCGCGTCGGCGCCCACCCAGATTCCGTACAGCTGGGCGGCCTTCTCCTCGAGTGTCATCCGGGCCGCCAGGTCGGCCACCCTCTCCTCCGGGCTGAGGGAAGGGTCGCGCCACGGGCCGTCGACGGCGGGGGGCGGATCGGCCTGGCGGGCCTGCGGGACGGGGTGGATTGCCATGGCGGCAGGGGTTCCTCTCATGAGTGCGGTGGTTCCGGGGCGGCTGGGGTGTCCTATTTGCCGCCCACCCCCATCAGTCCGTTGATCAGCGCCCGCCGGGCCACGAGGTACACGGCGAAGATGGGGATGACCGAGAGGACGATCGCCGCCAGGACGGCCGGGATGTTCACTCCGAACTGGCTCATGAAGTTGAACAGCCCGAGCGTCAGCACGCGCTGCTCCTCCGACTGGGTCAGGATCAGCGGGAAGAGGAAGCCGTTCCACGCCTGCAGGGCGGAGAAGATGGCCACCGTGCTGATCCCGGCCCTGGACAGCGGAACCGCCAGCTGCCAGAGCATGCGCACCGGTGAGGCTCCGTCGAGGGACATCGCCTCGTACATCTCCTCGGAGACGTCGCGCATCGTGCCGCTGAGCACGAGGACGGCGACGGGCATCGCGAAAGCCGCGGTGGGCAGGATGATCGCCCAGAGGGTGTCGTACAGCCCCATCTTCCCGATCATCAGGTACAGGGGCACGATGACTGCCTGCGCGGGGATCGCCACGCCGAGGAGGAAGGTCCGGAAGGCGAGCGAGGAGAGGCGGCTGCGGGTGCGCACCGCCACGTACGCGACGGGGACGGAGAGCACCAGCACGATGGCGACGGTGGCCACGGCGACGATCGCGGTGTTCCCGATCAGTGTCAGGAACCCGCTGTCCAGCACGGTGCGGTAGTTCTCGAGCGTCGGGTCCGTGGGGATCGCCAGCGGGTCGCCGTTGAGCGCCTCGTCCTGGTGCATCAGGGACGCGGAGACGAGGGTGTAGAGCGGCACGAGGACGATGAGGAGCCAGATCAGCGAGCCGATGCCGGCCACGGGGTTGCCCGGGGACCTGCGCCGTGGGGCCGTGTGCCGACGGCGGGGCGCGGTGGGCGTCGCGCGGTGCTGCGGCGCCGCGGGGCGGGTGTCGATCGACATCGCGTCACATACCTTCCCGGGTGGACCGCATGGACCCGAAGCCACTGAGGCGCACCATGAGCAGCGAGATGCTGGTGGCCACGACGACGAGTGCGGTGGCGATGGCCGCCGCGTAGCCGAGGTCGTACGTCTGGAAACCGGTCCGGTACATCAGGTAGGGCAGGATCGTCGTGTCCGTGCCGGGACCGCCCTTGGTCATGATGAGCACGGTGTCGAAGTACGTCAGCGAGCCGACGATCATCAGGACCGACGAGGTCGTCATCGTGTGGCGCAGCTGCGGCAGCGTGATGTGGAAGAACTGCCGCACCATGCCCGCGCCGTCGATGGAAGCCGCCTGGTAGAGGACCTCCGGGATCTGCCGGGCGCCGCCCTGGTAGATCAGCGTGTGGAAGGGCATGAACTGCCAGCCGCCGACGAACGCGACGACGAGCAGGGCGCCGGTGGACGATCCCATGACGTTGGGGTCGATGCCGAGCCAGGGTCCGATGGTCTGGATCACGCCGAAGTTGGGGTCCAGCAGCGCGTGGAACAGCATCGCGATGGCGGTGGTGGAGAGCAGCAGCGGGATGAAGAAGACCGCGGACAGGAAGGCCCGGCTGCGCTGGCGTCCCGCCGCCCAGACACCCAGCAGCAGGGCCACCGGGGTCTGGAAGACCCAGCTGATCGTGGTGAGCAGGAGGCTCAGCCAGGCGGCCTGGCCGAATTCCGAGTCCTTGAACAGCCGGGTCCAGTTGTCCAGGCCCGTCAGGGTCGGGGAGTCGAGCCCGTCCCACTCGCAGAAGGAGAGGTAGACGGCGATCGCCAGGGGGACGATCGCGAAGACGGCGAAGAAGAGGATGCCGGGGACGGCCCAGGCGACCGGGGGGCGGCCGACGTTGCCGACGGCCGCCTTCCTGTCTCCGCTGCTCTTCGCGACCGGAGTGTGGTGGGACATGGTTACTTCGCGGCCTTCATTGCTTCGACGAACTGCTCGGGGGTCGTCTTGCCGGCGAACAGCTTGCTGATCTCCGTGAGCAGTGGCGTGGCGTACTGGGCTTCGAGTGCCTGGTCCCACGAGAGGGTGAAGCTCGGGGCCTTCTGCACCATTTCGTACTGGTCGGTGGCGAACTGAGGGTTGGGGGATCCGCTCAGCATCGAGGCCGCGTTGGACGTGGTGGGCACGTCACCGTTGTCGACCAGGGCCTGCGCGTAGGTCTTCGACGCCATCGCCTTCAGGAAGGCGACGGCGGTGTCCTTGTGCTTGGTCCGGGCGTTGACGGACCAGTAGTTGGTGGGGTTGCCCACCACGTTCGCGGGGTCGCCCACGCCGCCGGCCACCGTCGGGAAACCGGTCCAGCCGAGGTCCTTCTTCGCGAATTCGGGGGCCTTGCCCAGCTGGGTGGAGTACTCCCACGAGCCCATGAGGTGCATGGCGGCCTTGCCCTTGTTGAGCAGGGTCGGGGCCCCTCCGTTGCCGTAGTCCACGGAGTTGAAGTTCTTGCCGAACGCGCCCTCGTCGATGAGCTCCTTGACGGTCTGCGCCGTCTTGAGGACCGCCGGGTCGCCCCAGCCCGCGGAGTCGCCGTCCTGGATCCGCTTGAAGACCTCGGGTCCGCCGATCCGGTCCAGCAGGTATTCCATCCACATCAGTTCGGGCCACTTGTCGGAGCCGCCGAGCGCGAAGGGGGTGATGCCGGCGTCCTTGAAGGTCCTGATCGCGGACTGGAGGTCTTCCCAGGTCTTCGGGGGCTCGATCTCGTGCTCGGCGAAGAGCGCCTTGTTGTAGAAGAGCATCACGGGCTGCATGCCGCGCATGGGCACCCCGTAGATTTTCCCCTCGAGCCCGCCGGCCGTCATGATCGAGGGCAGGAAACCGTCCTTGAGCGTGGCGTCGTTCTTGACCGTCGACGTCAGGTCGACCAGGTCCTCGGAGTCGACGTACGGCTTGATGGAGCCGCCGCCCCAGTTGAAGAAGACGTCCGGCGCGCTGGGTGAACCCATGGCGCTGCGCAGCTTGTTCACGTAGTCGGTGCCGGGGACCGACACCAGCTTGACCTTGACCTTGGAGGTCTTGTTGAACGTGTCGACGGCCGCCTGCTGGACCTTGACCGCGTCGTCGCCGTAGACGTAGGCGGTGATGGTCCCGGTGCCGCCGCCGCTCCCGCCGGTGCCGGACCCGCAGCCGGCCAGAAGTCCGGCCATGGCCATGGCCGCACCCGCCGCGGCCCATCTCGTCGTACGTGTGCCCTGAGTGAATATCCCCGACCGCATGACCGCACCCTCTGTCGAATGTTTCGGCATGTCTTTCGAATGTTGCCGGAACCGTACGGTCGTGTTTCGGGTCAGTCAAGAGGGCGGGAGCAAGGATTTACCGACCGTGCCCAGAGGCGTGTGCGGGGCTCCGGGCGAGCTACGATTCGTGCATGAGCCCTGCAAAGGTCCAGCCACAACAGGAGAAGGCGTCCGGCGGCGAGCCGTCGGAGAGCACCGCCACGCTGGCGGAGATCGCCCGAGCGGCCGGAGTCTCGGCTCCGACAGTTTCGAAAGTGCTGAACGGACGCGCCGACGTGGCCCCTGGTACGCGCACGAGGGTCGAGGAGCTGCTGCTGCGCCACGGCTACCGCCGCAGGCGTGGCGCCTCGCAGCAGTCCCAGCTCATCGATCTGGTCTTCCACGAGCTGGACAGCGCCTGGGCGATGGAGGTCGTCCGGGGCGTCGAGAACGTCGCCAGGGAAGAGGGCCTGAGCCTGGTCCTCTCGGAGAGCGCCGGCCGGCTCACCCCCGGACAGACGTGGGTGGACGGCGTCCTGGCCCGCCGCCCGGCTGGAGTGATCCTGGTGCTGTCGGACCTGGACGCGGCGCAGCGGGCGCAGCTCACGAGCCGCTCGATCCCGTTCGTCGTCGTCGATCCGGCGGGTGATCCCGGTGACGACATCCCGTCGGTGGGGGCCGCCAACTGGCAGGGCGGCCTGGCCGCCACACGCCACCTGACCGCCTTGGGCCACAGGCGCATCGGTGTCATCGGCGGGCCCACCCGGATGATGTGCAGCCGGGCCCGGCTGGACGGCTACCGTGCCGCGCTGGAGACCTCGGGCGTCCCCATGGACCCCGAGCTCGTCCGGGAGGGCGAGTTCAACCACGAGGACGGCTACACGGCGGCCCTGGAACTCCTGCGCCTGCCCGAGCCGCCGACGGCCGTCTTCGCCGGGAACGACCTGCAGGCACTCGGCGTCTACGAGGCCGCGCGCGAGCTGGGACTCCGGATCCCGGAGGACCTCAGCGTGGTCGGCTTCGACGACCTGCCGCTCACCCGCTGGATCGGCCCCCCGCTCACGACGGTGCGCCAGC
This sequence comes from Streptomyces sp. NPDC102402, assembly GCF_044765765.1. NCBI lineage: Bacteria > Bacillati > Actinomycetota > Actinomycetes > Kitasatosporales > Streptomycetaceae > Streptomyces > Streptomyces sp. NPDC102402. The sequence goes on from NZ_JBIWKR010000004.1 coordinate 547,988, forward strand.
CGCTCATAGAGATGGCGGAGACCGCGGCCCGCCTGGTCCTCGACCTGGGCCGGGGCAGGCAGCCCGCGACCACCAGGGTCGATCTGGCGACGAGCCTGGTCGTCCGCAGCAGCACGGCCCCGCCGGCGCGCTGAGGGACGGCTGGCTCCGGTCCGGGGCGTGCCGTCTTCCGGCACCCCCGGGACGACACGACGGGGAGGCGGACGGAAGCACGGCCCGGCCGCCCGGTACGGGGCTTCGAGGACTCCCTGGAGCGGTCCTGGAGGCACCGGACCGCGGGCTTCGAGGACTCCCCGGAGCGGCCCCGGAAACACCGGACCGCGGGCTTCGAGGACTCCCCGGAGCGGTCCTGGAGGCACCGGACCGCGGGCTTCGAGGACTCCCCGGAGCGGTCCTGGAGACACCGGACCGCGGATGCTCGCGCCCAGGTCCGGACCGCCCGTCCCCGAAATGGTCCCCTGACCCCGCGCACCCCTGCCACGACCGCTGTGACCTGGGCCGACACCGCGGCTCCCGGCCTCTGTCAGTGGCCGGGTGCAGACTGTCACCTGTCCGGCACGACGACGTTTCGGGAGGTCCTGTCATGACCGATGTACTCCTCACCGTGGGCACGCGTAAAGGGCTCTTCATCGGCCGCAGGCGCGGCGGGACGTGGGAGTTCGGCGATCCTCACTTCAACGCCCAGGCGATCTACTCGATCGCGATCGACACCCGGGGAAAGACGCCCCGACTGCTGGTCGGCGGGGACAGCGCCCACTGGGGTCCCTCGGTCTTCCACTCCGACGACCTGGGCGAGACCTGGGTGGAGCCCAAGAAGCCCGCCGTGAAGTTCCCGCAGTTCACCGAGGCGTCGCTGGAGCGGGTCTGGCAGCTGCACCCCGCGGGCCCCGAGGCACCTGACGTCGTCTACGCGGGGACCGAACCGGCCGCGCTGTTCCGGTCGGACGACCGCGGGGAGTCCTTCGAGCTGGTCCGTCCGCTCTGGGAGCACCCGACACGGTCCGAGTGGGTGCCGGGCGGGGGCGGCGAGGGCCTCCACACCATCCTGACGGATCCGAGGGACGCACGGGCGGTGACCGTCGCCGTCTCCACGGCGGGTGTGTTCCGCACCGAGGACGGCGGTGAGCGCTGGACCCCCTCCAACAAGGGCGTCTCAGCGGTCTTCCTGCCGGATCCCGATCCCGAGTTCGGTCAGTGCGTCCACAAGGTCACCCGGGACGCGGCCGATCCCGACCGGCTCTACCTGCAGAACCACTGGGGCGTCTTCCGCAGCGACGACGGCGGGAAACGCTGGAAGGACATCGGCGCGGGCCTCCCCTCGGACTTCGGCTTCGCCGCCGCCGCGCACCCGCACCGCGCCGACACCTTCTACGTCTTCCCGATCAACGCCGACGCGGACCGTGTCCCCGCCGGCCATCGCTGCCGGGTGTTCAGGACCCAGGACGCGGGCGAGACCTGGGAGCCCCTCACCCGCGGCCTCCCGGACGACGACCACTACGGCACGGTGCTGCGTGACGCGCTCTGCGTGGACGACGCCGACCCGGCCGGCGTCTACTTCGGCAACCGCAACGGCGAGGTGTACGCGAGCGCGGACGACGGCGACACCTGGCGGCAGCTCACCTCGCACCTGCCTGACGTCCTGTGTGTCAGGGCGGCGGTGCTCGGCTGACCGGCTGCCGCCGGGGCACGTCCGATCAGCTGAAGACCACGGACCGGACCTTCAGCCGCTCCGACGCGCCGCCGCCCGGGCGCAGGGTGTAGTAGACGTCGCCCTCGCAGTCGGCTCCGAGGAAGACGGTCGCCGTCGCGTCCGTGAGGTTCTTCGGCGCGTAGGCCGGTGGCAGTGCGTCCGAGTCGGCGCCGGGGAGGCTGATGCACTCCCCACCGGGCGGGTCGTTGAGGAACCCGACCGCTTCGTAGCCCTCGTCGGTCTCGTACGTGTACCTGAACTGGCCCTCGGCAGCCGAAGCCGAGGTGGGCAGGGTGACGACGAGCGCGAGAGCGCCCAGGGCGGCGACGGCATGGTGACGGAGGCGCATGGAGGTGTTCCTTCGTGAGAGGGGGTCGACTGCGCCCCCAGGCTGCCCCGGGCGGCCTGCCGGACGATACGTCTCCCACTCCGGTGGCGCGGCAGAATCGTTCCCTCCTCACTCCGGTGGAGGGCTACCGCCGCTGATCCCACCCTGCCGAGACGCACTGCGGGCGGCTCACTCCTCGGTCGGCACGCAGAGCACCGGGACGGTCGACAGGTGCAGGAGCTTGTGCGGGGTCGATCCCAGGAGCGCCCCCCGGATCGGGCTCTCGCCCCAGCTGCCCACCACGATGACCCTCGCCGCGTGCCGTGCGGCGGCTTCGATCAACGCCTGCGCCGGACTCAGGTCGATGACCTCGACCACGGTCGGCACCTCGGCCTCCTCCGCCGCGGCCACCGCCCGTTCCAGCCCGGTGCGCCCGGCCTGGCGAATGGCTTCGTAGTGGGCGCGGTACTCCTCGCCGCCGGAGCCGGGCGGGGCCGCTCCGAAGACCAGGACGAGCTGCTCGCCGAACGCGGCGGCCACCTCGATCGCCGCGCGCAGGGCCCGTGCGGCACCCGGCGACTCGTCGTACCCGAGGACCACGGACATCTCAGCGCTCCTTGCCGTGTACGAGGTCGGGGTCCACCACACCCCGGCGCTCGGCCCAGAAAGCCGGCGACAGGAACCGCAGCACCACCATGAGCACCACACCGACGAGGCTGATGCAGATGCCGATGACGAGCGGCGGGCCCAGCCCGAACCAGGAGGTCCCGCTGTAGGAGTTCGCCGGGTCGGACATGTCGATGACGGACCGGACGAGCAGCCAGGTCAGCAGACCGGCCCCCACCAGCGGACCGAGGCCGATGAGGAAGAAGTTGCGCGGGCTCTCCGTCAGGAGGCGGCGGTGGTAGACGGCGCACGCCACCCCGGTGAGCGCGTAGTAGAAGGCGATGAGGAGGGACAGCGCCGTCAGTGAGTCGAAGAGCGCGTTCTCGCTGATCTGGTTGACCACGAGGTACCAGGCGATGGCGATGACCGCCACCCACCAGGTGCTCACGTCGGGGGTCCTGAACCGCGGGCTGATGCGTGCGAAGTGCGCGGGCAGCGCGTGGCGACGGGCCATCGACAGCGCGGTGCGCGAGGCCGGGATGATGGTGGTCTGCGTCGAGGCGAGCGCCGACGTCGCGACGGCGAGGAGCACGATCCAGTCCCAGCCCCCCATGACCTCGCCGGCCAGCAGGGCGAAGATGAACTCCTCCTCCTCGGCGTTCTCCGCGAGGTACGCCGCTCCGGCGAAGGCGACGACCGCGAAGCCGACGGACAGGTAGGTCACCAGCAGGATGACCGTCGACCACACGCCCGCCCGGCCGGGAGCGGTCGCGGAGTCCTCCACCTCCTCGGTGAGGCTCACGCACGACTCCCAGCCCCAGTAGATGAAGACACCCAGCAGCAGACCTCCCGTGAGCGCGGCGCCGCCCGCCCCGAAGGGGTTGAGCCACTCGACGGAGGGTCTGACGGAGTCGAAGTCGGTCGTGCCCGCGTAGACGCGGTAGAGCGCGACGACCACGAAGACGAGGAGGAACACCACCTGGGCCAGGATCAGGACGTTCTGCACCCTGGCCGAGATCTCGGTCCCGATGACGCACAGTCCGGTCATCACCACGATCAGGAGCACGGTGAGCAACTGGCGTACGAAGGTGTTCTCGGCCCAGCTGTCGAGGCCGACGGCCATCAGCCCGAAGCTGACGGCGACATCCGCCAGTGACCCCACCACGAGCACACCGGTCATCGTGATGGCCCAGCCGCCGAGCCATCCGGTCCAGGGTCCCAGGGCGCGTGTCACCCAGGAGAACGTCGTCCCGCAGTCCTGGTCGACCTTGTTCAGGTAGTAGAAGGCCGAGGCGATGAGGAGCATCGGCACGAAGGAGGCGAAGAGCGCTCCGGGCGCGTAGATGCCGACGAGCGCCACGATCGGGCCGATGACCGCGGCCACCGAGTAGGCCGGTGACGTGGCGTTCAGTCCGATGACCAACGCGTCGACGAAGCCGATCGCGTTCGGCTTCAAGCTTGCCGGCGGCTGCGCTCCGGCACGGTCCTCTGCCACACTCCCTCACCAGGGTCACAGGCGCTGGGGTCACAGGCCTGACAAGAAGTCGGAATGCTTCCTTCCGCATGCTATGGAGCTACGTCCCGGTGCGCATGTCAGGCGAGGCGCGCTCAGGAGCCCGGAGCCGCGAGGTCCGCGCGGGACGTCACTGCTCGCGCATGCCCCACGGTGCGCCGTACTCGGCCAGGAGATCGAGGAACGGCCCCGGCGGCATGGCCTCGGGCCCCAGCACCCCGGTGCCGCCCCAGACGCCGCCCGCGACGAGTTCGAGGGCGGCGACGGGGTTGATCGCGGTCTGCCAGACCACGGCCTGGGAGCCGTACTCGCGCATGGACCACTGGTTGTCGACCACGTGGTACAGGTAGACCTCGCGGGGCTTGCCGTCCTTGCGGCCCGTCACCCAGGTGCCGGCACACGTCTTGCCGTGCATCCGGTCACCGAGTCCGGCCGGGTCGGGCAGACAGGCGGCCACCACGTCCCGGGGCGAGACCTGGGCGTCACCGGCACCGCTCTTCACCAGGACGGGGTCCGTGCGGTCGAGACCCAGCTTGTGGAGGGTGCGCAGCACACCGATGAACTCGTCGCCCAGCCCGTACTTGAACGTGACGCGCCGGGCGTTCAGCCACCGGGGGACGAGCAGCACCTCCTCGTGCTCGACATTGACGCACTCGACGGGCCCGATGCCCTCGGGGAAGTCGAAGACCTCCGGTTCGCTGAAGGGGGACGTGGTGAACCAGCCCCGCCCCTCCTCGTAGACGACGGGAGGATTCAGGCACTCCTCGATGGTGGTCCAGATACTGAAGGACGGGGCGAAGTCGTAGCCCTCCACCGTCAGGTCGGCTCCGTCCCGGATCCCGATCTCCTCGATCTCGTCGAAGAGCTCGTCGGAGGCGTAGCGGGCGAAGACGTCCGAGAGCCCCGGCTCCACCCCCATCCCGACCAGTGCGAGGAGACCGGCGGCCTCCCATTCCGCCGCCCGGTCGAACTGGGCGTCCCCGAGCTTCACCCCGCACTCCTCGTACGGGCGGGACGGATGCGGCCGGGACAGGGACATGGCCATGTCGAGGTAGTGCACGCCCTGGGCGAGGGCCGCCTCGAAGAGCGGCATGACGAAGCGGGGATCGGTGGCGTTGAGCAGGACGTCGCAGCGGTGTTCGGCGAGCGCGGCACGCACGGCTTCCTGGTCGGACGCGTCGAGCCGGACGGAGCTGAAACGGGACCCGCGCTCTCCGAGGGCCGCGACAGCGGCCTCCGCCCGTCCGCGGTCGTAGTCGGCGACCGCCATGTGCTCGAAGAATGACCGCCGGGCCGCGATCCGCGTGATCGCCGTGCCCACGCCTCCCGCACCGACCAGCAGAACACGCATGGGGACACCACTCCTCTGCCACGCCGACGACACGGCCGGGCCGGCCGGGCCGGTGGAGCGAGCACGCTAACAGCCTGGCCGCCCGGCGGCGGACAGCGTCCGGCGGTGTCCCCCTTCCAGGCCGCCGGCGCTCCGAAGAGCCACCCGGACGGGCTCCCTGGACCTGGACCGGGAGGGCTGTCGCGCTCGGACCGCGGAAAGGAGACGGCCCCACCGGCGGGGGGATGCCGGTGGGGCCGGTTGCTCACGGCGGTGCGGGGGGGGTGCACCGCCGGAGCTCGGGTCACAGGGTCTCGTGCCCCGGTAGCGAGAACCTATGCACGGCACCGGCTCCGGGATCCGGGCGGCGGCCGGTGGGCGGACTTCGGCACACCGGGCACGGTCGGTGGGCGGACTTTCGCGCGTGCCACGTGTCCGGTCCCGCCGGATCTCACGCGCAGGCGCCGGTCCCGCCACGGCACGACTTACGGCAGGCGCCGGTCCCGCCACCAGGTCGGCCCGGCCAGGACTTACGGCAGGCGCCAGTCCACCGGCTGCTGCCCTGCGCGGACCAGGAAGTCGTTGGTGCGGCTGAAGGGCCGCGAGCCGAAGAAGCCACGGTCCGCCGACATCGGGGAAGGGTGCGCGGACTCGATCGCGGGCAGGTCGCCGAGGAGCGGCCGCACATTACGCGCGTCCCGTCCCCAGAGGACGGACACCATCGGTTTGCCGCGCGCGGCAAGGGCTCGGATGGCCTGCTCGGTCACTTCTTCCCATCCCTTGCCGCGGTGGGCGGCGGGCTTTCCCGGCGCTGTGGTCAGCGCCCGGTTGAGCAGGAGCACTCCCTGCCGCGTCCAGGGCGTCAGGTCTCCGTCGGACGGCCTCGGCACACCGAGGTCGGCGCCGAGCTCCCTGAAGATGTTCTCCAGGCTGCCCGGAAGACGCCGTACGTCGGGGGAGACCGCGAAGCTGAGACCGATCGCCATGCCCGGGGTCGGGTAGGGATCCTGACCCACGATCAGGACGCGCACGTCGTCGAAGGGCTGCTGGAAGGCGCGCAGAACGTTCTGCCCCGCCGGCAGGTAGGTGCGGCCTGCCCCGATCTCCGCGCGGAGGAATTCCCCCATCGCCGCGATCCGGCCGGCCACGGGCTCCAACGCCTGCGCCCAGCCGGGCTCCACAAGTTCACTCAACGGTCGCGCTGCCACGGGTGTCACCCTACCGGCCCACACCGACAACGTGATCATGCGGTCCCCGCGGGAGCCGCCGGGGGATAGTCTGCGCCTCGTCATCAGTCCCCCAGTCCCCCGGAGCCGTTGCGTGAAGTCACGTCCGCGGGTGTCGCCCCCGGTGAACGAGCCGGCCGAACAGCGTTCTTCCGTACGGTGGTTGCCGTGACCGGCGCCCCTGGCGGACTCGTCCTCGGGGTGGACTCGGGCGGTTCGGGGCTGCGGGTGGCCCTGGGGTCGGCGAACGCCCGGCGTCCCGTTCGCACCGAGGTCTGCGCCGAGCCGGTGCGGACCGGGGCGGCCGGCATCGACGCCGGGCACCTGCTGGAGCAGCTGCTGCCGGCGGCCGGGCGGCTGCTGGAACGGGAGGGCCCCGGAGCGGCCGTCACGGCCGCGGCGATCGGAGCGGCGGGCATGGCCACGCTCGGTGACCAGCTGCGCGCCGAGGTGCCCGCCGCGCTCGCCGGCGCGCTCGGTGTCCGGCGGGTGGCCCTGGCCGCCGACGCGGTGACCGCGTACGCCGGGGCGCTGGGACAGCGGCCCGGAGCGGTCGTCGCGGGCGGCACCGGCATGATCGCGCTCGGGACCGACCTGCGGACGTGGCGCAGGGCGGACGGCTGGGGGCATCTGCTGGGCGACAGCGGCGGGGGTGCCTGGATCGGCCGGGCGGGGCTCGACGCGGCGATGCGGGCCCATGACGGCCGGCGCGGCGGTTCGCCCGCGCTGCTGGCGCGGCTCGAGGCGGTCTTCGGGCCGGTCGCCGGGCTCCCCGGCCTGCTCTATCCACGTACGGACCGGCCCGCGCTGCTCGCGTCCTTCGCACCCGAGGTCGCTGCCTGCGCGGTCGGCGACGAGGTCGCGGCGGGGATCCTGCGGGATGCCGCCGAGCACATCGCCGAAGCCGCGGCCGCGGTGTGCCCCGGCCCCACCGAATCCGGCCCCGACGGCTGCGAAGTGGCCCTCACCGGTGGACTGTTCCGCATGGGAGAGCCGCTTCTCGCACCGTTGCGCGGGGAGCTGGCCGCACAGATCCCTCAGGCACGCGTGGTGCCGGCGGCAGGGGACCCGCTGCACGGCGCTCTGGAGATCGCCCGGGCCCTCGCCGGACCGGGGCTGCGCATTCCGCCCCACCCGGCCCTCCTGTTCGTACCGGGAGTAACGTAGACGATTCGAGCGATCAACCGCCCGGACAGAGCAGGTCAGTCGCCCGCTATGCCACTCAACAGACATATATGGACAGATGACGCCTGGCCGCCCCCTCCCCGAACAGAGGGGCACCCAAAACCAGTAGCATGCGGCGCCATGAGCACCCCCACTGGGCCCGCTTCCGGCCTGCCTGTACGAATGCCGCGACCTCGCCAGTCCGGACGGCACCGCCGCCCGGAGCCCGTGGTCGCACCTGAGGGCGCTGCCGCGCTCGTTCTCGCCCTTCCCGGTACCCCTTCCCCGGCCTCGCGCAGCCTGGCCGAGGAAGTGATCAGCATCGCCCGCTCCGAGCTGCCCGGTCTGAACGCGCAGATCGGTTATCTGGACGGCGACGACGCCGAATACCCGACGCTCGCCTCCGTACTCACCCGTGCCGCCGCCGAGCGCACCGCTCGCTACGAGCAGGCCACCGCCGCGGGCCGCGAGGTCGCCGTGCCCTCGGGCCCGTCCGCCGTCGTGGTGCCGCTGCTCGCCGGGCCCGACAGCGCCCTGATCCGGCGTATACGGCAGGCCGTCATGGACAGCGGCACGCAGGCCGAGCTGACCGACGTGCTGGGTCCGCACCCGCTGCTCGCCGAAGCCCTGCACGTGCGGCTCTCGGAGGCCGGTCTGGCACGCGCCGACCGCGCGAGGCTTTTCACCGTGGCGACCGCGGCCGACGGCATCGTGCTGGCCACGGTCGGCGGCGAGGAGGCCGTGCAGGCCGCCGGGATCACCGGCATGCTGCTGGCCGCCCGCCTCGCGGTGCCGGTGATGGCCGCGGCCCTGGACGTGGAGGGGTCGGTGGCCTCGATCGCCGCGCAGCTCCAGAACTCCGGCTCCGTGCAGCTCGCGCTGGCGCCGTACCTGGTGGGCCCCGAGATCGATGCCGGACTGCTGGACGCGGCGGCGAAGGAGGCCGGTTGCGCGACGGCCGAACCGCTCGGCGCGTACCCGGCCATCGGCAAGCTCGTGCTCTCGCTGTACGCGACGACGCTGGGGATCACTCCGGCGACGCCGCAGGGTGCCCAGGCGCACTGATCCGAGCCACGCCACCTCTTGACCGCGACGAGGCGCGGACCGCTCCGGTCCGCGCCTCGTCGCGGGTACATCGCCGCTCCCCCACCGTCGGCGGGGCCGGGGGAAGGGTGTCAGGCGAAGACCACGCAGGAGGCGGCCGGAACCTCGATGGAGCCCGCGTGCGCCGGGATTCCGGTCTCCGCGTCCACGGCGAACCAGCTGACGTTCCCCGAGTGCTCGTTGGCGGCGTAGAGCCACTGCCCGGAGGGATCGAGTGCGAGGTCGCGGGGCCAACGGCCGCCGCAGCCCACGGCCGCCGCCAGGACGGGCTTCTCGGCCGTCTCGTCGAGCGTGAGCACCGAGATGCTGTCGTGCCCGCGATTGGCGGTCCACAGGAACCTGCCGTCGTGCGAGACCACCACCTCCGACGGGTACGTGCGCACGGCCGGGCCCTCGTCGTGGTCGCGCGGGAGCACCGGTGTCTCCCCGAGCGGTTCGAGCAGCCCCGCGGCAGCGTCCCAGCGGCACACGGTGACGGTCGGTTCCAGCTCGTTCAGGACGTAGGCGTGTCCCCCGGACGGGTGAAAGGCAAGATGGCGCGGTCCCGTCCCCGGCCGAAGCGCCGCCTCCGAGTGCAGCCGCAAGGTGCCCGTGGCGGGGTCGAGCGCACAGACGCGCACGGAATCCGTACCGAGGTCCACGGTCAGCACCCACTGCCCCGACGGGTCGGGCAGCACCTGGTGGGCGTGCGGGCTCCCCTGGCGGCCTTCGTCAGGACCATGGCCCTCGTGCGTCAGCACGCCGCTCACCGGCCCTGGGGCGCCGTCGGCCCCCACGGGCAGGGCGGTGACGCTGCCGGACCCGTAGTTGGCCGTGAGCAGGTGGCCCCCGGCGAGGGCCAGGTGTGTCGGGCCGCTCCCGTTCACCGGCCGGACCTCACCCACCAGGTGCGGAGCGCCGTCGGCCCCGACGGCGAAGGCCGCGGCGGCGCCCTCGGAGGTCTCACTGACCGCGTACAGCACGGTGTCACCCGTCGCGGGAGCCCGGCCGACCGCGAGGAAGGACGGGTCGGCCACGGCGTCCGAGGTCCCGAGCACGGTCGGCGCCCCGGTGTACCGGTCGAGGGCGGCGACGGTGATGCCACGGCCGCCCGCCGAGGTGAACGACCCTATGAATGCCCGCTTTGCGTGGTCGGCGCCCATCGCGCTACCCCTCTTCACGTCCGTCCCGATCTTCCGGGCCGACGGTAGCAGGCAGCACTTCGCTGGTCCGTACCTGACGGGCGGGCAGAGGTCAGGCGCCGACCAGCGGGGCGCGCGGCGAGCTGTGCAGGGGCGCGGCGAGCTCGGCGAGTGCCCTCTCCAGGCTGTGCAGGTGAGCCAGCGCCGGCTCGGTGACACCGGCGGGCGGCAGGACGCCGGTGAGGGGAGCCGTCGCGCGGTGCCTCCGCACAGGCGCTGTCAACGCCTCCACCGACGCCTCCACACGCCAGCAGGCGGCGGCCAGCCGGGCGTCGTGCGATGCCTCCGGGTCCGCGGCGACGGACGCCAGACCCCGGACCTCGCGCGCGCAGACGTCCAGCAGCGCGAGCACCTGCCCGGCCCGTGCCTTACGGGCCCGGAGCGGGCTCAGCGGATGCACGAGCGGGCCGAGCGAGAGCCGCACGCGCCCGAGGAGCGCTTCCAGTTCGGCGACGCGCGGAGCGGGGTCGGCGGTCGCCGAGCCGGCCAGCCGTGCCGCGGCCTCCTCGGTGCACGCGTGCACGCAGCGCAGGGCCCGCTGGATCCAGGCGTCGGTCGTGGCGTGGGTGGTGACCGGCAGGAGCAGGAGCACCGCCACGGTCGCGCCGAGCGCCCCGACACCGGTCTCCACGAGGCGCAGGGCGAGCAGGCCGGGATCGAGGACGCCCAGCAGCCCGTAGAGCGTCCCCGCCAGGACCGTCACCGAGAACATCATCCAGGTGTACGAGAGGGCCGCGGTGTAGAAGATGCCGAAGACCGCGAGCGCCACGAGAACGGCGGAGGGCAGGGCCGCCCCGTGCAGCGGCGCTATGACGAGCAGCCCGACGGGGATGCCGGCCAGTGTTCCCAGAACCCGGCGGAATCCGCGCACCAGGGTCTCTCCGCGTGACGCGGTGTTGACGAAGACCCACCAGGTGGCACCCACGGCCCAGTACCAGCGTTCCCCGGAGAGGAACTGGCCCGCCAGCAGCGCGAGGGCTCCGCCCGCGGTCGCCTGGACCGCCTGCCGCGTGGTCGCCCGGGCCAGCCCCCGGCCGGCCACGGGTGCGAGCACGGCGGCCACGGACAGCCGCCGCTCGTAGCACCAGAGGCCGAAGCGGACGGCCGAGGCGGCGAGGAGCGACAGCAGGACCGCTGAATACACCTCGGGCAGCTGCTCCGGCAGGGTGTGGAGGAACTGGGTGATGAAGAAGGCCATGAAGGCGAACACCCCGAGCGAGTGGCCGCGCGGGCCCCATCGCCTGGCGTAGACGCCCATGCCCATGACCGCGAGAAAAGCCAGGTCACGTGCGACGGGGTGGTCGTGCAGCCCGGCGGCCAGGGCGAACACCGGCAGCCCGGCCACGGGCAGGAGCGCCGTGGTGACCGCCTGCCCGCGCACGGTGGGGTCGGTCACCGTGAAGAGGGCCAGCAGTGCTGCCAGCCCGCCGGTGATGGCGCCGACGAGCGAATGCCCGGCCAGGCCGCACACGACGACGGCCAGCCCGATGCCCAGGACGGCCCTGGTCGCGTGACGCAGACGCAACCGCCCCGGGTCGGGAGCCACGAACGCCCTCTTCAGCACGGATGCCCCGCCCCTTCTCATGAAAAAGGGCGCCACGGAATCCGCAGCGCCATCGACGGGACCATCAGACCATGCACAAGGCTGCTGGCTCAACCGACGCACGATTCACTGGGCCAGTGGTACAGATAACTCGCCCTTGAGCAGACCACGAGATGGCCATTGGCCATGTCGGCGGACCCGCGCGGGGGGCCACGCGGCGGCCCGAGGCCTCACCTCCGGACACCGAACCCTGGCTTCTCGTCCCGCGGCCGGGGGATGCCGCCCCGCCCGGCACCCCCACCGTCAACGGCCGTACGCGGCCCGGCACAGGTCGACGACATCGGCGGAGGCGACTCCGCGGCCCGTCGCGCAGACGGCACGCATGTCCTTCGGCTGCTGCGGCCGGGCCACGCGCGGAGGGTGGGCGGGACGAGGCTCCGGGCCCGGCCGGGCCCGGCGGGGCGGCTGGTTCCCGGCCGGCCGGGAACCAGCCGGAGGCACGACCGCGTCCGGCCGGCGGACGGGCGGACGCACCGTCACCGCACCCTTCGACTTCCGCTTCTTCCTGCCGTGCGGCTGCTCATCGGCCTTTCCGAGGGCGTCATGGACCGCCGCGGGCGCCGTGGGAGACGCGGACGCCTGCACGGCAGGGGCGTTGCCGGTACGCGCGGACGCCGCAGGGGCCGGCCTCCCCGCTTCGGCGGGTACGGATACGCAGCCGGCCGTACCGAGCAGAGCGACGAGCGCGAGTGACGTGAGCCGCAGGTTCATGACCTGGTCAACGACGCGCTCCGCGACCGGACACGTACCGGAACAGCCCCTCCGGGGACGGACGCGCCGCTCAGCCCGGGAGGCCCGTCTGCGCGATGTCCAGCGCGCGGGCGATCGTCCGGGACAACGAGGACGGCTGCGGGTCCGCGCTACGCGCCCACTGCTCCACGGCGACGCGGAGCGCGCCGTTGAGGACGGTCGCCCGCACGCGTGGCTCGAGGTCGTCCGGGCCGTAACCCGTCCGCTCGGCGATCACCTCCGCGAAGACCGGTTCCGCGTCGTGGTGGACCTGGAGCCACACGGCCCGCAGTCCGGGCTCGGTGCGGGTGAGCAGGACAAGGTCGCGGAGCGCTTCGGCATCGGTGTCCGGCGACGTCACCGGCAGCGAGGACGGATTCCCCACGACGGCTTCCACCAGTGGCCGGTCGCGCGGCCATGACCTCATGAGCGCGGTGACGAAGTCGAGTGCGTAGGTCAGCAGGGGCCGGACGCAGAGCTCCTTGGACGACGTGTAGCGCCACAGGGTCCGCTGGGAGATCCCCGCGGCGGCGGCGATCTCCTCGGCGGTCGTCGCGGCCACACCCCGGTCGGCGAAGAGGCGCACGGCTTCGCGGGCGATGTCCAGCCGCGTCGCGGCCTTGCGGCGCTCGGTCAGCGGAGGGCGTCCGAGGCGGACACCGCCGCCCGCGGATCCAACGGCGGCCGAGGCGGGGTCCTGGCCCCCTCCGGCGTGCGCGGTCTCCACAGTTTTCGGCCACCTTCCATCCGTTGCGCCCATCGTAGCGATCTACTTTTCTGGCACCCCTTGCCATTTTGGCACTGCCTGCCATAAAAGGTAGCGTGCGGGAGCCGTCACCCAACTGAGGAGCGTCACATGAGCGTCACCACCAGCGGCCCGGGCCGCAGCGTCATCGTCACCGGCGCCGGATCCGGCATCGGCCGGGCCACCGCCCTGCTCTTCGCGAAGGAGGGCGCGCGCATCGTGATCGCGGACGTCGACGACGCCTCGGCCCGCACGGTCGCCCAGGAGGCCGAGCAGGCCGGAGGCACCGCGGTGACCGTGATCGGTGACCTCCGGGACCAGGCCGTCGTCGACCGGGTCGCCTCGACCGCGGTCGAGGAGTTCGGCGGCATAGACGTCCTGGTCAACAACGCCGGGATCATGGACAGCATGTCTGCGGCCGCGGACACCGGAGACGACGAGTGGGAACGCGTCATCGGCATCAACCTCACGGCGCCGTTCCGCCTCACACGGGCCGTACTGCCCCACATGCTCGCCGTGGGGAAGGGTGCCGTCGTCTTCACCGCCTCCGAGGCCTCGATGAGGGGCAGCGCGGCGGGCGCCGCGTACACCGCGTCCAAGCACGGCATCGCCGGTCTGACCAAGTCCCTGGCCGTCATGTACCGCGACAAGGGCATCCGCTCCAATGCCATCGCCCCCGGCGGCACCGTCACCAACATCCGCGTGAACGCCGACCCCACCGCGCACGGACCCGCCGCCCTCGCCCGCTACATGGGCAATGTCGGCTCGCCCGCCCAGGCGGAGGAGCAGGCGGCGGCGATCGTCTTCCTCGCCTCCGACGCGGCCGGCAACATCAACGGAGCGATCCTCCCCGTCGACAACGGCTGGTCCGCGGTCTGACCCGGCCTGTCAGCCACGGCCTGCCGGGACTCGCCCACCGTCCCGCCCGGATCCCTTCGCGCCGGACGGCTCACTCGTCCGGTCACCCGGCGGGGCGAGGGGCACCGTCCCGCGGACCCCTCAGGGCCCCGGCAGCAGCTCCGGAAGGCGCCCACCACTCGGCCGTGACACCCACGTGCCGTGACCGAGCGGCCGGCAGGCCGCCGAGGGAGTTCGCACGCGGCTTCGCGGGTGAGCCCGCGAAGCCCGGCGGTCCACGACCGGCCCGCTGGGGCCGCCCTAGACTGCCGGGCATGGCATGCCGCATCAGCGAACTGGTCATCGACACCGCCGCCCCCGACAGGCTCGCAGCGTTCTGGAGCGAGGTCCTCGGCTACGTGGAACTCGGCCGGGAGGCCGACGGAAGCATCGAGATCGGGCCGCCCGGCGTGGGCTTCGGCGGACCGCAGCCCACGCTCGTCCTCAGCCCCAGCAGCGCCCCGCGGGCCGGCAAACTCCCGCTGCACATCGACGTCAACGCCACCGACCGCGATCAGGAGGCCGAGCTGGAGCGCCTGCTCGCTCTCGGTGCCAGGCCGGCCGACGTCGGCCAGACAGGCGCCGAGAGCTGGTTCGTCCTGGCCGACCCGGACGGCAACGAATTCTGTCTCCTGCGCAGCCGGCTCCAGCGGGTCCCGCCCCCGGCGCACTGACGCGGGCACGGCGGATCGCCCCGGTCCGCCGTGCGGGAGCGCACACGGAACCCTCCCACGCCGCGGAACGGATCTGCCGGGCGCGGCCCGCCGGCCGGTGCCGCCCGCTGGGTACAGTCGGGCGACTGATCACCGAGCCAGGAGGAGCACAGCCGGACATGGCGGTGGACGCCCTCGACACCCGCATCCTTCGGCTGCTCATCGAGCAGCCGCGCACCAGCGTGCGCGAGTACGCACGCCTCCTCGGAGTCGCGCGCGGAACCCTTCAGGCCCGGCTGGACCGGCTGGAGCGGGACGGGGTGATCACGGGGACGGGGCCGGCCCTCTCCCCCGCGGCGCTCGGCCACCCCGTGCTCGCCTTCGTCCACCTGGAGGTCACCCAGGGGCATCTGGACGAGGTGGGTGACGCCCTCTCGGCCGTCCCCGAGATCATCGAGGCGTTCTCGACGACCGGGGGCGGCGATCTCCTGACACGCGTCGTGGCCCGCGACAACGGCCATCTGGAGGACGTGATCCAGCAGTTGATCCAGCTCCCCGGCGTGGTCAGGACCCGGACCGAGGTGGCGCTGCGCGAGCGCGTGGCGTACCGGGTGCTGCCGCTGGTCGAGTCGGTGGGGCGGAGAGCGGAGGGCCCGGGCTGAGCGGTCCCGGCCGTACGGTCCCGGGTGATCGGCGTCGGGCATGCTGGAGCGCATGAAGCCCCAGCACCTTCCGGCCCCGCCGGTCCTCTTCGATCTCGACGGCACCCTCATCGACAGCGAGCCGAACTACTACGAGGCCGGGCGCCGGCTCCTCGCCCGTTACGGCGTGCGGGACTTCAGCTGGGAGAACCACACCCGCTTCATCGGGATCGGCACCCGCGAGACCCTCACCGTGCTGCGCCGGGAATACGGGATCGACGCGCCGGTCGACGAACTGCTGGCCGGCAAGAACGCCCTCTACCTGGAGCTCGCCGGTTCATCCACCAACGCCTTCCCGCAGATGCGCGAGTTCGTCCGGCGGCTGCACGAGGACGGAGTGCCGATGGCGGTGGCCTCGGGATCCTCCCGGGCCGCGATCGCGGCGACACTGTCGGTCACGGGTCTGGACGCGTACCTCCCCCTGTACGTGTCCGCCGAGGAGGTGGCGCACGGCAAACCGGAACCCGACGTGTTCCTGGAGGCGGCACGGCGGCTGGGTGTGGCGCCGGATTCGTGCGTGGTCGTGGAGGACGCCGCCCCCGGCGTCCGGGCGGCCCACGCGGCCGGGATGCGCTGTCTCGCGATTCCTGACACCGAAGCGGCATCGGACGGGACGGCGTTCGCGGAGGCGGAGCTGCTCTTTCCGGGCGGACAGGCGCAATTCACCGCCGCGGCCGCGCTCGACTGGCTCTCCACGGGGTGAGAACAGGCCGGTCGGGCCCATCGGTTGGCCGGATCCGGCGTCTCTGCGGCCGACCCGGCCGACGGAGGCCCGGGGGACGGATATCCTGATCATGCCGCGCACCCCACGCACCGTACCGAGGCGATGAGCCCGTTGAGGTCGCCGCCGCGGCAGTCGGAGCGGGCCACGATTCGAGATTGGTGTGCACAGGTGCTGGTTGCTGGACGGTACCGGCTGATATCCCCCATCGGCCGTGGTGGTATGGGCGAGGTGTGGCGTGCCACCGACGAAGTGCTGGGCCGCGCCGTGGCGGTGAAGCTGCTGCTGGGCGACCAGGCCGATGCCTCGTCGACCGCGCGTTTCCGCCTCGAGGCGCAGACGGCCGCACGCCTGAGCCACCCTCATCTGGTGGCCGTGTTCGACTTCGGCTCCTGGGAGGACCGCTTCTATCTGGTGATGGAGCTGGTCGAGGGCAGGAGTCTCGGGGATCTGCTGGAGGCCCAGGAGAGGGTCCACCCCGAGCAGGTCGCCCGTATCGCCGGCGAAGCCGCCGCCGGTCTCGCCGCGGCGCACCGGCAGGGCATCGTGCACCGCGACATCAAGCCCGGCAACCTGATGCTGGACGCCGACGGGTCCGTGAAGATCGGGGACTTCGGCATCGCCCAGTTCGTCGACGATCCCTCGACCGCGCTGACCACGGCCGGCCACATCGTGGGTACGAGCCTGTATCTGGCTCCCGAGCGGGCCCTCGGACGGACGGCCGACTCCGCGTCGGACATGTACTCCCTCGGCTGCGTCATCTACCAGCTCCTGGTCGGCCAGCCGCCGTTCCGCTCGGACACGGCGACCGCGACGCTCTACCAGCACGTGGACACACCTCCGGTGCCGGTCAGGCAGCGGGGCGCGGACGTCTCCCCCGCCTTCGACTCGTTCCTGCTCGGTCTGCTGGCGAAGCAGCCCGAGGACCGGCCGAGTGCGCAGCAGGTCTCTGACTGGTTCCGTACGAACGCCTGGCGCGGGCGGCCGGAGCCGCTGCCCCAGCACGCACCGGCGGCCCCGGCCGGCCGCGGGCCCGCAGTCCCGGCCGCCGCCTCCGCACCGGCACCGGGGAACCCGGCCGGCGGAGGGCCGTCGACGTACCGGCTGCCCCAGGCCACCCGTCGCAGACGGGCGGCTCCCGCGCCCCGGGCGTCCAGATCGGCGGCCAGGTCCGCGACCACCCGCAGGATGAGTACCGGCGAGGCCATCCGTCGCCGCCCGCGCGTCGCGAGCGCCGTGGCCGGGGCGGTCGCCTTCCTGGCGGCGGTGTACCTGGGCACGGTCCTCTTCGCGCCGGACACCGGAGCCGCCGACACCCCGGATCCCGGTTCCACCCCGACGGCCGGGCTCGAATCGCCCGCACCGGCCGACCCGGCGGTCGCCCCCTCCGGGGACGGCGACGGCGAGGACGACTGAGCCCACGCCTCACCAGCGGGGGTGGACCTCCGCGCGGATCCGCCGGTCGTACAGGTCGCGCACCGCGTCGAGGGTGCTCTGCGGCAGTGGCGGGAGCGCCGCGGCGGCCGCGTTGGCCCGGGCCTGCTCCACGGAGCGCGCACCGGGGATGACGCTCGTGACCCCGGGCTGCTGGATGATCCAGCGCAGGGCGGTCTGAGCCGGGGTGGCGCCTTCGGGAGCGAACCCGGCGAACTCCGCCGCGGCGGCCACACCGGTCGCGTAGTCGACCCCGGAGAACGTCTCGCCCTGGTCGAACGCCTCGCCGTGACGGTTGTACGTGCGGTGGTCCTCGGCTGCGAAGACCGTGTCGGCGGTGTACCGGCCGGACAGCAGCCCGGAGGCGAGGGGGACGCGCGCGATGATGCCCACACCGGCCTCGGCGGCGGCCGGGAGGACCTCGTCGAGCGGCTTCAGGCGGAACGGGTTGAGGATGATCTGGACACTGGCGACGCCGGGCCTGGCGATCGCCGTGAGGGCCTCGGCGCACGTCTCGACGCTCACCGCGTAGGCCGCGATCCGCTGCTCGGCGACCAGCGTGTCGAGGGCGTCGTACACGGCGTCGGAGGAGTAGACGGCCGTGGGCGGGCAGTGCAACTGGACGAGATCGAGGGTGTCGACGCCGAGGTTGGCGCGCGAGCGGTCGTTCCAGGCACGGAAGTTGTCCAGGACGTAGTTCTCCGGAAGCTGTTCGGCGCGCCGGCCCATCTTGGTGGCGACGAGGACGTCGGCGTCCGGCCGGTCGTTCAGATAGCGGCCGATGAGCTGTTCGCTGCGGCCGTCGCCGTACACGTCGGCGGTGTCGAAGAAGGTGACTCCCGATTCGACGGCGGCGTCGAGGACGTCGAAGGCATCGGTCTCGCGCACCTCGCCCCAGTCCCCGCCGAGTTGCCAGGTGCCCTGTCCTACGACCGATACGTCACGGCCGGTCCTGCCGAGTGTGCGCTGCTCCATGCGGATCATGCTACGCCGGTGCGCGGGGCCGGCGGCGGTCACCGCGGGCCCCGCGCCCACGCTCAGTCGCTCGTCGTCACACGGACGTAGTCGACGACGAGTTGCTGCGGGAAGGCGGTGCTGCCGTCCGGGTCGCCGGGCCAGTAGCCGCCGACGGCGAGGTTGAGGATGAGGAAGAACGGCTTGTCGAAGACCCAGGCGTTGCCGTTGAGGTCGGCGGGGGTCCTCCGCTGGAAGACGGTGCCGTCGACGGACCAGGTGATGGAGTCGGGGGCCCAGTCCACGGCGAAGGTGTGGAAGTCGTCGGCGAAGGCGGCCCCGCCGGGCAGGGTGTAGCCGGCGCCGATGCCGCCCGATCCGGAGTAGCCGGGGCCGTGCAGGGTTCCGTGGACGGTGCCGGGTTCGAAGCCGACGTTCTCCATGATGTCGATCTCACCGCTGTTGGGCCAGCCGACGTTTCCGATGTCGGCGCCGAGCATCCAGAAGGCGGGCCATATGCCCTGGCCACGCGGGATCTTCATCCTGCTCTCGACATGCCCGTACGTCGCGGTGAACCTGCCGGACGTGTTGAGGCGGGACGAGGTGTACTCGCAGGTCCCGTACCAGCACTGGTAGTTGCCGGGGTTCTCCTTGCGCGCGGTGATGACGAGGTTGCCCTGGCCGTCGAGGGCGGCGTTGTCGTTGCCCGCGGTGTAGTACTGCCGCTCGTGGTTGTCGACGTTGTCGCCGGTCTCGGTCAGCCACTTGCCACCGTCGACGGCGGAGCCCGCGGCCCCGTCGAAGTTGTCCTCGAAGGCCACGGCCGCCGCCCGGGAGGCCGTGGAGGACGCAGCCGTGTGGGGGTCGGGTGCGGCCGAGGCTCCGGCGGGAAGTGCGGTCATGACCACGGAGCAGCAGAGCAGGGAGAGTGCGGCGTAGAGCGTCGTGCGGCGCCTCCTGGAGGGGCGCACGGCGTGGTGGGGGGAATGCACGGTCATCACTTCATTTCGGGGTGGGGGGATGACAGTCATGCGCATGACAGATATGCGTCGAGAGGTGAACGCTTGGCACACCTGCCCCACGCGTATCTTTCAACACTTGATTTAAGGCAGTGGCCCGAGGCCCGTCAAGGATCTGGTCCAGACCGGGCCGGATGGAAGTCACCGCGACGGGGAACGGACAACTCATGCGCATCCCTGCCGAAACAGCCCTTCCCTCCGCCCTCGGCCTGGCCCTCGTCCTCCTGGTCCCGTCCGGCGCCGCGAGCGCCTCCCCCGCCGCCGCCCCCACTCCGCCGAGCTGCCGGGAGAGCCGCCTGACCGCCACCGCCGAGGCCTCGGGCGGGCCGGAGGTCCTGCGGATCAGCATCACCAACCACGGCCGCCAGGCCTGCGTCGTCGACCGCGTACCCACCGTCGTCTTCGGCGATCTGGACGGCCCCGCCCTGCCGGTGCCCGAGGGCGGGAGCGGGCCCCACCGCGTACCGGCCGGCGGTTCCGCCCACGCCGCGGTGCGCACCCTGGATCCGGCCGCCGAGGAGCTGCGGGTGGTGGACCGGCTCACGGTGGCCGGCGACCCGGCGCACCGCGGGCGGACGTTCGGCTCCGCCTCCCTCGGTGCGCCGGACGGGATCCGGGTCCGGGAGCCGGTGACCACCCGCTGGCACCGTTCGAGCGAGGCTGCGGACGCGGCGCTCGAGCGGCACACCGGCTGACCCGTCCCTGCCGCGCGGGCTCTCCGTACGGCCGCCGTCGTGCGGCGCGCGGTCCACGGCGGCACAGTGGAGACAGGGACGGTGCGGAGCCGGTGCGGCCCCGGCCGGGCGGGTGCGCACCGTCCGACCGCATCCCGGCGGAAGGATCAGGTGTGGACAGCGAGAGCACACGGCGCTTCGTGGTGCAGATCCACGACGCCAGGCGTATGCACTTCGACTTCCGTCTCGAGGTCGACGGTGTCCTGAAGTCCTGGGCCGTACCACGCGGCCCCTCGGACAACCCGAGCGACAAGCGACTGGCCGTGCCGACGGACGACCATCCCCTGGAGTACCGCGAGTTCGAGGGGGTCATCCCGCAGGACGAGCAGGGCAGCGGCACCGTGATCGTCTGGGACCAGGGCACCTACCGCCCGACCAGCCACGACCTCGAGGGGTCCCCCGTGCCGTTCGCCGAGTCCTTGGAGCGGGGGCACGCCACCTTCTGGCTCGACGGGGCCAAGCTGCACGGCGAATTCGCGCTCACCCGCTTCCACATCGACGACGGGGACGGAGCCCGGGGGCCGGAGGCCTGGCTGCTGATCAAGGCCAACGACCGGCAGGCCGTCCACGACCGGCCGGGCACCCCCGACCCGTACCACGCACGCTCGGCCCGCACCGGCCGCACCCTCCATCAGGTCGCGGTGGCGGAGGAGGGCTCCGGCTGAGGGTTCACGGTGAGGGTGTTCCCCGGCACCGGGGAGCTTTCCGAGGACGGCCGTGCAGAGCGCCCGCTTGTCCGGGCGGGCATGCGGGCGGGAGATCTCAGGGGCTCTTGGTGGAGGCCAGGTGGGCGAAGACCACCACGTTGTCCTCGTAGTCCTTCTTCTTCTTGTCGTAGACCCCACCACAGGTGATCAGCCGCAGCTGAGCCGTGCCGTTGTCCGCGTACACACGCTTGCTCGGGAAGTCCGCCTTGCTGAACGTCTCGACCGAGTCGACCTCGAAGGTGGCGACGACTCCGTCCTCACGGGTGATGTCCACCGTGTTCCCGGCCTTGAGCGTACTGAGCAGCAGGAACACGGCGGGGCCCGTCTTGGTGTCGACGTGCCCCGCCACGACCGAGGTGCCGCGCTCCCCGGGGGTGGCGCCGTTCTTGAACCAGCCCACCAGATTCGCGTCGTTCGAGGGCGGGGCTTCGAGCTGCCCGGACGAACCGATCGAGAGCGGGGTGAAGGGGGCGTCGACCGCGATCGACTTGATGGAGATCCGCTCGGGATAGGACGGGGGCAGCTCGCGCGGACCGGTGGACCCGGATGCGGAGGGGGCGGGCGAGGCCGGTGCCGCGGGAAGCGAGACCACGGCGGGGGCCGGCTGGACTCCCGCCGACGCGTCGAAGGAGTTGTAGACGAGGAGGAAGCCCAGCACCACCGCCGCGACGGGCCACAGCAGGGAACGGCCGAGGGCAGGGGAGGCGGGATCTGGTTCGGACGGCTGCGGGGCGGCCATGCGCATGCTGCCTTTCGCGTACGAGAGGGACGGGCGGTCTGTACGGGGAAATCGGCGCGGCCACCGCCCGGGAAGGGACGGCGGCCGCGACAGGATTCATTCAGCTGTGCGGGGCGCCTGTCAGACGGCCGCGGTACCGGAGGCGTTGCGGCGGCGCAGCTTGTACGCGACGGCCCCGAGGCCGCCGAGCATCAGCACCGAGCCCGCGGCCAGGCCGCTGCCGGAGAGCGCCATCGCTCCGCCACCGGTGTGGACGCCGCCCTCGGGCTTCTCGTGCTTCCAGGTCTTCTCGTCCTCGCCGCCGGAGCCGGACTCCTTGTCCTTCTCCCAGTCATCGGCCGACACACCGGCCAGCGCGCCACCGCCGGTGTG